>CAVZKL010000012.1:0-75741 GCA_963775895.1 Candidatus Bathyarchaeota archaeon | reverse complement strand
GTCATTACTGCCATGACAAAGAACAATAGTGCTATTCCTCCGATGATAATGAACTGTGGCGCAAGGTTGTCTATTGCATACCCCTTCAGCATTATGCCCTCGAACACTCTGTTAGCATAGTACATGGGAACAAACCTGGCAACTGTCTGGACCCAGTCTGGGAAGCTGTCAACCGGTATGAGCATTCCGCTTAGAGCCATGCTGGTCAGGGTGATCAATGGTACCATTTGGACTGCTTGAAGCTCATTTCTTGCAAAGTTGGACAGGAATACAGCTAAGAATATGTTGAGCGAGGCATAAAGGACTGCCCCGAGGAACAGCAAAGCGAAACTCCCTTGGACGACTGCTCCGAAGATTCCTAATCCTATGAAAAGGACGATGCCCGTCATTGCCATTCCTAAAAGGAGAAGCGCAATTGAATATCCGAGCAATCTTTCAAAGGCTGAAAGTGGCGTGGCGTAGAGTCTTGATAAGACGCCTGACGTGGTTTCTCTGACTATGACTATGAGAGAGATGAGGAGCACTGTTTGAGTAAGCACCAGAGAAATCACTGCAGGAATGCTTATGTCCAAGCTTGAGAACTTAATGCCTCCAAAAGCAAATTGTTCGTTGAGAACAACCCCTCCGCTGCCGAACGTGTTTTGCATGGAACTCTGCAGTGCTGCCAGAACAGTGGCTTCAATCGTAGGGTTGGTTCCATCTATGTAAATCGTGACTGGCGCGTTAATGCTCTGTCCAGCATTTCTTAGGATTAATACTTCGGAAAAGTTTGCTGGAAATGTTATGGCAGCGTAATATGTTCCGTTGTCTACGCCGGTCTTTCCTGAGTCAAAGCTTCCCTGGCTTAGTTTTACTCGATCATCCGATTGAAGTGAAGACAGAACCTTGTTGCCGAAATTGAAGCTAGTCGAGTTTTGTCCTACATGAACAGTGTAGCCAGCGTCTTGGTTGTCAACTATGACGGGGAGGTTTTTCGCTTGTCCGCCTAGTACGAAGCCGAATATGAGCATGATTATGGCAGGTATAAATATCATTAAGGCTATAGTGCGTCTGTCTCGGGAGATTTGCGTCAAGACACGCCACGTGACTGCAATAACCCTGCTTGGCGAGAAATTCCTAGTCTTACTCATCTGCTACCGCTCCTTCACTGAGCTTGAGGAAAACCTGCTCGATTGAAGAAGCCGAATGTCTCTGCTTGATTTCTTCAGGCGTGCCATATTCAATGAGTTTTCCAGCTCGCATTAGTCCGATCCTGTTCGCCCTCTCGGCCTCGTCCATAACGTGGGATGTCAAAACAATTGTTAATCCGGCTTCTGCCAACGACCGGAAGTAGTCCCAGAAGAAGGCACGGAGCACAGGGTCAATGCCGACTGTTGCTTCGTCGAAGAACACGATTCTGGGCTGATGTACGAGTGCGCAGGCTATGCTGACTCTGCGCTTCATTCCTCCAGAAAGGTTGTAGACAGCTGTTTTTCTTCGTTCATCCAATCTTAAGATGGGCAGAAGTTCGTCGAGTCTTTTTAGGAAGGAACTGCGGTCCATGCTGTAGAGCTTGGCGAAGAACCAAACGTTCTGCTCCACCGTCAAATCGCTGTACAAGGCATATTCCTGCGGAGCCACACCGATTGCAGCGGCGACAATTCTGCGTTTTTTCGGAACTTGCAAGCCGAGGACTCGAATCTCGCCTGATGTGGGGAAGAGGCTTCCGGTAAGCATGCTGATGGTTGTGGTTTTGCCTGAACCGTTCGCGCCAATTAAGGCGTAGATTTCCCCTTTGCCTATTTTCAGGTTGAGTCCATCTACAGCTTTGATTGCTCCTTCCTTGTAGATTTTGACAAGGTTTGAAGTTTCGATGACTGGCTCCTTTAGCGAATATATGGAGGGATTAGCCAAAGTATCGCCGCCCACACTTAGCCAACGCATCGCAGTTTAGTGGTTATATGTTTATTGCGCGCACGGCGTCTTGCAGTCTTTGAAACTTTTCTTCGGTGAAACGCCCTTGATCTCGCCAGAGGATCCTCCCGTCTCTGCTGACTAGAAAAATGTGTATTGTTTCTTCGTTTGGAATTTCTAGTCGTTTCCTAAAATCTCCTTTGTTTGTGTACACGATTATTGTTCTCTCGCGTGCTTCATGGTTAGTTATGCCGGCACGCATGTCACCGTCGATCCACCAACGAAAAGGCGCATACGCCACATTCAGGACTGGTAGTTCATAGAATCTCAGTTCGGTGTTCTTCCCAATCATTTCTATGAGGGAGCTTAGCCATCCTTCAATTAAATCAGTGTGTTCTCTTCTGAAAGCTACTATGACGATATTCAGGCTACCCTCGAAATCATTTGGCAGTCTGTGCTTTTTGCCTTCAAGGTTCGATCCTGAAACACTTGGGAAATTCAGCTTTTTTTGACCATTATTCATATGGGTCCCTTGTAGTATTTTGTTGCGGGACATCCGACGCATTCAGACTCTTCATAGTTGGAACAAGTCCCACACTTCTTCCCGCAGGGCCTACGCTTCGTCCGAAGATACTCGCAAATCGAGCCTGTGAGCAATCTGGGAATTGCGGATATGTCTCTGGTTTCTTGTCATTAAGTTTAATAGGTTGTCCGTCTATACAAACGCAAAAGGTTGATTATGTTGGAAAAGCAAGCTCAAGATGGTTACATGTTCGTTCCTGGCGCCACAACCGTAGGCGTGACTTACAAAGACGGGGTTATTCTTGCTTCTGAGAAGCGCGTTTCGTACGGCTATTTGATTGTGAGCAAGACAGGGAAGAAGGTTTTCAAAATATCTGATCACATAGGCGCGGCTTGCGCTGGGCTCGTCTCTGACATGCAGGTTCTCATCAGAGAGGTGTCTGCTTACGGAAACCTGTTCGACCTGGATGTGGGCAGACCGATTTCGGTGAGAGCAGCTGCAAAGCTCATGTCAAACCTGCTGTTCAGTCGGCGCTTGGCCCCCCTTATCACTCAGACGATAGTCGCCGGAGTCGACGGCGAAGGTCCGTCGCTCTACTCGCTAGATCCACTGGGTTCGGTTTTGCCAGACAAGTACACTGTCGTGGGTTCTGGAACCGAGATTGCCATGGGTGTCGTGGAAGAGGGCTTCAAAGACAACATGAGTGCCGATGAGGCGAAGGAGCTGGTGGTCCGAGCGATGAAATCCGCGGTCAGTAGAGACATAATGAGTGGCGACGGCATAGACTTCCTGATAATAACCAAGGACGGAATACAGGAAGAATCAATGAAATTCTAAACCGCCGACTCTTCGCACAACTCAACCTTTAATTTCTCTCCATTCACTATCTCTCGTATCGGAGACACCTAGATGGAATTCGAGATCAGCAAGGATGAAGGCACATTTCTCGTCCACCTTGCCAGAAAAGCTGTCGAAGAGTATCTCAAGAATCGAAGGCACATCAAAGTTCCCGAAGACACATCCGAGAATCTGCTCAAACCCTGCGGAGTCTTCGTCACCATAAACACGTTCGAAAACGGCGAGAAAGAACTGAGAGGATGCATAGGCTATCCGTACCCCACGGCCCCGCTTGCCGAAGCCGTCGTAGATTCAGCGATTCATGCGGCGACGCAAGATCCTCGGTTTCCGAGCCTCACTCTACGTGAACTTGATCACGTGGTCTTCGAGGTCAGCGTGTTGACCCCGCCAGAGGAAGTGAAAGTGAAAAACCCGAAAGAGTACATCGCAAAAATCAAGGTAGGGCAAGACGGCTTGATCATCGAGAATAGCTTCTACAAAGGGTTACTACTGCCGCAAGTGCCAGTCGAATGGAAGTGGGACGAAGAGACTTTCCTATGTCAGTGCTGCCTCAAAGCTGGGTTGCCTCCGGATTCTTGGCTCGTGAAAGGCACCAGGGTGTACACGTTCAGTTCCGTCATTGCGGAAGAATTAGCCCCAAAGGGCGATGTCACGATATTAGATATGAGAACAAGAAAATCTCGCACTGAAAAATAGCCAAGAGCCGAACCCATTATGTCCGACGTATCGCGTCGGCACCTTGTTGAAGAAGGCTACTTAAGCGAAGAACGGAGAAGACTGATTTCTGTATCGATAAGGAAAAAATGTGTGGGCAAAGATGCGTCTCATACGTATTTTCTGTCTTTGTCGCACCACCATCTTTGGTACTGTTCGATGTATCTCAGCGGACTACCGCACGTAGGACAAGTGTGCATAACTGTTTGTGGTTGCAGAACCTGTGTCGGTACAGGTTTCAAGACGACGAAGTCTCCCACTGCTTGAACTTCTTCCCACGACACGTTTCGGTTGTCGCCTTTCTTTGCTTCAACGTAGAGGGATAAACCCATCTTACCGACAACAAAGGCAACATCCTTGACGGTTCCGATCGAGCGGCCATCAGCATCCACAACCGTCAGACCCATGAGCATGTCTTTTGTAACCGATTTATCAGGTTTGGACATATTCATCCTCCTTTCCATTACGTTACTGAACGCGTTCGGTTTAAGAATTTTGCTTATGCCCCGCCTCGTTGAGCTCCAAAAAAGTTAAGAATCGCTCAACGTTTCTCCTTCGCATAGTGACTCAAATTGAAGTCTTCCTGCGCAGACGTCGCAAAACTAATCATTGCTGGAAGACGATTACAGAAACAGGTTAACCATGGACTGCTCGGCTGGAAATGATCCTATGAAAGTTTACTTTGCTCCTTGCGGAATTGGGTTGGGACACGTTGGAAGATGTGAGCCCATAGCAAGGAAGCTGGAGCAAAACCGTGTTCAACTGTTGTTTTCGACCTACGGAGAAGGAATAGACTACGTCGAACGGGAAGGCTTTCCGCTGATAAAGGCTCCTCCGGTCGGCTTTCGAGTCAAGCCCGACGGAGGCATCGATTTCAGACAGACCGCCATAAACCCAGGACCATTTCTCGCTTCGCTCATGCTTCTCAACCAGATAAACGCGGAAGTCAAGAGCATCGAGGCCTTCAGACCTGACGTCGTCGTTTCCGACACTCGCGCATCCTCACTGTTGGCTGCGAGACTCCTGAGGATTCCAAGGATCTGCATACTCAACCAATTCCAACCCATAGTTCCCAGAAGAACACACCATCTCCACCTAGCCAGGTTTGCAGACATAATCTCATTGACTTTGATCGGCAAGATCTGGTCGAGCGTGAAGGCTCTACTCATACCGGATTTTCCCCCACCCTACACGATTTCGGTTGGAAATCTGACGATTCCGAAATCCTACCGCAAGAATGTGAAGCTCATAGGTCCAATACTGCCCCAGCAGCCGAAAGAACTGAGGAGCAAAGAAGAACTTCGTAAGCAACTGAAACTGCCGATGGACAAACCGATGATCTTTGCGCCGTTGAGCGGTCCAACGTCGGAAAAAGCTTTTGTGACAGGAGTCCTGAGGAAGATACTCCTGGATTTCCCCGACGAATACGAAGTCATAATGTCGTACGGTTATCCCAGCGCTGACAACACACCCATACGCCACGGAAACGTCACAATTTACCAGTGGATTCCTAATCGATTCGAATTTCTCAAAGCATGTGACATGGCGATAGGTCGAGCTGGACACGGAACCATAACTCAGTGCATGTGCTACGGCAAACCCATGATTCTGATACCGACCCCCGAACACACAGAACAGATCAGTAACGCCAGACAGGCAGAGAACCTCGGCGTTGCAAAGATTGTCCTACAGGACCATTTGAACAAACAGAGAATGCTCGAAAGGGTCAGAGAGACTTTGGGGAACGAAATGGTGGAGAAGGCAACGATGGTTCAAGAAGAGGCTCTCAAACACGATGGTCTTGAAAACGCCGTCAAAGAGGTTATGGCGGCAGCTGGAAAATAGACGGACAGAACAAGTGTTTTAAGCTAAATGATAAAGACCTTAAATCATGTTCCTACCTCGCAAGATCATAGAAGAAAAACTTCTCCGGATTTTGGCCGAAGATGCCGGAGAAGGAGACGTAACAACTTCCCTGTTGATTCCGGCTGATGCCAACGTGGAAGCATCGGTAATAGCAAAGGACGCGGGAGTGGTCGCTGGAATAGAGGAAGCACGAATTTTGCTGGAAAGCTTGAGGATTGACGTTGAAGCTTCAATGAAAGATGGGGCGAAGGCAAAGCCGAGAGACGTCATACTCAGGATGCGTGGAACTGCTCGCACTATCCTAACGGCGGAGAGGACTCTGCTCAATCTTCTTTCGCGGATGAGTGGGATAGCGAGTGCAACGAGAAACATTGTAGACCAGCTTCAACGGGCCAGAATTAAGGCTAGAGTCGCGTGCACGCGAAAAACTGCTCCTGGACTCTTGTACTTTGACAAGAAGGCCGTGGAAATAGGGGGTGGAGACACCCATAGACTGCATCTGGACGACATGGTTCTGATAAAGGACAATCACATAGCGATTGCAGGCAGCGTTGAAAAGGCCGTAAGAAAAGCCAAAGAGCATGCCTCCGTCAGCAAGAAAATCGAGGTTGAGGTGACGACGGTTGAGGATGCGTTGCGCGCAGCAAAAGCCGGGGCAGACATCATAATGTTGGACAATTTTTCTCCGCAGAAAATCCGAAAAGCGGTCGAGGCGTTGAAAAAAGCGAAGTGCGATAAGAAAGTCTTGTTGGAGGCGAGCGGTGGGATCAACGCAAAGAACGTCCTGGAATTTGCTGCAACAGGAGTTGACCTTGTGAGTCTGGGTGAATTGACTCAAAGTCCAAGAGCTTTCAACATGAGCCTCGAAATCACGCCGGCGAAGAAGGCTTGATCGTAAACTTGAGGGCTAACCGCCAAAAGCCTTGATCAACGCTATTTCTACGATTGCGCCAACCACCAACAGTGATGCCGAGATCGCGATCAGAATGGCAGTGTTCTTGATTTCTTTCTTGAACAACCCTTGCATGGCGCGTCTTATGAGCCAGAAACTCTCCGCAAAAGCCGTGGAGTACGCGATGAACTCCAGCCATATAACGGGGAGCAGAAACTCCGTGAACAAGCCGAGTATCGGCGGTATCCCGCTCAGCCTCGGCTCAGCTATGACCTGCGCCTCGATGGCGACTCCCGAGTTGTAGAGGGCGTAGAAGCCTAAGACGGGTCCGAATATCGGAATGAACATCACCAAGCATATGACAAGGTTGTTTACAAGAATGCTCTGGGCGCTTGAGCTATTTCGGATGTTTACGACTTCCTGATTGATTTGATCGGCGTCTTGTTGGCTTAGCGGAGTCAGTACGCCTATGCAGGTTACGAGTGTCGATATGAGGAAGAAGATCACGATTGTGATGATTCGCTTCCTTCTTGATGAAGCTTTTCTCCAAAAAGCGAGAGACAGCTACTCTGCCTCCTTTGGGTTGATTTTCAAAGCTCGAAAGCCTCTGGCAACGGGGTTTAGGAACTCGGTGATATTAACTTTCTTCAGAACTTCTTCAGAATCTTCCGCGAATCCTCTCACGTCGTGTTCAGCCGGCATTAATGAGTCAAGATAGATGCCCCTCTCCATAGATTGTGGTTGACATCTCGAAGGTAACCCCAACAAAACAGTGTGTTTCTCTTCTACGGCTTTCTTGCAAGCGTACAGTATGGCGTGAGCACCTGACGTTAGCTCAGCAATTCTAACAGGGATGCTTTCCTTGCCAATCGCCAGAACCTCGACGCCGTACTTTTGTGTCATTTCGTTCCCTATTTTTCTCAATCGCGGCAAGACGTTCAACAGATGACGCTTGGCTTTTGCTGAGATGTTCATGTTAGTGAACTGAATTGGGCTAAGCTGCTCGATCGGGAGCGATCCTAAAGACATGTCGAGATGGACAACGTCTGCTTTTGTTTTGCTGAGCAGGTCTCTGCAGAGTTCTGCTTCATGTACTATTGCGTCATGCCCTTTTTCGATGTCCACGAAAATTGGTTCAGCCAGAAAAGCGGTTGCTTCTCGGTACGGCGGAACAACCAGCACCGAGGCGGTTGCCACGATCGATATTGGTTCAAACTTGTCACTCAGAACGGCTGTAGACGAATCTGCCGAGATTATCCTCATCCTTCCACCTTCTCTGAATTATGCAGGTTGAACGAATTTATGTCTGATGTTCGCTTCACTGATTCTTCAAACCTCTTCCCAGAATGTAGATCTCAGCACTCTTCGCTTTGCTGGCTTTAGGTTTGACTAACACGACATTCATGAAGTTCTGTTTGACTTTTTGCACGAAGTCGTTGAGCATGTCTCCTTGAAACACTTTCGCGAAAAAACTCCCTGAGGACTTCAGAACTTGCTTCGCGATTTCCAGCGATTGTTGAGCCAAGTCTATTTGCCGGGCATGATCAACTTCCCATATTCCTGAAATGTTCGGTGAAGCGTCTGAAAGCACGGCGTCAGCCTTTCTCGGAAGCATGTCCAGTATCTGTTGCACCGTTTCTGGGTCTGTTATGTCGCCTATTATCGTTCTCACGTAAGGCTGGGGAAAAGGTTCAATTGGTTTAAGGTCCACTCCCAGAACAAACCCCTTGTTTCCAACGGTCTTTCTCGCGGCTTGAATCCATCCGCCTGGAGCTGCTCCGAGATCTACCACAACGTCACCATACTCGATGAAGCCGTATTTCTTGACTGCCTCAAACAATTTGTAAGCTGCTCTAGAGCGGTATTTTTCTTGTTTAGCTTTCTTGTAGTAGTAGTCTCTTTTTCGATCCTCGACCCACGCACTCTTGGGCAAAACTAGCTGTCCCCAACAACGCCAGGTTGATTTTCAGAAATTGAATGCAGCCACTCCGTGAGTCTTTCGCAATTCTGGGGCGAAATGGCGGTTGACGGATCACATCTTGGATTATCTGGGCACATCAAACAAGGACAATCAACTATGGAGTCTATCGACGCCGGCAAACGTTTCGGAAACAACCGGTACGTCCATCTTCCCTCTCGCAGTTCCTTTTCCCTTCGAATAAGTCCCTTATTCTCCAGTTTCAAGGCAATGCGAGAGCCTTCCCGACTGCTGGCGTCAAGCTCATGCCAGAGATCAGATTGAAGCACGCCTTGAAAACCCGTGTTCACGATGTACTGTAGAGCCCTTTGCTCCAGGTCGTTGCGCTTAGGCATCTTCTCCAAATCCAGATATTCCAGATAAATATGCGTCAGATCATAATAAAAAGGTGTATGCTTAAAACCTGCAAAAACCATGTTGAAAGCTGAAAGAAATGAAAGACAAGACCATGAAAGGCTGTTGTCTTGGAATCGAGTCAACAGCAGATGACTTCAGCATCGGCGTAGCAACCTTCGACGGCAACATACTGGCTAACATAATAGATGCCTACGTACCGCCAGAAGGGGGCATACATCCGAGGGAAGCAGCTAGACATCACTCTGAAGTGGCCGCCAGAGTGCTGAAGGAAGCTTTAAGTCAATCTGGAAAAAAACCGCAGGACATGTCGATCATCTCTTTTTCTCAAGGTCCAGGATTAGGCCCATGCCTGCGAACAGGAGCAACCGTCGCACGGGCTCTTGCTTCCTATCTTAACGTTCCACTTGTCGGAGTCAACCATTGCATAGCGCACATCGAGATCGGTAAGCTGAGGACGGGTGCTCAAAACCCTGTTACGCTCTATGCGTCGGGCGGAAACACAATGGTCGTAGCCTTTGAAGCAGGACGTTACAGGGTGTTTGGCGAAACGCTCGACATTGCCTTGGGCAACTGCTTGGACGTCTTCGCCCGTGAAGCTGGGCTGCATCAAAAGCCGGGCATGCCGTTCGGGGCCGTGGTCGAGAAGATCGCTTTAGAAGGGAACAAGTTGATTCCCCTTCCGTATGCTGTAAAAGGCATGGACCTTTCGCTGAGCGGTTTGCTTACAGCGACTACCTCAATGCTGAAGAAAGGCGAATACAGAATTGAGGATCTTTGTTACAGTCTTCAGGAAACGGCTTTTTCGATGGTGACTGAAGTCACTGAAAGGGCTTTGGCTCACACGGGCAAGAAGGAGCTTCTGCTAACTGGCGGTGTTGCTGCTAACAGACGGCTGCAGTCAATGATCAAGGCTGTTGCCGACGAGCATGACGTGAGGTTCGATGCTGTGCAGACACAGTTTGCAATAGACAACGGAGCCATGATCGCTTGGACGGGGGCGTTGGCTTATCGCCACGGTGTTGCCACGCCCGTTGAGAAAAGTTTTGTGAAGTTGAGATGGCGGGTCGACGAGGTTGAGGTTCCATGGATGAAGTGAACTCGCCCGTGTTGATCAAGAAAGGCGCCGAGGCCAATCTCTACGTCACCAGCTGGCATGGTCGAAAAGCGGTTTTGAAGAGAAGGTTGCCCAAGAAGTACAGACCAGATGAACTTGATGAACAGATTCGGAATTACAGAACGTTGCATGAACCTCAGCTGATGCATGAGGCCAAAGGAGCTGGCGTTCCAACCCCGAAGATTTTCCTCGTCGACTTGAAAAACACCACGATCGTCATGGAATTTATAAAGGGAAAGCAGGTCAAGATGCTCCTTGATGAACTCGATGAAAAGGAAAGGAAAAACCTATGCTTCAAGATAGGACAGTTGATAGCAAAGCTTCATTCGAACAGCGTGATTCACGGCGACCTAACCACTTCAAACATGATTATGGACACGCAGGGAAAGGTTTTCCTCGTAGACTTCGGTCTTGGCGAAAAGAACGACGAGCTTGAGGCCAGAGGAGTTGACCTCCATCTCATGAAAAGAGCCCTTGAAAGCACGCACTACCAGTTTGCCGAAGACTGCTACCGGTCGGTTCTCAACGGTTACGGCAGCGTGGTAGGTTCGAAGGAACTGCAAAACATTTCAGAAAAAATCAAAGAAATAGAAAGGAGAGGACGTTATGTTACAGGAAGAAAACAGGAAACTTGAGCTCAAGGGTCGAATCATATTTTTCGTCACCAACAACATCAACAAGTTCAACGAAGCCCGAAGAATCCTCGTCGAATACAACATAGCTGTTGGAATGCTGAGAGTCAAATCCTCAGAGATCCAGAACGAAAGCCTCGAAGAAATCGCCAAAGCCAGCGCAAAGGACGCCTTCAAGAACTGTCATCTTCCCATAATCGTTGAGGACGCAGGACTGTTCATCGACGCTCTGGACGGTTTCCCAGGACCCTACGCAGCCTACACGTACAAAACGATCGGAAATCAAGGTGTGCTGAAACTCATGCGAAACATCCAGAACAGAAAAGCCCATTTCGAATCCGTGATCGCCTATCTTTCTGCACAACAAAAAGCACCGATCTGCTTTCACGGTCAAGTTGACGGAGAGATAACGACCGAAGAAAGAAGAAGCGATACCAAATCTGGTTTCGGTTTTGACCCTATTTTCCAACCGACCAAGAGCCCACGGACCTTCGCTGAAATGAACATCACTGAAAAGAACACGTACTCACACCGCGCAAATGCGATCCGAAATTTCGCGAAATGGTACATCAGCTGATTCCGTGAACTTGCATAATCCAAACGAGACAAACGAAGACTGTTGGAATATGCCGAAAGGTCAATCTCGGATTTTGCGCATGCTGACCAACGCAAGTATTCCGCCGATTATGGGTAACAATCCCAGAATAACTGATAGCACAATGGTGACGTTAGAGCCTCCGAAAAGCCTCTGGACAACCTGAGAAGCTTGGTAGTAAGCGAGTGATGGGAAGAGACCGAAGATTATGCTCATCAGAGCGCCCAGAGTGTAGCTTCTCAAGAGAATGAGTACCCCGCCAATTCCGACCGCCAATCCAGCTATGAATATTGCGCTACCCAAAAGATCTAGAGCGCCACCACCGTTTAGCGTCAAGGAGAAAACGTTCAAACTCATCCCGACGGTCGTCAAGGCCCCACTGGCTATGCTGGCAACTCCTCCGAGAAGGGCGCGGTGAGGCAAACGAGTAACTGTCTTTGCACCCAGATAGTCCCTAACAGGGCTTCTCAAAGCCACGAATACAGACACTGTTTCCAGAACTACGAACACTATGTACAGAATTCCTGTTGGATAGAATAGATCCATCTCCGCTGACACGTCACGAGATGCCCCCAACAAAATGGACAGGTAGGACAGGGGAATCAGCCCTCCCAACATCATCATGCCCGACTTCGCTATCACCGTTTTCCAGCTCCATCGCCCAGCAGTAAGAATCCCAAAAACTGATACGACGCCAAGGGACGCGATGACTGCTGAAATCGAGATCACTGAAAGAATGGACAGAGTTGAAGGCGCCAAGAGAAACCAGAGTATGGCCACCGCAACGGTCGAGGACTCTAACAAAATGAGCAAAGAGGCTTCCAACGGCAGTTTTCCAGGTGTTTTGATCTTACGCCTTTCCATTTCAGTCCACAGCTCTATCGTTCCAATCGACAGAAGGGCTTCTTTTCCTGCGTCCGTAAGCCCGTACAACCCGTTCTCTCGAACCGCTATGAGTTGGGCGAGCTTCTTGAGGTGATAATCAAGGTTGCCACTGCTTTCAATGTCCAGCTGTCTCTTCAGGGAGGCAAAGCTTGCAGGCTGCTTCTCGAGAATCTTCAAAATCTTGATTCGCACCGGGTGCGAGATCGCCTCGAAAAGCTCTGCCGAATCGACCATTTCCAGTCTCCTAGGACTATGTAAAGAGGCACTCTTAGATAATCCTTGCATCGTCGACCATGGCAAAATCATTGGTCAACAATTGGAGACATGATGGTCAAGGAAGCAGGAATTAAGTGTCACCGGTTGCTAAGAGAACCTGTTCGAAAGTGTCTCCAGAGGCCTCGGTGGTCAGAGTGAGCAGAAACATATTGATGCCCGCGCTAAAGATCGCAAATAGCCTTGTGAGATACAAAATAGGCTGTCCGAGGCCGTTTTTCGTCAGTTACCAGATAACCTTTCGATGCAACCGAAGATGCATGTTCTGTGATGCGTGGAAGCTGAAGAACCCGAAAGAGCTGGACACGGATCAAGCGAAGAAAATCGTCAGTGAACTTGGGGACCTCGGCGTCGGCATCTTGGGTATCACCGGCGGAGAGCCACTGATTAGGAGGGACCTGGAAGAAATAGCTGCAGTTGCTAAGCGCAAGGGAGTTGTCGTTGGCGTTAATACGAACGGTACCTTGCTGACTCCCAAAAGAGCGAAATCCATTTCGAGCGTGTTTGATACGGTTTTCGTTTCTTTTGACGGTTTCGAGGAAACCCATGATAAGATTCGAGGAGAGGAAGGAACGTTTAAGCAAGCTCTTGCAGGGTTGAAGAATCTGCTTGCCGTAAAGGGCGATTGTGTCGTCGGTGTGAATTTTGTTCTGAACAACGTGAACTACAAAGAATTCATTCCTTTCTGCAATTGGATCAAGAATCTTGGCGTATTCATAACAGGTTTCCCCGTTGGAGGAGAGGACAATTTCATATCGGCGTACTCTATTCCCAGCGACAAAGTTGACGGTTTCGTTCTCGATGTTCTGAAGGAAAAGGAAACCAACCCGTTCATCGGGCCCTCGGAGAAAGTGATCGAGTTCTTCCCGAAGTTTGTTAAAGGCGAGATGCCGCACATCTGTGATGCCGGGCGCTTGTACATGGGAGTGTCACCCCTCGGTGATCTCCGCATCTGCCCGATAGTACCAAATTCTTCCGAATGGAAAATTGGGTCGCTCGTGACTTCTTCAATGGCAGAATTGCTGGGGACAAGTCGATTCCAGCAGGTGCTAGAGGCTAGAAAGAATTGCAAGTCTTGTCTTGCCGGCTGTACGACACCCTATTCACTGCTGTTCAGAGGGTCCGCTCCAGATTTGGTCAAAGAAGCGTTCACTTATTACAAGGTAGTTCGCAACGGCGGAGGATCGGGTAAGGAAGTCCCTTTTCCTTTTTCGCACGACAAGAAGAGCTGAATGCAGAAGACGGTCACTTCAAAAAATCGACGGTTACTCTTAAATATGCGTTTATCTTCGCTCATAGGCACTTATCTAGGGATACTCCATGCCTAAGCAAGAGAAAGGAAAATCACATGAAACGAGACCTGTGAGCAAACGCGCTCCTAGCTGGTGTAAGTATCAAGCTGAAGAAGTTGAAGCTCTAATAGTCAAACTTGCAAAAGAGGGTAACTCGGCAAGCCGAATCGGCACCATCCTCAGAGATCAGTATTCGGTTCCACTGTCAAAACCCATAACCGGCAAACGCGTGCTGACAATCATGAGAGAGAATCAATTGGCCCCAGCTTTTCCTGAGGATCTGACAAGTCTGCTGAAGAAGGCCCAGAGCCTTTCGCTTCACCTTGAGAAGAATAGAACCGACCTTTACAATCGGCGAGCGCTTCAACTTATAGAAGCGAAGATTCACAAGGTGTCGAGGTTCTACAAAAAGGAAGGTATCCTAGCTCCAGCATGGAAGTACGAACCTAAAATCGCTTCGATAACTTAGATCTCTCTCGTTTCGTTCGAACTTTTTCGTTGACCATTTTCGAGCCGTTCCTACGCTAAAGCATCTTAAATCTTTAAATAATCTCACTCGGGTTAGGCTAGGATGACCAGTCATGGCTTCAGCTTCCGATGAACAGTACGCCAGCTTCCTTGATTCTGCTGAAAAGGCAGCAAAAACCATCTTGGAAACGGTCAAGCAGGATGGGCTGGTCCACGTTTTCTCGCACCTGGACGCTGACGGCGTTGCTGCAGCTGGAATAATGGGAAAGGCTCTGTCGAGGCTGGAGGCCCGCTTCAGAATTCGCATCACTCAATGGATCGAAGACAAGATCGTCGCTGAAATCATTTCGGATAAGCCTCAACTGATTGTCTTCACTGATCTGGGAAGCGGCTACGTCGATCTACTCAACGAGAAACTCTCCGACTTCAAGATCGTAATTCTGGATCATCATCAGGTTGTGGGCGAACAATCAGATAACTTTGTGCAGGTAAACCCGCATCTGCACGGTATTGACGGAGCTAGGGACGTAAGCGGTTCAGGCGTCGCCTATTTTGTCGCCAAGGCTCTGGACAAGACTAACGTAGACTTGTCGCCGGTTGCGATCGTTGGAGCTCTAGGAGACTTACAGGACAAGTACGATCAACGCACGCTCAGGGGTTTGAATCAGAAAATCGTTGAAGACGCAACCAGCTCAGGTCACGTGACCGTTGAAAAAGACCTGATTTTCTTCGGAAGGGAAACGCGCCCAATTCTGAAAGCCTTAACCTCTTCGACAAACCCGTTCATTCCAGGCATAAGCGGAGATGAAAACAACAGCTTGGCCTTCCTCAAGAGTCTCGACATAGAACCGATGAACGGGGACAAATGGCGAGCCCTGAGAGACCTGTCCGAAGATGAAAAGAAGCGATTATGCTCAAAACTGGCAGACCATCTGGTTTCTAAGGGTCTACATTATGAAGTGACGAATCTCATCGGAAGCATCTACATTCTAAACCATGAAGAACCATGGACCCCCCTGAGGGATGCGCGAGAGTTTGCGGTGCTGCTCAACGCGACTGGAAGGATGGAAAAAGCAGGATTGGGCGTAGCCGTCTGCATGGGCGACAGAGGCTCGTCTCTTGAAGCAGCCAACCGACTCCTGGAAGATTATAGACGAACCATCAACAAGTACTTGGGCTGGGTGATGGAGAAGCCTGAAAGGATGAAAGAATTCGAAAACATCTACGTCGTATTCGGTGAAGACTTCATCAAAGACAAGATGGTCGGAGCCATCTCGTCTATACTCGTCTCAAACCTTCCCAACCCCGAAAAACCCTTGATAGCCTACTCCAATCTCCAAGAAGAAGGAATCGCGAAGATATCCGCGCGAACCATGGACACCGTGGTGAGCAAAGGCGTCAACCTCGGCGAAACAATGCAGGCGGCCGCCGAGAAATTCCACGGTAAAGGCGGAGGGCACAACGTTGCTGCAGGCGCCCAAGTTCCCATAAAAGACGTCGACGAATTCATGTCAATCGTGAACGAACTCGTGGGCAAACAGTTGAAGGGCGAGAAAGATTGCAAGCCAAAATAGTCTTGGAATACGATGATGAAAAGACGGCTGAAGTCGTGGCCAAAGCAGTGTCGCCGGACAATATGAGGACCCCAAAAGGTCTGTCCATAAAAACTACGAAAGATTCAAGAAGGGTCGTGACAAGCATAAGCTACGATGGGAAATTTCCCACTTTCATAGCCACGATTGATGATCTGCTCTTTTCAGCGTCAACTGCTGAAAGAACAATTCTGATGGCAAAGAGACTTGAGTAAAAATCCTGCTGTTTGCGAGCTCGCTACTCTTTTCATAGTGAATTGAGGATTCATAACTCATTTATCACTCAATTAGGCATTGTTTCATGCAGAACACCGTGAGGAATGATGCTCTTGCGGAACGTGAAGAACGGAAAGGACGTGGCAGGCTTTCTCCATTGTTCCAGCAACTTGGAAGAAAGAACGTTCTCGCTGTATCGTAGTATAGCCTCGAAAACAGAAAATCTTCTTGCCAGATCCTCACTGTACTACATCGCTTACGACAGCCTGAAACACTCGGTGATAATGAGAGAAATCGCCGAGAACATTTCACCCTCCAAACCCAAATCTGGAGACTGTGAAAAGAAACTGAAGCAGGTGTGGCAAAAGATCTCTGACCTATCAGACGAGATAACAGAGAAACAGAAGATCAACGAGTCGGACCTGCCCGGTTTGATGAACAGGTTGGCCGGCTTCGAAAACTCGCTCAGTGAAGAATACTTCGTTCTTGTCGAATTAAAGACACTTAACTTCATGAGCAAAGAAATCTCTCAAATATACAAAGTCAACCTGGAGTCTCTGAAGTATGTTTTCGAGCTAATAGCGAAAGACGAAGAAAACCATCGAGAAATACTCCTTTCACTCGAAGAACTCTTCAAGAAAGAGCCATTCAAAAATAACACGCCCATAGTCAGATATCAACACCCAAACGCATGGTAGACCGAACCACACTTCAACACTCATGCCAATCGCTTTTTGGATAGAAGAAAGACCAGAACCCGCGTGTTTTGGATAGTGTTCCTAGACTCAAGCGGTAACGTTAACCTCGTGTCGAAGATTTGAACGCGTGAGGTCATGTGGAAAAAACACGCAGAGCCAAATTGCATTGTTTGTTTAAAAACCGATATTCTTATATAAATTATGGTTTACTTCGTAGTTAGCTTCGGACCATAATGGATGTCACTGAATGTCAGAAGAATTTCGGTACAGACTCAGAATCATAGACACCGACGTTGACGGCACGTTGAAAACGTCTTACGCGCTGTCAAAGGTCAAAGGGATAAGTCTGAGTCTGGCAAACGCGATACTGATGAAGGCGGGTATAAGCCCAGACAAACGAGCGGGGTTCCTGACGGAAACCGACGTGGAGAAGGTTGAAGAGATCGTTAAAGACCCCGCCAGACACGGTTTGCCTCCGTGGCTATTGAACAGAAGAAGAGACGCAGAAACGGGCAAAGACGGGCACCTGATCAGCGCTGACCTTGTCCTCAGAACAAAAATGGACATTGAGCAGCAGAAGATCATCAAGTCTTGGCGTGGATACCGACACGCCTACGGCCTGCGGGTGCGCGGGCAACACACCAAAACCACGGGTAGAGCGGGTAAAGCCTTGGGGGTTAAGAAGAAGACGTTGATGCAGAGACCCGGCGCGGCCGCAGCGGAGAGTAAGTAATGGGCGACATCAAGAAACAGAGAAAGAAGTACGACACGCCGAGATTCCCTTGGCGAACCGACATAATGCAGGCTGAACTCAAACTCATAGGAGAATTCGGTTTAAGGAACAAGCATGAACTGTGGCGGAATGAAACGATGCTGTCAACGTTCAGAGGCACTGCACGGTCACTCATTGGGAAGGCGCCTGAAGAACGCAAAAAAATGGAAGAGGAGATTCTAGCACGCTTGAAACGGCTGGGCGTTCTGCCTGAAACAGCTGTCCTGGACGACGTGTTGGACTTAACGATAGAAGACATCCTTGAACGAAGACTTCAAACCCTCGTCTTGCGCAAAGGGTTGGCAAAAACGGCCCAACAGTCTCGCCAACTGATAACCCATGGACACATAACTATCGGAGGGCAGCGAGTCAAAACACCCGGCCACCTCGTAACCAAACCCGAGGAGGCTCAAATCGGTTACAAAGCTCAGAGCGCCCTCGCGAATCCCAACCATCCGTTGCGACAGACCATCACTGTTGCGCCGCAGGCAGAGCCAGGACCTGAAAGAGAAGGAGAACAATAATGAGTTCGAGCAAGAAAACTGAGAAGTGGGCTGTCGTTCACATTTTCAGTTCGTACAACAACACGATTATCCACATGACTGACCTTTCGGGCGCAGAAACGATCGCCAGAACGTCTGGAGGCATGGTTGTCAAACAATCCAGACTGGAATCTTCACCCTACGCCGCGATGCGCGCAGCGTCATTGGCGGCCGATGTTGCAAGAGATAAGGGTATAACCGCTATACACATCAGGGTCAGAGCTCCTGGAGGCGCAGGACCCAGAACTCCTGGTCCAGGTGCGCAGGCCGCTATCAGGGCGTTGGCAAGGGCTGGTTTCCGCATTGAACGTATAGAGGAAGTCACGCCTATCCCGCATGATGGTACGCGGAGGCCGGGCGGCAGAAGGGGAAGAAGAGTCTGACAGGTTGAAGCCTTCTTTCTCCTGACAGAAAAATTGAAATAATGCACCAATGTCTTATTGAACGACACACTGGTTAGCATGGAGTGTCCAACCAAGTGGAAATAAAAGTGCTTGAGAAAAGCGAAGAGCAACTGCGCTTGTTGATTCGAGGAGTGGACGTTCCGTACATGAACGCTTTGAGACGGCTAGTGACATCGGAAGTCCCATGTATGGCCATAGATGAGATCGTGATGCTTGAGAACTCTTCGATTCTGCAAGATGAAGTCATTGCGCACAGGCTTGGGCTCCTTCCGCTCAAGACCGACTTGGACAGTTACAACCTGCCTGAGGAATGTTCGTGCAAGAGTGAATTCGGATGCAACCTCTGCAGAGTT
Source organism: Candidatus Bathyarchaeota archaeon (assembly GCA_963775895.1). GTDB lineage: Archaea > Thermoproteota > Bathyarchaeia > Bathyarchaeales > Bathycorpusculaceae > DASPPK01. The sequence goes on along the minus strand of CAVZKL010000012.1, from coordinate 56,824 downwards.
ACCCTGGCACTTGAAGTTGAAGCAAAAGAAGGGTCCAGAACCATCTATTCAGGCGACCTCAAATCGGAAAGTCAAACGATAGCACCAGTCAGCGAAAAGGTGCCGATCGTTAAGCTGGCAAAAGAACAGAGAATCAGACTTGAAGCCTACGCGAGACTTGGAAAAGGCAAAAACCACGCCAAGTGGCAACCTGTTTCGATGTGCACTTACAAATACTTTCCCAAGATAACGATAAGCAACAAATGTACCGCGTGTGGAAAATGCGTGGAAATGTGTCCCAGGAAGGTTCTTGTCAAATCAGGAAACAAGGTTGAAATTCGCGATCTGATGGCGTGCACGCTGTGTCAGGACTGTGCTGAAGCTTGTCCAGAAAAACCACGTGCGATAGAAGTATCTGGGGAAGAAGACGCTTTCATACTGGCCGTTGAGTCCACGGGAGCACTTCCGCCAGAACGAATAGTGACGGAAGCCGTCAAGTTGCTAGACAAACAACTGAAAGAGCTTGAGGGCCAAATCAAGGTGAAGAAGAGTGAGGAAGACTAGAACCACAAACCCTGAACTGATCAACACCGTTAATTTCTTGAAGAAGCAAAGCAGAGAGAACAATGTTGGCGTATGGCGTGACGTTGCTGAACGCCTGTCCAAACCGAGAAGACGCAATCTCGTGGTGAACGTAAGCCGACTAAACAGGTACACTCACAGGAGCGAAATGGTCGCAGTCCCAGGAAAGGTTTTGGGCACGGGTCAAATTGGCCACGCCATAACGGTCGGGGCTTTCATTTTCTCAGCAAGGGCGAGAGACAAGATAGAAGCTGCGAAGGGCAAGTGCCTTTCGCTTGACAACCTTGTCAAAAAGGATCCTAAGGGATCGAAGGTCAAGATAATCGGGTGAAGACATGGAATCATCGAGTAAAGCAACAACAATCGTGAACGCTGACGGACTCATCCTGGGCAGAATGTCAAGCAGAATCGCCAAGCGTCTTCTTACAGGCGAGGAAATAGTGGTGGTAAACGCGGAGAAGGCAGTGATATCGGGAAGAAAGGGAAACAAAGTTTCAGAAGCAAAAGAATTCCTTGCCGTGGGAGGCGTATATCGGGGGCCATTCCATCATAGAAGGCCAGACGGAGTCGTTAGAAAAACCGTCAAAGGAATGCTTCCGTTCAAACAGCCCAAGGGCAAACAAGCTTACAAAAATCTGAAAGTGTTCATAGGAGTCCCTGAAGACCTGAAAAACCAGAAGATGGAAACAGTAGCCGACGCCCAAGCGAAAAAGTTGAAGTGCGCGTACTTTACGGTCGGCGAATTCTCAAGAGAAATAGGATGGAATCAAGGTGAATGAAAATGCCTGCTAAGAAAACTCTCGTTGTGAGTGGAAAACGGAAAACCGCCAGTGCAAGGGCGGTCGTAAGACCTGGCGTTGGAAGAGTTTACGTTAACAAGGTTCCTGTGGAGATTTTTGAACCTGAAATCGCGCGTGAAAAGATCATGGAACCGCTTCTAGAAGCCGGAGACGAGGTTTGGAAGCAACTGGACCTGGACGTGAAGGCTTCCGGCGGAGGCTACATGGGCCAGGCGGAAGCTGCACGTATGGCTGTCGCAAACGCAGTGCTGAAATGGACCAAGAGCACTCATCTTCGCACAGTTTTTGCTGAGTACGACAGAACGATGATTGCTGGTGACTCACGGAAGAAGGAGCCCAAAAAGTTTGGAGGTCCAGGTGCTCGGTCAAGAGACCAGAAGAGTTACCGGTAAAGAGGGCTGACAAGGTTTGATCATACCCGTAAGATGTTTCACTTGTGGCAAGTTGATCGGTGACAAATGGGAAGAGTTCACCCATAGAGTCAAAGCTGGGGAAAACCCGAGTGAAGTGCTCGACAGTCTAGGCGTGAAACGCTATTGTTGCAGACGCATGCTCCTCTCTCACGCGGATATTCTGGATGAGGTGCTTCGTTTCTACGAAGAAGCCGAAAAACGAAGAGAGGCAAGGAATCTTTGAGATTGAGCCGGGAAAATCTGATGGCCGCAGTGATCGAGGACGTCTTAGCGAGAAAGGTCTTCAACAATCGCGGAGAAGAAACCATCGAAGTCGACGTCATCACCGCATCAGGTTTCGGCAGAGTCGCAGCACCGGCTGGAAAGAGCCGTGGCAAAACAGAAGTCGTCTACTATCCGCAAGGCGGGGTTGAGCAGGCTATAAAGAGAGTTGACGAGCTTGTTGCCCCCGAAATCATAGGCCTAAGCGCGGACAGTCAAGAAGAAATCGACAAGACACTGCACGAAATCGACGGTTCAAAAGACTTCAGGTCGATTGGCGGAAACACCGCTTTTGCAGTCTCACTGGCCAGCGCAGAAGCAGCGGCAAACTCGAACAGTCTTCTTCTCTTTCAGCATCTCGGGGGGCACGTGGCCCACGAACTTCCCTACCCGCTGGGAAACACGATAAGCGGCGGGCAGCACACGCGCGGAAAAAGCCCCGATATTCAAGAGTTTTTGGCTCTTTCTCACGGCGCCGAGTCGTTCTTGGAAGCCGCGACAGCAAACACTATGGTACACAAGAAGATCGGCGAAACGTTAGGCAAGAAGGACAAGCTGTTCGGCGGCGGTAGAAGTGACGAAGGGGCCTGGGTTGCCACCGTGGAAAACGAAGAGGCCTTCGAAATAACGGCAAGGGCTTGTGAAGAAGTAAGCAGTGAAATGGGCTTCATCTGTGGGATGGGCGCTGATTTCGCGTCGTCCTCACTCTGGAACGCCAAAGAAAAAAAGTACAATTACGCGAGGGAGAAAAAGAAACGCGACACAGGCGAACAACTGGAGTACGTGCTTGGCTTAACCAAGAAGTATCACTTGGCCTACGTTGAAGACCCCTTCGACGAAGAAGACTTCAAAAGCTTTGCTGAAATCACCAAGAAAATCAAGAACTGCCTCATCTGTGGAGACGACTTGTTCACTACGAACAGCGAAAGGCTCTACCGCGGGTTGAAACTGCACGCGGCAAATTCCATCATAATAAAGGTCAACCAGGTCGGCACCCTCTCAGATGCTTGGGAAACGATCGAAATGGCCCAGCGACACGGGTACGTTCCAGTGATGTCTCACCGCTCAGGTGACACTTGCGATTGGCACATAGCCCAACTGGCCGTGGCTTACAAATGCCCGATTATCAAAACTGGAATCGTTGAGGGCGCGCGGACAGCAAAGATAAACGAATTGATCAGAATAGAAGAGTTCCTTGGCGATAGAGCCAAAATGGCTGATCTTGACATGCTTAAAGGAGGATGAAAAAGTTGTCGGAAGACGAAGAAATCAAGGAAGGCGAAGAAGAAAACGAGCAGGAAAACCAGGAAGAAAACGAAGAAGACAAAGAAGATGAGATGAAAGAAGAAGTTCATCCAGTGGAGACCGAGGAAGAAAAGCCTGAAGTTGCAGAGGCCACAGTGCCTCCTGAAGAGGAACTTCTCTTGCCCCAGGACACTCTGCTTTCTGCTGGCATCCACATAGGTACGAGGATGAAAACAGGCGACATGGAGCAATTCATATACCGCGTCAGACCTGACGGGCTCTTCGTTTTAGACGTCAAGAAAACGGATGACAGAGTACGCGTCGCAGCCAAGTTCTTGGCAAGGTTCGAACCTTCCAAGATCGCGGCGGCAGCGGCAAGACTTTACGCTCAAGAGCCGGTTTCCAAGTTCTGCCAAGTCACCGGAGCAACGCCCGTCGTCGGCAGGTTCATCCCGGGACTGTTATCAAATCCACTGTACCCTAACAGAATCGAACCCGAAGTTCTGTTAGTCTCTGACCCCAGAGCCGATTTTCAAGCGGTCAAAGAGGCGTCTTCCGTCGGAATTCCAGTAGTGGCGTTATGCAGCACCGACAACGAGTTCGTCGGTGTTGAGTTAGTCATTCCGACCAACAACAAGGGTCGCCGAGCCTTGGCAGTCATATACTGGTTGCTGGCAAGACAGATAATGCGGGAACGCGGCGAACTGGCTCCAGACAAAGATCTCCAATTGACGATAGATGATTTCGAGGCCAAGATCTCACGGGAGGAGGAGGAAACCTAACTGTATGGTGAAGGTTCGGCATCCCTGTCAAGCCGGAGCCTTCTACGAGGGAACCCCCGAATCACTGAGACGGCAGATAGAAGGTTGTTTTCTCAACAGACTTGGACCTGGACGGCTTCCTGAAATTGCTAAGTACGGGGCAAGACGCGTCGTAGGCCTCGTTTGTCCACATGCAGGATACATGTTTTCTGGACCCGTGGCTGCACATTCGTATTACGAGTTGGCCATCGACGGGAAACCGGACGTGGCTTTCATTTTCGGACCCAACCACACCGGGTTGGGAAGTGGTCTCGCCATAATGAATGAAGGGGCGTGGCGAACACCTTTAGGCGATGTTGAAATTGACACTGAAGCCGCCAATCAGGTGGTGCGAGAATCAAGAATAGTAGATGTCGACGAGGCTGCTCACAGTTTAGAACACTCAATCGAAGTTCAGCTTCCCTTTCTCCAATACCTCTACGGTGCAAACTTCAAGTTCGTTCCCGTTTGCTTCCTCATGCAGGACCTTGACTCGGCGCGAGAAGTGGGGAAAGCGGTGGCAAAGGTTGCGGTTCACAGAAACGCGGTCATAATAGCTTCTTCAGACATGACCCATTACGAACCGCGGGAAACGAGCCCAGAGCAAGGACAAAAAGGCGCTTGAAGCCGTCGTAGCATTAGATGAAGCTCGCTTCTACTCGATCGTTGAATCTCAGCACGTTACTGCGTGCGGCTACGGACCGATTGCGGCTCTCATCACCGCTGCGAAATCTCTGGGTGTAAAAGAGGCAAAATTATTATGCTATAAGACCAGTGGAGATGTAATTGGCGACTCCTCTGAAGTTGTGGGGTACGCTGCCGTGTGCTTCAAGAAATAGTGGTGTCTAATGGGGGTCGTTGCTTCAGCTCCCGCGAAAATCATACTCTTCGGAGAGCACTTTGTCGTTTACGGGGAACCTGCAATCGTTTTGGCCATCGATAAAAGGGCTTACGCAACGGTGGATTTCAACGAAGACAAATGCCTGCACGTGAAATCCGTCAACTTAAACCTGAAAGGCTACTTCAAAGACGGAATCTTCAAGGTTGAACAAGGTGACGCCAAAGAAGCCAGATTAAGGTTTGAACCTGTGAGATTGGCTGTTGGAAAAGTGTTGGCCAAGAACGCTGATAATGTTGGTTTGAACGTTGAGATCAACTCAACAGTTCCAGTTGCTGCTGGTTTGGGATCTTCGGCCGCAGTTGTGGCCGCAGTCACAGCCGCCGTGGGCGCTCTGCTCAAAGTGACTATGTCAAAAGAGGACGTCTTCAGCATCGCGCTTGAAGCTGAGAAAACCGTGCATGGAACACCATCAGGAGTGGACCCAGCAATAGCGACCTTCGGAGGCTCAATCCTGTTCCAAACCGACACGGGCTTCAAGCCTCTCGAAGTCAAGTCGGAGATACCTCTTGTGATCGGCGATACGGGTGTCGAAAGGTTCACGAGAGTCCAAGTTGAAAAAGTGCGAAGCATAACCGACAATTATCCGCAGATCATAGAGCCATTGCGAAAGGCTGCGCGAGAAATAGTTCTGAGAGCTATAGACGCGCTCAGAGAGAACGACCTCAACACGCTTGGCGACCTGATGAACATCAACCAAGCCCTGCTCTACGGTCTAGGAGTCTCCGATGAGTCTCTTGAATGGTTGATAAACGCCGCGAGAAAAGCGGGGGCGCTCGGTGCAAAGCTGACCGGAGCCGGCGGAGGCGGCTGCATGATTGCTCTCGCAAAAGATGACAAACTGCCCGCTGTGCAAGAAGCAATCATGAGGGCAGGGGGCAGACCGTTCATCGCAAGAAAAACAGATGAAGGTGTGAAGATTGAGCGAACCTAGAGCCACTGTGCTGAAAATCGGCGGTTCAGTGATAACAGACAAGAGCGGAGAACTGGCCGCCAAGACCGGTGAAATAGACAGACTGACGCAGGAGATACAGGAGGCGAACGTGAAGAACCTCATAATCGTCCACGGCGGCGGAAGCTTTGGACATCCCGTAGCCGAACGCTACGCGATCAAGGACGGTTACAAAGAGGAGGGTCAAAAGATCGGTTTCTCTGAGACCCATCACTACATGACAGTGCTCAACGGACTTTTCATGGACGCGCTGATCTGGCACAACGTTCCAGCCATGAGCATCACGCCGTCATCATGCATAATCACAGAGAACGGTCGCATCAAAATGTTCGAAGATGCTTCACTGAGAACGTTGTTGAAGATGAACTTCACTCCCGTCCTCTACGGAGACGCGGTGTTCGACACGAAACTGGGGTTCACCATACTGTCTGGAGATCAGCTCGTTTCAACGCTCGCCATTCGATTCAACGCAAACCGCATCGTAATCGGTGTAGACGAAGACGGGATCTATGATGCTGACCCGAAAGCTGAGAAGGCAGCGAAAATGTTTGAACGTATGACGCTTCAGGAATTGAAGAAACTTCAGGGCAAAACTGCAAAAACCACCACCCGAGACGTCACAGGCGGCATGCCAGGCAAGATCGCTGAGTTGATTCCAGCTGTCGAAAAGAACATCCCAGTCCTAATCGTTAACGCTTCGAAACCACGCTACGTCTACAAGGCTCTTCAAGGGGAGACTGTTAGAGGTACAAAGGTGGAGAAGGAATAGGTTGTTGTCGGAAGAAACTGCAAAGCGCAAGACGGATCACATCAGAATCGCATTGAACCATAATGTTCAGTCAAAGAACGTTACCGCAGGGTTCGAGGACGTAAGTTTTGTGCACAGGGCTTTGCCCGAAGTCGACAGAAAGGACATCGACCTTTCAACAAGGGTTTTTGGGCACAATTTCGCTGCGCCAGTCATCGTCGGCGCCATAACGGGCGGAACCATTGAGGCCGAGAAGATCAACGCAACCATCGCTGAAGCTGTGGAAGAGCTTGGACTCGGAATGGGCGTAGGCAGTCAACGCGCAGCAATCGACGACAAGAAGCTTGAAAGAACCTTCGCAATCGCCAGAAAGAAGGCTCCGAAAGCATTCCTCATTGCAAACATTGGCGGCGTACAGTTGGTGAACGGTTACGGGTTGAAAGAAGCAAGGAAAGCCGTGGAAATGATAGACGCGGACGCTTTGGCAATACACTTAAACGCTTTGCAGGAGACGGCGCAGCCAGAAGGGCAGACCAACTTTCGAGGAATTCTTGAACGCATAAACGAAATTGCCGACGAACTGGACAAGCCTATCATAGCGAAAGAGACGGGCGCAGGTATTTCCAGTGGCGAGGCTAAGGAACTTGAAGCCGCTGAAGTGAAAGGGATTGACGTGAGCGGCGCTGGAGGAACCAGTTTTGCAGCCGTTGAACACTACCGTTTTAGACACGGCTTGGGCGCCGTGTTTTGGGACTGGGGGATCCCGACCGTCGCGAGCATAGTTGAAGTCTGTCAATCAGTCAAAATTCCAGTGATCGCGTCAGGAGGAGTCCGCAGTGGTGTCGATGCTGCGAAATGTCTATCCTTAGGGGCTAGTCTGACGAGTTTTTCCCAACCGATTCTTCAATCAGCAGTTAAAGGCACGCAGAAAACCTGTCTCAAGCTTTCGTTGATTATGGACGAGCTTAGAAACGTCATGTTCCTCGTTGGGGCGGGTTCTGTTGAGCAGTTACGCAGAGCCCCGTTGGTTGTCACGGGAAAGACTAATGAGTGGCTGCGCGTGAGAGGCTTCAGACCTGAGAGCTATGCGCAGAGGTAAGGAAGTGTCAAACGTTGGACATTGAACGAATCCTCGAGGAGAAAGCACCGATCATCAACAGGGCTGCAGAAAAATATATTCCCCGAGTCTTCTCAAAGAATGCTCTCATCTTCAAGCTGAATCCCCCAAGGTTTTCATATAACCTCGAAGCCTTGAACAAGGCAGTTGCGGAGCCAATATGGGAGTTTCTTGACAGAGGGGGCAAAAGGTGGCGGCCAACTCTGTTTCTTCTCGTGTGTGAGGCATTGGGGAAAAAATCCGACGACTATGTCGATTTTGCGGTGATTCCCGAGATAATCCATAACGGGACTCTTATGGTCGACGACGTAGAAGACGCTTCTGAACTTCGCCGAGGAAAAGCCTGCACCTACAAGATCTACGGATCAGACATAGCCATCAACGCGGGGAACGCGATGTACTATCTGCCTCTACTGTCGTTGATTGAAAGAAGGAAAGATCTGTCACCTCGAACGATGAGCATGATATACGAAATATACGCGCGGGAAATGATCAACCTAAGCCTTGGCCAGGCAACAGACATAGCGTGGCACAGAGGTCTAGCGAACGCAGACCGGATTAGCGAAGAGGATTACTTGCAGATGTGTGCTTACAAGACGGGAACCTTGGCACGAATGTCTGCCAAAATCGCAGGCGTGCTCGCCGACGCACAGGAAGAGCTTGTCGACAAGCTTGGTCGTTACGCTGAGAGCGTAGGCGTTGCGTTCCAAATCCAAGACGACATTCTTGACCTAACAAGCGAGCGATTTGCGGAAAAAAAGGGGGGAAGGGGACAAGACATCACTGAAGGGAAGCGCAGTTTGCCAGTGATCCGTACTTTGAAGGTTGCGAAGCCGCAAGACAGAAAACGGTTAATCGTGATCCTCAACATGCACACTTCGGATCTCTCTCTGAAAGAAGAGGCGATAGGCATCATGCAGAAGTACGGCTCAATCGACTATTCGAGACAAACAGCGAGGATGATGGTCAAAAAAAGTTGGAGCGAAGTTGATAAACTTCTGCCAACCTCGTTGGGGAAGGAAAAACTAAAAGCCTTCGCAGACTTTTTGATTGAGAGAAAAATCTAGAGTGAAGGAATGTTGAACCCCAAAGAAGACGCTGGCCTGAAGGAGTCTATTCGCAAGTCCGCCTTGCTGAACGCGGTCAAACACGACGGTAAGGCGCAGACAGGTCCCGTCGTTGGAAAGATACTGGGTGAAAAACCGGAATACAGAGGACAACGTCAAGGAATTATCTTCTTTAATCAACGAGATCGTGAGAGAGGTTAACAGCCTTTCGCTCGATGAGCAGAAGCGCATCGTCGAAGAAAAGTGGCCCGAGACTCTGGTAAAGGAGAAAGCAGAAGAAAAACGTCTCCCCCCACTGCCAAATGCTGACAAGTATGCTCAAGTAGTCACGCGTTACGCGCCCAACCCCGACTGTGTGCTGCATCTGGGCTCAGCAAGGGCGATTGTGCTCTGTCACGAGTATGCAAGGATCTACAGAGGCAAGTTTCTGTTGCGGTTCGAAGACACCGACCCCAAAATCAAGCGGCCCGTTCTCGAGTTCTACGATGAAATCCGAAAGGATCTGGCTTGGCTTGAGTGTAAGGCAGACGAGGAGTACATTCAGAGTGACCGAATCCCGATATACTACGAGTATGCTGAAAAGTTGCTGAAGGATGGGAACGCTTACGTTTGCACGTGTAAACCTGAGGATTTTCGGAAGAAAATACTTGACCAGAAGCCGTGTGACTGTCGTAATCTTTCTATGAAAGAGAATCTAACACGTTGGAAACGGATGCTTGAAGGCGGGTACAAAGAGGGAGAAGCGGTGCTTCGAGTCAAGACCGACCTGAAACATCCGAATCCAGCGGTCCGTGACTGGCCCGCTGCCCGAGTCATCGACACAGAAAAATTCCCACATCCGAGAGTCGGAAGCAAATACAAGGTCTGGCCACTCTACAATCTTGCCAGTGGGGTGGACGATCATCTTATGGGCATAACCCATATAATTCGAGGCAAAGAGCACCTCACCAACGAGGTTCGACAAGAATACATGTATCGGCACCTAGGATGGAAGTATCCCGAAGCCATCCATTACGGACGGTTGAAGATTACAGGAGCCACTTTGAGCAAGTCCAAGATCATTCAGGGAATGCGGGAGGGACGCTACAACAGTTGGGATGATCCTCGGCTGGCAACTTTCGCGGCTTTGAGAAGGCGAGGCATCCAGCCTGAAGCCATTAAAAAAATGATAATAGACGTGGGACCGAAGACTTCCGACGTGATTCTGAGCTGGGAGAACCTTTACGCTTACAACCGCAAAACACTGGATCCATTGACGGACAGGTACTTCTTCGTGCAAAACCCAATCGAGTTAACGGTGAGAAAGGTTCCAAGAACCTTCAATGTGAAACTTGGCTTGCACCCTGATCATCCCGAAAGAGGGTTCAGGACTTACACGGTGCAACCTAAGCGAAACGGCGATTCGGCGCTTTTTTGGGTTTCAAGGGAAGATGTTGACGAGTCGAAAGTGGGAACAATGCTCCGTCTGATGGAGCTCTTCAACGTCACGATCGTGAAGGCCAACGTGTACTCGGCCGACGCCGTTTTCGTCAGTGAATCCTATGAAGAAGCGCGAGAAGCGAAAGCGCAGCTGATTCACTGGATACCGCTGGGAAACGACTTTCCATGTAGGGTAGTGATGCCTGATTCAACCGTCGTCGACGGAGTTGCCGAGGGCGTCTGCAGACGGCTCAAACCCGGCGATATAGTGCAGTTCGAGCGATTCGGCTTCGTGAGAATCGATCAGGCAAACAAAGAGTTGACCGCCTACTTTGCTCAGAAATAACTTTGAGATGAAAACATGCGAAAACAAGACAAAATAATCATCTGGCCTGCGTACTTCGACTCGTCAAGAAGCAGACTCGACGGAAGGCGAGTTCCAAAAAGTCTCTCGGTTGCTATTCCAAGAATCACCGAAGTGAAAGAAGCAGCCGAAAAACTCGGGCTCGTCTGCGAGCTGGTCCCAGACGCCGGTTATTCCAAGACGCCGTGGATCAAAACGGGGATGCTGCTTGTTGAAAAGAAGGGATCAAAAAGCCAGACTATAACGATGATCGGAAAACAGGTTCTGAAAATGCGGTCGGTCGTCACTCAGGCAAAATAGGGTGCTTAACTTTTTTCCGTGCTAATTAGAACTGCGTTGAGAATTCCATGCTGCCCAGGCCGAGAGGTTATTCTTGCTTGACCGAGAGGTGTTTCGACCACGGCGCCTTTCGTGATTACTCCCCGGCGATTGTAATCGATGTTCGCGGGGTTCTTGACGACTCTCAACACTTCGGTCTTCTCTGTTTTTCTCGTCTTGGGGTCGGTGATGCACACTTGCTTCTCAGCCAAGATTTTGATCTTGAGGTTTCCACCTCTTCCCCTTACGAATTTTCTTTTTTGTTCTCCCATCAGAGTTTCAGCGGAGAATGTGCCTTGTTCAAACTTCCTCTTCTTTCGATAAGCGTGTTTCCTTCCACCCGATGCCTTTTGTTTGCGCATGTCGCCGTTCCATACAGACATTCTGATTATCCCGCCTTGTTGGATTTTGGGTGTTCAGTAAGAACGTTCTTCCAAATATAAGCCTATCCGTTGTTCGACACGGGACGATCTTGCTTGGGAAATTCTTCAAAAACATGCTTCAGTTCTCTTTTCATTGACGCCGTGTCCAAGCTTAGCCCAAAATAGTCCGCAAAATACTCCGTGGTTCTAAGCAGCGTCGAGCGTCCATTCCTTTCACCTGCAATCAAACCCATTTCTCTCAGCAATTTTATGTGACCGTAGGCGTGATGGCCTCTTACGTCGATGACTCTCTTCTGAGAAATGGGCTGTCTGTAAGCTATGTAGGAAAGCGTCTTCAGGGGACCCGTCGAAATCAACGGTCTATTCACGAATTTCTTGACGAGAGGCGTAAACTCGCCTTTCAACTGAAGTACAAACCTTTCATCCTTTAGCTCGAGGATCTCAAGGGCTGTCTTTCTGTTTGTGTACTCCTGCATAAGCGCCGTGAGAGTTTTCCTAGCCCTGTTTTTTGATCGGGTCTTCAGAACGGAACAGAGTTCGTTCAGGTCCAGTGGTCGCCCTGCCACGTAGAGCGCTGCTTCCACTAGGGACAGGTCATTTGCCTTCCCTTGAGCATGCTCTTCCTTTTCTTCGTCACTTAGGCTAAGTGGCTCTCTCTCCGTTTGCTCCAAGTTTCAGATCACCAACCGTTATGTAGATTTCTTCGGTCTCTTCATTTTGCCACAGACTGACTTTGCCCTCCTGAGCTAAGAACAGTAAGAGAATGAATGTGCGAATGGCTTCGAGTCGTCCCAAGCCTCTGATCATCGTTGAGAACTCGACGATGCCAGTGCCTTTCACTCTGTCTGAAAGAGAGGCGTAGAGTTTTTCCATCTGAACCTCGATCTGCATGAGGTATAAGTCCATTTGAGGAAGCAGATCCGAGGGTGATGGCAGGATGTTTTCTTCCACAGGCTTCATGGGGCGAAGAAGCTGCTCTCCCTTGAGAACTTCGTCTAACACTTCCAACAGGTTTCGGATCGTCGTTGACGTGAGTTCGTGTCTTAAAGGCAAAAACAGGGATGGAGGAAGGAAGTCCAAAGGAGGTTTGGGCGGTGGCGGCGCTTCTTCGAGTTTCAGTAGAAGTCTTGACTTCATTAGGTAGATGAGCGCCGAGGAATCAAGAGCTACGCCTGAGGCTCTGAAGTCCACTTGGCCAGTCTTATTCATGTTTTCAAGAAAAGATGTTAGCAGATATGCGATATTGACGTTCCATGGCGTTAGTTTTTCGAGTTTGTTGAATTCGAACAGTACGTTCCATGGTGGAAACAAGTAGAACGGTTTCTTCATGGACGTGGATGACATTAGTTGGTTGCCTCCACGAGTTTCGCTGAAATCATGTTTGATACTCCATTCTGCATATAGGCTCCGTAAACCCTCTGCGCTTTGTTGACCATTTCAGGTTTCAGTGTTATTACGATGAACTGGGTTTTGTCAGCCTCTTGCAAAAGAAGGTCACCCAGTTTTGAAACGTGGAAAGCGTCTAAGTGCGCATCGATCTCGTCCAGTATGTAGAAGCTCGCCGGTGTGAACTCTTTCAACGCGAAAAGGAACGAGACGGCCGAAACCGAGCGTTCACCTCCGCTGGCTCCGCTTACGACTATTGAAGGTTTGTTGGGAAACTGCACGATCATGTCTATGCCGCCGGTGAAGGGTTCTTCGATGTTCTCCAGCGTCAAAGTAGCCACTCCGCCGCCTGTGAGCTTCGCGAAGTAACTCTTGAGTTTCTGGTCGATTTTTGCAAAAGCGTCCATGAACACTTTGCGTTTTTTCTGTTCTATTTCATCCATGAACTGCAGGATCGCTTGCTTTTCCTTTTCAAGTTCGTTCATTCTCATTGAAAGTTCTTTGTATCGTGAAATCTGGTCTGCGTAGTGCGAAAGTGCGAGCTGGTTAACTGCTCCTATTCTTTCCATTTCAAGTTGCATCATTTTCATGGATATTTCTGCTTCTTCCACCTGTCTGGGTGTGACGGTCAACGGTTGTTCGTGCCCGAACATCCTGAGCTGGTTTCGGTACTGTTCAAGTTGCAGGAGTGATGTTTGAGAGTTCAGCTGCAATTGGTTGTGCAGTCGGTCAACTTGCTCGTATTCCGCGTCTAGTTTGCGGAGTTCTTTATCTATGTCGTCGATTTGGCCTGTGAATTTCTTTGCTTCCTCTCTCGCTGAGAAGACTGTTTTCGAGAGTTCGACTCTGTTTTTCTCAAGCAAAGAGAGTTCCTGTTTCAGTGCTTCTCTATTTTGAAGCGCTTCCTGTAATTCTTTTTCGACTCTTCGAAGCTGTGTTTCCACTTTTGAGGTCTGTATTTTCGAGTTCTGATAGCCCACTCTCAACACGTTGTCGAATTGAGACTGAAGCGTAGAGAGCTCTGTTTGGCTCGTGCCAAGCTTTTGCCGAAGGGTGATTATTTCTTCTGACAGTTTTTCCCTCGTCACCTCCATTTCCTGGATGTGTCCGGGATCTGTCTTCTTTCTAAGGGTTGATAGTTCATTTTGGAGTTTTCGAATCTCCTTCGTGATCGAGCTTCTTTCCGCTCTGTGGATCCACATCTGTGCCTTTTCGCTTTCAACTTCTTTCGTTACTTTGGAAATGTAACTGTCTACGCGTTTGACGTTTGATTTTGTTCTCCTGACGCTTCTCCTCACGCGGTCTATTTCTCGATCCAGCGTCGTTATGGCGTCGGATAAACGTGCGATGTCAACATGGGTTCGGTCTATCTCCTCTCCAAGGGTGGCTATGTCCTCGTTTCTGTGGGAAAGGTGCTGTTGCAGGGCGCCCACAGCCTCGTCCAAGCTTTTTATGGCTGTTTCGCTTGGGATTATCGTTGAAAAATCTATTGGGGCTCGGTAGTAGCCGCTCTCCTGGGCACCGCCCACTTCGTAGAGATCTCCTTCAACAGTCACCGTGCGGAAGCCCTGACTGGATAGTGAAAAACCAGTTTTATCATCTGCCACGATCAACGTGTCCCCGAAGACAAAACGGACAGCGGGTTCCACGTTTCTTTCAGTTTTTATGAAGGCTTCGGCTGCGCCACGTATTCCCTGCTTCTGTGGGATTTTCAAGGGTTTCGCGGTCGCTGCTCCTTCGATGGGAATGATTTTGATCCTTCCCAACTTCATTCTTCTCAACGTTTCCGTGCACGTGAACGCCGCGTCAAAATCCTTGACGACGACTGCGTCGAGCCATCCCACAGATGCCGCTTCTATCGCTCTCTGGTAGTTTTTGTCGATCTTCGCAAGATTGCGCAGTCTGCCATAGACGCCTTGAATGACGCCTAAATCGCCGAGTTCCTCTATGCTTCTAAGAGCTTTCTCTTCGGCAGCAACGGTTTCTGCGAGTTCTCTCTGCGTTGCGAACTCCACTACTGCTTCGCGAGCCGAATCCGCAATCTTGCCTGCTTCTATTATTTCTCTTCCAACTGCGTCCTTCTGGGCGATTCTTCTTTCAAGGGCACGTTCCAACTCTTTGAGCTGGGTTTTCTGGTCCTTCTGAACTTTCTCAAGCTCTTGATATGACCCATCAAGTTCCGATAGTGTTCCGGCAAACCTGTCTTTGCGGTTGCTCAGATCCTTGAGTCTTCCTTCTCGGGAACGGATGGCCGTCTGGTTCTTTACGTATTCTGATCTTAAGAATAGCAGTCTCTTGTTGTCGCTGTCGATTCTGAGTTCGATCTCACGTATTTTCTTGCTATTTTCTCCTAGGTCGTTCCACAGCCGCGCTGCTTCTTGCGCGAGTGTATCGTGCTCACTTTGTTTGTCGCTTATTTGAGTCATGATTCCTTCGTATTCGCTTTTCAAGTGTCTTATTCTCAGACGGTTTTCGTGGATTTCCTTTTGAATCGCTTGGTGTTGTTCAAGGTTGTTTATCTCGGATGCGTTTCAATCCTTCAAGGCTTGTCGCGTTAGAACTTATTCTCGTCGCCAATTCGGTCAGTTTTGATTTGAGTTCTCCGATCGTTATTTGCACTTTCAGTACTTGAGAGCCGCCTTCTTCGACCATTTCTGAGCTGAGCTTACGCCATTCTCCTTCAACGTTTCTTCTCTTCGACCTGAAGTCGTCGCGGACCTGCCTCAGTTTGTCGACTCTGGATCTGACTTTTTCAAGCTGGGAAATCATCTCTCCAACTTTCTTCTGCAGTTCGGCCATTTCGTTCGAGATTTTGATGGCCTCAAGCTGTTTCAGTTCGTTCTGTATGAAGTTTGCTCTGAGCAGCTCGTTGCGTTCCTTTTCTAGGTCGTCAAGCCGATTCTGCACTTCATCAATTCTACCCATGGCAGTGCGAATGGAGATGTCTGCAGCCCGCAGTTTCTCCTCTGCTTCAGCTTTTTCAGCATCGTACTGGCCGATGCCGATAAGATCTTCAATGATTTTTCTGCGTTCGACCGATGTAATGTCGGTCAGCCTTGTTATCGTGCCCTGCAATATTATGTTCTGACTGGTCGAGCTTATACCAGCCATGGAAAGAATTTCCATGATATGTGCCTCGAGAAATTCTTCTCCCGTTGAGTCTGTAGACGCTTTGCCCATTTCTGTAAACTTCTCGTGATATGGTCACAGTTGTTGTGTCCACGGGCATACGTCCATCCGTGTTATCAAACTGGATTATGACCTTCGCCATCTTCGCCCTTTCTAATCCAGCTTGTTCGGCTCCGTGAAAAATGAGTTTGGCAGCCGTTTCTGCACGGAGCTTTCGAGTGCTCAACTCGCCTAGCGCGAACAGAAATGCGTCTATCACGTTTGTTTTGCCGCTTCCGTTGGGTCCTGTTATGGCGGTGAAGCCCTTGTCTAGGGCGACCTTGACCACTTGAGGACCGAAGGATTTGAAACCCTTGAGTTCCATTTTCTTGATGTAAGGCATTCAGCCTGCGTCCTCACGTTCCGAAACGTTAACTTCTCCTAGGGGGACAGTACTGTGAGTTTTTAATAAAAGCATTTATCGCATCATAAGGCTTTAACCGTTATGTACTTTTTCGCGCTATTTCTCTGTCTTCGCTTTGTACTTCAGAGCCATTTTTTTTACAAAGTCTTTGATTTTCTGCTCTTCACCGAACGCTAGCAACGAGCCGTCTTTTTGAACTTCGCAGCAAATATTCATCTTCTCAGCCATGGTTTTTAGTCTCTCAACAGGCAACTCTTTTGATGAAGCCACGCGAATCCATTTCTGCTGTCTCGGAATGCCAGGAACAAACCTTGTTCTCTTCGGTTCTTCATCGTGCGTTTCTCTGCTGGCCTTATCAATTCGGATTAGCCATTTGTCAACGTAGTCTTGGCCGAATTTTTTCTGTCCTTCAGACACCAAGTAAGATTCTACATTCAATAGGTATTGCTCAATTCTCTGGATGTTTTCTGCAAGATTATCGTCCGTGAGCATTCGGATTACTGTCTTTGCGCTTTTCAGGTCGTCCATGATGGAGGGCGGGATTGGAAGTTCCCTTTGACGCGACTCGATCAGCATTTCTTCCAGGACTTTCCAGACAGAAGCGTAACCCATGACCATCGCCGCTGGCGTTGTTTATGTGATTCTCATCCTATAGCGATTCTGTTGCAAGATAAGAACGTTCAAAAATAGGAGCGCGAAGAAGAAATGGGTACGTTTAGTTCTTTATCGTTTTCCAAACTTTTCTTTATACACCAATTGTGCGAGCGGTTTCCTGTCCTTTTGCGGTAGCATGCCGTTTTTTGCGAGCCCTATCGGGAGAATTGCAATGACTCTAGCTGTTTTTGGGAACGCCGAGAATTTGTCTGATCTTTGATTCCGCCGAGTTCCTTTGATTCTTGAGGTCGTAGACTCCGATCCATGAGGAGTGTAATCCGAGGCTGTAGGCCGCTAGAGCCATGTTTTGGGTTGCCGCTGCTCCGGTTTCTATGTAGTGATATGGGTCTTCATCCGTGTTGACGGTTACAGCGATGCAGAGTGGGGCTTCTTTTAGCCCCTGAACGAAGGTTGTTGGGACTACTTCGCTGAGTTGTTCTTTGGTTTTTTGGTCCTTGATTACTATGAAGTTCCAAGGCTGTTTGTTTATCCATGAGGGTGACCATCTTCCAGCTTCTAATATTGCTTCAACTTTGTCATCTTCGATGCTGGAGCTCTCAAACCTTAATACGGTGCGTCTTTTTCTTATGGCTTCCAAGACCTCATTCACAGTTTCATTCTTCCGTTTGAGTAGCATATTTCGATGCCATATTTAAAAGGTTAACGTACGTGCATCTCGTCGAGAACTGGATTTCACTGTTGCGCAAAGGTTTTTGTTGACGTGAGACGTGGATTTTCAATTCTATTTTTGTTTTCATAAGTGTTTAATTTCATGAGATGTTAGGTGATGTTTGCAGGGTGAATTGAGGATGAATGAACAGATCTTTCAAGCATGCAAGGAACTGATAGACGACGCGAAAAACGGATGCGCCGACCTGGTTTTTAAGGAAATATGCCTTGAAATTCTATCAAGAGCCCGGAATGTTCTGACAGAGCGTCAATTTAAGAGACTGGCTGCCTATGCGGCTCAGAAAATGAATGACCAGATGCCCTTTGAACTGCGAGAACAATTAGCCTTGAACAGATAAACAAGCCTTTCTTCACTCCTCTTTTGAAAGATGATTCTCGCGGGGCCTCTTCACCCTGCGATATCTCTTTTCTCCGTAAGATTTAACCGAGTTTGTAGCCGATATTTCTCAGGAACTCTTTTCGTTTTCTGATGTCTTCCTGTGTTTCGATACCTTTGCTCGCAAGTCCATCAACCACACCGATTATTCCTCGTCCCTGTTCAGTTTCCGCAACGATAACTTCCAAGGGGTTGGCCGTAGCAGCATATATCGTGCACATTTCGGGCACGTTCCTGACTTTGTCTAGCACGTTAATAGGATAGGCGTTTTTCAAGTAGATTATGAAGCTGTGGCCGCAACTGATCTCATACGCTTTCTTGGCGGCCAGCTTTCTCAGATCTTCGTCATTTCCCTCGTGCCTCACAAGACACGGTCCTGAACTTTCGCAGAACCCAATTCCAAACTTTATGTCCGGCACGGCATTGATCAACGCTTCGTAAAGATCTTCGACCGTCTTGATGAAGTGCGCCATGCCCAAAACCACGTTGCAGTGCTCAGGGACGTCGACCTTAACGGTTTTGAACTCCAACATTTTTCTGCACGCTTCTAAAGGCTGAATTTTACGAGGCTTGAATTTAAGATTTCGCAATTCAGATTTTCCGTGGACTAGCTCACTTCAAACTGGAAAAGTTCAAGAAACGTGAGTGAGTTGAGAAAACGAGATTATGATCTACAATAGGAATTTGCCGTTTTTGTAGAAGAGTTTGTTGTCTGCGTAGATTTCTCCGTCTTTCTTCATGTCTTTGAGTATGTCCCAGTGGATGGCAGATTCGTTTTTGCCTCCTGATTCTGGATAAGAGTTTCCCAAAGCCATGTGTATCGTTCCGCCCATTTTTTCGTCGAAGAGCATGTTCTTTGTGAATCTCGTTATGCTGTAGTTGGTTCCTATCGAGGCTTCTCCGAGGCGATCGGCTCCTTCTATCTTCAGCATTTGCTGTAGGAAGTCGTCGCTTTTTGCTGCTGAAGCCTTTACGACTCTTCCGTCTTTGAAAGCGAGTTTTATGTCTTCAACTTCTCTGCCAGCGTAGATTCCCGGATAGGTGAACCTTATCGTGCCATTCGTGGAGTTTTCGATTGGACCAGTAAAGACTTCACCGTCTGGCATGTTCTCTTTTCCGCTGCAGTTTATCCATTTTCTGCCCTTGACGTTGAACGTCAAATCCGTGTCTTCGCCTACGACATGAACCTCGCTTGTTTGGTTCAGGAATTCGCCGATTTTCTGTTGCTGTTGGTGAACTTTCTTCCATTCAGCGACAGGGTCCTCCTTGTCCACGAGGCAACTGTTGTACACGAAGTCTTCGTACTCTTCAAGTGGCATGGATGCTTCCTGTGCTTCGGCGCTGATTGGATACGGTAGATTAGTCCATCTTAGTTTACCTTCGGCGACGCGTCTGAAAAAGATCTCCATCAGATCCTTTCTCGAGACAGAGCGCGCCCTAGTTTTTGCGGGGTCTATTGTCGAAAGTCCCTTGGGGTTTGGTTCACAGAATATGCCTATGTTGACGTCCATGTTCTCAATAATGAACTTCTCGATTGGTGAAACAAACTTCAATTGGTGTTCTTTTGCGTGCTTGAAGAAGGTGTATTGAAGGTCAAGGTTAGGCAGCACTATTGGGTGCGCGTCTCTCAGAAGGCATTCTTTGTAGAGCTCATTTATGAGCGGTAGAGCCTGATCGCTTCCTTGTATGAGCACTTGTTCTTCTGGCTTCACGTCTACGCTGTATTGAACGCAGAGCTTGGCCAGTTTTTCAGTTCTCGAGTCTACCATCTGAGTCACCGTGAGAAAGAATCAAAGAACACGGTTGTGCTTAAAAGCGTAATGCCAACTCCAAGGTTTTGTCTGCGTGGAACGCTGTTTCTTCTTTACGGCAAGTTTTATAAGTTACGTTATCTGTTTAGTTGCGCCGTGCAAGAAGCGATTCTTGCACAATACGTAATAGGAGTTGAAAATGCAAAATGGCAGAGAAAGAGATGCACAAGGCAGTTTGCGCTGAATGTGGGAAGGAATGTGAAGTTCCCTTCAAACCTGACCCAAGCAGACCTGTTTACTGCCGAGAGTGCTGGTCTAAGAAACGTGGCCCAAGTCGAAGATTCTAGATTAGACTAATCTCCTTCGCATAGAACGAGTCGTTCTTCCTCTTTTTTTCACTTAGTGTAAACTATTTCTTAATCAAGGCTCATCTTTACCATATCGAAAGTTTCGCTTTGTATTAGTGGCAAGGTACGGTAGTTCTCACCGAAAGCTCTAAATGTCTTTACTGCTGGTTTTTTCTGAAAGAACAATTGAGGGCCGGTAGTTCAGTTGGTATGAACGCCTGACTTGCACTCAGGAGGTCTGGGGTTCAAATCCCCACCGGTCCACTTCGCCCCGATTTTGGTTAGCGCGCGCGAACAGATGGAGCTTGTTAAATACTTCAGGCAGTAGCTCACGAATGAGAACTGTTGGTCTGCCTGTTTTAACCATTCCCAGAATCGTGTGTTATCGGCGGGTTTTCCCGCAGATAAACAAAAGCAGAAATCAAAAAACACGCGCAACCCGCAAGATCTAGCAGTGCTTGCAGCCTATCGAGTTCAATGTTACCACCTGACAAATCCAAGAAAGAAAGAAGAAACGGTAGAGCTGTCGAGACCAGACCTATTGCGTACCAATTGAGGAAACGTGACTTCGCGTCTTGGTTCCCTTTCAGAAAGAGCAGAATCGAAGAGGCGAGAAGAAGAATCGTCGTCAACGCCGAGAATGCCCCTTTGAGTGAAGTTATAATCAGCGAAGGACCAGCGTAGAAGGCTGAAGCAAGACCATCAACAGCAGAATAGCCAAGAAGGGCAATCGTGACGGTAGCGACTGTATATGTCATGGTTAATCGTGATCTTGCACTGGAATGCTCCGAATGTGTTCGTTCCTTAACAGCCAGAAACGCGCCACAGAAGTTGAGCGACGAAAAGAGCAGACCACCAGTGCTCCCTAGAGCCAAGCTTGGACCAAGGTAGATTCGTAAAAAGTGAAGAAGATATCCGTCACACCAACCAAACCCAAAACAAGATTCGCACCGCCAAAGACTAGTATAGGTGCTTGACCATGAGCTAGGTAGCCTTTCGCCAGCACATATGCAGCAGCCAAGTTTATGGCAGTAGGCAGCGTCGCGTAGAACGTGTAATCTGCGACATCGGCCACACTGACGGACATGAAAAGGAACAGAAAAATCGTGGTTGACACAACCACGGCGGCCATGACAAGAATAGCGTTTGCTACCAGCCGTTTGGAAACAAACATCAAACCAATTCCTTCAAAACGTAGACATGGCCACTCATACCATCAGA
Organism: Candidatus Bathyarchaeota archaeon; assembly: GCA_963775895.1. Taxonomy (GTDB): domain Archaea; phylum Thermoproteota; class Bathyarchaeia; order Bathyarchaeales; family Bathycorpusculaceae; genus DASPPK01. The sequence continues at coordinate 35,521 of CAVZKL010000012.1, read as the reverse complement.
GGCTTATATCTTTTGGGCGTCCGCGCGTAGTTCCCTTCTTTTTCTGAAGACAAACGAGCTTTCAAGGACTTTAGGGGTAGTCCTTCCTGTTTCGCTGAGCGAGGCGAAGGACTGATAGGGCAGGAATAAACAATGTCAATGCTATGAAGATCAAGTTCTTGGGCGCGACGCGTCAAGTGACGGGATCATGCTACTTTCTTGAGTCCGATGGACTGAGAATCCTCGTGGACTGTGGCCTCTATCAGGAAAGAGACTATTTGTACAGGAACTGGGAGCCGTTCCCCGTTCCTCCAGATCAGATCCAGTATCTTCTTCTCACGCACGTTCACTTGGATCATTGCGGGCTCATCCCGAAACTTGTCAAGGAAGGGTTTGCTGGAACCATCTTGATGACCCAAGCATCCAAAGAATTGTTTCCGATAGTCATCAAAGATTCCGCTAGAATGCAAGAAGAAGACGCTGTCTTCAAGAAAAAACGCCATGAAAAAGAAGGCCGAGAGGGACCGCATCCAGAAATCCCTTTGTACACAACTGAAGAAGCTGAGAAATGTTTTCCGTTAGTGAAGGATCTTTCGTACGAGGAATTTCTCCAATTGAACGAGAAGATCAAGGTGTGTTTCCACGATGCCGGCCATATCCTCGGTTCGGCAATGGTTGAAATAGTTGTTCAAGACGGGAATGGTTCTCGCAACATCGTATTTTCAGGGGACATAGGCCAGTGGAATAATCCTCTTCTCAGTGATCCTGCTGTTTTTGATCGAGCAGACTATGTGGTCATGGAATCGACCTACGGAAACCGCAATCACGAAAGCCCACAAGACGCTGATGATAAACTCTGCGGCGCCGTCAACGAGACTCTGCGATCAGGCGGCAACCTTCTCATCCCCACTTTTGCCATAGAGCGTGCTCAAGAGCTGCTCTATCACTTCAATCGCCTAGCGCGTGCGAAGAAGATACCCTACGTCACAATCTTTCTCGACAGCCCGATGGCAGTGGAAATCACGAAGATCTTTGAAGAATACACGAAGTATTTCGAAAAGAAGACGCCCGAGTCCTTTGAATACGGGCAATCTCCCTTCGATTTTCCAGGGCTGAACCTCGTAGAGTCCGTTGAAGCATCCAAGGCAATCAACCAGATCAAAGAATCAGCCATCATAATGGCCGGTTCGGGAATGATTACCGGAGGAAGAATCAAGCACCATTTGGTCAGAGAGATAACTCGCCCCGAATCCACGCTTCTTTTTGTGGGGTATCAGGCTGCTGGGACGCTGGGACGGCAGATATTAGACGGCGTTTCTCCCGTTCGAATCCTCGGTCAGTCCTATCCCGTGCGGATAAAGATAGAAAGCGCCGATGGACTATCTGCCCATGCAGACATGAACGACCTGCAACGCTGGCTCAACAACTTCAAATCCCCGCCGAAACACGTTTTCATAACTCACGGAGAAGAAGATGCAATCTCGAGCCTAGAGGGCTTCCTCCACTCGAAGGCCGGATGGGAATCGAGCGCCCCGGTGTACCTGGAAGAACATGACCTCTGACTCCTCATCGGAACGCTAACGAGCGTCCACTCCATTGAATGAAGAAGCCAAAAGACGAAAGAGTGGTCGACTCCGCGTATCGGCGGCCGAGGCTTCTCACTTGTCTATGCGCAGTGTGTTGAAGCCGACGAGGTGTATCTCGCTTTCACACCTAACACACTGCAACGTCACACTGTCCAACTCGTTTTCTTTCATGAACGTTCCAAGGATCTTGTAAGTTTTTTCGCTCCTATCGTCTGGAGAGATTCTTGTTCCGCACTTGGGACAGTTAAAATCACCTTGTCCTCTTATCTTTGTCAAGTCAACTCTAAACAACTTGCTCGTCTGCAACATATCGTCCCTCCAATCCATATCTTCGGGGCAGTTCACCCTAAATTGTTTGCGGAACAATGTTCCAGTGACGGTTTTCTTGGAATTAGTCCTCTCGCGCGCGGTGAACTCCAGTTGTCACCTTTTCAATCGGAGTTTTACAGCTCCGTACACCATGAAAAAGGCCAGCAGAAAATAGATCGTCAAGTCCAGGATCAGTGGTGCCCAAGCGATTCCAATTCCCTGCAGATCAAACAGCCTCTCGTACCCGCCGTTTCGGGCCTGGAAGTCTGTCCCAGCCGCAATGACCTCTAACCACTCTAGAGGAACGCCGTAGTGGCTGATGAGAGTGTAGCCGAGGTTTGTTGCTTCTGTTCGAATATAACTTATGTATGACAAGAAATTGAACAGGACCCATAGAACGAGAATCATTACAAACTCTTTCATAGTCAACTCAAAACTGTCCAATATTCTTGAGAACAGCCCCTTCTCTCGTGGAGTCTCCACCGAGATGTGCACGGGCAGGCTCGTAACATCAGCGCCGCAGTGAGGGCAGTTGTTGACGTTTTTTTGAACCAACCGTCCGCAATGGGGACAGAAAGATATTGCCTGTTCTGAATAGAGGCTTTGTCTACAGTTTGAGCAGAGACTGTTGATTGGGATTTGTCCAGGATGCGCCGCAATGGGGGCAGTGCCTCCCTTTGTATGCGAAGGACGGGTTCAATGTTGAGGGTAGTAGTTCTCCAGACAGTGACAGTTTGAAGTAGGCTAGCGCGCCAATCAAAGTCATAACGACTCCCGCCCCCAATAGGAAGAGTCCTTGGTAAACCGCGGGACTTGAGTAAACGTAATCGTTCTGAGCTGCCGAGACGAAGGATGCCACGCCTACAGCCAAGGCAAGAACTCCACAGAGCCCGACCTTGGACCCTTGCAAGCCTATTCGAGGCGTTACCACGAAGGTCAGCGCAGAGAGAACCGCGATAACCATGAGAACGAGAGGGTAGCTATAGTTAAATTGGTAAACCCCGGCTGAATACGTTTGAAGCAGCTTTGATATTGCCAACATAAGCAGGAAAAGTGTCGAAGCCGACACGATCAAGATGTTTCCTGTTTGAACGAAGAAACATGCTTCCCTTTTCCAAAGAACTTTGAAAGAAGGTTGAGCTTGAGCAAGAATCACGGCGGCCAGCGCAATAACGCCTCCTAGCACTGCTAGAACGTTGAAGATTGAAAGTGAGGCAAGGCTCAAGCATAAGACTATCAAAGCTGAGAGAACACTAGTATGGCGCATGTTTGGGCTGTTTGGGCTCGACCTTGTGGCGAATACGTATCCAACTCCGACGATAATGACCAAGGTTGGGAGATAGATTCCTAGGAAAAAGGATGTGGCTTCATATTCGCTTATGTTGAGGAAAGTCAGAAAGAAATGAGGGTTAAAAAGAGCGTAAACTCCTAGGGTGATGCCGATCAGAATGCCGACTAGCAAAAAGTAGCCGCCGATTCTCATCATTCTTGATGGGTCTGGAGCCCTGATCTTCCTTCGCAGCGCTGCCATCAAGCTTTTAAAATTGGAAAGGAACTAATAACGTTGTTGTGAGGAGAATGGAACGGGCGTATCGGGAGGACGAGTTGCTCGATTCCATCGTTGTCGATTCGGAAGGATACATTTATGGAAAAGTGGGAAAGATTAACATCGACGAGGATGAAGTCAGCCTTCTTGTGTATGAGGACAGACCTGATGAAAAGACTATCGTGGACGTAGATGCACTAAAAGCGGAATTGCTGAAGAAAGTCAAGTTAACCTTTCTGGCTGAAAGGCTTCAGAAGCTGTCTCCTACTGATGTACTGATTCGAGACATCCGAAAGGAATTGGGTCTGAAACCCGACGAGCCCATCATGGACAAGCATTACATAGAATATGCTGAACGTACGGGAATCGAAATCCGAACCAAAAAAGCGACTGAAGGTAGAAAGGAGCCCAAGGGCAAGACACTTCTGCAAGACGTGAAGGCGATAGGCATATCGACAGTGGGAACGAAGGATGTCTCAGGCGTAATAAAAATCGTCCTTCTGCAGGAACCCAAAGAAGCCGCTTTCAGAAAGATTCCGGTTCAGAAAACCGTTGCTTTCCGAAACACAGATACGATAAAGGACAAGCTCGTCATAGACTCTAAGGGACATGCTCTTGGGTATCTGGATTCAGTCGTTTTGTTCCAGAATGCCCCAGGAATTAGGATATACGCATTGAAACCGAGTGACTCAGTCAGCCTCAGCTGGTTAATCAAATATCTGGATAACACTGGCAGGCCAGACATAGTGGAAGCACTGATGAAATACTTCAAGGTGGGCGAGGGGGATCGCGTCTACCGCATATCAAAAACCGAATTGGACGGTTTCATGCAGAAGACCAGAATGACTTTCAAAGTGCCTGACGAACTATTGATCGACCGCAGTGTCAAAGATTTCGTCATGGACATTCCTTGGAATGCAATCGCCAAAATAGGCGACGTTGTCATACTGAGAAAAACGCTTTCTGAATGCAGATCCGAAGGGTTCTAATTGTCTTCAACGAATGATCTGTCAGTCGTCAAAGCGCTCTACGACAATCTCCTGGCCGAATTTGAACAAGCCGTAATCGGATATGAAACTGAAATAAGACTTGCCTTAGCCGCCTTGCTTGCAAGAGGACACATACTCCTCGAAGGAGTTCCTGGAATCGCCAAAACCACGATCGCCAAAGGCCTCGCAAAAGCCTTGAATCTCGGAGCAGAGAAAGCCTTTAGCAGAATTCAATGCACGCCAGATCTTATGCCCACTGATGTCGTTGGAACATTGATTTATGATCCAAAAAAACAGGATTTTCGCCCACATTTTGGGCCGGTTTTCACGAATTTTCTCTTGGTCGATGAAATAAACAGGGCGGTTCCGCGGACCCAATCCGCGTTGCTGCAGGCCATGCAAGAAAGGGAAGTGACGATCGGCGGGACAACTTATGCTCTTAACGAACCGTTCTTTGTGATGGCCACGCAAAACCCTATAGAACAAGAAGGAACCTATCCGTTGCCTGAGGCTCAGCTCGACCGTTTCATAATGAAAATCAAGATGGGATACCCTTCAACTCTTGAGGATGAGATCAAAGTTCTTGATTTGCATGAGTTGCGGTTGAGCGATCCAGTTGAAGAGTTCAAGACTGTCATTGATGACCCTCTTCAAATCTGCAAAATGCAGGCGATGATAGCGGAAAAAGTCACTGTTCCCCCTCTGATCAAACAATACATTGCAGACGTGGTCAGGTACACCAGGGCCAGAGAAGAGGTGAACTGGGGGGCAAGTCCTCGAGCCGGTATCTTCTTGATGAAAACGGCCAAAGCTTACGCTGCCTGCCTGGACAGAGACGTAGTTCAAATAGAAGATGTCGAAGACGTGGCTTACGCCGTGCTTAATCACAGATTGATTTTGAAGGCTGAAATGGTAATTGAAGGAGCTCAGCCTGAAGACGTGATAAGAACGGTCCTTAGGATAGTGAGAAAATCGGTGACTAAGAGTGCCTAACGGACCGCCGAAACAACGCATACTGGAAATCTGCAAAAACCGAAAGAAAACGCTTATCGAAATCAAGAGCAAGGTCAAAACCACGCTTCAAGGTGAGCATCCGAGCCATTACCTGGGCTTGGGTATAGAATATGAGGGCACAAGAGAGTACAGTTTCGGCGATGATTACAGACGGATAGAATGGAGCGTCACCGCACGAACGCCTCCCAAACCCGACGGAGAGAACCCTCTTTTCATAAAACAATACCGAGAAGAGAAGAATCTAAACATCCTGTTGATTTTGGATCAGAGTGGCAGCATGGAGTACAGAGACAAAGTTCCCACCGCCGTTAGACTCGCCTTGGTGATAGCGGATCTTGCGCAGAAAAGAGGCGATCACGTGGGTTTGGCCTCTTTCAAGGACAAGATCGAATTCTTCCTTCCCCCCGCTCGAAGCGTTGAACAGGCGTATCGGGTTTTGAGCACGCTGTGCAGATCGTACAGGGCAAGTGAAACTTCGAACCTCAGAACCATGGCTGTTGAGGTGGCTCGAGCACTTACGAGGAGATCGATCGTGAACCTGATCACAGACATTAATCATGAGGCCAGCGACTTTGTCTTCTTCAACCGACTCATGTGGGCCGCTGGTCACATGGTGAACATATTCTTGATAGCGGACGAGAGCGAGATCAAACTTCCTGACGTTGGTTGGCTGACTCTCACAGAAAACGAAGAATTCCAGAAAACGGTTGTTGACACTTCCGAGCTAAAAAAGGAATATGACAGCCAAGTTCACAAACTTTTGAAAGACATAAAGGCAGGCTGTAGCTACTATGGTGGAAGAGTGCTGCTATTCAACAGTCCTCGCGAGGTGGACGTCAAAATACTCAAGGTGGCTGGACTTTATCGTTTGGCCAGAGAAGGAGTGTACCGTTGAGAAAGATTGTTCTGCTCGTGTTTATGCTATTCCTTCACTTGGTTCTTATACCTTTGTCATCCCCCCACACTTTTGCGTCGCCAACTTTGGATCACATGAGCGCTTTCGAAGCTTCTGTCGGTGAGAGCGAAGCAATGGTCTCTTCGCAACCCATGTACGTGAAACTCCAGGCTCAAGAAGACGCCAACGTTACGCTGTGGGAGTCAATTCCGCAGAACTTCTCTGATCACGTCGCAACGATCATGGTTGATGCGCTGGCTATTTTTGTTAGCTCTAATGCTCAAAAAGTGAACCTCTACAAAGACGAAGTCGGTAACCTCTGGTTGACTGCTAACTACTCACTCAAAAAGGGAGACTACGTAAACACGCTAGCTTGGACTTCGTCAGTGACCTTAAGTCAGAATCTCACTATTCCAGTTTCATCAAGTTTTCCAACGGACTACCCAGAAGACGTGAAACCATTTCTTCTTCCAGGACGGAAGATTCCGGCTGACGATGCAAAGATAAAACAATTGGCGGAATCTCTGTGGAATCAATCTATGATTCAAACGGTCGAGAACGTACTGAACTATGTGAACGCAACCCAAATCTACGACGCTGACAAAGTCAGAGCTCTCATGAATGGCACATTGAGCACTCCGAACATTCTTGATTTCATCAGCGATCCTCTGGAGAGTTTGAGCGGAGGGCGCTCTTTTTGCTTCGAAAGATCTTTGCTTGCTGCTGCCATGCTTCGTGCAGACGGAATCCCAGCTAGAACATACACTAATGCGGACCTTAAAACGTGGATTCAAGTGTGGTTGCCGCAGTTGGGATGGGTGGACGGAGATGTTTTGAGTACTCAGCCTCAACCGCTACCGCTTTTTCCGCGTTCTCTCGCTGTATCTGTTCCGAGGATGGTCGAGAATTCATCTGACGCCACGTTTCCATTCTCGTGGCTTCCGAACGCAATGATCCGAGTTGCCAATTTGACCTTGACGAGCGTCGAAGAGTTTGACGTCAACCAGTATGGAACCGTGCTTTGCCAACCCGTGGATGCAGTTTCCTACGAATCAAACCCTGACGGTTTCAGCTTTCCAATCATTTTTGAACCTGAAACGGTTCAAACAGGTTTGACTTACAACGGCTCAGACCTATCGTTTCACGTCAGCAAGGGGGAAGAGAACGCTTCAAAAAAGATAAACTTGGGCTCGCTGAACAGCATGGATTTTGCGGGATTGAGCATCTCGTTCACGCCGATCCTTCAGAGCAACGGCATGATCGCGCTGACCGACTTCTCAGTACTGAAGACTCAGGAATTTGATTACAGAATCTTGATTCCATTCCTTGTTGCGGTTCCAATAATTCTGGTTTTCACGTATTATCGGAGGAGAAATAGGATCTAAACACTGATCATTGCGTTGCCACGGCAACCTTATATGTTGTGAAAAGTCATAATCTTTGGATGCGATGCAAAGGCTGAAAGGTCGGAAGGCCAAGTTCGCGCTCGTTGTGACGGTGCTTGTTCTGATAGTCGTCGTTCTACTTCTCAGCGGTATAGATTTCAACGCTGTTAGGAACCCGTTGACCGATGCAATAGAATCAGGCGAGTCGACGCTTACCGCGATTGACAGGAACCATCAGTCAATAACAGATTTCACGAAAGACCAACAGGATGAGGCAAAAGTGTTGCTGAAAACTGCCCAGATGTCGCAGGAACAAGCAAACACAAGTTTAACGTACGCAAGACGCACGAAGGACGAGTTCGTTCTCAGCATGGCGCAAAACTACGCTCTTTTGCTCGGCTCGAGCGAAGTGATGAACCAAGGAGCGGACCATCTCTTGACCGTCAATGATTACCTGCAAAAGACCTTGGACGACTACTGGCAAGGATCCTACAAGTCCGCCTCCGACAATGCGTCCATGTGCTTGCAGACTCTAGAACCCTTAGCAGACCAGTTCGAACAGAGTAACCAAACCCTTGAGGAAATCAACTACCGTTATCTAGCCTCTGGCAAGAAAGACCAGGTGAAATATGCTGTTGCGGAGTTCCAAGACGCGATGGCAATCTATCTTGAGTATGTTCAACTCTTGAGAACAATCAAGGAAGGAACCGCTTACCTGCAAGAGGCAACCAAAACAAACGACTTGCTTGACAAACTACAACACGCGCTGGCCAACAACAAAAACCAAGATGCCCAACAACTGCTTAATGAACTATCTAGGCAACTTGAACAACTTAAAGACCCGCGGTTCCAGAGCGCAGCCTCACTGGCTTCCGAGATAGATCCAAATTTGCTCAACGGCCCTGCACAAGATACTGGCCAATGATTTGAAAAACCAGCTGAAAGATGCTCAAGATATACAGAGATTCGAGAACTATCTGAATAGCGTTGAGAAATTCAATCAAGCTTCAACATACCTTGCAAACGGTGAAAAAGACAAGGCGCAGCAAGCCGCAGATCAAGGACTTGCAATGCTGGCCCAGGGAGAAGGCGGGTCTTCGGGAGCAAAGACGGATGACATCCAAAGGTATTCTAAAGCATTGGAGTTTGCGCTGAACAGCCTCGAGATGCAGATTAGAGGCCAACCGGATCAGGGTTAAGGTGGGCGCCTCGATGCTGGAGTTCCCTGTGAGATTTGAGAATCCATTGTTCGGCATTTTCGGCGCCGTTCTGGGCGCAATCTTCACGGTTCTGTTCTACCTATCATACAACAGGGTCAGACGAGCAGAAAAAAAGTTGGAACTCGTCAAATGGCAGCGAGTCAGGAAGGCTGTCAACGTCACAAACATCATCATGAAGGTTGGAATCATAGTGTCTTTTTCCTTCTTGCTGGCCGTTCCATACTTCCCGACCGTGGTGAAAATTCCTGTCCAAAGCCTTTCTCCTGATCAGTTGGCAAAAAGCAGTGTGACAGTAATGATGATTATGGATGTGTCATACAGTATGAACACTTCCGACTTATCCCCAACGCGCCTCGAAGCAGCCAAGCAGATTGGCACGCTTCTTGTCAATGATGCGGGTCCGGGAGACCTTATAGGTTTCATTTCATTTGCAGGCAGAATCTACGATGAAGCGTTGCCCACGGCTAACCGGACGGAAGTAACAGACTTGATTGCCAACCAGTCGTTACACAACTCGACTGCGATCGGAACCACGTTAGAGGCTGCGATCGGAATCCTGGGACAGTCGCAGGGCGGAAAAGCTATCGTTCTGTTTTCAGACGGAAAAAACAATTATGGCATAGCAAACTTGACCGAAGTGGGTCAAGCTGCCGCGGCCTTGAAAATTCCGATTTTCACGGTTTTCGTCGGTACCTACGGTATCGGAAACTCTGACCCTGAGCCTCTTCGGCAGATTTCAAACATGACAGGCGGGGTGTTTCATGAGATCAAAACTGAGGAGATGACGACTTTGGCGAGAGAGATTGCCGGTTTCTCTCAGCAAGTTAAAGTTGGGGCACTGAAGATGGTTCTCAATGAACTTCCGTTCGAGGCAAGAGACTATCATACGGCATTGGTGATCTTTGCCTCACTGCTCGTTTGTTGTCTGTTTCTAACATGGTTCACGGGGGTCTAGTAATTGATAGACTTCGCAACCCCGCAGTTGATACTTCTCCTTCCGCTCTTCATAGCGTTGACTTTCATGAGTCACTACTTCGCACAGAAAATCAAAAGAGGATTGGAGGTTTTCCATTACCCACCGCTGAGAAGGCTTGTCAGAATAAGTGCGCAAAAAGGTCTTGCACGGCAGGCTTGGAGAGGAATAAGTCTCGCCCTAAAACTCGGGATAATAGTTCTCATCGCTTTCAGTCTGGCGGGTCCAGTTGTTCTGACCACCACCGAGGTAACCAGAAAAACGGATGTTCCAATGGTTCAAGAAAAGGACCTCGTTGGCGGTATCGTGTTTGCCGTGGACGTTTCTGCATCAATGGGGTTTAACGATGTGAACCCCTCAAGGTTGGAAGCCACGAAGGACTTACTCGTCAAGTTTGTCGAGAACTCGAGTCAAACGGTCAGATTTGGCATTGTGGCCTTTGAGGCTGAAATAAAGAATTCGCTTCCACTCACCCAAGACAAACAACTAGCCATTTCAACCCTGAATGGACTCCGTCAAAGTGAAGCATTGCCATGTCTTGAAGAGAGGACGGACGTTGGATACGGAATTGAGGCCGCGGTTAACCTCTTGGCACCCTACGCGTCGTCTGACAGAGCCTACGCCATTATCCTGATATCAGACGGATACGCCAACTACGGTTATCCTGACCCGCTGACTTCCGTGAAGAACGCCGTCGACAAAGCAATTAGTGCTCGAGTGCCCATTTACACTGTTCACGTGGCAAAAATGGGGTTGGATTCCAACCCTGACCTCATGAAATCGATAGCGAATGACACCGGCGGAAAGTTCATGGAATCCACAGACTACGGAGAGCTGCAGCAAGCTCTTGAAACACTCGCTAAGTACAACACTCCCACATCTACGTGGAGTGCCCAAGTGGAGATCAAGACCACGGTCCCCCAACAAACAGATCTGGGACCTGTTCTGATGTTAGGGGCGATCGCTGGTCTCGTATTCTTGTGGCTCGGCAACTTCAAACATTACAAAACCTGGTTCTGACCGAGCCTCAATCGCTCAGTCCATCTCATGTTCAATCATGTTGCGCATTCTTGGAAGGTCGAAGAAGAACAGCGTGTTGCGCAGGGTTCTCTAGGCGGAACGGCTAGGTTTTCTTTTGTTGACGTTGGTAGACCTTTCTAACGGCTTCTGGCCAAGTGTAGCCATCCCACGTGTAGGCTTTTATCTCATCTTCAAGAAGACTTGCACCCGACGAAATCCCCCAATGTTCCCCATATTTTTCGAGAAGAGTGCCGTAAAGCTTGTCAGCTTCTTCCCAATCGCTTTCCGACGGTTCTTCTGTTCCTTCTGTTTCTTCTCTGTCAGCTTCCGGCTTTTCAGGAGTCGTTGGTAACCCCGGCTTCCTTGAGGCGCCATACGCAATTGAGACTCCTCCTAATATGATGAACGCTATCCCAACTTGCCATGCAAAAATCGAGAATAGAATTCCAACAACCGCGAACATTGTTCCTCCCAAGACGAAAGAATTCGCCTGGCCAGTCTTCCTATTTCTGAGACAGTCAGGACACAAGTAAAGTTCGGCGTTGCCATCTCGCGTGTTAAATTCATAGGTTTGCAGGCATTCACTGCAAAACTCTCCTCCACAGTCGTTGCATTTACCAGCTGCGTATCTTTCAGGGTGGTTCTCACACCGCGGAAGTTCCCCACCCTCACCTGGAGGTACTCTGAAAGTCGCTCCGCAATAATCGCAGTTGAGTTGCGAAACGTCAGAGGGGACGACCTTTTTGTATGGCGCGCCACAGACAGGGCATCTGATTGCCTTATTATCCTCGCGGGACAATGGTCATCATGAGAATCTTGCGTGCCGTGGTCTAATAGGCTTATTGGGCGTCTACTGATGAGAGCCCAGCTTGAACGGCTGATGCAACTACGAACATTCAACGCGACGTAGCTAATCCTTCAACTTCACCATCGCGTAAGCAACGAGAAGAGGCATGGCAGTCATGGAGATTATGAATGTGTATGCTGGGGAAAACGTGTACAAATACCCGCCCAAGTAGGGCGCCATGAACGACGCGATCGAAGCCGCCGCCAGGGGAATAGAGAGCCAAAGACCTCTTTTCGATTTAGGCGCAATCGCTCCCGCATAGGCGTTTGAAAGGGCGTTTGATCCCGCCGATCCGCCTAGGAAGAATGCGGTGACCATTAGAAAACCAATGTTACCTGTCAACAGCAGAGGAATCATCGAAACAGCATAGAGTAGAAGGCAGATTCCCATTGCACCTGATTTTCTCCACGCGTCCCCAATTCGGGCAATAGCAATCCCTATGAATGTTAACCCTGCGTAACTGATTGAACCGAACAATCCGACCTCAAACTCTGTCATTTTGATACCCTCAGCTAGGAACGTCTGCACGTAGGGTCTGCCGATGTTTATGAAGAAGAAGGCCGAAGCAAGAAAGGCTGACCAGAGAATGATTTTTCGCCACCGTTTCTTTTCATCTGCCGCTGTCAACGACTCACTCGGTTCCTCAATGTCCACTTTTTGTGGATGTTGGCTATGAATGAAGAAGAAGATACTGGTCGCGGTGGCACAGAATATCGCAGCGAGGCGTAAGACCCATCGCATTCCTATTAAGGTGGCTAGGTACCCTCCCGTTGCTGGGGCAAAAATGTAGCTGAAGAAGTAGCTTGACCAGATCAGTGAAAGAGCTTGAGTTATCTTTTTCTTGTTGTGCACAGAAGTTATTACGTAAGCATTGACAGCCGGAATCCCTATCATCGAAATGCCAAAGCAGAAGGTTCCGGGGATCAGTTGTACCCAGTTTTCGGCAAAAGAGTAGATCAGTGGAGCCAACACCCATGGAGTCCAGGATAGTATCATTATTTTCTTTCGATCGAACCTGTCTGCAAGCAAGCCTCCGGGCAGGACAACGAGAGCAGCGAAACCCATCAGAGCGGACAAGACTATCCCCAGCTGCAGGTAGTTCGCCTGTAATGATCGCACGTACAATGGGAAAACCCAGAAGTAGAGTCCCTCGCCAAACGCTCCGATGATGTTTGATAAGCAAATCAACATGACGTCACGTGTCAATGCTTCTGAAGGGAAAGCCAAGGACAGGAAGCGTCTATACCCCGTCATCCGAACAGATCCTGCGTCGTGTCCGCTGTTGGAATTTGAAAATAGAAGTCACAGGAAGTCTTTATTCTTGTTGTTGATCAGGCAAGGTTGCTTTCTTTGATGGCTTTGCCAAGCGTTCCAAGGGCTTCTTCCAATTCGGATTTCTCAGGATCTATAGCACCGAGCCCTAGCCTAATCATGTTCGAACGCTTTAGCTCGGTATTCTCTTCGAAAAGGAAGAAAGCTCCGGGAACTGCTGCGAGACTGTGCTTCGGGATCGCCATTCGATTTACCCATTTGTACGTGTCCTCAACGGGAAATCTGACCCAATAGGTGACGCCGGATCTGTTCGGAAAATATTCCATCTCATTCTCAGCAAACCATTTCTCAGTTTTCTTTTTCAGATTATTCCATTTCTGTTTGTGTATCTCAAGATCCTCTTTTGCCTTGCTAACCAACTCTGTCGCAACGATCTGCACGACGTTCGGGCTATTGCCCACGGTGTTCAAAACGTCTGTGTACAGCTCAGCGACGAGTCCTTTTTCAGCCAAAGCGATGCCCAGTTTTAGTCCACCAAGCCCATAAGCTTTGGTGAAACTCGTCGTGACGATGCCCAGTTCCGGATCAGCAGAGAAAAGTGTGGGCACAGCCTAGCGATCGAATTCAGCGTAGATTTCATCGCATAAAACGTAGAACCCGTATTCATGGGCAATGTTCATCACTTCTTTGAAGCAACTTGCGATCTAGTATCGCGCCGCTGGGTGCATGAGGGTTCGTCAGTGCAAGCAATCCTGTGTTTTCTGACACAGCCTTTCCGCAACCTGTCTACGTCAAGTCCGTATCCGTCGCTCTCCTTTCTTTCGAGCCTTATTCACACGAGTAAAATGCTCTTGAACGGCTCTCAGAAGCGGCTCATAGGTGGGGTACTCCACCAATGCCTCCTTCTTCTTGGGGTTTCTTTCAGAGAGATATCTGATTATGCGCGCGTTCTGACCTGAAGCTCCCTCGCTTGACAGAAACACGTTTTCGGGGTTAGCACCGTACCAGCGAGCAATCCGCTCTATCGTCTCCGGGTTGCCATGATCATAGGTTGTGGACAAGTCCACTTCGCCCAAGTTTAGAACGTGTTTTGAATAGGATATACCGCTTGAAAGGAAATTGTACCTCACTTTGGGCACGTTGAGTGTACCAATCCAAATACAGTGACGGATGTTTCATCGCAGGTTCCTGCAATTGTAGAGTCGAGCTTATGGCTTATTTGTTTCGCCAGACTATGCTATCTATCATGCCCTACCGCAAGTTAAGCAAAGGCGCGATTTACGTGATCGAAACCAAGGAAGGTTGCATTCTAGAAGTCACCGTTAAGCCGCGAGCTCGAGACTTCAAAGTGTCGGTTGAAGGAGAAGACATCATCGTTTTCTGCACCGAGGAGCCGGTTAAAGGCAAAGTAAACAAAGAAATAGTGAAAGAATTCTCGAGACTCTTTCACGCGCAAGTCAAGCTGATCTCCGGTTTCTCTTCCAAGGAGAAGAGGTTACTTTTGAGGGGTGTACAGAAAAACGATGTTGAGACGTTCCTGAAGCGCCACTGACTTCTTATTGTTCATGAACGTTGAAGCGCAGTAATGCTGCCACTCCGCCAAACGAGTTTTTGAGCATTTGTCCTTCTTCCGTTTCGGTCGAGATGATTTCCACCTGGGTGTTCGTGTACTCGGCCAGTTTGGCGAAATCGTCTATGACATCTTCCTTTTCAATTATGCCAAGGGACGCTGCACCGCACTTCGAACATGGTTTTCCGGCGAGACTCTGTTCAAACTCCTGTAGCGCCTTATTCTTCACCGTGTGCTGTTCTTGGTAGTTGCAGGCGCTGCATTTCACGGTGACTCGTGTCATCTCCAATCCTTCGGACAAGAGCAGTGTGTTTACGGCGCCGCTTTCTAGGGCTCTTCTCACTTGCTCTTCACCATAGGTTATCTTGCCCGTGTCGTGTCCAACCTCGTAAAGAAACTGCTGCATTATCTTCTTCTCTTCAATGTAGCGCACCTTTCGCATCACTTCGGGAGCTTTCTCAACGACTTCCTTCACGCCCTGTTCTTCAACGTACGCCGTGTCGACGGTGTCTATGATCTTGTTCTTCAGCATGTAATTCAGGTACTCGCCCTTATCAAAATCATATTTCGTCGGACCTGGACCAGCGAGTATGATTCCTTTCAGATTTTCAATCGGCAGAAATATCTCATTGGCGTGTACACCCACGCGCGTGAAGTATTCCTGAAGTCGCATTTCACGCAGTCTTTCGTACCTTCTCGCCGACTGTCCTCCAGCGCGCGTCTTTCCAGGCACACCCGAAGTCAATTCCCTGACTATCTCAAGTCTTCTGCCTTGAAGGGTGGCAAGGGTAGCAGCTGAGGAGTCTATGAGCAGAATACCGTACGTCTCCTTTTCTCTCAGCATCTCTTGCAGGTACTCTGTGTGAAATCGTGCGTCGCACCTGTAGAGGTATATGTGAATCGGTTCTGGAGGGGTGATGACGTATGTTTCTATTCTCTCGCTTCCAGCCCCGTTTTGAGCGATGGCTCCACAGAAGATGACCAGTCCGTTTTCAGGGGGTTCCTTGAAGAGTTTGAGGCGTTGCTGAACTTTGACGATGGCGTCCATTACGTTTTTTCGTGTGGTCGTGGATTTTATGTTGGACGCGGTTCCATACTCGTCTCTGAGCGTGTTGATGACGTCACTTATCTGTTTTCCAGGGGGAACGTAGAGCGAAACAAGCTCGGTTCCACGCCCTTCTTTATCTGCCAGCGTCATCAGTGTCTTTTTCAGCCTAAAGAGTTCAAGAGAAGTCTTCTTCGACGTGCTCAACTTTTCTCACGAACGCTTTTCCGTTTCAAAGCTAAGTCTGAGAGGAATCAAATAAGATTTTGGGAGAAAACATCACGCTGCGTCTAGGGCTTCTTTCAAGAAGGCCTTGTACGGACCAAGTTTGCCACCATAATTTCCTGCCGAAATCTTCACAACTCCTTGGACGTTTGCGGCGGCTTTGACGCCTGCGCGCATCGCTGTCTTGACGGCTTCCAACGTCAAACCGTTAATCACAATTTCGTAGACGCATTCCACGTCTTCAGGTACCTGAGTGTCAGCCACGAGCGTTCTCAGTTTCGGGCAGAACTGGTGATACGTTGATGCTTTAAGCTTGTACTTCAATGATCCAGCTTTGGAACCTGAACGGCATATCCCTCCTGGAAACGGCAAGATGACCTCCGCTCTCGTTGCCTTAATCGCGGTGGCCGCATCCTCGGCAGCCTGTAACCCTGTCTTCTTGTCTTTCGCTAGTATGAGGAAATTTCCACCAGCGATCGCTTCCGCTGCGCCGAACTTGTCTTCGACGACGAAATCACCCTCCATCACGGGAATCTTCCAAACTTTTCTCTCTCCGACGAGACGTTTTCTCTGGAACCCATCTCCGAACAGACGTATGCTCCTGCCCACCTTCAACTTTCTCTTGGCATCTGGCAATGCGTCAAAAGCAGCCGTCGTGGGGCACGTCATAACACACTGGCCTATGCGCAGTATCATTTGTCCCATGAGTTCAAACCTGTTGCGATTGTATATCTGAATCAACACGCCTGGACGATTGTCCGGAGTCTTGTCGGAGGAAACCATTGCTTCAATCGCCGCCTCGGCCGGAGACATTATTACGCTCGTCGCCAAACCAGTTGCTGTGCTCGCGGCGGTCACAGCCCACTTCTCGTTATCTGCGGTAATTAGAACTCGTCCAACCCACATCGGGAACATTTCGGCAAAAGTGTTCTGAATCTCACAGAATGTGTTCTGAAACTCTGGCTTTGGTTTCTCCCAAGTGAATTGTCCAGTATCCCTGTTGAAATAGAACGAGTTTTGTTCTTTTGCTTCCTCATTGGTAGATTTGAAAGGTTGTGTAGCCAAGCCTTCAGTCAAGCCCTATCACCTTTTTTCGGAACAAGTCAAGTCACCATCTGCTGTTCGGTAGTGAAATTCATAGCCTAAAGCTATAAGTTTTTCAGCCTCTTCTCTTGTGTTCACAGCTTTAACCGTGTAGGTTTCAACGTCTTGGTTGGGCTCGCTGTCCTATGTCGCTGCTTACACAGAAAATGGTTTCATCGAATTAACGCAGCAATACGTCAACACGGACACGATAATAATCAGAATCACAGAAAAGGGGGAGTTCCTTGCAGATGCTGAAGTCGTTTTGAAACACACGTTTGAAGGCGAAACAACACAGTTACCTTGCAACGACCGCACATTTCACACAAACGTCAACGGGACAATTAGTCTTCATCTGGGTAAGCCCTACTACATCAACCAATACAAAGGATCAAAGGAATACTACTGGGTTTACGTCAACGTACTAAGCACAGGTCACAACGCAACAAGCACAGGAACTGGCGAGGACTACTTTTTGAAAGTTTCTATGGTGAACTTGTTTCCATCAGGGTCCATGAGTGTTGCGGTTCGAGCGCCCCAGTGCTGGTCTTTTGGTTCAGTTGTAAACTCGACACCTTCCGTCTTAAGATCCCGATATGCCTTGTCAACATCGTCCACAAGTAGAAAGATTTCAAACCTCTTTGATGGTTCAAGACCAAACTGTACTCCTCCAACATCAAAGGTTGCATAGTTGGGCCATTCGCCAGTCTTCTTAAGACCGAGAACGTTTTCGTAGAAGGTAACGGCCCTTTTAAGATCTGAAACTGGAAAAGTGATGTGGTACAGCTTTTCAATCATGCTTTGTCACCCCCTTCGGTCATTAATACAGACTCTTCTTATAGTGTGTACGCAGCGCACGCGGACAAGAACTTTTGGGACGAAAGGGTAACAGCGACACTTGGCAATCCGCTTACAGAATACAGTCAATTCCTGAACGCTTGGAGCGCGCGCGTAAGAAGCACTGAAGCTAGAGAAGAGTGCATTGGAGCTTTGGGTTCTGCTACCTCCAGCAAAGAGGAGCTGATTCCCATAGGAAAATGGACGTGTACGGTTCTGCCGTACAGGTTGTACTAACGTATCGTGTTAAATATGCCGTGATTGGAAGTTATGTCATGTTAAGGGGAGCAGGCTTGGGTGTCGACGAGAGGAAAATAGTCGCGGAACTAACAGGCAGTACTGCGCTTGTCTATTGGTACCTGCTCAAGAAAGGCGATGGCTCGGCAGGCGCCAGAGAAATCATGAGGGCACTCAAGTTTTCAAGCCCAAGCTCAGCAACCTACCATCTTGACAAGCTAATGCATCTTGGCCTCATAGATAAGAACAACATGGGCGGCTACCGCGTCATAAGACGTTTTGGGGTCGGCCCGTTCAGAGATTTCATAATAGTCAAGGGATACGTGGTTCCCCGGCAGCTTTTTTATGCTGTTGCAGCCAGTTGCTATGTTGTATTCTTTCTTCTCTTCTTCTCTGGTCTGATGAATCTTGTCATGGTCATTGCTCTGCTTCCTGCAGTAGCCGGAAGTCTGCTTTTCTGGTATGAAACCATTATACTCTGGAAACGGAAGCCTTCTTTCCTATGATTCCCCGAATAAGCGTACGATTCTACCGTACAGCGTGTACAAATGCATCGTTTAAAATAAGTGGAAACCAACGTTGGACATTGGGGACAAGATGATGAAAAGAAAAGTGTTCTTAGAGGCGATGTTTCTCTGTGCCCTCTTTGTTGCAGTTTCCTTTATCCCCTTTAGGGCTGAAATATCGCGGGGAGCAAGAAATATTAATCACGTCTTATTAGCCAATGGCAATCTTTCTTCTTCTGACGGCAACATTTCTGTTTCCTACACAAATTCGTCATTTACGATTGATAGTGATTCTCAGTATGGTGCGTTTTCCTTCACTTCCGAATGGAGTGATGCAGGTTTCGTAATGTATCATGGCACCCTGATATCCCTCAGGGATTTGGATAGTGTTGCCTTCACAGACAAGAAAACAGGATACAAGATGGAATACTATTTCCCCGTAATGTTACTGGACTATATCGACATGAATGGAAACAATATTCCCGATGACCCTAACAACACGGCGCAGCTGGGCACTGGTCCAGACATCATAATCGTTGGCTACAAGATCCATGATGCCATTGAAATAACCAATGTGACTGTTACGGAGAACCCGGATGGAGTCCCCGTATGCGAGTGGTCTGTTGTTGAAGTGGCCTTTCCTATGGCATCGGGTGTGACTGAGTTGGAAAGATTTCCCATAGTCACGGAGAACTTTCATTATTACGCTTTGAATGGTACGTTGAAAATGGACATAGTAATCCAGAACTTCAGAGACAGTGAAAATGAATTCGCTGGGTCGTATAATGCTTCTTCACGTGTTTTCATGAGCTATGGAGTACGATACGTATCTTTGGAGCCGGGAAACGTCACCGTAGCCTTCGATGATAAAGAGTTAGCCTATGACACCATCGATCACGCCTATCCTGCAACCTCAAACCTTGCTGTCTTCAAAGTTGATGGGAAGGAACGAGGTTTCTTTGATTTCGGAGGAAAAACAACGATAGACGGCAATCCAAACATTTACGTAAATGGTTCGGTCGGTCCTGCCCGTTCATATTACTATTATGAAGAGGGCAGGGGGATATGGCTGGAAATAGGATTAAGCTACCCACCTGTCAATCAGACCTTGATTCACGATCCATACTTTGGACTCTATTCAGGCGGCATAGTGGCAATTACCCTTCCCTTCATGTGGACAATTGCTGTAGCGGTTATCAGCGTAATAATCTGCACACTAGCCATAGTCGATTGCCTCAAAATGAAAAGTCGTCATCCCAAGCTCTCTATGAAACCCTCAATCTAGGCGCTACTAGCGAAGATCCAACGGAGTCAGCGCGTGCGCCAATGTCTCGAACCTATCGCCCTAAGCCTTGACTGTGCCTTGTAGGCCTTGAAAAGGTTGGCCTTGAAGCCTTGCCGAGACCTCACCTAAGAAGCCTTGACTCACCCTTGAAACGCCGTTTTTTGATGATTCCAAAGGTTCGAAGTGGCCCAAAAAGCCTTGAAGCCTTGACCCAAGACTCAACCTCTCTTTCTATGTGCAGGCGGCACGGTAGACAATGGGAAGACAGCGCAGAAGTGTCTCTATATCGTGGAGAGCCTTGACCGTTATTCAAAGCTCAAGGCCGCAAGGCTCCTGAGCGCCTAGCGCGCGGAGAAGTTCCTTAGAAACTCAAGGGACTTGACCCCTCAGGAAAATGGTTGCTTGAGGCAAGACTGCTTAAGCCCGAAGCGCGCGCAACTCAAAATCTTAACAAGGTTGAGCCATTTAATAACCCAAGAAAGCGCACGCGCAAAAAAGAGGAATTGCGCAGAAGAAAGTGGAGACGTCACCACCGTTGCCAGGATCTTTCTAATCTATTCTCAGCGCGTATTATCGGACATTATCTCTAGTTGCTTGTCTTGCCAGAAAGGCGGCCTCTTCCAGAATTCTTTCAACCTCGTTGTGCGAAACCTGTCCCTCAATCCGTGCTTCAGGTGGCAGAGGTTCTTCAAGTGTTACGTAAACCTCGGCTGGCTTGAGCTTATCGTGAACGATGCGGTGGATCCTGTCTTTGATTGCCATACGGTCCAAGATTTTCTTCATTTTCTCAGGTGACAATCCAAGATGCTGAGCACCGTAGCTCACCAGATCGTTTTCTTTGGTGTTTCCATACGTTTCTAAGTAAGAGACAATTTTTCTCTCGACGCTCATTCCGAGTTTTCCCTGCGCGTGTTTGGCATCTCTGAGGGCAGTTTGGCGATTTAAGCGTTGGTTAAACAAATGCTAACAAACGGAGCTTTGTACTGGACGCGTTTTGCTCGTTTGGATTATCAAAACCTTAAGAGTCTTTTCGATCATCAGACGTCTAGAGGGTTCGGGCTATGAGTGAACTGCGGCGATTGAAGGAGAAACTGAAAAGTTGCTATTTAAGCGGTTTCTTTTTGGACGGGAACACTTTTCTGAAGGCTGACGACGCCGTCGTCATCATGGTTCCTCGCAAGGACGATGACGGCAGAGTTGTTGACAGGCCTATGATAGTTCTGAAGAACGTTGTTCAAATGATGGTTGATCACAGGGGAAGAGTCGTCGCGGTTGAAAGCAAGCGTGAACTGGGGGTCTGGGTCTCGGCTTTTGAACATGCTCTGGAACGGTTCAACCCCGAGCATCCCGCGGATTGATGTTTAGAGCCGTAGGGTATGTTGGAGTGATTTTCGGATGGAAGATGACGTTTTCTGCAAGATCGTAAAAGGGCAAGCAGCTGCGAGTCTGGTCTACTCCGATGAGAAGGTTCTGGCATTCATGGATATTCAGCCCGTCAACCCGGGGCATGTTCTGGTTGTTCCGAGAGCTCATGCGGCGCGTTTGTCTGATCTTGATGGAGACACCGGTGGCCACATGTTCAAAATCGCCATGCGAGTAGCCGAGGCTTTGAAAGAGTCTGGCGTCAAGTGTGAAGGAGTGAATCTGCTTCTGTCAGACGGTGAGGCTGCGTTTCAGGAAGTCTTTCACGTCCACTTGCACGTAATTCCCAGGTTCAAGGGTGACGGCTTCGGAATCCGTTTCGGACGTCAGTACAATGTAAGACCTGAAAAGCAAGATTTGGAAAAAATAGCCTCAAAGATCAGGAGAGCCATCGTTTAAGGCAGCCAATTCTTCTGCGACTCAGGCAACTTTGCCTGCTTTTCTTCTTTCTGTGCAGTAACGGTTTTCTTAGCTATCTCGTACGCAATTCTATAGTCGAAGACTCCTTTCGGTTCTTCAACAGCCTTCTTGATGAGTCCCACTTCGACCTTGTGTTTGAGTTTTCCAATGACCAATGCGCCTATACCTGAGACGTTGGGCACGACCTCTTTGCCATAAGTGTCTGGATCTAATCCTTCCACCCCCAAAGGTGGAATTGCGTTAATATCTGCAACTATCCTGCATTTTTTGCCGAAGTCCTTCAACACTTGCAATGGCAAGAGTTCTGTCGCCGCCGCCCCGGCAGAAAGGACGATGTCTGCGTTCTTGATGGCGTATCCAATATCCTCGGGAGTTTGGGCTTCAACGCCTCGAACTCTTTCAGTGTCAAATTCCTCGTTTATTCTAGTGACGATAGAGGACACTTTTTGAAGAGAGCGCGAAGTAAGAATGACCTCTGCTTTTTCGCTTGCGTAGAGTCTTGCAGCCGTCTGTCCGACGGGCCCTGTTCCCGCAAGCACGGTCACGATCTTGTTCTCGAACGTTCCCAGTCCCTTGGCAACGGAGAGTTCGAATGTTTTGGCGACGGCGGCCGTAGCGGTTGTGTAGGCGCCTCTCGGGTCGATTATCACAGAAACTTCGAATGGGGGTACCATGCTGCTTTTTGTTTTTTCGAGAATCTCGTTTGCTCTCTTGAAGTCTCGTCCGTTGATGAATATTTTCGTGTGCTTTGCACCTTCGGGTCCTCGGGGAAACACCGTGTCATAGACTATTTTCTCGGCGTCTTCGACGGTAACGTCCTCGTACTTCAACATTTCCGCATCGGGAAAACTGTCCATAGCCATCAGTATGTCAAAAGGGCTTGCGTGTTTGTCCGTATCCAAGAAAACGAAAACTGTTTTGTACTGTTGCTCGGGCATTCTTATCCCTTGTCTTATTCTTTATATGTTAACATGATTTATGACTTGCCTTTCTCACGTCATGATTCAGGCTTCACTAAGACGAAAATGCGTCCTCGGGTCTATCTTCATGTTTCACTTTCTGGAAAAAACCGAGCTTTGACAGAGCAATCAACAATGGAACACCGACCACCAACGCTACCACAACAACCAAGGCATCTTCGATGTAGGAGGACAAAGCGGCAACTTCGAATATATTCTGGAGATTCTGAAAGGTTGAAAAATCGGAAAACATGACGTGAAGACCGCCCGGGATTAACAGGAAGACTCTGACGAGCGAATCTGTCGCTGTGCACACGAACGAAATCAGAACTAGAGAAAGTGACATCTGCTTCAAGCTGGTTCCGTACAATCTGTCGCTGAGCTTGGCAGCTGGGTAAATGATAATGAATGCGAACAGTATGTCCAGAATGGTCCAAAGAGGTAGCATCCTTCCGAACGGGTGTGCAAAATAAGCCAACAGCATGCCCGTATACGCCAACGCGGCCGGTTTCCATTTTCCTTGGGACAGAAACCCGGCAAGCAGAACACTGACGGGTTCGGCCACTATTCCAAACATCCAAAGCGGATCAAACTTCACCATTCTGGCTATTGAACTACCGATCAAGGCGGCTGCGAAGCCAGCTTGCGGACCCAACGTTATTCCTTCAATCGCTTCAATGTAGATAGCCCAGTTTCGCCAACCCAGCCCGAAGGACAAAAAGTACAGAACTGCGTGAAGGGCTCCAAAAACCGCGATCAAACTTATCTTGAGGCTCTTGCGCATCGAATCCCGATCTTTATTCGAGGAGTTTACACAAAAGCCTTTGCTGCCGATGTTCCAACTCCTGGCTTTTTCATGCCGTTGGCTTCTCTCTCCTTGGTTTTTACCACAATTGTTTAATATGCAACAAAAGAGACTTGTTAGCTCCAAGAGGACTCAAGATGACCCTTGTTGAAAATCTGGAAAAACTGTCGAACGCGTGCGGCGTTACTGGCAGAGAAGAAGAAATAAAAAGTCTGATGACCCGGTTTCTGAAACCATACGCAGATGAAGTCAAAGAGGACAAACTCGGAAACATCATAGCTCTCAAGGAAGGAAAGAAAAACTCTCCAAAACTGATGCTCGCTGCACACATGGACGAGATCGGACTGCTTGTCAAGACCATTTCGAAAGAAGGGTTCTTACAGTTTGTGAAGATGGGCGGCATAGACGACCGCGTGCTGCCAGCTCAAAAAGTCATGGTTTGCACTGAAAAGGGGCCTTTGCATGGCATAATAGGGTCCAAACCTCCACACATTCAGAAGGAAGATGAAAGAAAAAGGGTCCTCGCATCCGATGAGCTGTTCATAGACATAGGGGCCCAAAGCCAAGAAGAAACACGAAAAATGGGTGTGCAGATAGGAGACCCAGTGGAGTTTGACATCAAGTTCGCCAAGATCAACAAAGACATCGTGATCGGCAAGGCTTTTGACGATCGCGCGGGCTGTGCCGTCATGATCGAGATTATGAAGCGCTTGGAAAAAGCGGATTGCACCGTGTACGCCGTAGGAACCGTACAGGAAGAAGTTGGTTGCAGAGGAGCGGTGACTTCTGCTTTTGGCATATACCCTGATCTAGGCATCGCCCTTGACGTGACGGTCTCTGGAGACACTCCTGGAGTCAAGGAAGGAGAAGCTCCGGTGAAACTCGGAAAAGGCCCATCCCTTGGCGTTGCGGACGGCGGATTGATAACTCATCCCAAAGTTCTGAGGCTGCTCATTGACGCGGCTGAGGAGAACAAGATACCCTATCAGCTCGAGGCAGGGCTTGGAGGTACGACCGATGCGAGCCGCATATCGCTGGCAAGGGAAGGAGTACCGAGTGGACCGCTTTCGATACCGACGCGCTACATTCACAGTCCAACGTCCTTAATCAGCTTAGCAGACGCAGAGAATGTTGTGAAACTCATGACTGCCGCTATCAAGGAACATTCCAAAGCGTTTCTAACACCTTTTTCCTTTTCTTTTATTCATCTTCAGAGCTATACGCATTATGGATGAGAAAAGAAAGCACGCTTCGGCAGTGCGGATAGGCATTTTGCGTGTGCGCCTTTTTTTGAGCGAAAACCGTTTTTAACTCGAATCCTCTCAATTATTTCCACGATGGAAAGTATGGACGAGAAAAAAAGGTACGAGCGTCTTGAACACACAGCCGACGCGTACTTGGCTGCTTACGGAAAAGATTTGGCTGAGGCTTTTGAGAGCGCCGCAGCTGGCATGTTTAACGTCATGACTCAGGTCGAGAAGATACGCCCTCAAACTGAGGATGAGATTGAAGTGAGAGGAGATGACGAGTACGCTCTGCTCTACAATTGGCTTGAAGCTTTGCTCCTGAGATTTGAGCTGAAGGATATGGTCTACTCCAAGTTTAAAGTTCAGCAGTTGAGTCAGGACCCAAACGGCTTCGTTCTCAAGGCGGAGTTGTGGGGAGAAAGGTTTGATCCGAAGAGACACTTGCAGAAGGTAGGAATAAAGGCTGTTACTTATCATCAGATGGAGATAATTACTGCTCCGGGAAAAGTGACGTTGAAGTTCATACTCGACATATAGACTGTTCTTTCTTTTTTCTGCGATAAGGCTTAAATGTTCGATTTTGTTCGTTTATCGAAAAGGAGAAAGGGGAGATGGGTTCGTGAGCAGCTTTAAGGGTGTGGCAGAAAAAATCAGAAACTTGGAAAACGAGCGTAGGAACCTTATGCTTGAGATTGATGAACTCAAGAAGATGGCCGATTCCAAGGCGAAAGCTCTTGAAACCGAGGTCGGCATGCTTCGAGAGGAAGTGAGGTCCCTCAGAATGATTCTTGGCGCAGGTGAGCCCGACCCAGAGTTTGATCCGAAAAAGAAGCCCCAACACAAATGAGATGTGAAATCCAGCCAAGTCCCTTGTTCTTGGGAGAAAACACTTAAAATCTCTGGGTATGGCTTTAGAACTCTGCAAAATTCGGGTGGTTTGTGAGCGATGAAAGTCGAAAAACTTGACGAACATGTCTCGCTGATAGATCTGGAGACAGGCGGACTCGAACATTTCATCGCAAGCTACGTTCTTAAAGGAATGAAAGCGGCCATTATCGAAACAGGTCCAACTTCTTCAATTCCGAACTTGCTCTCAGGACTGAAGAGAATAAACGTCAAACGGGAGGAGATCGCTTACATCGCGGTCACGCACATTCATCTTGACCACGGCGGAGGCGTTGGAACTCTTCTGAAGAGCTTGCCAAACGCAAAGGTCATAGCTCACCCGGCGGCTGCTCCTCACCTTGTGAACCCAGATAAACTCTGGCAGCAAGCGGTGCAGATTCAGGGGAAACAGATAACCGACATGTATTGGCCTCCCGAACCAGTTCCCGCTGAAAAGATACTTACTGTGACCGACGGCATGACCTTTGAGCTCGGCAACGACGTCAGTTTCAAAGTTGTCGAAACGCTGGGACACGCTTCCCATCATCAAAGTTACTATGAACCGTCCAGCGGCGGGCTCTTCCCAGGCGATGCTGCGGGCATATACATCAGGGCTCTGGACGCAGTTGTGCCCACGACTCCACCGCCGTTCAGATTGGACATTGCGCTGGCTTCTTTGGAAAAGCTGGCCAATTTGAACCCGAGTTCGCTCTATTACAGCCATTTTGGCAAAGCGAGTGATGCGGTTGAGAGACTCAGGATTCACGAAGAACAGCTCAAGCTCTGGGTGTCGATAGCCGAAGAAGGACTGCGGAACAAGCAGGGTTTTGATGATATCCGCGCCAGAATAATTCAGAGCGATGACTCTGTGCGCAAGGTACTCCAGTTCGTAAAGAAACATCCCGTGCTAAACGAAACGGTGCTGAACAATAGTATACAAGGCGTCATGAAATTCGCGGAAAAGTCCTTGGGCATTTCGCAGAAGTAGTAGCCTTCTGCTCAACCTGTCAAAATCGTTTATATCATCGCTTCTTCACTTCTCTGTGAAAAGTGGGTGAGAGAGTGGACGAGGGAGACAGCCGTCCTCCGACGGAGAAGGTTCAACTTGAGAAGATAGATGATTACTGTTGGCGCATTCCAATGTACAAATCGGGCATGCGCGTTCCAGGCACGGTATTCGCCAACGTGGATCTGCTTGAGAAGATGAAGACGGATAGAACGCTTCAGCAGTGTGTGAACGTTGCTCATCTGCCAGGGATTTACACGCATGCGATAACGTTGCCAGACGGTCACGAAGGGTATGGTTTTCCGATAGGCGGTGTGGCCGCGACAGACTATGACGAAGGTGTCATCAGTCCAGGCGGCGTCGGTTACGACATCAACTGCGGAGTTCGACTGGTCACGACGAACCTTTCGGAGAAAGACATACGACCAAAACTCGTGCAGTTGACGAACACCATTTTCGAGAACGTTCCCAGTGGCTTGGGCAGCAGAAGAAAAGACTTCACGGTGTCACAGAGCGATCTGGACAGAGTTGCCACCGAAGGTGTCCAATGGGCCATTCACAAAGGGCTCGGTTGGCCTGAAGACGTTGAACACTGCGAAGAGAACGGGTGCATGAAGAACGCTGACCCAGACAAGGTCTCATCGAACGCGAAGAACAGAGGTCTCACACAGATAGGAACACTGGGCTCAGGAAACCATTTCCTGGAAATTCAGAAAGTTGACAAAATCATCGATTCCGAAACGGCCAAGACTTTCGGCATCGAACATGAAGGACAGGTCACACTGATGATCCACTGCGGTTCACGAGGTTTCGGTCATCAGATATGCTCCGACTACCTGAGAGTTATGGAGAGATCCGTCCAAAAATACAAAATCGTGTTACCTGACAGGGAGCTTGCGTGCGCGCCTGGGAAGAGCGAGGAAGCCCAAGACTATTACCAAGCCATGGCATGCGCCGTCAACTACGCTTTCGTCAATCGTCAAACGATACTTCACTGGGTCCGCCAGAGCTTCCAGCAAGTGTTCAACCAAGACCCTCAAAAGTTCGGTCTCAAACTTGTCTACGATGTTGCCCACAACATCGCCAAAATCGAAAACCACCTTGTCGAAGGAGGACGGAAGAAGGTTTGGGTTCACCGGAAGGGCGCCACGCGTGCGTTTCCACCCGGCCACTCCGAGATTCCTTCTGACTATCGCTCTGCCGGGCAGCCCGTGTTGATTCCTGGAAGCATGGGCACAAGTTCTTGGCTTCTGGTTGGAACTGAGAAGGCTATGCAAACGACGTTTGGCTCAACCGCTCATGGTGCTGGGCGTATGATGAGCAGGAGTGCTGCAAAGCGCAACTTCTGGGGCGGCGACATTAAGAAGGCTCTTGAGAAGCGTGGCATTTATGTACGAGCTGCTAGCGCCGTGGTTTTGGCAGAGGAAGCTGATCCTGCGTACAAGAACGTTGACGTGGTCGTTGAGGTCAGCGACAAGGTTGGCATAGCAACGAAGGTTGCCAGATTCGTTCCGATAGCGGTTGTCAAGGGTTAGAAGACCTATCTGTACTGGCCATCTTTTCTTTCTGTTAATTCTCGAACATCTGGTCTTGTCTCAGTTTTTCTTTCGTTCTTCACTTTTTGGTCTTCGGTTGAGTGTGCTTTATGCAGTTCTTTCATGTACCACGATCTTTCTCGCGCGTAATGTATCCCTAAGGCTATACCGAGGATGAGAAGTACGATGCCCACCAGAGTAAGAGTCAGACCAAGAAGACTGGAGGGGTGCGAAGTAAGATGATACGGAATTATAAGGAACCAATCGGGGTCTGCAGTTAGGGTTATCGTGACGTTAAGTCCGCCCACAAAGAAAACGGATCCGATCGTCACTATGAGGTAGCTTATGGTCTCGTTGTGTCTTGACTCTTCGGCTTTCTCGTGAAGATATTCGCTGAAAAGCAAGGTTGACCGTTTACGCTATTGTGACATCTTGTCTTAAATTTTGCCATGGTTTTCAGGTTCTGCTGGCTGAGATATCCTTTATAGCGGGATTTTAGCATTAAAGATCTGTAGTCCTGTTTGGGATCTAGATGCCGTACAAGGATGAGTGTGGAATCTGCAAACGAGTTCTATCGACGCGCTTCCTTAGAAGATGTGAGCGTTGTGGAAAGCTCTACTGCCGAGACTGCATGATTCCAGACGTTGTAACTGGCGATCCCAGAAGGCTGTACTGTCTCAACTGTGCAAGAAGAACTGTTTCTCCGACGCCCGTTTCAAAGTATAACGGTCTGACGAGTTATCTGCGTTTCAGAGGGGCTTTCACCTCGAATGTTACGCTGACTTTTTCGAGAATCGACGGAATCATCGGTGAAAACCTGCCTATGTCCGCGTACAAGAGCGAGCAATGGTGGGCCAACCTGCCCTCCGCTCCTCACGCGCGAGGTTGGCTTGACGCTGGCTGGGAAGTGCAGCGGGTGGACCTCAAGGAAGGCTCAGTAACCTTCAAAAAAGTGAGAGAAATGCCAATGCGCAAAAGATCAGCTGCCAGCGAAATCAAGAAACCCTTCACACCGGTGCGCGTCAGAATTCCGAAATCCAGAACTCCTTCCAAGACAAAGGTTTCTAGATTGTATGCACGGATCAAGAACATAGAACGTCAACGACAGATCTTGCCTGTTGTTCATGGGAGTTTCAAACCTAGACCCAAACACGAGAAACAATTGTTCAAGCCTGACGAGAAACCGCGCTAGAAGCGAAAAGAAATCTTATCTAGCTCACTTCAGTAATCTAAATGCGCAAAAAAGGATGCGGTCGTCGTCTAGTCTGGTTAGGACACAAGCCTTCCAAGCTTGCGATCCCGGGTTCGAATCCCGGCGACCGCACCAAAGAAATCACGTATTATCGGGTTCAGCGCTGCGCGCGCTGAGACGCTTCGTTCTTTTCTTATTTACACTTGCATCAAAGGGGGTTGACGGGCCCGACTTTGTTGCATGTTGCATGCTGTTGCGTGTCTCTGAAAGAGTTGCCGCACACGTTGCCAGATAGACTTAAACCAGCTGTTTAGGATATCGTTGGGTGATGTTTATGAAATCCAAGTTGATGTACGTTGGAATAAGAGTCACAAATCTGGATAGGTCTATCGATTTTTACACAAAAGTACTGGGTATGAAAGTCACGGGACGAAGCAAGATTGAGCAAACCAGAGGAGAAACTGTTGGGCTGCAAACTGAAAAGGATGGTTTTCTTCTGGAGCTGAACTATTACCAAAAAGACAGCCCGTACAACACGAAATATCTCGCCGGAGAAGGACTGGACCATCTTGCGTTCAAGGTTGACGACTTGGACAAAGCTCTTGAGGAAGCCAGAAAAGCCGGCTATCGAACCATTCTAAAATTGAAATCCGACGGTGGTCGATGGGCTTACATAGAGGATCCAGACGGAATATGGATTGAATTCTTCTAGATAGAACCAAATGCTACGCGTGAATCTTTAATCGTTTAAGCACTCGCAATGCGATGAGAGTTATCCATTTGCTCGGTTGACCTTTCACCTCGATATTGGCTTGCATTCTTCCGGCTGGAGAGTTCTCTAGGATCCATTTACCGTCGCTCTGTCTTTTCTGCATCAGCGCTTCAACCGCATCGTTTAAACGTTCATCCTTAACGTATCCAAGTTTTGTTAGAACGTCGAGTCCTCGCAAAATGTTGTAGCCGGCAAACCATGGGAAACTCGATTCCAGCCAAGCATGGTTGATTACCTTGTAATCGTGGTGTTCAGCTTTGAACAAGCGGTGTTTAAGCAAAAACTCTGCGCCTCTTGACGCTGCATCTTTCATTTCTTCCGTAAACTTGCTTCTCGGAATTTCACTGAACGCTTCGAGAGAACAGATTGTTCCCATGAAGCATCCGTGCCAGTCTCGTACGTGTGCCTTCCAGTAAGGACACAACCATCCGCCATCCTTGTTCTGAACTCGAACCAGCCACTCTAGAGCTTTTTTTACTCGAGGGTCATCTGCATAGCCAATTCGAATCAACGCGGCGGCCACGTTGCCTGTGAGACATGAAAGTTGGCTTTCGAAAATGAATGAAGGCACGAACTCATTTCGTGAAGGTAGTTGCTTGCCTTTCCTGCGTCGATATTCATATTTTCTCAACGCGTCGTCGACACTCGAACAGGAAAACCCTCCTGCGTCGTGTTGAAACTGAAAGATGAATTCGCACGCTTTCTTCACCTTCTCAGTGGTGTTGTCCATTCCCAGAAGGCCAAGAACCATTATCGTCCAGTAGGAAGACTTGTACTTGGGAAGGTACGGACTTTTCGGGTGTTCCCAGTACCCTTCAGAACTCTGTTTCTTCAATATCTCTCTGATCGTCGCAGATTCCGGTATTGCCCTTCTTGCAGCTATTAGCTCATCATCGTCTTCTGGTTTGCCAACGATGTCGCGGAGTGTAAAATAGCGAACTGAAGGATTTGATTCTTCAAGAAGCCAATCAATGGGGCTTTTCTTGGGGATTTTTGGCCGATCAATCATAGATGCACTGATGAAGTTTCTACGGTTAGACCTCTATAAAGATTTCATTCCTCTGAGGAGCTGAGCGCGCGCAGGGTAATGAGAGTTTTCGAAGTGTTTTTCGGCTGGTTCAACGTGCGCTGGCTGCAAGCGGTTCCTATTCTATAGTTTTCGTGACAAACCACATGTCAGCGTGCAGATCTTGGTTAAACTTCTCTCCCAGCGGCCCAGAATACGTCGATATGATACTGAAACCATTGTCCGTCAACAGTCTTTTTAGTTCTTGAAATGGGAACCAACGCAATTTGTGCTCCCTTACTTGGAAGTCGACACGATTCTTTTCCTTGACAAGAAATATCGGTCTCCAGACTATGGTGTTTGGATCACGTGGATCTCTCACATTGTGTTCAAGTACGACGATCTGTGTTTTATCGTCGCTCACTAAATGTCTAAGGCGAAGATTGTTCAACAATGTTTTATCGATTTTCCTCGCGTTTCTGGCGTTGAAAACGAACAGTCCCTTCTGTTTCAGTATTTTGTGGACACCCTTGAGGAAAGCTTGAGATTCTTTGTTTGTGTTCAGATGGTATGCGACGTGTCCGAGCAGAATCGCAGCGTCAAATCTCTCCTTCGGAAAAATGCCCGCAAGTTTCTTCATGTCGCCTTGCTTGATCTTTATTCTATCGCCCTTGACTTTGCTCTCGAAGATTCTTAGCATTGCAGGACTGATGTCCAATGCCGTGATCTCGTATCCTAGACTGCTCAATCTTGTGGCGTGGTTTCCTGTACCGCAGCCAATATCTATGATTCTTCTACAACGATATTTTTTGAACAATCTGTCCAGAAATCGGACGTCCGTATCGTAATCGTATCTTCCCCAGATTTTGTCATAGAGTTTTGCTTCGAACGCGTATTCATCCATCATTTTAGCGAGAGCTTTTCGTGCATTCACTGTCTGCATCTCTGCTTCTTATGTGATTGAAATCCGAAATAAACTTTGAAGAAGCGTAACGCGCGCGGGGTGTTCAACGATGGTGCGGGGGGTGGGATTTGAACCCACGAACCTCTACAGGATAGGCGCCTCAGGCCTACGCCTTTGGCCAAGCTTGGCAACCCCCGCGGCCGCAGTTGGTCGTTCTATCTCCTAACCCAATGTGTGAATTAAATCTTATCCACGCTTTCTTGAAGAGAAGATATGATTCTGTCGTCTGCTTTAGACTATTCGAAAATCTTCCTTGATTGTTGTCAGAACGACGTGCGTGTTCGTTCGTTCAACGTATGGCAATGATAACATTTTCTTCGTGAATCTGCTCAAGTCTTCTCGGTTTTTGAACTTCGCTATTATGGCGGCGTCAGACAAACCCGTTAAGTCGTAGACGCAACACACGTTAGGTATTTGGGCAATTTCATTTTCCATTTCCAGGAGTCTTCCCTTTGAAACGGTTATTTCCGTCACAACCGTCAATTCGTACCCGAGCTTTTCTTGGTCCAGTAAAGCCGTGTAGCCTTTGATGATTCCTTCCTCTTCCAACTTCTTAACACGCGAGAGCACCGTCCCGATGGAGATTCCGCACTTTTTGGCTATCTGCCTTGAAGAAAGCCGCGAGTCAACTAACAATACTTTCAATATCTTGAGATCCGTCTCGTCCAAACGCATCTTTCTATCACAACCGCTACGCAATTGTCCAATTGATGGCTTAGATATTTAACATTCGCTGCAGAAGAGGACAACAGAGTACGTGTGTCTGCATCGTAGATCGATCGTGTGATACATCTGACACTCTAGCTGTGAAAAAGCCTCGAGGGCATATGTATTCGAGAGTACCTCGCCGTTGCCAGGCGTTGAGGAACCAAAAGAAGAGTATTCTGACGAAAGCTTGGAAACTTTCGGTCTCAGATTTTTGGTTTCAGCGACAAGTCTTCCATTCTGGTCTTCTTCAACAATTCGATGTGTTTGACAAGCGCGTTCAAGACAACTTCAAAGACCTCTTTGCCCTTTTTGGCCGAGGCAGCTGTCTGCTTACCGAAGACTCCACTGGATGTTTCGTCAACGGTGTCGAGCGGGAGCGTTATGCCACTCATCTCCAGAGCATGCGTGTACGGTTTCTCGTTTCTGATTTTGTCACGGTTCACCAAGTTTGAATGTAATGCCAGGTTCACCGAGGTTTCTTCGGCGCCGGCGTGGCGTCTTTCGTCGGGACTAAATATGTCTGGAAGAAGATTTTCCGCGGCGGGCCACCATTCAAAAATCGAGATAAAGACGTTTTGTTCTCTCATTTCTCTTGCAATTTCTCTCAAGGCTGCTAGGTTTCCCCCGTGCCCGTTGACCACGAGAATCTTGTGCACGCCATAGTACTTCAATGAAAGGCAGACTTCTTTCACATACTTCTTGAAAGCTTTTGGCTGTATGGATATTGTTCCCCAGAACTGCTTATGATGTGGACTGACGCCAAACGGAATGACCTGCAAACAGACGACGCCCGTGCGTTTGGCGGCTTCCTGAGCGAATTCCTTGGCGATCAAATGGTCCGTTCCGAGGGGGTTGGCTGGTCCGTGCTGCTCGTTAGAGCCCACAGGAACTATTGCAATGTCGTTCTTTCCGAAATAGGCTTTGGCTTCTTGCCAACTCATTTCATGGAGTAACACTTTCAACGAGATGCCTCCCACAAAATGGTTTAATTACGAGCCTACCGAATATAAGTCTGCAATTTGGTTTGGTGGAGAACGTTTGAAAGCAGTGGTTCTCGCAGGCGGCTTCGGAACAAGGTTGCGGCCTCTGAGCTGCACACGCCCAAAGATACTTTTCCCGATACTCAACAAACCGCTTCTGCAGTGGACGTTTGAAAGACTCTCACAAAACAACATACAGGACGTTATCCTGGCGGTTTTCTATCAAACTGAAGTGCACATAAGACAACACAGGATTCCAAGATCCGGAATACACGTGACCTATTCCCACGACCCACTCAGCAGACCATTAGGCACCGCGGGCTCCATCAAAAGGGCCAAAAAAGAATCGGACATAGTTCGTCTTTCTTGGTCTTGAACGGAGACGTATTCGCCGACGTGAACTATTCAGAAATCGTGAAGCGGCACGAACAGAAAGGATGCATGGCAACTATAGCTCTTCATGAAGTTTCAGACCCAACCAGGTACGGAGTCGCCAGTCTATCAAAGGACGACCAGATAATAGGGTTCGTTGAGAAACCTTCCCACGGAGAAGCTCCGGCCAACTTGATCAACGCTGGCGTCTATGTACTGAGCCCCAAAGTCTTCGACTACATTCCTGAAGGACGTCCTGTATCAATCGAGCGTGAGGTTTTTCCAAAGCTGACGGAACAAAATGAACTGTACGGTTACGTTCATAACGGTTTGTGGATGGACATAGGCAAGCCCGAAGACTATCTTGAACTTAACGAGTTGATGCTTGATCGTGCCAATATCAAAGCAAAGTACAAGAGCAGAGGCAACGTCGAAATCAAGAAACCTGTTGCTTTCGGCAAAGACGTGTCGATTGGCAAAGGTTCAGTAATCGGGCCCTACACGATTCTCGGGCCCCGCGTGACGGTGGGAAACGATGTCCACATCTGCAATTCAATTTTCTGGACTGCTGCGGAAGTTTCTGACTCAGCCATGATTGACAGCACGATAGTGGGCGAAGGCGTGTATATTGGAAAAGAGGTCAAAGTCAAAAAAGGTTGCATGATCGGGGACCACGCGAGAATCAACGATGGAGTTACACTCGCGCCTAGGACCTTTGTCTGTCCCGCGGATCAAATCACACGCAGTTCACAATGATTGTGCGAGGTTAGAGAATGTCGAATGAAGGAAGATTGTTTGGAACGAACGGCATCAGAGGGCTCGCCAATAAGGAATTGACCCCAGAAATGGCGGTGAAAGTGGGGTTTGCAATTGGCACATTCTTTGAAAAGGGCAAGATCATCGTTGGCTACGACGCGCGAACAAGCGGGCCCATGCTTGCAAGAGCCG
Organism: Candidatus Bathyarchaeota archaeon; assembly: GCA_963775895.1. GTDB lineage: Archaea > Thermoproteota > Bathyarchaeia > Bathyarchaeales > Bathycorpusculaceae > DASPPK01. The sequence goes on along the minus strand of CAVZKL010000012.1, from coordinate 477 downwards.
TCATCTCAGGGCTGAACGCCACAGGATGCACCGTGTTGCTCGCAGGAATGACTCCTACGCCAGCCCTTCAATATGCAGTGAAATGCCACAAGGCGGATGGCGGAGTCATAATCACCGCTTCACACAATCCTCCAGAGTACAACGGCATAAAGGTGTTATGGAAAGACGGAGTCGAAATATCACGCAGTAAGAAATTCAAATTGAAGAAATCTATCGCGAAGAGAAGACAAGCTTCGCGAAATGGAATGAGCTCGGAGAACTGCACGCGACCTGCCCGGAATAAATCGACGAATACGTCAACGCCATAAAAACACACGTTGACGTCAAGAAAATATGCAAAAAGAATCTAACATGTGGTCGTTGACCCGGCGAACAGCGTAGGCGCGCTCACCGCACCGAGACTCCTTCGCGAATTAGGATGCAGAGTCACAACGATAAATGCCAACATAGACGGAACTTTTCCTGGAAGGCTTCCTG
>CAVZKL010000011.1:0-114872 GCA_963775895.1 Candidatus Bathyarchaeota archaeon | reverse complement strand
GAATCGTGTGCAGCAGCGCCGAGCAGGTGGGCGTCGGGCATGCAGGAAAGATAAGTCTCGCGAAGGTGCATGCAAAGGGGAGGGTTCTATGGAATTCTCCCTCACCTTGACCCGCTCCCGGGGAGAGGGGAAAAGAGCTGCTTCACGTCGGGAATGTCGGCGGCGGTGGTGGCGAACTTCCCGGACTTGATGCGGTCGTATTCTTCCTTGACCCAGCCGATGTGGTCCTTGTTGCGTTCGAGCCACAAGGGGATCGGCGTACGGAGGTTCTGTTTGTCGATCTCGGCGAATTCGACCACCACGTCCTCGCGAATAGCTCGACAGATCGTGCAGCTTGCCCATGTGGATGCAGTCGGTCGGGCACGGCTCGGTGCAAAGGTGCAGAACAGGCATGTTGCCGTAGTCGATGGCGAAGTCGAGGAGTTCTCCGCCGGAGGCTTTGCCGGTGGCTTTGTCGATCTTGTCGCGGGGCGGTTTTATCGATGTAGATGCAATCGACGGGGCAGGCCTTGGCGCATTGGTCGCAGGCGATGCAGCGGTCGGCCTCGAACTCGTGGATTCCGCGGTATCGCGGGGCGAGCTGAAGCGCGGCTCGGGTAGCGGACGGTGACGGTCTTCTGGAAGCAGTACTTGATCGTGATCTTCATGCCGATGGCGACGGAGATCACGGTGTCGAAGATGTTCTTGAAGTAGCTTTTCGGGTCCACGGGTTGAGGGGATTATTGCAGGATGGGGGATTCAAGTCCACGCTTGGAGCGGGCCGATGCATCCGAGGATGCAGGACCTGTTGCTGAATCTGGCGCCACGGCTGACTCTGGTGGGCACGATCTCCGTTCTGGTGCTGGCGTGCCTGATCCTGGGTAATTGCGCGCTGTTCGAGTTGATCAATGGGAAATCTTCCGCTGGCGGGACGGGAAGCGATCTGGTGGCGCTGGCGGCGCGGGGAGCCTGATGCTGATCCGGTATCGAACTGAGCTGATCGATTCGTGATGAGGGACGCGCCCTGCAGCGCGGCGGCTAAACAATCGACGGAAATTCAATCGAAGCGCCGGGGAGGGCGGTGATGTTGACCATCGTGCCGACGGTGATTGGGCCGTTGTTGAGATCGATGCTGTCGGACTGGGGCAATTCCACGATTACGGTTGCGCCGGCTTTGACGACGAGCTGCTTGTCGTTCACATTGCGCACTCGGCCCTGGATGATTCTGCACGGGCCGGCGATGGGGGTGATGAAGTTTCCGCCACTGGGAACCGTCCAGAGCTTGCGGGCGATGACGCGATTTTGACCTGCAGGGAAATCCCCCAACAGTGATGTTTTCTTTGATAAACTTAGCATGAATCACGAAGTTGACTTTAGGTGTAGGCTGGGAGCCGATTGTCCAACTATTCCTTTACCAGAGCTTGTTTTAACTAAATTGCAGATCGTTCAAATTAACGAGAAGGACATGAAGGATCTGATCCTTCTCTTCGCAGCACCGAAGTCGACAGAGGAGGCAAAGAAGCGATTGACATGGAGCGCATATCGAAGAGACTAGCCAAAGACTGGGGGTTCTACCATACGGCTACGACCAATCTTGTTAAGGTCAAAAATCTCTTGTCAAAGTACGAAGTATTAATGGGCGATCTTGGTCCCAAAGCCTCAGACAATGTAGACAAGCTTCTGAACTGTATAGACGGGAGCCCAAGTCACTACAGTGGAAGCTCAGGGCGAAGTTGGTACAAAAAAGAAGTGGTATAATCCAGTTGAAGAGGTTGAACGTGCACAAGCCGGCTTAAGTAGTTGCGCGCTAGCAGTTGTTTTTTAGCGCGCTTTAAGTCTATGTGCACGACTCACCTAGACCAATTGCGCCGCGGCTATCATGTTTATTTCTTGGCCAGAAGTTTGCTAGAACGTAGCGCCTGGTCAAATGTCTCGATGACTCGATCGATCTGTTCTTTTTCTATGACGAGAGGCGAGATGATGTATCCTCTGTTGCCGTAGAATCCGCCGCCTGCTACCCAGAGTACCCCTTTCTTGAAGCACTCCTTGTGCAAGAGTTTCAGCTCATCAACTGCTGGCTTCTTAGTCTTACGATCCTTCACCAGCTCGAAACCTATGAACAAACCCTTGCCCTCAACATTGCCTTGAGGGTCATCTCGCCAAGTCGTTAAGTCCTTTAAGGAAATATTTTCCCATTCTAGCTGCTCGATCGACCAATTTCTCTTTTTTGAAGACATCGATGATGGCTAAGCCTGCTGCACGGCCAACGGGGTGCCCCCGAACGTTGTAGAGTGCGAAAAGGTCCCCACTCATCAAGGATTTGCGCCCTACGATGCCTCGCCGACAGGGGAATTCCTCCTCCCACTACTTTACCGATAACCATGATGTCAGGGACAACTCCAGAATGTTCACACGCCCACCACTTGCCCGTTTTACCCCATCCGGTTTGGACCTCATCGGCGATGAGTAGAAGGTTATAATCGTCTGCTATCCTTCTCAAATCTCTCATGAATTCTGGCGGCGGCACAATATAGCCTCCTGGACCCAACATAGGTTCTACGATAATAGCGCTGACATTAGTGACGCTAAAGTCAGAGCCACTAAACCTAAGTCCGTATCTTGGACTTTTGAACAGTTCCTCAATGAATCTAGTGCATTCCATGCCACAATCGGGATATTCTCTGTTGAATATGCACCTGTAGCAATAAGCATATGGTACGTGCACAACCCCTGTTTTCAATGGATATCCCTGAAAATTCTCCAAGTAGGCGCTACAAGTAGCGTTCATTGCACCTTGGGTCCTTCCATGATAGGCACCATGAAAAGCAATAATCGTCGGCCGCCCTGTATAATATCTTGCTAGCTTCATACCGACTTCTACGGCCTCACCACCTGTTGTGCAATAGTTTACTCTCTTGTCACTACCACCTGGCGTTAATCTAACCAATTTGCTAGCAAGCTCGGTTCTAAGTTCGTTAGGCAATTCGGCATATTGAACTAGTTTTTCACACTGTTTCTTAATAGCTTCCACGACTTGTGGATGACAATGACCAGCATTATGCACCGAAAAACCGCTGAATAAATCTATGTATTCATTTCCGTCAATGTCCCAAACAACAGCCCCCTTGCCCTTTTCAATTACCGGTGGGCACTCGAACTCCTCAAAGTAGATGTGAGCAGGCGACTCGCACTCCAAAATCCTTTTCAAAATCCTTTTCGATTTTGGTCCTCGAGCCTCCTTTTCTATCGTCTTAAGCAGTTCATCACGGGTGCGCCCCCGCATCTTCTTCCTTTCCTTCACTATTGATTCAAACATAGGCTCCAACTTCACCTTTTGACGGCTTGGTCTCAAAGTGGGTGCATGAGATATTTAAAATTAATCCATGCACGCCATACATGGGTTATTTCTTAACGTGCGCACAAAGGATTCCGCAGAACCGTTTTCACTGACACGTCGAAATCAGGCCTCTGCTTTGGCTGACTTCTCAGGAGCCCCGGCGAAGCCTTGTCAGAAAGCTTTGACTGCAACGAAATCTCCGCTCGAACCCTGCTTGTGCTTTGGGCTCCTGGGGCTTGCCCTCCCAACACTCTCCTGCGCGCGCAGGGGTGAAGATAAATAAGGACTATCACGAAAGAGGATCTGGACAATTCTTGACCTAGTAGCTTTCCAAACGTAAAAGATCACGCAGCGCTTTCACTTTGTAGTTAACCGCGTATTATAGGAATGGATGGAATCAATTCCTGTTTTGTAAACTCCTCTGCGTCAAATGTATGAGCAAGGACTTTGTGACAATTCAAATTCGTTAACAATATCTGGATAGGCTAGGGTTTAATTGCCAGATCTATCCAGATGTAAGTTGGTAGCTCAATATGCCTTTTTCGGCAAGGTTAATTATGGCTCCTCGGATGATGCCTTCGCTGTACTCGCTTCCGGGATTTATGCAAAGAGATTTGTGAATTTTTACAGCTCCTCTTGATTCATGAATATGCCCATGAAGTCCCAACAGTGGCTGATACTTCTCGATGCTCTGGAGCACTGCGGTGCTGCCTGCCGAGGCAAATTCTCCTCCTAAGGGTCTGGGCGGAAAAACTGATGTGTCGAGTCTAGGGCAGTTGTCAAGTCCTGAGCTAAGAGGCGGAGCGTGGAGATTAAAGATACAGTTATTAACGTCTTCAACTTTGGAGGCCATTTCATCGATCCTCACAAAAAGCTCATCTTCAGGAAGCTCTCTTGGGCATTTCCACGGTGACGGATTGCTGTAACCTGTGCTGATCATTTCATGGTGTTCATCGATTCTGACAACTTTTCCTTCTGGGTCAACGATGTAATCAGAGTCCTTAAGAATTTCAACAACCTCAGACTTGTCATCATTGCCTCCTGTCATGTAGCAGCTAATCCCCGTTCCCCTCAAGTTCTTTTCAGCGATCTCAATCCAACTCTTCAACCTTTCAATCATCAATTGCGTGAAAAGTTCCTCTTTCTTCTCTGCACTAGAACTTAATTCTTCGCTCGTTCTAGAGTCTGTTCGCCAGACATACGCTCCACTATCCGAGATAGTCTTTTCCCATGCTTCAAGCTCACCACGGTCAACCACATGTTTGGTGTCTTGATAATCGAATTCAAATCTGCCGGGCGAAGTCTCCACGATCGGTACGCACACCTTGCCTGTAATGTCGCCCCCCATGATGAGCACATCGGCCTTGTAGAACCCTCCAGTGGCTACAAATTTCCTGAAGCTTCTATCTGATCCGTGAACATCGGTTGCAAAGAAAACTCGAGTGAACGACTTTGCTTTCTTTTCCTTTTTTCCGAAGATCTTCGCTATCACGTCCTTCATCAACCCTCAGGTCTAGTATTTTGGCGGCTCTTCGACTTCATTGTACCATTTCTTACTAGTTCCAATCTTGCTGCGCACTTTCCAACCGATGGATTTGGGTTCTTTTTCGATGATGGCAAGCAAGTTGTCAATCTTCGATACGACGTCTCTGCAGTCTTCGTTTGACATTACCTTACATTGTCCTGCAAAGTCTTTGATCTTCTTCAGGTTGACTGTCGCTGTGTAATAGAAGCCCCAATCGTTGGCCAGAATTCTAGAGATATATTTGGAATCAACTGTCTCTGATTCGTCTTCTCCAATGTTGTGTTCTCTTAGGAGAATAGTCGTGTCAATCAGGTCTTTTTCGTTGATTTTCACGATCTGCAATTTTTCCAACACGACGTCGGCCAAAGTTATCGTAGGGTAATCGTGCTCCAATCTTTTTCTGAAATCGATAGTATGACACATTTCGAGTTTGTCTAAGAAGATATCAACTTTGATATCGTTGGTCTTGCTATAGAAGAAAAGTCTGTTTCCAGCATGGATGTATTGGAGAGCTAAATCTGGAGCGGAATAACCTATTTCCTGGAAAAATTCGTTGATCTTCTGAAACTGCTTGCGATAAGCCATGAAATCAATATCAGAAAGCTCTCTCTTAAGACCGTCCTGTACGAACGAGAATCTGGGACAGTGTGTGCGAACAGCGAGAGCGCCCATCAACCTAAGCTCGACACCCTTTTTCTTAGCGTCCTCAAGAATGACCGAAGCTTCACCCATAAGTGTCTCGCTTTTTATGTTTCCACCTTCAGGTTCGGATAACGAAAGTTAGATGAACTTGATTGCTGATTAAAATAAACGTTTCGGAATATTCAAAATCGGAGCAACTGCTCGAGCCTATAGATCAAGGCCATGCATGAATTATCACATTGCTGATGTGCAATCGTGAATATTCGTTCAACGCGAAACCTTCAAAACCTATCACCATGGCAAGTCTTTTAAACAAATCGACAAATAAACAAATAGTCAAAGAAGGAAGGAAAAACCAAAATGTCAAAAAACAAGGACGAAACTACGCGTCCAGAAGCATCAAAGACTTTCGTTAGAACTGCATCCGGACTCGTGAGGGTTTTTAGCACTTGGGACGTCTTCATGTACAGCGTTCTGGCAATGGTTGTAATGACGACGGGCATGTGGGTCTACATCCAAGGCCCCTTCGCGTGGCCAGGAGCCAATGTCCCAGTTGGCATACTCATAACCACCATCTGGGGTTCAGCCATGATTATTGTCTACGCGATGTTGACCTCTTCCATGCCCCGCAGCGGCGGCGAATACGTGTGGCAGAGCCGATTGATTCATCCTGCTCTCGGCTTTGCTGTCACCTTCGTTGCTTGGCCTCTTGTGGGTTTCTACTGGGGAGCCGAGGGGGCCGTTGTGCTCAACCAAATGGGTCTCAGCCCGATGTTCCTTTTCCTCAGCACCTCACTCAAAATTCCCGCCTTGCTTGACTTGGCAAATTGGCTGAATACTAACACCGGAATCATAGCGGTCGGAACTATTCTGAATGTGAGTGTTTTCCTCTTGCTTCTTCCTGGCCTGAAACGCTTTCTAAAGATTCAGTGGTTACTATTCTTTGGACTTGTGGCAAGCTGGATAACAATACTCGCCATATTTCTGACTAGTAACAACGCTTCATTCATTAGTGCATTCAACAGTCACATGCTTAATTTCAACCCTGGAATGACAAATGCTTATCAACAGGCGATCGACACAGCGACATCTTCAGGCTTTGCGACGAATCCGTCCATGAATTTGTTCGGTACCTTCGGAATTCTCCCCTTGGCTTGGTGGTCTTTGTCGTTTCCAATGTTAGTCACGTTGAATGCTGGCGAAATCAAGGGCGCTGATAACCTCAAGCGCATGAGTTGGGTGCTCTTAGCAAGCTTGTTCTTCTGCGGCATATACATGGCTTTGGTGGGTTGGGCCTCTGTCAACGTTGTGGGTTATCAATTTCAGCACGCGATCAGCGCCGGTTTCTTCAATGGGAATTTCATCATTCCTACGGTTTTCCCATTTTACACCTCATTTGCAGCAATGCTAACTACTAATCCTATAGTCATCATTCTCGTATTCATCGGGATAATCTTCAACTGCTACCAATTGATGGTCAACGTGTGGTTATCTTGTACAAGAGTGCTAGTATCACAGTCGTTTGACAGAATTACGCCTGCATGGATATCTGGAATAAGCAAGAGGTGGCCGGGGACGCCTATCAATTCATATTGGATACTGTTTGTAGGCGTCGAAATCGTGCTGTTCGTCTACAGCTACATATCTCCCTACATCTTGGTATCAATGTACGTCATTGTGTTTTCATACCTCATGACGATGGTAGCTGGGTTAGTCTTTCCGTTCCGCAAGAGCACAAGAGAAATATGGAAAGCCTCACCAGCTGCAAAATGGCGAACACTGATATCTGTCATCGCCGCAATAGCCATTCCGTTCTTGATCCTACAACTTTACTATTACAGCGTAACCCCTGCACTCGGCTTAGCATCTGTCCCAGTCTTGGTCGTCATGTGGTCTTGGGTCGTCATTTGCATAATCTACTACTACATCAGACGTTACCAACTCAGAAGAAAAGCAATAGACCTCGACTTGAACTTCAAGATGGTCCCACCAGCCTAAGTACGCAAGTGAAATCACTTTCACTCCTTTTTTTTCAATCGTTTTGATTTTGGAAGCTGGGCCGTTTAGCATCCCTTGCGAACTGCCAAGCATCGAATTTGGGAGTTGTTCGAAAGCAAGCATCTTCGCTTCAGAGCTACTAACACTACTTTCTTAGGATGGTAATCTGAATGCAACGTGGCCAATCTCCTTGCGCGCGCTTCAAAACCATCTCGTGGTCTAGTTATTCTCGGCCGAGTAATCCTCAAAAGTGCCAAAGTTATATATATGATTCGATCGATAGGAATAGCACCCATAATCCACGAGCGCACGCGAAATCAATGACTGAGATGGCAAGTGCGATGGTTTCGAGAAATATCCTTTTTTCAAGATTTCTTAATCTGAGGTGTGTTGAATGTTGCAGAATCCAAAAAAAGAGTGGAAAGGCAGAATTGAGGATTATCCTCTAGATAATTACCCAGACTATGAGCCTGGCAAGCCTCCAAGAGTCGAAAAACTAGACAAATTTTCGTATTCTGATGAGTTAGAGAGAATATGGGGCAAACGATGGGGGGCACAGGGCATTGGAAAACTTCGAGAAGTAGCCCTCATAAAGCCTAGCGAACATGAAGCAAACCCTCTCTGGGCTAAAGACCCAACCTTCTTCTTAATGAGGCAGGGCATAATAGATCAAAAAGCCCTAGACCTATTAGTATCTCAACACGAGTCCTATGCGAAAACCTTGAAGGAAAATGGCGTTCATATCCACTGGATGAACATCGATGATCCAATGGGTGCCTATGGTCCGATGAGAAAGCTTTACATGGCCTGCGAAGTATTTGTGACCAACGGAGGCGCAATAATGTCCAGATATGGGCACGCCTCCTATAAGCGTGGGCTGGAACCACATTTTGAAAAATTCTTGGCAAGCATAGGTTGCCCGATTCTCTTGATGGTCTGTGGCAATGGAATCTTCGAGACGGGTCCAGGTCTAGTACCAATCGCCGAGGATGCTCTGCTGATTCATCAATCATGCGCAGGAAACCAAGAAGGCCTCAACCAGATTCTTCCCGTTCTTCAGAGATGCGGTCTCAAAGACTATCATTTGGTCTACCTTCAAACAATTATGGACAGCTTTGAATCCGGAGGAGAATTTCACCTAGACATGGTTGCAGGAACCGTGGATACAGGCATCGCTGTCGTGTATCCCGGATGCCTAGACTACCAGACGTACGCGTGGTTGAAGGAAAAGGGTTTCACACTGATAGAGATACCTCCTGACGAGCAGAAAAAATACGTTCCTGCCAACAACGTCGTGTTGGAGCCCGGCAAAGTGATAATGCCCGCAGGAGCGAAAATAACGAACGCCGCCCTGCGCAAACAAGGCATCGACGTAATAGAAGTCGAAAACACGGGGTTAACAAAAGGAGGTACCAACGGAATAAGATGCATGACTATGTTCTTAACGCGTGATCGTGGACCAGGCCTCGAAGAAGTAAAACGTTGAAAACGCCTCGAGCCTACAACCCTGACTCACCATAGTCCTCCATTCCATCTCCGTCCAACACGTTCAGAGGAACTTATTTATATGAGCTGAAGCGATTAGATTTTGTATCAATTGCAAGGTGAGGATTGTTAGAGAATGGTTGAGAAAGTGAAGGCAGCGGTGTTGACCGCAGTTAAGAAGATTGAAATTAGAGAGTTTCCAAAACCCAAAGTGGCAGACAATTCTGCACTTTTCAAGGTGGAAGCTTGTGGCGTATGCGGAACCGACCCGCACGTCTACGAAGGACACCTGCCCGCGCCTTACCCCATGGTTATGGGGCACGAAGCCACTTTCATCATAGAAGAGATGGGGTCAAAGTTTCCAAGAAAAGACGCATTTGGAAACAAGATAGTAGAAGGAGACAGAGTGAATGTCTGCGCATCCGTTCCATGCGGAGAATGCTACTTCTGCAGATTTGAGCCCCACCGATCGAATCTGTGTGAAGTGGGCCCGGTTTATGGCATAACAATGAGCTGCAAAGATCCACCACATCTGTTCGGTGCCTACTCAAAATACATGTACATCGTTCCTCGTTCATGGATATTCAAAACTCCTAAAGTCATAAAAACCGAAATTGGAATATTAGCCGACCCTCTAGCCGTGGGACTGAGAGGGCTTGAAAGAGCCTTCCAACCCGGTCTTCCATACGCAGGAGACGGATTTGGACTAGGGAAAACCGTCATCGTTCAGGGACTCGGGCCGATCGGTATACTGACGACTGCTGCCGCCAAAACTGCTGGCGCGCGAAAAGTCATCGGAATAGAGGGTGTGGATTCCAGAATTGCGATGGCAAAGAAGTTTGGTGTCGACAACGTGATTGATCTGAAGACCTATGACACATCTGAAAAGAGAATTCAAGAAGCTCGAAGACTCACAGGTGGACTAGGAGCAGACGTCGTAATCGAATGTTCAGGAGTGCCAGTGGCTTTCCAAGAAGGAATGGAAATGACTCGGAGAGGAGGCAAATACGTGGAACTGGGGCACTTCACTGACGTCGGCACAATTCCAATCAACCCACAACACATATCTTTCAGAGATCTGGACCTCCTAGGCGTCTGGGCGTACCCGCCATCAGAACTTGGTACAGCATTGTCCGTTATAGAGATGACCATCGACAGATATCCATACGAAGAACTAGTCACACATAAATTTTCTATAGATGAAACCGAAAAAGCTATTCTTACTTCTAGGGACAAAAAATGTTGTAAAGCCATGGTGACACCCAAATAAGAAGAAGAGACTGACAGCCTGAAGAACTCGATCATACCTTGATAATTTCCGAATTTCTTGAAACACTCAAGACTGGCCGCCATGGCGTGTGCTATTAGTCAAAGACTCGAAAATGGAAAAACTATTAAGCATGAATAGATTGCAATCATAGTGGAGGAATTTGTTGAACAGAAGGGGAATATCGCGAATAGCAATAGCAGTGATAGCAGTGATCATAATTGCCGTTGCGGCCTTTGGGGGAATTTACTACGCGTCAATACAACCAGCAACCACATCTGGACCCATAAAGATCGGTATGGTAGCCACTTTGACCGGCACAGAAGCTTGGATTGGATTCGATGGACTGAACGGAGCAGAACTCGCGGTTGAACAAATAAACCAGGCAGGTGGAATAAACGGCAGAACTATCCAACTCATTTACTACGACGACGGCGGCACTCCAGAGGGAGCAGTAACTTTGTCTCGAAAACTGATTCAGGACGACCATGTTGTGGCCGGAATCTTGAATCACGGAAGTGACCTGGCCATCGCAGCAGCTGGAATCTTCAACGAGCTAAAGGAGCCAGCGCTTGTTCCATGGGCGGGCCATCCTGACATAGTCAAAGGTGGATACATTTTCCGAGTAGGCTTGTCTGCAACCGCACCTGGCAAAGCAATGGCTTACTATGCCTACAGCGTCTTAGGAGCCAGAAAGTTCGCTTCCATCGTTACAGTGGATCCTTACGAAGAAGCCTACGCAAATGCCATGAAAGCCGAATTTACGACACTTGGAGGTACAGTCGTCTACGACAAACTCGTCGAATGGGGAGAGGCAGAGTACACTTCCATGCTGACTGCAGTAAAGGCGACGGGAGCCGACGTCATAATGGGACCACATGACTTTTCAATGTCAATTCCGTTCGTGTCTCAAGCGCGAGGCCTAGGAATAACTGCTCCAATGATGTTCGGTTCTTCATCTAACACTCCGGAATTCTTAGCTGGCGTCAAAGACGTCGCAACGACCGGAGGAGGACTATACGTTCTGTCGTATCTTGTATTTGATGACCCCTCGACCGCAGCTTACGCCACAACGTACGAGGCTCGATATGGTAAAGCTCCAGGACCGACTTCGTCTTACACCACGTACGATTGTATCAAAATCTTGGCCAAAGTAATCGGAGACGTCGGAACTGACCCTGCAAAGATAACAGATGGAATCAAAGCGCTCACAAACTACACCGGCGTCGGAGGAACCATCAACTCGTACACACAAGGAGAAGCCATAAAGCCCATACCCATCTACACTATTCAGAACGACACATTCCATCTCGCGATGCTGATCACTGATCCACAGTACACGTCGCCATTCTAATGAAACAAGGCATGATACGGCAATGTTGCAAGCAGTCATGGACGGACTACTACAAGGGATAGTACAACAGCTCGTTAATGGACTGGCTGTCGGCGGTCTCTACATAACGTTTGCCATTGGTATGACTCTGATCTACAGCGTGCTTCGAATATTGCACATAGCCCACGGGACGATGCTTCTCATAGGGGCGTATTCCAGCCTCCTACTACTCCCTTTTTTTGGAAATAACATCGTAATCACTTTAGCATTTGGAACACTGATCGCAGGCGGTCTGGGCACGCTCATGGGAATGGGCGTGTACCTCCCTCTGCTGAAAAAACGTCAATACGATGCCATTCTAATCTCCAGCGTAGCCATTCTGCTTGCCAGCCAAGAGGCTCTATTGGTCATGTTTGGCGTCAGACATCAGGAGTTTCCGTTTCCAGTGCCAATAAACTCGATAAGTGTAACCATTTTTGGAATTTCCGTCTTTGTGATTCAGCTTGTGTGCGCGGCGGTCGCGCTTGTTTCAATGTCCCTCCTGTGGCTGTTTCTGTCCAAGACGAACGAAGGCAGAGGTTTAAAAGCATTAGATCAAGATCCTAAGCTCGCCGAGCTCTGTGGAATCAGTCCACTTAAGCTGAACGTGATAGCCCTTCTGATTGGTTCACTGCTGGGGGGCCTGTCGGGCGGCTTGCTTAGTTTGTATTACAATGATGTTTCTCCCGGAATCGCATTATACCCTGTCAACATTGCGCTCGCCGTGCAGATCGTAGGCGGGTTGGGCAGTGTACCTGGAACGATGATTGCAGGGTTATTAATGGGACTGCTAGAGACTTTCGCGATTGCCTATATTCCACTCACATTTCCGCGGACGTTGGTATCCTTCATCGTTCTTATCGTCATTCTATTAATACGGCCTAGAGGAATTCTAGGAAAAGGAAGATAGGCAATGATTGAACTGGCTTATATAACCACTCTCCTCGCCTACTTCGCAATCTATTGGATATTTGCGATGGGTCAGAATGTCATGTTAGGGTACGGGGGGACTGCCAATGCTCGGATACATGGGCTTGGTCTCTGTCGGAGCGTACACTACGGCAATTCTATCTTCATCGTATAATCTCCCGTTCGCGGTGACGTTGCCTCTATCTGGCCTCACGGCAATGCTGGTTGGACTCGGAGTGGGCTTGCTCTTTATGAGAGGGAAATTGGCTGGACCCTATCTCGTCGTGGGAAGTATCGGTTTCAATTTTGTCATGGTAGCAATATTCACTTTCGCTCCCTATTTTGGCAGAATGTATGGAATTATGGGAGTTCATGCTCCAGATATTTTGGGTTTCTCCTTTTCCTCCACCGCCGCATTTTCAATTCTCACTTTGGCGTTCGCCATCGTTTTGCTGTTTTTTGATTTGAAATTCTCAAGGTCAATGTTGGGACTGGGCTTAAGAGCAGTGAGAGAAGACGGCGTTGCTGCGGAGTCTTCTGGAATCAACACCCTTCGACTCAAGGTTTTGGCTTTTGTCTTAGGCTCTCTCTATGCCGGACTGGGCGGCTGTTTTTTCGCCTATTTCCTCAGATCTGCGTACCCAACCTATTTTGATTTCGGAGGATCGGTTGAGGTGTTCACGATGGTCGTTCTCGGAGGGATGGGAACCACAATCGGACCGCTTGTGGGCGCTTTTGTTCCGACACTTGTTCCAGAGATTTTAAGGGGATACGTACCAATAGAATCGCGCTTCCTAATCTATGGTATCGTAATAGTACTCGTGATGCTTTTTGAACCATCAGGCATTCTCGGAACAGAAAGCAGACTGAGGCGATTCCTCTTGAAACTTATGAAGCGTCTCCATCAAAGGTTGAGAAATCTAATGATGCTGGAAGTTAGCAAGCTGACCAAGTCTTTCGGCGGTCTAGTAGCCGTTAAGGAACTAGATCTTCACATCGACAAAGGACAGTCTCTAGGCCTGATAGGACCCAACGGAGCAGGAAAAACCACCTTCTTCAATCTTCTTACGGGAGTCTATCGCCCTGACTCCGGAACAATAGACTTCAAGGGAGAAAACATTGCAGGTTTCCAGCCGCATGATATCTGCAGAAAGGGGATCAGCAAAACACATCAGATTGTCAGACCGTTCAGCAACTTAACAGTCCTTGAGAACGTGACTGTTGCAGGATTTTTTGGATCTTCACGAGGCGACAAACGCGCAGGTGCGCTGAAATCGTTGGGAGAAAACCCTAAGGATGTCAAGGACAAAGCTATTGAACTTTTGAACTTTGTAGGTCTTGAGGAGAAGAAGAATCAACCAGCTGGAAACTTGAATCTGGTAGAAAGAAGAAAACTCGAATTGGCCAGATCTCTGGCTTCTGATCCAGAGCTATTGCTCCTAGACGAGTGCGCGGCTGGATTGAACCCCGTAGAGATAGAAACGATGTGCGAGAAGATGCGAGAAGTCCATGAAAAAGGTGTCACAATATGCATCGTCGAACATGTGATGAAATTCGTTATGACCATGGCAGATCGAATCATCGTGCTTGACCATGGAGAGAAAATTGCTGAAGGAGAACCAACGGAGATAATCAAAGATAAGAAGGTCCTCGAAGCCTACATGGGGAGAGCATATGCTGGAGCTTGACGGCTTAAACGTCCACTATGGAGTTCTTCAGGCCCTCCACAACGTGTCAATCAGCGTGGACGAGGGTGAACTTGTAGTTATCGTCGGTTCCAATGGTGCCGGCAAGAGCACGATGCTTCTCACCATAAGTGGTCTTTTGAAACCAACCTCCGGAACCATAACGTTTTTGGGGAAAAGAATAGAGAAACTGCCGACACATCAGATCGTAGGGTCAGGCTTAACCCAGGTGCCTGAAGGAAGACCCAGCTTTCCTTACTTGAACGTTATGGAAAACCTTCTGGTAGGGGCCTATCTTCCCAAATGCAGGAAGGAGAAGAATGAGAACCTGAAACGGGTTTTCAACACGTTCCCCGTTCTAGAGGAGAGGAAGAATCAGTTGGCGAGAACTCTAAGTGGTGGGGAACAGCAAATGCTATCAATAGCGCGGGCATTGATGTCGGGACCAAAGCTCCTAATGTTGGACGAGCCATCTTTGGGGTTGGCGCCAATAATCATAGACAAGACTTTTGATATACTGAGAAAACTTCACGATGAGGGAGTCGCTATTCTCTTGGTTGAGCAGAACGTTTTGCAAGCGTTGAAAATAGCTGAAAGAGGATACGTGCTGGAAAACGGCAAAATCGCACTGGAAGGAAAAGATCTATCGCAGAACGAGTACATTAGAAAGGCTTATCTGGGAATTGCCTAGCACGCTAAATGATTCTTAGTTTTCCAAGTCGAGTGATGTGAAATGAAAATAATGACCTTAAACTGTGGCAGCTCATCCGTAAAATACTCTTTATGGAGTGTGCCCGATGAGGTCGAGATGTGCAAAGGAATCGTAGAACGGGTAGGAATGGGTGATTCTCTTATCAGGCGACGAGTAGATGATAAGGAAGTAACCTTCGACGTCAACTGTCCCACTTATGAAATCGCAATCAAGTCGATATTTGATCTTTTGATAGGTTCAGAGGACCACTTGATAAAGAATCTCGCCAGATAAATGCAATAGGTCATCGCGTTGTTCACGGAGGAGCAAAGTTTACAGATTCTGTGCTTATTGATGATAACGTCATAAGAGCGATCGAAGAATGCAGCACGCTTGCTCCTCTGCATAATCCACCCAATCTTCAGGGTATAAGAGCGGCAATGAATCTGGTTCCAAATATACCGCAGGTGGCAATTTTTGACACAGCCTTCTTTTCAACCATGCCTGCCCACGCTTACACTTACGCCGTACCGTATCAATGGTACGAAAAGTATGGTGTCCGAAAATACGGTTTCCACGGCAGTTCCCACTCTTACGTCTCGAGGAGAGCTGCTGAACTTCTTGGAAAAACACCATCGGAGATCAACGTCATCACACTTCACATTGGGAATGGTGTCAGCGTAACCGCTGTGAAGAAAGGCGTAGCCTATGATCACAGCATGGGGTTCACTCCGCTGGAAGGAGCTGTGATGGGAACTCGCTCTGGCGATCTAGACGTGGGTGTGGCATTGCACATCATGGAAAAAGAAAATCTGACGCACACCCAAATGAGTGACATCCTAAATAAGAAAAGTGGACTCTTGGGAATAACAGGCAAATACGTCGACAGACGTGATGTGATTAAAGCGGCTGAAGACGGAGATGACAGAGCAAAACTGGCCATTGAAGTGGAATGCCACAGATTGAAGAAGTTCATAGGAGCTTATGCGGCGGCAATGGGAGGAATAGACGCTGTCGTCTTCACTGCGGGAGTCGGCGAAAACTCTTCCCTTTATCGTGGAAAGATATGTGAAGGACTCGAATTCCTAGGTATCCAAATTGATCCCCAAAAGAATATGCAGGCAATTGGCGGAGAAGTGGAAATGGACATAAGTCGTTCAAATTCGCGCGTACGAATCTACGTCATTCCTACGAATGAGGAACTGATATTTGTCAGAGAAGTTGTGAAAATCCTCAGAGAAAGAGGGCATTTTTCTAAGACTCAACAGTGAGCTACTGATAGTTTTTTTGAAATCCTCAGTGATGGCGTGCTCGCTCGCTACGAAAGAGCTAAGTGATCAAGAGTGCTAGGATCGCTTTCTTGACGTGAAGCGCGTTCTCAACCTGATCCCAAACCACTGATTTTGCCCTTCGAACGCTTCTTCAGTTACTTCGACGTTGCGGTACGTTGGACCCGGAGCCATCAACATGGCGTCTTTCTTGGCGTATTTCAACACTTCTGAAGAAACCTGGTACGCCGCTACGTTTATCTTCCCTTCTTCAGCGGTCTTTTCCCCTGTGAGTGAGCTTCTCAGCAAGGTGGATGCATAAACCGCGTCGGCATCCTTTACCGCTTCCAGAAGGTTATGAGTCAAAACTATTTCCGATCCTGTCTCTTCCGCAATTTCTTGAGATCGCTTTACGATTTCTTTGTCCGGCGTGTAGGCGCCTCCTCCAACATCAGGATACGCAGCTGCTATATTCATTCCCACTTTTGGGCATGCCAACAAGAGTTCGTGGAAGAGTCCTCTTGTCATGCCAACGTAGGCCAACTTGAGTCCTTCTAACTTTCTCTTCTTTTCCAAGATCGTGTATAATTCACCGAGTCCCTGAGTTGGATGCCCTACGGAACTGCTGCAATTTATCACGGGAACGTCTGCATGTTTGACAAATTCAATGACTGTTTCATGTTTGAACGGACGGATGGCAATAGCATCTACGAGCCTGCTAAGAACCCTGCTCGTATCTTTCATTGGTTCCCCCTTGGAGGCCATCGTAGTTTCAGTTGCCATGTATATAGAGGACCCACCTAATTGGGCCATCGCAACTTCGAAACCCAACCTTGTCCTCGTAGACGCCCATTCGAAAACAAGCCCCAAGGTTTTCCCTTCGAGCACCCTTTCATGTTTGCCCATGCTTCTTGACAATTTGAACTCTCTTGTTAAGTTGAAGATTATTTCCATCTCTTGTCTGGAAAGATCATCTGTTGAGACAAGATTCCTTCCCTTCAAATCGTTTTTCAAAGGTCGCACCCTGCACTGATTTTTTGATATGTGTTATAAAAGCCTTCTCAAAACAAGGTTCTTAATAGCTACCTTTCTTTCCGTTGAAAAAAGACGGTGAATGCTGCGCGAATCAGTCAAATTTCTTCTAGATAATCTCGTATAGCTTCGATTCCTAAAGTGCCCTATGCCGAGGGAAAAAACCATGGCTCGACTCGTGCTTTCTGTGAATCAGAAGACTAGATCTGCCTGAAATCGAATGACAATGGACGATGAGTACAAATCAATGGTGATGTCTTAAATATCCGAGGGCAATTAAAATTATGGCCCATATAAAAGCGGATTGGTGACGATTATTGGAATCTGACAGAATTCGAATGATGAAAGGTGCGATGAAGCTTGTAGAGGTCTGCGGCGGAGTCCAAAAAGGCGAGAATGTGTTGATAGTCGCTGACACGAACAAGCTCAGCATAGCCGAGGTCCTAGCTGCGGCCGCATACTCCAAAGAAGCTGAGACGGCAATTATTGTCATGACGCCACGCAAACTGCACAGTGAAGAACCACCAAGAACGGTGGCAGCCGCGATGAAAGCAGCAGATGTAATCTTCTCCCCCACAACCTTCTCAATAAGCCGAACCAAAGCGACCGTGGAAGCTCTGAAGACTGGAGCTCGGATGATAACAATGCCCGACTATTCTGAGAACATGCTCATAGAGGGCGGAATCGAGGCAGATTTCACTGTTTTGAAAGATCTGGCAGAAAGAGTCTCAAAGGTTTTCCACGGTGACACCATCAAAGTTACGAATCCAGCAGGAACAAATCTCACAGCGATCATCAAAGGAAGGAGAACGAACATGGAAACTGGAATTTGCCACAAGCCTGGCGATTTCGGCCACCCCCAGATGTCGAGGTCAATGTGCCTCCGCTTGAAGGAACTGCCGACGGAATTTTGATGGTCGATGCGGCAGCGAGCGCAATAGGAATCGTGAAAAAACCGATCAAAGTTGTGATAAAAAAGGGATTCATCACTTCAATTGAAGGAGGAGAGGAGGCTGAGAAGCTCAGGAAAATGCTTGAAAGCACGAAAGATTCGAACGTGTACAACATAGCCGAGGTTGGGCTCGGACTAAACCCCAAGGCCACGGTCATTGGAAGACTGTTGGAAGACGAGGGAGCCCTTGGAACCGCTCATATCGGCGTGGGAAGCAATCTGCCCCTCGGAGGCAAGATCCAGGCGCCTCTTCACATAGACCTGATAATTCGAGACCCAACGATTGAGATAGACGGCAGAAAAATCACCGAAAATGGAATACTGAAAGTGATGTAGCCATACACAACCAAGGGTAGAGTGAATTTGAAGAGGATTTAGAGCATGGCATCAAAAATACCGGAAAGAGTGTCCTCTATTCCATTATCAGGCATAAGAAAAATAATGGAATACGCGAAGGGACTCACTGACGTGATATTCCTCAATATAGGCGAACCAGATTTTGCGACTCCTGAAAACATAAGGGAAGCAGCCAAAAAAGCGATAGACGGAGGATTCACGCACTATACCTCAATCCAAGGTATACCTGAACTTCGCGAAGCCATAGCCCGGAAACTAGAGGCCGAAAACGGAATTCACGCGGATCCTGAAAAGGAGATACTCATAACAGCAGGGACGCAACCAGCCTTTTTTGCCGTCTGCCAAACTCTGATAGATCCAGGGGACGAAGTGATAGTGCAAGATCCCTTCTTTCCCTCCTATGAGGTTGCCCTGCGACTGGCTGGCGCGAGAATGGTTACGGTCCCTCTTCGCCAAGAAAGAGAATTTATAATAGATCCTGAGGATTTGGAAGCAAGAATCACAAAGAAAACGAAGTTGCTAGTGCTTATTTCCCCAAACAACCCCACTGGAAGCGTTTTAGACAAAAACACGCTCAGAACAATCTCAGAAATAGCCAAAGATCACGATTTGATAGTCGTCTCCGACGAACTGTATGAGAAGATGACTTATGATGGAACAGAAAACTGCAGCGTCGGTTCCCTTCCAAGCATGAAAGAGAGGACAATAACCATAAACGGGTTCTCTAAAGCGTACGCGATGACAGGTTGGCGAATTGGATACATTGTCGCTAGTGAGGATATGATGAAAAGCATATCAAAAGTTCATCATTCCATGAACGTTTGCGCCTGTTCTATCTCACAAAAAGCCGCTCTGGCAGCATTAACGGGTCCACAGGATTCAGTTGAAAAGATGGTTAGAGAATATGACAAACGCCGGCAGGAAATGGTCAGTCGAGTGAACGAGATACCAGGTTTCAAGTGCCACATGCCCAAAGGCGCATTTTATGTCTTCCCCAACGTCGAATCGTTGCGAATGTCTTCAATGGACCTGGCAAAACTTCTCATAAGCAAGGCCAGAGTGGTTACGGTTCCAGGTTCAGAATTCGGAAAAAACGGGGAGGGCTTTTTGAGACTTTCATACGCGACATCACTAGAAAAGATTAGTGAGGCACTTGTTAGGGTTAAGGAGACTGTTGAGGCGTTATAGGTTAGGTGCAAGCGATGCGAATTGAACTTCCTTATGGGAAAAATGGAAAGGTCACAGCAGAAATACCTGACGAAAGATTAGTCGGAATCATAGAGCCAAAAGAGATTGCAAGTTTGCCCAGCAAGAAGGGCAAAATTGAGGATGCGTTGCTCAATCCAATCGGTAGCGACCGCCTGTCCAAGATTGTGAAACAGAATGACAAGGTAACCATCATCGTAACAGACATTTCTCGCCCCTGTCCCGATGACAGGCTTGTACCGGCGATTCTCCGGGAATTGGACATGGCAAACGTTCGCAAGGATCAAGTGACCATGATCGTAGCGAATGGAAGTCATCGTCCAATGACAGATCAGGAATTGAAGGAGAAGGTTGGGGAAGAGGTATTTGAGAAAACGACCATTATCAATCACGTCTGCACCGATCAAGAGGATCTTAAGTTCATCGGAAAAACTCCCAATCTGGATATTCCACTGTCGGTCAACAAGGAGATCATCAACACGAATATGCTAATCTCTACAGGGATGGTGGACACCCACATCTTCGCGGGTTATGCTGGAAATGGAAAAAGCGTGATGCCAGGCGTCTCTGCAATAAAGACTATTGAGGGGATGCATAGACCTGAGTTGCTTGACAATCCCAACGTCGGAGTATGCCTTGTTGATCGTAATCCAGTGCACTTGGACATAGTTGAGGCAGCTCGAAAAGCTGATCTCCGCTTTATAGTGAATGTGATCTTGAATGGCAAAGGCGAAATAGCGAAAGCTGCTGCTGGTGACATGGTTCGCGCCCACGGAGAATTGGTGAGGACCATGGATGACTGCGTCAAAGTTCCCATTCAGGAGTTGCCGGACATAGTTGTATCATGCGCGGGATATCCAAAGGACAGAGACCTCTACCAAGCAACAAGAGCTGCAAACAATTTCGTTTGTGGTCCGACACCCGCGATCAAGAAGGGAGGCGTGATAATAATTCCCGCTCCGTGCGAAGATGGAGTTGGCAGCAAAACGTTCTATGAATGGATGAAGGACGCGAGAAACCTCGACGAAATCTTGGAAAGGGGCAAGAAGGAACCAACGATCGGAGCACATAGACCCTACATCATGGCCAAGATACTGAAAAGAGCAAGCGTTATAATCGTCGGATCAAAAATCCCCGGCGCCGTAGAGGAAATGAAGATGAGCGCGATCAAGACTATGGATGAGGCACTCGAAATGTCCCTGAAAAAAACGGGTAAAAAAGCGAAGATACTAGTTTCGCCTCACGGAACGACCACCGTTCCCATCTTCAAAACAGGGTGACAACGTGAGGCTTTTCGAATACGAAGCAAAAAGGATTTTCAAGACCTTCGACATTCCGGTGCCCCTTGGAATAGTTGCAAATTCTTCGAAGAAAGTTGAGTCCGCTGTGAGAAAATTCGGCTTTCCTGTCGCAATAAAAGCGCAAGTGTTGGTGGGTGGGAGAGGAAAGGCTGGAGGCATAAAATTCGCTAATAACTTGACAGATGCCATGAAACAAACTGAAGGCCTGATGGATGGAAAAATCAGGGGAGAAAACGTCAAGAGAGTTCTTGTTGAAAAGAAGCTGGAAGTTCAAAAAGAGTATTACTTGGCAGTGACAATCGATCAACTCTCAGGACAACCTGTTGTCATGTTTTCGACAGAAGGTGGTGTAGATGTAGAAACTCTGTCGAAGGATAGACCGGAACTGCTAATTTCTAGAAATGTGGATCTGAGGCGTGGGCTGTTCAGATTTGAAGCTACAGACATCTGTAGACAATCAAATCTTAGCGGGGCCCTTCTTCTCAAAGTAAGCAATGTTCTATACCAACTGTACGGGGTATTCAGTCGATACGACGCCATTATAGCTGAGATAAATCCACTTGTGACTACGAGAGAAGGTGACGTCTTCGCCGTTGGTGCTGTGTTAGAAATCGACGATAACTCCTTATTCCGACATCAAGAAATCAGCATTCACTTGAATGAAAGAGTGAAGGACAAAGTAAAAAGAGAAGCAAACAAGCGAGGTCTCACCTACGTGAGATTGGATGGAAATATTGGAGTTATTGGGTCCGGGGCGGGATTGACCATGACCACCATTGATCTCATAAAAGACTTTGGAATGGAACCTGCGAATTTTCTTGAAACCGGTGGGGGAATAACTGCAGAACTGATGGAAGGAGCGGTTGAAGTGGTCCTTGGAGACAAGCGTCTGAAAGCGCTTATAATCAACCTCTACGGAGGAATAAACCCCATGCCTGAAGCCGCTAGAGGAATTGTTAGAGCCTATGACAAGCTCAGACCGAGCATACCGATTCTTGTGAAGCTAATTGGCAACCAGCAAGAAGAAGCATGCAGTTTGCTTGAAAGGGCCGGAATACCTGTTGTCAAAGAGATTCAGACCGAGGTCGCAGTTGAGAAATTGAAGAGCTTGCTTGGTGAATAATCCATGTGCATTCTTGCAGATAAAGAAACTCGCATCATAGTTCAAGGGATAACGGGCAGAGTGGGAAACATCCAAACGAAACTCATGCTCGACTACGGATCTAAGATAGTTGCAGGTACAACTCCTGGAAAGGGAGGCACAAAGGTCTACGATGTACCGGTCTATGACACCGTGAGTCAGGCAGTTTCGGAACGCGCCGCTGATGCCTCGATCATATTCGTTCCCGCTTGGGGAACAAAAGATGCTGCCATTGAAGCAATATCGTCTGGCATAAAGCTTATCGTGATAATAACCGAACACGTTCCAGTTCACGACACGATTTACATCCGAGAATACGCACAATCTATGGGAACAAAAGTCATAGGCCCAACAACTCCAGGGGTAATAAGTCCCGGAAAAACAAAGATCGGCATTATGCCAGCAAGTGTCTTCACCGAAGGCAACGTTGGAATAGTCTCTAGAAGCGGGACTTTGTCGTATGAGATCGCAGGTAATCTCTCGGCGTCTGGCATCGGACAGAGCACCTGCTTGGGAATAGGCGCTGACCCAGTGGTCGGGATTGATTTGACGGTCATATTGAAACTGTTCGAAGAAGACCAACAAACAAAACTCGTAGTCGTCGTAGGCGAGATTGGTGGAGTACAGGAAGAGGAGGCTGCGGGATTCATCCGTAAGATGACGAAGCCAGTCGTCGCTTACGTAGCAGGTCGAGTAGCTCCCGCGGGAGAGAGAATGGGCCACGCAGGTGCAATAATTTTGCGTGAAAGGGGCACGGTTCAAAGTAAGACCGATATTTTGAGGCGTGCAGGAGTCAAAATAGCTGCAAGACCAGCTGACGTTATCAGCCTCGTCAAAAGCTGTTTTTGACATTAATATGAAAATTGTCCGCTAGGTCGCCGAACAATATAACTTCACGTGAGAACGCGCTTTGTGTTCAGTTGATTTCAGGAATTATACCCTGTCCAACAAGCACGAGCGGTAATCCGCAAGGGCATGATGACTTTAGAGGAAATTTCACCACGCCGCATTGGTCAAAGTATCGACTTTCAAGGCTTCAAGTTTATTAGCTTCTTTCCCAGTCAGTAGACTTGCGCGCTCTTCTATGAAGATGAAAGAATGAAAGTTGACGAGGACACGATTCTGGTAGATCTAAGGAAAAGATTGGGAAAGCGTCTAATGAGCCATGTAATTCCAAGAAAAAGGCGCGTATTCATAAAGGTTAACGAAAAAGGATACAAAATTGCTGCGGAATTCTTGAGAGAAAAGTTTCAGGCTCGTCTTGTCGCCGTAACTGGGGTAGATGCTCCTCTTGGATTCCAAGTAATCTATCATTTCGACATCGCCGGAATTCTCACAAATGTTCAGACCTCAATTCCCAGAGATACTCTGGAGCTTGAAACCATTGCAGACATAATTCCGTCCGCTTATCTTTACGAAAGAGAAGTAACGGATTTGTTTGGAATCAAGTTCAGAGATCGTCGTGCTAACCCTCGAATGAGTGTCGCGTCAAAAAAACCGCCGAAGGCAGAGTATCCGCTCGAGAGTGTTCGGGCGCGTGGCGCAGTTTCATCCAGTTCAAGAGTCATAATAGGTCCCTTTCATCCGTGGCTTGACGAGCCAGAACAATTGGAGATAATTGCAGACGGCACCAAGATAGTTGATGTCCGCATAAACATAGGCTATATTACTAGAGGGATAGAAAAGTTAGTTGAATCCAGAACATTTCACCAGGCAGTTGCCATCGTGGAAAGAGTCTGCGGAATTTGCTCGAACATTCATCCATTGTGTTTCACGCAAGCTGTGGAGGACATCACGAAGGTGAAAACCCCGGACAGAGCTAGATACATTAGAACAATCATCTCTGAGCTGGAAAGAATCCACAGTCACATGCTATACTTGGGGCTAGAAGCTGAGAAAACAGGGGCTGAAGATCTTTTCGCGCGGATCTTTTCAGAACGGGAAAGAGTTATGGACATCTTTGAAACAGTGACGGGCAACCGTGTTCATTACGGGATACTCGAATTAGGAGGAGTGCGACGGGATATCAATGAGAAAAAAGCCGCCATGATAACCAGCGCTCTGGATAACATAGACTCAGATATGCAGAAGATCGAAGACGCATTTCAGAAAAAACCTTCGATCGCAAAGATAATAGAGGGAAAAGGCGTTCTTACACGAGAAGAAGCGAAGAAATTGGATGTAGTCGGGCCGAACGCTCGCGCTTCTGGATTATCACTGGATATAAGAAAACTAGATCCTTATGCTGCCTACCCTGAGATAGACTTTAATGTCGTGACCAGAAGCGAAGGCGACGTGAAGGCAAGGCTGATGGTACGAATTGATGAGATTCTTGAATCGTCCAGGATCATCAGGAATCTGTTAGGCAACATACCAAGAGGACCCATTGCCGTGCCCGTATTGGAAATACCAAAAGGTGAGGCAGTAGGAAGAGGCGAAGCTCCCAGGGGAGAGAACATGTATTATGTTAGGTCTAACGGCTCTCTGTATCCTGAGCGGGTTAAGATACGGACACCAACCCTGGCAAATCTCGTTGCATTGAAACCGATGTTAATGGATGAGTCCACTACTGAACCCGTAATTCTCAATACAATCATAGCAAGCATTGACCCATGCTTCAGCTGTACTGATCGCATGGCGATCATTGAAAATGGTAAGGTAGTGAAAAAGGGGCGCTTGATTGGCTAGCGAAGGAGAAACGCGCCTATGAGTATTGGCACTAACCATCAGAAGAGACCTAAATTAAAAGGAGTGGCCACACAAAGAAAACATTTTCAGGAAGTTGGCATATTCCGTGCCGATGCAGGATCATGCAACGCTTGCGATATTGAAGCTCTTACGGCAGCAGTACGCTGTTTTGATGTTGAAGGGTTCCGGTTCAAGTTCGTGAATTCGCCTGCTGAAGCCAGCATCTTGGTGATCACTGGTCCTGTCCCTATGAAAATAACAGATGACTTGATAAGAGTATATGAATCAGTTCCAGAACCAAAAGGCGTCGTAGCGGTAGGGACATGCGCGATATCCAGGGCGGTTTTCGGCAAGAGTGATTCCTTTTCTGGACCCGTAGACAAGCTTTTTCCCGTAGATGTCTACGTTCCCGGATGCCCCCCGAGGCCGCAGGCAATATTCCAAGGAATACTCTTAATGTCAGAAAAACTGCTTGGAATAAAGAAGATACCGTATCATCCCACCCCCGCTCCCAAAGAATTCAGAGGCAAACCAGAACTTGATTCTGCAAAGTGCATCGGATGTGGCGCCTGTGCATTTGTGTGTCCTACCGAAGCAATAACAATTGCAGACAAAGACGGCAAGGAAGTGCTGAAGCTAGACATCGGCAAGTGCATGTTCTGCGCAAAATGCGAAGAAGCATGCCCGGAAAGTGCGATACGCCTGACCAAGGTTTTCGAAATGTCAACGTGTAAAAGAGAAAACATGGCGACGAGTATTGAGATCAAAGAAGTGAGATGCGAGAAGTGTGGACGCATAATTGGTCAGCGCCCCAATTCAAAGAAATATTGAACGTGATGGGGAAAACTGATCTTATCCGCAAAGAAAACCTGGAAAGGTTTGAAAGAAACTTAAAACTTTGCACAAGATGTAAACAAAAGAGTTTATCGAGTTTCATCGGAAGAAGAGCCATCGCGCGAATGAACACAAGCTAGAGCCAAAGTCAGCCTTGGCCATCCTCCCTAGCCCCCCAAAACTATCTCGAGAAGGTGTATCTCGTCGCCGTCCTTTAAACGCACATCTAGAGCTTCATTCAAGTTTAGCATTTTACCTTGAACGTAGATTGCGATATTTGAGGGAAAACCGTCCACCTTAGTGTATTTCCTTTCCTCAAATTCTTTTGAGTATTTTTTGAATAGTAGGTCAAGAAGACCCTTAACGGTCACTTCCTTCAAATCAAGGGTCAACTCTTCTTTGCCGACCACTTCCCTGAAAATTGAATATAGTCTTACGGTTATCATGGAGTGATCAACAATGTTTATAAGAAATCCGATATTCATTTTAAGGTTCTGGTGTCGCCTGTGGTGAAAGTTATCGTCGTTGAACCAGAACGTTGCACTGGCTGCCGAACATGTGAATTAGCCTGTTCTCTTAAGAAAACTGGAGAATGTAATCCTCAGAAGTCGCGCATAAGGGTTCTTTCCATGCCTCACGAAGGATTGGACTTGCCAGTAATCTGTCAACATTGCGAAAATGCCCCGTGCAGAACTGTTTGCCCAGTGGGAGCTCTTCAACGAAAACCTCAGACTGGCGCAATGATCTTGGAGCCATCTGTATGCATCGGATGCAATGCCTGCATGATGGTATGCCCCTATGGCGCAATCAACGTCGATCTTGAGCGGCGTGAGTTGACCAAATGTGATCTTTGCGATGGTGACCCAACTTGCGTGAAATACTGCGTTACCGAAGCAATTCGTTTCGTGGAGGCCGATATGGCTGCGAAAACTAAACGACAGCGTATGTTGAACAAATTTGCAGGTCCACTGTTGCGATCCCGTGAATTGCTTAAGAATGAGGTGAAAAAGTGATGCTGTGCGGATGGGCGGGAAGGATTCTTGAAATAGATCTGACACGAAGAAAAACAGTAACTCATCCATTGGATCCAACAGACACCAAAATGTACCTTGGAGGCAGGGGCAGGAACGTCATCACATTGTACAGGAAACTGAAACCAAAGATTGATCCTTTGGGTCCAGATAATATATTGATGTTTGGTACGGGACCAACAACTGGTGCTCTCTCGCCTCTGGGCTCTGGAAGGTTTAATGTTACAGCCAAGTCGCCATTAACTGGAATTCTTGGTGACTCAAATTGTGGAGGATTCTGGGCACCAGAGCTCAAATACGCTGGATACGATCAGATAATAGTTTACGGGCGAGCGAGCGAGCCAGTTTACGTTTGGATTGACGATGACAATGTGGAGATTCGAGACGCAAAGCACCTTTGGGGCAAAGACACCTACGACACGCACAAATCGATATTGGAAGAAACAGGAGATCCAGAAATACACACAGTTGAAATTGGCGTGGCCGGTGAGAACCTAGTTAAGATGGGTAACATCTTAAGCGATGCTTTTAGAGGAGCTGGAAGAACTGGCATGGGCGCTGTAATGGGCTCCAAAAACCTTAAGGCTATCGCCGTACGAGGAACGAAAGGAGTAAAAGTAGCTGACCCAGACAAACTGTTGGAAATCACCAAAGACGACATCAAAATACTCTACTCTGATCCGACTTCGAGGCTTTTTTCAGAACAAGGTTCGATGGCCTTGATGAGGATTTACGATTTGAATCTTGGGGCACAAGTCACTAGAAACTTCCAAGAAGGACAATTCAACCCAATTGAAGGGTTACTGGGAGAGTATTACACAAAAACATACGAAGTCAAGAAGAGAGGATGCCTTTCATGTTCACTTCACTGTGGAAGCTTCTGGATGATACAGGACGGCCCGTTTGCGGGTTTGAGTGCTCCAAAGTTGGAATACGGCATGGTGACGAACTATACGACGCGAGTAGGCGTTGCCAACCTGGAGATAGGGCTCAAAGCTATAGACTTGCTCCAGAGATACGGCCTTGACACGATATCCACGGGAGCAGTAATAGGATTCGCTATGGAATGCTATGAAAAAGGAATTCTAAGCGATAAAGACACCAACGGTCTGAAACTCGAATGGGGAAATGCTGACGCTGTTCTCGAAATGATAGAAAAAATCGCTACGAGAGAGGGAATAGGTAACCTCCTGGCCGAGGGCTGCCGCACTGCAGCACTGAAGATAGGAAAGGGTGCTGACAAATACGCAATGCACACGAAGGGATTAGAGCATATAGAGTGTGATCCTCGAGGAATACAAGCGTTTGGATTGGGCTACGCTGTAGGATCGAGAGGTGCGGATCACCTGAGGGCCCTACCAGCGTTCGAATACACGATAACTCCGGAGAAGGCAAAAGAGCTGTTTGGAACTCCAAGGGCCGCGGACAGATTTGCAACCGACGGAAAAGCATGCATGGTCAAATGGTTCGAAGAAGTCCGAGCTTTCACGGATTCGATAGAAGCATGCAAATTCATCACCAGAACAGGTCTCGTCTGGCAGAAGCCCAAGCCCAAGTGTTAAACGCTATTACAGGCCTCGAACTAACGGGCAAGGATGCCCTTCGCATAGGAGAACGCATCGTCAACGTCGAAAGGGCCTTCAACGTGAGAGAAGGAATAACCAAGAAAGATGACAGCTTACCAGACCGTTTTACCAAAGAACCAATGCCTTCAGGTCCCTCTAAAGGACACGTGTGCAACCTAGATCAGATGCTGGACGAATACTACAACCTCAGAGGATGGGATGTTAAAACAGGAATACCTACGATGAAAAAGCTGAATGAACTCGGACTTAAGAAAATAGCCAAAGAGCTTGATCACCTAGGAAAACTGCCCAAACCAAAGACTTGAGGCTTGGTAATCCAAGACAAGCGCGTGAAATCGCAATTTCGGTGATTATATATGAAAGGATCAGATCATGAAACCATGAAGAGATACGAATAAGTATGTCATTACCTCGTGTCTCAAACGGATAGTGCCCATAACCGTAGCTAAGGGAGATGGCGTTTTCTTGGAGGACGTGAACGGAAAAAAATACTTGGACTTCACAACGGGGTTTGGTGTTCTTCCGTTAGGACATTGTAATCAAGAGGTGAAGAATGCAATCATCGAA
The DNA here is from genome assembly GCA_963775895.1 of Candidatus Bathyarchaeota archaeon. GTDB lineage: Archaea > Thermoproteota > Bathyarchaeia > Bathyarchaeales > Bathycorpusculaceae > DASPPK01. The sequence goes on along the minus strand of CAVZKL010000011.1, from coordinate 86,019 downwards.
CAGTTGGACAAAGTTTGGCATCACAGTTCTTACATGTTTTATTCAATTCCTATGGCAAATCTTGCCGAGAAACTTGCCGAAATTGCTCCCATGTCCTCATGCCGAAGTTTCTTCTGTAGTAGTGGAGCTGAAGCAGTGGAAGGTGCAATCAAGCTTGCACGCAAATACACGAAAAAATACGAGCTGATTGCATTATACAGAGCCTTCCACGGCCGTACTCTTGGATCATTGAGCATTACTGCACAAATGAAATACAAAAAAGGCATGGGGCCTTACATCCCAGGCGTCGTACACATTCCGCCTGCATACTGTTATCGTTGCAGCCTAAGACTGACGTTTCCAGACTGCGACCTTGCCTGCGCAGAGCTCCTCAGTGAGGCAATAAAATACGGAAGTTCAGGCGATGTAGCCGCCTTAGCATTTGAGCCTATAATGGGCGAAGGAGGAGTGATCGTCCCCCCAGACGGGTACTTTTCCAGAGTGAAAAGAATTTGTGATGAACATGGAATATTGCTTATTGACGATGAGATTCAAACTGGAATAGGAAGAACCGGCAAGATGTTTGCGATCGAATACTGGAACTTGCGTCCAGACATAATCACGGTTGCAAAAGGCGTCGGAGGAGGTCTACCACTAGGTACTTTCATCACCAACGAGAAAATAGCGGAAGCATTTGAGCCAGGAGACCATTACACAACGTTTGGAGGCAACCCTGTCTCATGTGTTGCCGGTCTGAAGACTATTGAAATAATCCAGAGGGATCGCCTGCTAGAAAATGCTTCTAGAGTAGGGAACTATCTACTGCGCCGCCTAGTTGAGTTGGAGGAGAAACATCCAATTATAGGTGACGTGAGGGGAAAAGGTCTCATGGTTGGTGTGGAACTTGTTGAGGATCAAAGAACAAAAACTCCCGCAGCTAGAGAAGCAGCACAGGTTCAAGACATGATGAGAGAGGCTGGAACATTGGTCACTCTAAGCGGCGAGTCAACTATCCGCATGTTGCCCCCGTTGATAGCAACGACAGAACACGTGGATTCCACTGTTCAAGCTCTTGATGTCAGCTTAAGACGGCTAGAAAAAGAACATCGGCCCAGATGAAACGAATTCTTATGCGCAATGTGGACGGAGTTAATTTGGGAGCTTAACCCTCAAGAACGATTTTTGAATCTTATGCCACAGACGTCTATACTCAAATCTATCAGCGTAATCCCCTGTTTACAGTATGGGCGCGCGCGCTTAATTAGAAGGGTGCGCAAATTCAATTGTGTAATCTTAGGGCTGGTTGGTTGTCTTTGCTGCGCGCGCACTCGCGGCTATTTTGGCCTCAAGTTGATGAATTCAGCGGCTGCCTTCAGCTGTTGTGTTCCCCCTCCTTCAGCCACGATCTGCATCAATTTATCTGGATCTAGAACTTTGATCCCACCAACGCATGTGACTCCACACTTAAACAGAGGGCCTGGAAGAACGCTCGCTGAAGCGCCCACAACTGCTATTTCCCTTGCTCCCTTAGAGAGTTCTATCAGACGGTCTATGGTTCCGTTGACTAAAGCAGTTCCAGTGATTATAGCGACGTCTGCTTGGGGAAGAATCTCCTCACATGCCGTATCAGGCAAAACTCCACTCTCACGACGAGCCCAGTCTCTTTCGAGTACATAGATTCTCTTCACCTTTCCCTCGATTCGTTTGATTAATGGACTGATCCTGCCTACAAAGACAACGGTATCTTTTTTTTCCAACGCTATGTGGTCCAAGATGTTCCCCTTTAAGATGACATATGCTTCCTTATTGTTGGCAATAGCGATGGATGAAAGGGCATTTACTGTGGCGATTCCAATTACACTTTCACTAAGATCCCATGACCTCGCCATATTCATCATTTCCATCGCTGTGCTTCCAGTCAATTTGCCAGCTTTCTTGTAAATCTGGCAGCAACTTAATGAAATCTCAGTTTGAAAAGTAAAACAGACGCCAACCTGTCCTGTGCTAAGCTTAACCCCTGTATAACCCAATCCTAGTATGACTTTGTCAACCCTTATCATATTTAGATCTGGAATGACGTTAGGAAGTAAATCTAGAATATCGTTAACGATTTTACCTGGCATAAAGTCGTTACTCCGGTTGTGTCTCGTTGAGATTTTTGTAGTATGCGCCTTCTGCACATGGTCTACATAGAATTCGTCCATTTTTTATTTTCGCGCGACCATCGAAAATTCTTTCACCGCACATGGTGCACGTCACTTTTCGTTGAGGCAAGCCTGGGAGATCCCATTTTGGTATGCTTATACTAACATCCTTAACGTCTAGAAGCTCTACATCAGGTATCTTCATGTAAGCTTCTGTCATTATGTCCATTTCTTGCTTTCGGTTAACTATTTCACCTTTATTTATTAATACTTGTTCTTCGCCGTATTTCATCGCCCACTCACGGGCTTTCTCCTTTATTGAAATGCGTACCGCCCTATTCTTCGATGTGTCCACAAATGTTGCTGCAAATTTCCCATAATCAACATGTTTCAGTCTGCGTTTCCCAAGTGAGCACAATGTTATAGCTTGGATAGCATCCGCCAAACACCGATCTATCTCTACGTATACTATCAAGTCACGCGTTTTGGATGGGTCGTCGATACCTAATCTTTGACTCCCCGCAATCACTATTCTAGTGCCCAACACCAGACCGGTGCACGTGTGGCCGTGAAAACTTGTAGCCTTTTTTAACATCGTGTCGAAGTTCATGTTATACCTCTGCTTGGAATGGACACTCCAGAGTGATATAATTGTCGGAGGACTTGAACACCTACGTTCGCTCCAATCGCTCCTGAAGCACAATTGACTGAGACCACTATCAAACTGATAGCGATGGGAAGTCCCCAAAATGTTTGAACGACTGGGGTCTGCAAACCTCGCAGGATTCCGAAGAAACCAGCGATCACACGATTAAGAGCACTTGACTTCGACTTTAGGAGGGCTATCTATTATGAAACCAGTTACAATATTGAAAGGTATCAACAAGGGCTTAACAAAACCGGCGGACCGCCTGGAATGATTACTGCCCCCCTTAAGCTTAGGCGCGCGTTGAAGACATTTGTCAGTAAGAGCGGGAAGGTTGAGAGAGCTCCAAAAACACGCGCGTGCTTGTAACAAAAGTTTCTGGTGACAAAAAATTCAAATAAGAACAAACTATTTAAACAATTAGATAACCCGTGACAACTGATTTAGAAATATTGAGAGAAGCCCTGCGCCTCTTAGAAAGTGGAAAGAAAGTGGCTTTATGTTCATTGATTGAAAAGGTAGGCTCTGGGCCCAGAGATATCGGAGCAAAAATCATTGTAACTGAAGATGGTAAAACTACCGGAACGATTGGCGGGGGGAGTATGGAGAGATTTTTGATTAGCGAGTCTTTAAAGGCCTTGAGAGAAGGCAAGCCAAGGAAAGCCTTTTTCTCTCTCCATCCATCTAAAAAGGAAGGTTCAATCGAGACAGGGTTAATATGTGGAGGCGAGTTAACGATATTCATCGATGTAATTGAGCCAAAACCGAGGCTCATAATCATCGGCGCAGGCCATGTGGCTTGGCCTTTAGCAAGATTTGCAGACATCTTGGGGTTTAGCCTCACTATAGTAGATGATAATGAGGAATTAGCTTGCAAGGAGCGGTATCCTATGGCCGAAGAGATTATCGCAGGTAACTTCAATGAAATACTCGATAAAACAGATATAACTTCAGAAGATCTGGTAGTTATCGCTCACGGAGAGCCCGAACACGACTATTTGGCCTTGGAGAAAATTGTAAAAAAGAAGCCGGCTTACATCGGCCTGCTTGGTAGCAGGACAAAGGTCGCAACGCTTGTGACGAAACTTAAGGCAACAGGAATCGGTGATGACGACCTGAAATCCCTACATGCTCCACTGGGCTTGGACATCGGCGCTCAAACCCCCGAAGAAATAGGAATAAGCATTCTTGCAGAGATAATAAGTGAGAGAAGGAAAGATAAAGAAAGTCTATAATCCCACTTGGAACGCGCTTGAGCTTAACTTCTTTGTAAATGTTAAGAATCGATATGACTCGGAAAGTCTAGATCATCATTTGAAAAGAGATTTATCCGTAAATGTTAAGTAATATTTCCTGGGAAATTGCTTGATATGCCTCATTGTGTTAGCTGCAGGTTTATCAAAAAGGTTTGGAAGAAATAGGCTACTTGAAAAAATTGATGACTCCACCATTATCGAGAGGGTTGTCAAAAGTGCTGTAGCTTCAAAAGCAGATGAAATCGTTGTGGTTTTAGGCCATGAAGCGCAAATGATCAAAGGGGCTCTCAAAGACGTCAAGTGCAGGTTCATAATTAATGAAAACTATGAGATCGGTCAAAGCTCTTCAATTAAGGCTGGAGTTAATTCTGTCATGGGTTACGCGGAGGCTGTGTTGGTGCTCCCCGGAGACATGGCCCTAATTACACCTGAGGCTATCAATATGGTCATTGAAGAATACAAGAAGTCTCGAAGCCATATTGTAGTGGCAAGTCATCGAGGCAGATTAGGTCATCCAATACTTTTTGATCGCTTCCTCTTCGGTCAGATTATGAACATAAACGAGGAAACGATGGGCTTGAAATCAGTTGTGAATGCAAATAGAGGACTAATAAAGAAGGTGGAAACAGGATCAGACGAGATCCTCATTGACTTTGACTCAGAAGAAGACCTTAAAAGGTATTTCCCACCCGAGGGTACAGAAGATCAATGAAACATTAACATCCTACAGTCAGCGCGCGCTAAGCCGAGTTGATTTAGCGCTCTTGCCTTTGAGCTCGTGCGCGCGCGCAAATACCAGAAAGTTAAGTAGATACATAATGGCGAGTAATTTAGCATCGGAGTTTCTTAGAAATGTCTTCACCCATCATTGAGTGGAAAAAAGAAAGGGACATTCGACTCATGTCAGGTAAGGGATGTTACATAGACGATGTGGAATTGCCCAATATGGCTTACTGCGTGTTTTTGCGAAGCTCTCATGCGCATGCGAAGATAAAAAATATCGATCTGGCTAAAGCTTTGAAGGCGCCCGGTGTACTAAGAATCCTCGCAGGCAAAGACTTAGTAGGAATCATGGACCCACTACCCGCAAATGCAGATTATAGACCTTTAGGCTGGCATTGGCGTATACCTAAGGCATACCCTTTGGCTACAGACAAAGTAAGGTTTATAGGCGAGCCAGTAGCCGTCGTGATAGCTGAAGACCCATATAACGCATTTGACGCACTTAAGTTAATAGAAATTGAGTATGAACCCTTGCCCATCGTCACAGATGCTATCACGGCTATGGAACCGAATTCGCCGTTGTTATATGAAGAGTGGGGAGATAATTTACAAGCTCATGTAACCTTCAAATTCGGCGATATTGACGCAGCATTTTCAGAGGCTGACCGCATAATTAAGGTGTCTTGGCGTGAAGGTAGGGTATCAGGATTTCCTATAGAACCTCGGGGCTGCGTGGCCTGGTACGACGACTCGATGGGCAGGTTGAAAGTTTGGAGCTCTACTCAATCTCCCTTTCTAGCACAACGCTATATAGCCCAAGCTCTTCGCATACCCATGAACAGAGTTGAGGTTGTAGCCCCCGATGTTGGCGGAGCTTTTGGCAATAAGCTAAACTGGTCGAAGGATGTAGTAGTATGTGCTGCTTCAATCCTCACTGGAAGACCTGTGAAGTGGTTTGAAAATAGAAGAGAGAACTTTGCGACGGGCCCTCATCAAAGAGATGTTATATGGGATGGTGAAGTCGCGGTTAAGAATGATGGACAAATACTAGGAGTAAAAGCAAAGTTTATAATCGATATTGGAGTTGAAGGAACAAACAGAGGAGCAGGCGCCTGCAGCATAGTACCGGCATGCTGCGCAGTCCCCAACGCGTACAAACTCAAAGCATTATATACGGATGCTTACGCCGTTGTTACGAACAAATCATTCTATTGTGCTTACAGAGGCTTTGGTAAAGATAAGGGCATAAAATTCATTGAGAGAATAATGAACATTGTAAGCAAAGAACTCAATTTGGCTCCCGAAGAAATTAGATTCAGAAACTTTATTCAGCCAAATGAATTTCCGTACAAGCAAATCTCAGGATACGTTTACGATAGTGGAGACTACCCAGAAGTACTCAAAAAAGCCCTAAAGATGATCGACATAAACACTTGGAGAAGTAAACGAGGTTTGATCGGGCAAAACAAGTATCTAGGCATAGGACTGGCATTTACTGTGGAGCCTGCGGGTGGAGCTATACCCCACAGCATATTCAGTGGCGTGACACTTGGGCGCACCAAAATAACTCCTGATGGGAAAGTTGAAGTCTATAGCGATCAAACGGACATAGGTCAAGGATCCATGGTTGTTATTGCACAAGTAGTATCCGAAATTCTGGGCGTTAACATTGCCGACGTCATCGTGCACCCGTTTTCCTCCGACATTACTGGTGCTGGTCCATGGTCCAGCAGAGGTGTTGTATACTGCCTCAGCGCGGTTGCTAAGGCTGCAAAGAAATTAAGGGAGAGAGTGTTAAAAGTTGCGAGTAGTGTTTTAAATGAAGACAGTAGTAGCATCGAGATGAAGGGTAGTTGCATCTACTCAACAAGGGATCCGAGTAAAAGGATATCGATGAAGGACCTCGCGGCATATATGTACTTTTTCCCGGGCCCTAAAGGTCTTCAAAAGGAACTTCAGATGGGGCATGAAACGTTGCTCGATGTCTCTGAAACTTGGTTCAGCCCCAACACAACGCAGAACCCCACGAGCACATATACAACGTTTTGTTCGTCTGCAGATGTCGCCGTAGTTGAGGTAAACGTGGAAACAGGCGATGTAGAAATATTGAGGTACGTGCATGTACATGACGCTGGCAGGATCATAAACAAGGAGGTTGTTGACGGTCAGATTCATGGAGGAGTCGTGCAAGGTATAGGCGAAGCATTGAACGAACATCTGATTTATGATAAGAATGGGCGATTGCTTTCCACCTCATATATGGACTATGTAATGCCAACAGCCTTAGACGCGCCTAACATAGAAGTTGGCCACGTGAAAACACCGTCCCCATTCACCGAGTTGGGCACGAAGGGTATGGGTGAGGCTCCGACTATAGGAAGTAAAGTGGTAATCATAAATGCCGTTGAAGACGCTTTATCGCCATTCAACATAGTGATAGCTGAGACCCCGGCGACGAAGGAGAGAATATGGAGATTGATTTCCCAATGCAAAAAGAGTCGCGAAAGGTGAAAGCAATGAACTGTGTTAATGTGTCTCTGAAAGTGAATGGTAGATCTTATGAGGTCCAAATCGAGCCTAGAACCCCTCTAATAGATCTTCTTAGAAACACTTTGAAAATGAAAAGTGTTCATAGAGGATGCGAAGAAGGTGAATGTGGAGCATGCACTGTTCTGCTCAATGGCAAGCCCATTTTATCTTGCATCACCCTTGCAGTTCAAGTCGATGGCGAAGAGATTCTCACAGTAGAGGGGCTAATGCAAGATGAGAAAATGCGGTCACTTATGGACGCTTTCATAGAAAACTACGCTTTGCAGTGTGGCTACTGCACTCCAGGCATGCTTCTATCGGCCTATCACCTATTGAAAACGGTCAAGGACCCGACCGATGAAGAAATAAGAAGAGGAATCGCTGGCAATCTATGCAGATGCACAGGATATGTAAACATTGTTAAAGCGATAAAAGATGCCGCCCAAAACACCAAACTTTAGAATCGCCGATATACTATGGCCCGATTTCATACTTCGTCCTGTTTGGTTATCTGCGTAGGAAAACTGCTCTACCTCAGATGCACCCCTAGTCACTTGATAGATTCATGAGCATTTTCTTTGTAAGAGTACAAGCCATTTCTCGTCTATATTCCTTAGATGCCCTGACATCGCTTATGGGGTTTATCTCGTCTCTAACTATTTGTGATGCCTCATCGATTACATCTTCGCTTGCAGCCTTTCCTTTCAAAAATGTCTCCGCTTTTTTCGCTCTAAGAGGCGTAGGCGCCACGGCGCCTAAAGCTATTTTCACATCTTGAAAGCTGTTGTCGATTATTTTGGCTAGACCTGCTATGGAAATTATGGATAAGGTGAAGGCTTTTCTTCTGCCCAATTTAACAAAGTCCCACCTATTGGTTGGCAGCTGCGTCGGAATTTGTATCTTGGTGACGATTTCGTTAGGACCTACCGCAGTCTTACTTGGTCCCGTGAAGAATTGGTCAATGGGAACAAGCCTCTTGCTCTTTATGTCTATGACTTCGATCTTAGCGTCTAAGACAAGAAGTGGAGGTGCAGTGTCAGCAGCAGGGGAGGCATTGCACAGGTTGCCGCCTATCGTTCCCATATTCCTAATTTGAGACGATGCCATAGTAGATATGGCTTCAGCCAATATTGGGACTTTGCTTTTGATTATTGGAGAGGACATGATTTCTGACAGCTTTGTTGTAGCTCCAACATTGACAATATCTGCGTCGTCATCAATGAAGTTTAATTCTTTAATGTGACCTATCTCAATGATATTTTCAGGTAGGATAATCTTTCCAGACCTGACCCCTGATATCAAGTCTGTACCCCCAACCAAAACCTTGCCTTGAGCCCCAAATTTTCCCATTAATCTTAACGTTTCTTCTATTGTATTAGGACCTAAAGTAATTGAATTGTGTAGGCAGCGCCATGCTCAATCACCTTGACTTGGTTTAAATCGCGCCATCAGTGTACTCGAAGCCACTTATCCGAAATCATCAGGTAAAGAGGAGGTAGAAATCGATAAACCTAATGGTTCACTAGGCAGGTTAGAGATCTCTGATTTATTCCATCAGCTGCACTATTTTGCCTATTCCTCTTTCTTTGGCCTTCTCATAGACCAGTCGCGCTACGGCTATATCTTGAATTGGTAGGCCGCTAGTGACAAAGACTGTTATTTCCTCGCCAGATGTTCTTCCAGGCTTTTTGCCCAAGAGTATTTCGCCAATCTCGGCGTAAATGTCTTCTTTCTTTAGTAATCCCTTTGAAAATGGAACGTTAATCCCGCCCATCTGTGATGTCTGATTGAAGTCATCTATGACAAGTTTAGAACGCTTGAAAGTTTCTGTTGGTATCTCTTGGCTGCCTGGAGCACTTACTCCCATCGTGGTTATGTGCAAGCCAGGTTTAATCCACTCGTCATTTATGACTGGTGTTTTTGAATTCGTCGAGGTTACCAAGATATCCGAGTGTTCAGTCACTCTTTGAGTAGTATCCGCCTCCAATACGTCGATTCCAAACTGTTTACCTACCTCCTGCACAAATTTCCTGGCTTGCTCCGGCATCACATCGTAGACCAATGCTTGCTTGATGTCTTGAATCTCCATCAACCCCATTAGTTGTCCCCTGCCCTGAACCCCCGTGCCGATGATGCCGACGACCTTGGAGTCCTTTCTCGCCAGGTGTTTTGCTGCAATAGCACCTATGGCGCCGGTTCTCATCATCGTCGTGTATGTGGCATCCATTATAGCTAGTGGTAGTCCGGTTTTTGGGTCGGTTAAGACCAATGTAGCGGTCACTCTGGGCAACCCATGTTTCTTTAGGATTTTCATCATGTGCGCTGACAATCTTGATGCCTGCTGCGTCGAGGGTGTCGATATATGCGGGCATGTACCCGGTCTTTCCGGCGTACTTTTCAAAAACGAGGTATTTTCTAGGAAGTATCTGAGTCTTTCCCAGGGCAAAATCTTTGAATGCTCTTTCCACTGCTTCGATCGTGTCCTTCATTGATAAGAGCGGCTTTATGTCTTTTTGACTTAAGATGAGCGTCTCTTTTTCAATCAATGCACTGTCACCAGGTCACTTCAAGGCCTTTCCAACCATGAACCGCAGGATTTCGACCATATTGGCGCAGATCTCGCCTGGAACCGCATCTTCTAATGGTTCTGCGAATCCTGTTATGCCGTCTACGCATCCCTCGTTAACAGCGGCGATTAAGCTGCGCATTTCGATCTCTCCAGTGTGAAGCACTTCGAGCTTACCCAGCATAGCTGCCAGCATGGCTTCAACTCCCCATGCGCCCCAGTTTGAGACGGTCGCAGTTAAGGAAAGGTCAGGTTCAAAATCTGCTGCCAAGCCGCCTTTGCATGGACATTGACATTCTGCTCCATAAGGAATATGTTTTCTAATAGTTTCCTTGATGGCTCCCATGCCTAGCTCGTTGCCTCCGTCGCCCATTCCCATTGTGAAGATTCCTCTTTTCTTGGCATCCTCAAACAGATAGTCGAATTTTGCAACAATTCTTGATACATCGAAGCCCTTCATGTTGTGCCAAACTCCCTTAGAATTTCTGCCAATCCTTTCAATACTGATTACCGCTGCCGGTTCAAACTTGTTGAGGATACGTGCTGCTTCGCTCTTAGCCTGCTTCTCGTCCGTTGGAAACGTCTGAACAACCGCTCCTGGCACGCCCAATGGTGAGCCTTTAGATTTTTGCATCTCCTCAGGTGTTAGTATCATCATGCCTGCACCTCGACAGGCAGCCTTGACGCCTGGATACTGTGTCTCTTCGCAGAGTATCATTGGCCAGGCTTTAAAGCCTACGTATAAGGCTCTGGCAAGCGTAGCAGTTCCTGTCGGTCCATCGGTTTCAGAGATGGTTGGCGAAATCCAGCCGCGTACTGGAAGTCCTGTCCCCAGTATAACGTATTTTTCTGGGCCAACTCTTTCTTTTAATGCCTTTGCAGCGATGTATGTCAGTGATTTTCCATATTTGCTTCTGGCTCCCTCATAAAGAGTGCCTATGGCGCCTCTTGCACTGACGTCTAGCGTTATTAGACTATCAACCGCGTCTCCAAGCCTTTCAAATTTTGCCTCAGTTTCTTTTGACATATTTCATCACGGCTTGTTTAGTTTACTAATTTCTCTTAAACATCTTGGATGTGTTCATAATTTAAGTCTTCTCCAGTGCGCGCGATTGTGACGACTGGACTTCTAGGCTCAACGCAACGGCCATAGAAGCCCTCCTCCAAGGTGAAACAAGCCTGAAAGCCGTGAGCCAGTGCTAGGCTTAGCCGAGAGCAGGAAAATGGTGAACCCACAAGACTGAAAAAGAATGGTGAAGTCAGGCTAAATCCATAGAAGGCCTTGTTACTCTCCTGAGACTTAGCACGCGCTAAGTGTGAAAAAGTTAGTGAAGACTCATTAACAGGTAAGGTTCATTTGTAAGGAAGTCTTGAGAGTCTGAGACCAGTGAGCTTTGATAAGAATTCAACCAACCGTGCTGCGCTGGCATCGCTCATTTTGGGCAGAGTCGTGTATGCGATAAACTGGATGAACATAGCGGCGGTTTTTTCCTTGATAGCTTCCGAATTTCAGCAAGATATCTCAGGGCTGGGGGTGGTAACGGCGGCATTCTACATCGGCATTGGAGCGTTTCAAGTACCTGGAGGAATCCTCGCAGCCAAAACGGGTCCGCGTCTGACTGTGATTTACGGGACAACGATTGCGTCTGTTTCTGCTTTGTTGACCGGTTTCGCGAGGAATCTTGCAGAGATAGCGGTCCTAAGGTTTCTTGTAGGCGCTGGAATGGCCCTCGTTTTTGCTCCAGCCATTATTCTGGTGATCAGACTCTTGAGGAAAGGGTCGGAGGGATTGGGGGTTGGAACTTACCATTCAGCTTTCTATTTGGGCGGTGTGATTGGGCTTTCGGGTTGGGCAGCAATAGCAGTTGGACTTGGGTGGCGCAGCAGCCTTGTCATAAGTGGCTCGCTAGGTTTGGCAACGTCTCTTTTGCTCATCTTTTTTGCACCCAAGGACAACCTTCGCTCAGACTTTCAAATCGACCTTCACTGTCTGAAGCTCATACTGACCAATAGATTCTTGATAATGTTATCAATTGCTTTGCTGAGTTTTCAAGTAGGCAGTGCTGTTGTGCAAAATTTCATGGCTTATTACCTTGAGAACGTGTGCAACGTCGGCGTTGGAGAAGCTGGTGTGATCGCGTCACTGGCCGCTGCTTCGGCCTTCGTGACAGGACCGTTTTCTGGAAGAGTCTTTGACAAGTTTGGAAATGCAAGAAGGTTGCTTTTTGTGACGGGTGCAACTATGGCAGTCGGCATCGCCATAGCGTTTATTGGGACGCTTTACTCGGCAATCGCGTCGAGCGTCCTCGTTGGCTTGGGAACGGGGGCCGGGCTCACGTTTGGTTTTGCGGTCGCTAGAGAAGCCAACAGATTGGGTCCTGAATACGAAACCTTGGCCTTAAGTTGGGTTAACAGCCTCCAACTTTCAGGCACTTTTGTATCACCGTTGCTCTTCTCCTACTTTGTAATTAGGTTAGGATACGGTTATGCATGGTTATGCATTGCGTTACTCGCTTTCTTGCTAGTTCTTCCGGTTTTCTTCTCCAAGTTTTCTGCAAGGAAAGGAATGCAGCAGTATTCGCGCATAAATAGTGAAACCATAGACTGAAATTCTTCGTATGAGGTTGAGTTTCGGTAAACGGTCTTTGTCTCGGATCGGACGGGCTTGGTGGGAGCGCGCGCGAGGCGGACGGAGTTAATAGTGATAAGGAATGAATGTCGAGCACAGACCTTTGAGACATCGTTTGCAAAGATAAAATGAAAATCAATGTCAAGAACGAAAAAAATGACAACAATGGTTAAATAACCATCTCACCCTTTGTTTGGTCTTCTAGATCAACACGAGGGTCTTATGATGATTGACACTTCTGTAAAATTTGGGAGCTTAACCCTCAAAAACCCGATCATTGCCGCTTCTGCAACTCCTACGCATGATCCAGACCGCTGCGTCAAAGCTGCGAAAGCTAAAGCTGCAGGCGTCGTTTTGAAGACGCTGTACCCAGAAGAACGCGACAAAACACATGCGGTGAATTGGATAAACCACAAGATATCTCCGGCTTACCTCTATGCGCGGCCTAGGTTCAAACTATTGAACTGGGATCCCATTTTGCCCACCCAGAAGCCTGGGTTGCTGCGATCAGGTGAGAAGCTGATCGTCAAAGAACCCAAACTCTTCACGTTGTACTCAATCGAGCAAGCCGCGGTATTTGAGTATGACAAATACGTGAACTACGTTGATGAGACCAAGAAAAAGGTCGGAGAGGATTGTGCAGTTATTGCAAGTATCATGGGAGGTACTATCGAAGGATGGGAAGACCAATGCAAAATTGTAAACGGGTCCAAGGCGGATGCAGTTGAATTGAACTATTCATGTCCTCACGCGATGGAAGTTGAGAAAGAGCTCGGCGCAACTGTCGGAGCGGTTCCTGCCGCCGCCGAAGAGATAACGAGATTATGCCGAAAAAACCTGAGTTTACCAATAGTTCCAAAACTAACGGCTCAGGTTGGAGATTTGGTGTCAGTAGCAAAGAAGTGCGAAGAAGCTGGGGCAGATGGCATTACGGAAATAAACAGGCTAATGGGTGTACTAATAGACATTGAGAATGCAAGGCCAATTGAGTGGGGCTCCTACTCAGGTTTTGGTGGCCCGTTTATGCTTCCGTTGGCTTTAAGGTGGCTCGCAAAATCAAGAGAGTCGGGCATAAAAGTTCCACTAAGTGCCACAAGCGGCGTGTGGGAATGGGAAGACGTAATAAGTTGTTTGATGGCTGGCGCAGACACTGTTCAGACTTGCACCGCAATCATGTGCAAAGGCTACGAGGAAATAACGAAGTGGCTTGATAAAATTACTGAGTGGATGGAGAAGAAAGGTTACACGAGCATCAACGAAATCAAAGGTATCGCACTCAAAAACTTCATCTCGGCCGACAAGATAGAAAGAGAGATTCCAGTCATGGTCGGAGGGAAGTCGACCAAAATCGCCATAGTTGATGAACCTGCCTGCGAGAAACACCTCAGAACATACTCATGTGGATGGTGTGAAAGAACCTGTTTCCATGACGCAGTGAAAGTTGAAAATCACGCCAAGATTGACGATGAGAAATGCGAAGCCTGTGGACTGTGCTCAAGTGTTTGTCCAGCAAAGGCCATAACGATAAAGCCCAAGGAAAAATCCTGATGCAATGACGAAGCAAAACTTTTCAGAGCTGATAAACGAAATCTATTTAAACAAAGTTTCGGCTGTTTTCACTTCTTAAGTGGGTTGTGTATTGGAACTTATTGAAACGGATGTTTTTGTGGTTGGAGGCGGAGGAGCTGGCCTAAGAGCCTTAATCGAGGCCAGTAACTCTGGAGTCTCAACTGTCTTGGTTCTCAAAGGAATTCTAGGAAGCAGCGGGTCTACCCCTATGGCTATGGGAGCCATGGCTGGTGTTGGCTCGTGGCATGAAGCTGGTGACAGCAAGGATGTTCATTTTCTTGACACAGTCAAAGGTGGAGCCTACCTTAATGAGCAGAACCTAGTCAGAATATTCGTCGACGAGGCAGACCAACGAATAGTGGAATTAGAGCGATATGGCGCTTTTTTGGAGAGAACGGATGATGGGAAAAACTACTTACTGCGCATAGATGGCGGCCACAGTCATCACAGGTCTCCTTACATGGAAGATCGGCCAGGGCATGAGATGCTGAAAGCAATGAAAGGAGAGGCGCTTAGACGGAATAATGTACAGATTTTCGAGAATACTATTGTTACCAAGTTGTTAATGGCCAACGGCTCAATCGTGGGTGCAACTACGGTCAACATTAACACAGGGCGTTTCATCCTATTCAAGTCAAAAGCCACAGTTTTAGCCACTGGCGGTGCAGGCCAATTATATCCCACCACCTCACAGCCGATACGAAACACTGGAGACGGGTTCGCCTTGGCGTTGAAGGCTGGAGCTCAGCTCGTAGATATGGAATTTGTCCAGTTTTACCCCCTCGGTTTGCTATATCCAGAGGCGCTCAGAGGGTTGATTGTAGGAGCATTGTACGTCTGCCATCTACTTAACAACAAAGGCGAACGGTTGATGGAAAGATACGACGCCAGTCGGCTTGAACAATCGACTAGAGATATAATCTGTAGGGGAGTTTACAAAGAGATTCAAGATGGTCGAAAAACAGAGAGGGGAGGAGTCTACTGTGACATGACTTTCAATCCACCAGGCGTCGTAAAGACTACGTTACCGCTGGTTCACACGCTTTGCGTGAAATTGGGCATTAACCCTGAGGAGAAGATGCTGGAAGTTTCGCCGACGTGCCACTATTTTATGGGCGGGATGAAAGTGAATGAAAAGTGGGAGACAACTGTTCCTGGACTCTTCGCAGCTGGAGAGACAGTGGGGGGAGTCCATGGAGCCAACAGGCTCAGTCAAAACAGCCTAACAGATACACTTGTCTCTGGAGCCCGTGCTGGAAAATACGCTGCGGAATATGCTGCAAAATTGGAACAGGCGGCCCCAATAGACGGTGAACAAGCAAAAGAGGAATATGCGAGGGTTTACGGATTACTCGGAGCCAAAGGGAACGTCAGACCGTACGACGCAAAGATGAAGCTAAAAAACATCATGTGGACCTATGCAGGTCTGATCAGGGATGGCGAGGGGCTGAAGCAAGCGCTCAGCGACATTGAATCACTCAAATCCTCTCTCGCAAACGTCTCAGTTCCCTTGTCCACGATGAGGTACAACATGGATTGGATTGACGCTTTAGAGGTTCAAAACATGGTATCTGTCGCAGAAATGGTCATCAAGGCTGCTCTTTTGAGAGATGAATCCCGTGGGGCTCATTTCCGGAAGGATCACCCGGAGAGAAATGACGACAAATGGCTCAAGCACATTGTCATAGCGCTGGAAAATGGTGAGATGAAATTGACTACATGTTCAGTCGACTTACGTGAGGCCAAGCCCTAAGGTGTGAAAGATGGACGAGAAAGAAGCGAAGGTCACGATTTACAGGTATAATCCCGAGGAAAGTTCAAATCCAAGGTACGAGACGTACAAGTTCCCCTATCAAAAGGGCATGACCGTGCTCGATGCACTGATGTACATAAGGCAAAACTGCGATTCGACACTTGCATTCAACTATGAGTGCAGATACGGGTTCTGCGGGTCGTGTGCGATAGAAGTAAATGGAGAACCAGCTCTGGTTTGCAGGACCCTAGCTCAAGAGAGGATGGTCCTGAACCCGTTGTCGAACGTATCCGTAGTGAGAGATTTGGTTGTGGATCGCACGATGATTCTGAACGAGCTTACTAGAATTCGGCTTTTCTCGAACGAAAAAAGGTTCTAGAAAAGGAACCTGAAGAGCTGCGTCCAGCCGACTTTTCAACATTCAGGATCGTAAGTCGTTGCATAAGTTGCCTATCTTGCACATCCACGTGTCCCTCATACACTGAGGGAAAGAACTCATTTGCTGGTCCTGCTTTGATGACCGAAATTGCAAGGCGCGCATTTGATCCTAGAGACGGTGGTGACAGACTTAGAACGGCTTCTGAAGAGGGGCTTTTCAACTGCACTATGTGTGGTAAATGCGCGGCAGTCTGTCCGTACGAGATAGATGTACCCAATATGATTATGATGCCGATGCGTCGCATGGCAATAGAGCGAAATATTGCGCCAGTGAAAGAAGTCGCAGAACTAGAAGGGCTGATAGAAGCCACGGGTAAATCTTTCGTCAAACCCAACAAGAGCCCATTCCTCAGCAAAGTAGGCTCCAAGGTTGAAGTCGATAATCCCAGAGATCAAGTGGGCCTTTTCCTGGGGTGTCTCTTGGACTATGACTTCCGTCTTCACGGCATGTGCGAATCGGCCGTTAACGTGTTGAAGTCAAATCAAATAGAAATCTCTCTGCCAAAACAGCAGGTGTGTTGTGGTCTACCGTTCATCAGATTAGGGCAAGTGGATCTAGTCCAAAAGCATTTACTGAAACAAAACTTGCAGGCCTTCGAAGATTCTCCAAAAACGGTCAGTCTGTGCGCTGGATGCACCAGCACTTTGAGAAACTGGTATCCACGACTGTGTAAAGAGTTGGGAATCGACTACAAGTTACAGGTATTTGATTTCAGTGAATTTCTTCTGAAACAACGCCTAGTGACTGATACGATGGGCGAGTTGAATTTGAAGGTCACGTATCATGATCCATGTGACCTCAATCGTGGCCTGAAGATATCGGCCGAACCGAGGAAGATCATTGAGAGCATCCCTGGCGTGAAACTGATTGAAATGGATGAAGCAGATAGGTGTTGCGGAGGCACGCTCAAAATGCTGAACCCAAAATTGAGCTACAAAATAGCTAGCAGGAAGGCCAAAATGATTAAAAAACTGGATGTCGACGCGGTGATTACGGCATGCCCGCGATGCGTTACGCAGATATCGTCAGCCCTTAAGCTGAAAGGCGCAAAGGGAATACGTGTGTTGCATTTGGCACAACTGCTGGATATGTCTTATAAGAGACAAATAGAATAAATGCAGTCATCAAAGGCTAATGATTAGTCATAGGGGGTTAAAGGAATTTGAAGTTTTTGCGGCTGAATCGCCGTGCACAGGCACAGGCGCGTGCACGAGCTGCTAAAAGGACATGCCTAGAGATTCTGGAAGAGGATGAAAAGAAACAACACAAAGAAGACGCAACGAGTGCGCCTCCTTAAAAATAGCGAATGAGTGTTGCGTTGCGCAGACGATCTTCATTCACAAAGCTTCTACTTGGTCTTTGGTTGGTTTTCGCGTTTAATTTCTGCTTCTCTCTTATTTATCGCGTCGAGCTTCTCTTCCAGTCTCTTAGCCTTTTCCTCGGCTTCTTCGAACATCTCCGTCCAGTCTCTCTTTTTGATTAGACTGTTTAATTTCTCAATCTTCGAGGGCAATTTCTCAATAGATGCAACCAACATTCTTCTGGAGTCTGCGTCGTTGGTTGTAAGCTCCAGTGCTTTTTCTGGGCAAAACTCGACACATTTTGGCTTTCCATCACATAGATCACACGCCACAACCTTCTGCTCAGGATGCAATACGATGCCGCCGTAAGGGCAGGCTTGGAGGCACCAGCAGCATGCGTCACATTTAGCATCGTCAACAATGATGATGCCGCCTTTTTCGGACTGCTTCAAAGCTCCTCGAGAACAGGCTTTTACGCATGGAGCTTCCTCACAGAACTTACAGGCCATTGCGAAATTTATCCATGGATTTAAACGTACGACTCTGATTCTTGATCTCGAAAGGTCCGGGAACCCTTCCTTCTCTAGCGCGCAAACGTATTCGCAGAGACCACAACCTATACATTTTTCAGAGTCAACTGAAACGAATTGTCTCTGTTCTGGTTTCGAGCTTTTCACTTGTCTCACTCCTCCACCACTTTCGCGATCGTTGAAATCAAATCAATCCTTATTGATTTCGAACGGAAACTTTTCTTTTCCACGAATTTTCCCTCAATTAGTGAGCGCGCGCGCATACCTCCTTCAAGATATTCTGCAATATCATTTCATCAGATAGACAATTTCTCGGGGGATTAACTACCTTCTTCAAACGCAGCGGCACACCATCCATTCTGTACACCGTTCCTTCTGCCTCTATTCCGCTTATGGCACTTGGAATAACAACATCAGCCAACTGTGCCGTTGGAGTCCAGTGTGGTTCAATTACGATGAGTGGAATCTTCGTTAATTGCCTCGCCGCGTCTAACGGAAGGCTCGAAAAAGGATCAGATGACATTATCAGTGCAGCGTCACATGATCCCTGCGCAAGTACATCTGCTGCTGTGGTCTCACCAGAAAATGACTGGCCAGTCCGGTTGCCAAAGTCCACTCCAAACTGGAAACCGGTTTCCCGAAGCAACATTGTAGAGAGTCCCGCTTCGTTGAAATGGTTTCTCATTCCTATCGCAACGAATTTCGTAATTTGGTTCAATTCTCTTACGAGAGAGATTAGATGTTCTTTTTCGAAGTGGTTTCTGTTGCTTGCTGTTGGATCGGTGCCGAAGAATATGACTCCAAAAGACGCTTTCTTCATTTCTTCGGCCAAGTCGCTGATTTCCTTAGCATTAACACCAGCCACAGTTTCAGGGATTTTCTCATCTTTAAGGGCGAGGCGAAGGGCTGCTAGGAGTTCACAATCCGTTTCCGGTTCGATTTTTATGAACCGATCGGCCAGCTTTGATGTTTCGGTTTCTCCTACATCTATAACCGTAACCTTCCTATCGGCTCTCCCTTGATTGAAGAAGCCTACGGGAAACTCCGCGCATCGGCTTAGTTGCCTTGGGTGTGAATCCATAGCGTTGCATCCCCAGAAGATTATCAGGTTTGCTCTGTTCTTAACCTGACCTAATGTACTTGTAAACAGCCCACACTTACTTGTCGCCTTTAATGTAGCCCCGTAGGAAACAGAGGACGACCCATCTATAACTCCCTTCAATTGTTTGGCTAGCTGAATGCCCAACCTTTGCGTTTCGCAAGTGGTTGAACTCCATCCGTAGAGAAGGGGATGTTTAGATTCCAGAAGGATGTCAGCAGCCTTCTTGAATGCCTCAGTCAAGGACACCTCCTTCATTTCTCCTTTTTCATTCCTTATCAGAGGAGCCAGATATCTTGACGGATGAACGGAAATTCCGAATCTGTGTGCGCCAACTACACATGCGTTTCTTGTGGTCAAGATTCTCTCGCCGTCGGTCAAAACCTCCACGTCGTCACAAGCCAAACCGCAACCACCGCAAACGACGTTTCTAAACAAACGCTGAGACGTCATACTTTCATCTCAAACGGACGCAAGCTGCTCGGCGTGATTGCTCTTCCTTCCCGAACGTAATCGTCTCTCACCAAAAAATTGTCGAGGTTCACAGAATAGAATCTCTTGAATATCAGATCCAAATCTTTAAGGACTTCCTTCTCCAAACTTTCGTCGCAACTAGTTTTGGCCCAAAGAATTTGCCCCTTGCGGTCTTGAAGGACTTGTCCGTTCTTGACCACAATGTTCCCTGACTTGATGGTGTACGCTGCGTTGGAGAATGCTCTAACAATAGATTGAGCGGTTAGGTTCTCTTGGGCGAGATTATAAATGGAGATATCCGCATCTGCTCCGATTCCTAGGTGCCCCTTCATCTTCGAAATCCCCAAGGCCTTCGCAGGGCCAGCCCTAGTTATGACGCATATATCGTGAAGGTCGTACTCTCTATCTAGCGATGCGATCGATGATTTCTTTTGTAAAAGGGGTTCGCTTTCCTTGAGGATTTTCTCTCTTTCCTCTCTGTTCATCAACCAAGAAATGATTTCTGGGTATCTGCTGAAAAGTCCACCGCTCGGACTGTTTGACGTTAGACATAATTTCCAAGGATCATGAATTAGCAACGCGAGTTCAAGACCCGTAGCCCACAATAACGGACTTATTGGATCATCCTTCGAGTACGTGAGCTTAACTCCTCCGGACGTGTCTTCAAGTTCAAATTCGCAATTTGTCACAGTCGTTTCCTTGAAGAGTTTTGCTACGCGTTCTGTCAAGCAACCATCAGGTGATACAAAAACAGTTTGCCAACGTTATCTGCCCCAGGTCCGCTGTGATTTTATCAGTTGAATTGATAGCCTTAGCCACTTCCTCGGCTCTGGACTGGATTGAATCCCAGTTCTCACCTCCGTAGCAATTGTATTGTGCATGGGCTATGTGCATGGTTTGCTTCCGTTCGGCGTTGCCGACTTCAACCGCATCAGCCATCTTGAGCGAGTCGAGCGTGGTTGAGACATTTCCTGGGCGAAGAGTGTTGTTGCAATGCAGATGGACGGAATGTGGAAAACCTACTCGCTCGTTGGCTTTCATGGTTGTTTCAATGATTTCCCTGGGTGTTACGTTAAAATAAGGAACCACATCATCCAAGTCTTGAAGGTCGCCATGCCAGCTCCATAATTCACCTCCGCCAGGGTTAGCCAGTTTGACTGCAAAGCCTTTTACGTTCCTTAGCAACCATGAAACATACGTCGATAGTTTGTCAAGGAGACCCTCTTTCACATATTCCATCATCAACCAGTTGTTGCCCAAAAGGGCGTAGAAGGCCTTGTCTATAATGGGTATGTCCTCAAGCTCCATCACCGCTTGCTTCGCGAACAGAGGTGGTACCGATGGTTCAACTGCCATGGTGTATCCCATTCTTGCGTAAGTTTGCCCTATCTGTTCCAGATTCAATGTTCGCTGAACGTCTCTCGGAGCTATTTGGAGACTGTTACTAATCACTGGACCTACCATGTGAGAATGGACATCAATGCCTCCTGGGAAAACCGACATTCCATTCGCGTCTATAATAAAGACTTCTTGTGGATCGAGTTCTTTTTCCTCAACTATCTTGTCATTCTTAATTGCTATGTCCATCTGTTCGCAATTTATTCCATTGAGCGGGTCGAACACGGACCCGTTCTTGACTAGGATTTGATTGCGCTGCATTGATCATTCTTCCAAGTTTTCTATCTTGATGCATCCGAAGGGGCAGGATTCAATGCAGACCCTGCAGCCTTGCCTTGGAATCGCTCGCAAAGCTCTTTCTTCACCACCTTCACTTTTCCGTCCTCCACTCGAAATACTACTTCGTCAATTTTCTCCGGTCCCTTTCCTCCTATAGTCTCAGGCAGGTAGGATTGAGCTCTGCACACGACAACGCAGTTGCCGCAGCCAATGCAGTCTTTGTCGTTTACGTCAAAAAGAACCTTGACCATTGTATCATTTTCCACATATAAGAAAGAAAGGACATGGTGAAGGTTGGATAAAAAGCTAACGCGTTCGCTTCAATGTTTCAATTCTTCAAATAAAGTACCAGGATCTCTGATTAGAGGTATAGAATAGAACACACGCACGCCAAAACAGAACTGAGTCCTTCCTGCAGAGCGCGGATTTTCATACTAGGTCGTTTCACCTTTCAGATGAGACGAGGACCGTAGGGCGCGACGTTAGCTGTGGCATTTGAAGGATTCCGTGATTTTGCTGAAAATTTCTCCATGTTCCTCAGATTTGCTCGTGGCGATCTGTCCAAAGATCACGTAGTAGCGGTCTGAAACTTCGCAGTGAACATGGATTGATCGCATCTCCAACACATCTTCCTTTCCCTTCTTAAACGGTATCATGCTAGGGGATGCGAAGACCACTCTGAGAATGGAATAGATCGCCTTGTGTGGCGGTATATCTAATTCTTTCTTTTGAATGATCTCCACTCTTGCTACACTCGGGTTTTTCCTAACTCCTTTAATGGAGTCTTCGGCGTGCTCCTCAACGGAAGAGTATTTTTTCTTGGCTCTTTCAAGAGGACCCCAACTTAAGACAATATTGTTCCTCTCGGGAGACTTGAATGCAACGTTACCCATCGTCCGGTCGGACTTTGGATCAAACTCAACTTTCCAAGTAGATGGATACGCAGTGTTGAACCCGTAAACGCAGAAAGATTCGTATTCTAGCATACTCGTACTTGTTCCAATCAGCTTTTAATACTTCCCGCCTGGGATAACAAAGCAAACGTTTAAGCCCCCACGAACGATAAAAGTTGCATGACTGGGAGAATGTCAAATTGGCAGTCCGAAAGCGAGCGAGCGACATTCCGAAACACTCACACTGCATGATGTGCGGTGCGGCAATACCTGAAACTCAGCTGCTCTGCAGCGACAAGTGCAAAGATGATTATGCAAGAATGCAGAAGAGACAAAGAAACATGCGCATTGCGGCGCTGCTCCCCATTGCAGTGACCGCAGTTATCTTGGTAGTATTATTCCTTCTAAGAGGAAAGTAGCGCATTGGGCAGACTCGTCAGAAGAAAAGCCCTTGGACAGCACTCGAATAATTCAAGGGACTGCGCATGCTACCATCTGAGGACCTATGATAATGCTTGCAGAAAGTACAAATCTGTGCTCTCTCGCGCGCGCTAAGCGCATTTCAGGGCCTGTAGCCGCCAAAGCTCATTACTAAGAAAACAGCGTACATTAGGACTAGAACCACTCCTTCCTTCCAGCCCAGCTTTTCACGGGACAAGAAGAACCATACGAACATGTTGGCTATGACGGAGAACATGAAAAGGTTAGAGTAGGCAGTCATGTCGGCGTTTGACTCCCAAACTGCAAACGAGACGCCCAGAATGAGAGCCGTGTTCATGAAAAGCGTTCCGACAATGTTTCCCAACGATACATCAGGATGTCCTCTCAGGACAGCTCGGACGCTTGCCAACAACACTGACACGCTTGTGCCAAAGGCCACGATAGTGCCGCCTATTATGACTCGGTTTATGTGCACGTATTCCGCTATGGCCGAGGCAGAGTCAACCATGAAATAAGCAGCCACAACTATGAAAATTCCGCTCAAGATCGCCAAAAACGTGGATTTGCGCGTGTCCGATTTAGGTTCAGCTTCCGAAAGCTGTTTTTCACGAACATTTTTCCGCGCGAGAAGTTGGTAAGTGTAGGCAAGGAAAACTGCAAGCAAGAATACACCCACGAGCCTGTTTGCAAATCCCATGTAGATGAGGGTCAGAGGGACAACCGATCCCACGAATAGACCAAAATACAAACTCAGGAGCTCTTCCCGAGACATGAAACTGAGAGGTCGCGTCTTTTCTAACTTTCTGAGAGCCGTCAGGATAAGGCAGAAACCGAGTATCAGTGATATGTTCGCTAGGTCTGACCCAACAGCGTTCCCGACGGCTACGTCGAGCCTTCCTGTCAGAGAGGCAATGATCGACACGGAAAGTGCAGGCAGGGATGAGCAAAAAGCAACAAGGACAAACCCTATTTTTGTCTTTCCATATCCTGTTGCATCCGAAATCTTCACGGCGTTGGTAATCGTCAGGTCGCTCGCCCGATCCAAAACCACCAAAGAAACGATGAGGATTAGTACGTTGATTAGCGGATCTTCAAACAAGGGAGTCTACTCCCAGCGACTATTCTCGTCTGATTTGGCTAAAGTGCTTTTCCCACACTGCGCGCGCCAGATTTCATTTGATAGCTTCCCAAATTCCGAAGCCACCAACAGTATCAGGTCTTTCAACAGGGTTGTACCATCTCCTGTTTGTACCTACCTTAGCCCTCATTTTCCACCCGAAAGACTTCGGCTCTTCTTCAATTGCTTTCAAAAGCTCTTCAACCTTACCCCCGATCTCTTTTCTATCGTCACTCGAAATCTTTCCAGGATCTATCCCCGCTTCAGCGCCAAAGTTTTCCAGTTCAGAGACAAATCTCTGAATTTTCTTGAGGTTACTCGTCGCGGTGAACCAGAACCCCCAATCTGAAGAAAGCAGTTTCGCAACGTAATTCACGTCGATGCCTTTTTCTTCTTTGACTTGGCATGACTTGAGCAGAAGCAGACAATCCTTAAGGTCCTTGGCGCTGAAGGCCTCCCACATCTGAATTTTTTCAAGAAGAGCATCGGTTGCTGTAATCGTCGGATAGTCTAGCTCGAGGCGCCCAACGAAGTCTATTGGGTGGTTTGCAACTATCAGCTTATCAAAGAAAACGTCCACGCAGAACCAGCCTTTCGGATGGTAGTAGATTTGCCTTTCAGATGCTGCAGATGAGAGTGTCGCTCTTCGCTTTCCATATCCCATCTCATTAAACAAGGACTTGACCTGATCTCTGTGCTTCCTATACGAAACCAAGTCTATGTCACTGTATTCCTGTTGCGTGGTGCCTGTTCCCACTCTTCCAAGCCTTGCCCCAAAATCCCTGAAGTCTTTGCATTTTATCGCTATGCCTAGACCGCCCACGACCCTTAAAGTTATACCTTTCTCCTTGGCATGTTCAACTAGTCTTTCGGATTCCTGGATGAAAACATTGGTCGGAACTATATCGTTCCATTCTTCAGGCAGTTCTCTTTTGATTTCTTTGTCACACATCCAAGCCATGGATAACTATCTCTCAGCCTTCCATCCTCTGAAGTTTGATTATTTTCTCACCTTGAAACTCGATCAAGAAGGCCCTTATGATCCCTTCAGCATACTCGCTACCAGGGTTGACGCAATGCGTTTTGCCAATTTTCATTGACCCTGAAGATTCATGTATATGCCCATGCAAACCCAGGAAAGGTTGGTACTTTTCAATCATTTTCCTCACAGCTTTGGAGCCGACCGGAACCATGACCACGGCTCCACCTTGGACAATCGGGTTCAATTCGTTGTCGAGAAGAGGTGCTTGATCTAGTTTCGATTCGAAGGGTGGAGCATGAAAGTTGAATATCGCTGTTTTCACGTTTTTCAACTGGGAAACGTATTTCTCCAGACGTTGCTCAAGCTTGTCCTCTTCTTCTTCGCGAGCTGTCTTCCATGGACTGGGGTTCACCCATCCACAGCTTACCATCTCATGTGTATCATCTATCTGTATTACTTTGCTCTCACCGTTGATCACGCTCTCGTGACTATCAATCAGTTGGTCAATATCAAATCTATCATCATTTCCGGGACAAACAACGACTTTTGTTTCGCGTGGGACTTTCTCGGGAATAAGGTCAAGCCACCGATTTATGGTCGAAAGCATGACTTCGTGGAAAACCTCATCCACTCTCTTGGGATTGTCAGTCATCTCTACGTATTCTTTTTCATCAGTCTTGTAGGGGTAGTATCCTATCCCTCTGACATCCTTGTAAGCTTTCTCTAGACCGCCTGAGTCAACGGTATGCGTCTTGCCCATCAGATAATAAACATATTTCCCATCCTTTCCCTCGACAATTGGAACTATCATCTTTCCTGTCAGGTCTCCGCCGCAAATGGCATAATCGACCTTAAGTATGGTTGAAGCGTTCAGAAACTTCCGCCAAGTTCCTTCGGATCCATGCATGTCCGTCGCGAAGAGAATTTTGGTCGTGCCTTCCTTTTTCTTTCCAAACAGAAAACTCAAAGCATGTTCACCATTAATTCCTGTGCTTTTTTGTCGTTGCAGCTATTTAAGAGATGTGCCGTCATGCAAAGTTTTAAATCTTGTTAGCGCTAAGACATTTGAGACTGGGTGTAATGCTAGATGGCATCGACAAAACCCGGACTTTTTACAAGAGAAGCAACTGGTCTCGTAAGAGAAATCGGCTTTAGTTTGGGCGTAATCATAATCCTGACCCACGTCATCGGCTTAGGCTGGCAAAAAAGAGCTTTCCAGTTCACCGGACCAAGTCCAATGCCTACAGATATGATGCCGCTCGGTCTACCCGCGATATTCTGGGCGTTCCTAGTTTGTGGCCTCGTAGTGCTCATCACAGGCTACGCTGCTGGCTATGTCACGGCTGCTATGCCAAGATCTGGCGGTGGCTACGTCACCATTTCAAGGGTCATTCACCCTGTCGTTGGCTACATGTCAGGATGGATGATGTTCCTCGCAGAAGCGTTCTCCTATGGACTCATCGGCGTCGCAGTCTTCGAAGGAATCTCGATCTTCTTTGGAATAGCAATGGCACCAAACGGGATAAGCTTCGGCTCAACTGAACTCTTCTGGGGCGGTATTGCAATAGTGTGGATATTCGCAATTCTCGGTCTCTTAGGCACAAAACTGTACGGTAGACTGCTCGAAGCGTTGTTCTACATTCCGGCAGCGTTGACATTCGTATTCTTTGCAATGTGGATTGGAGGCGCATTGAACCCGAGTGCTGTTGTGACTGGAGTTCAGCAAGTGATGGGAGCGACGCCAGACCAAATCACTGCTCTGGCAGTGCGAACCGGAATGACACTGAACCCGTCTGGATTCTTCGACGCTTTCACGGTCGCTGTTTTAGGAGCCTTCTGGGCATACATGGGATGGTATGCCACGACGTTTATTGCAGGCGAAGTCAAAGAAGCAAACAAGAGACTTCCAATGATACTGGTGACTTCAGGACTAATAGTGATGGTAACCTATCTTGCTGCTTCATCACTCTCCGCGATATCTGCTATGAACGTAGGTCAATACATAGATGCTTCGGGACATCAATGGAGCTTTTTCCAAGCCTACGCTTGGCTCAGTTATCCACCTTCAACATTGCCGGCAGGAGCGACTATGACCATAGCCGCAGCAAGGGCAGCTATTCCTAACTTCCAGAGCGCATGGAGCACAGGAATAGCCTCGATGATCGCAAGGGGCATGAACGTTGGAATTCTTTCATACGTCGTCGCAATAGGCGGCGTGCTCTGGGTCGCAAACGACATTCCACCGTTCCTTCTTGTCGCTTCAAGAACCTTCTTTGCCATGTCATTTGACCGAATGATGCCTGAAAGGTTTTCCTACGTCAGCGAAAGATGGCACTCACCAGTTTGGGCAATAATAATAACTGCGCTCTTCGCAGTCCCTGCGTGCGGAGTCGAAGCAGGCTATCTTAGACTAGACTACTATATGGGATTTGCTGGAGTGGGCGGAACGGACCTGTTCGACGCGATGTTCTTGACAATGTTCTGCGTGTCCTGCATGCTGCTGCCATTGGAGAGACGTGAAATCTATGATAGAGCCGCTGTCAAACATTCGGTGGGCACTGTCGTCGGCATTGGATTCTTGGCAACACTGGGATCAGGCTTCACTCTGTACACCATCGCGAAGGCAAATCCATGGGTGTGGACACTGTTTACATCTGGCGCTAGCTCTGGCGATGTGGCAAGCGCGGCAGGCTTCTTCATCTTCATCTTTGCTGGGCTACTGTTGTATATCTACCACATGTACCGCAACACGACAAAAGGCGTCGACATGCATACGCTCTACCTAAACATTCCACCAGAATAGCCTTAAATATCCTCCCCCTTTTTATTTGTTAACATTGCCTATTGACATTGAAAACTCGGTGTATCCAGAATGCTTGAACTAGACTTCATTGAAGACATGGTTGAGGAGCAGTTAGCTAAGGGTAGCCTAAGATGGCTGGCTAACTTCGACGAGATCCACAGAGACTATGCAATGGGTGACACGGTTTTTCCCTTATATGCCACAGGAAGCCTGCGAGAGAAAGGGTTTTTTCTATCAAGAATATACTCAGTCTTCGTAACACCCAAATATAACATCCATTTTCTGCTTTACACGAACCCAGATATAGATCCAAAGTTTTTGAGGAAAATCATTCTTATGCTCAAGAGCAAATTCGGCAAGACGACTGGGTGTTTTTGGGTCTGGTTCAGAGCCAACCTTTCGAGGGCAAAATGAAGGAGACAGTTACGGGCCTCACCGAAAAGAACATAGGCATTGCAGCTTTCAGTCTTGCTTCAAAAGACAAGATTTTCTCCGACAATGTGCTGGGAAAAGGTCTCGCTAAGCACCTGAAGCTGAACGAGGCGCAGTTTGAGGTCTTCGATCTCATCAGTTATCTGAAGAGCTTCACGATTGTACTCTTCTTCGGGTTCATAGCGTTATTGGTGATCGGGTTGTCCGGATTGCCCCAAGCTCTCAACCCCATTACGGTCTTGTTCATGGCCAGCTTTTGCCTCATAATCGCCTACCAGATCTACAAGTCACGCTTCCATACCACCTTGACGTTGACCAGCAAAGGCTTCCAGGTTAAGGAAGGAACGAAAGTGAAGGAACGCAAATGGTCAAATTACTCGGACGTAACGATCTACATTACGCCGAAGCATGAAACTTGCCTAAGACTACACTCAAAAGACGAGACATTTGATCTGCCCCTATCAAGAGCAGGCGTGTCAAGAAGAGAAGCATACGAGGCAGTCAAACAATTCGTGAAGAAATAGGCAGCTACCCGATTAGTGGAGTTTCTACAGCGGTGTTCCACCAAGGCTTGTCCCATTTCTTATCAACCTTAGGCAATCCTGCCAAGAGGGAATTAATCCTATCCACAACCTTCGTAGTATCCGCAGCTGCCAACCACTTCCCAAGCAGCTCAGTTCTTGCCGCCATATTTTGAAGGTTAAGAGTAATCGTCAAGAGAAGCTTCTTGTTCTTGTCCAGAACTTTGCGTATCTTACTCTGGCTGATTTCTCCCTTTCCTTCCCCTACAGCATGATCAACGAAAATTGAGCAGACATCTTTGATATCTTTCTCTTCCATACCTAAGACGATCCTGTCCGAAGCATACCACGGACATGGCAGAATTCTAAACCCTTGTCCACGTTCTTCAAGCAAAGCGGCAACATCGCTCTTGGAGGCGTCCATAATGAACTGTGATTTCGAGAGTATGAGATATTCTAAGCCTATGGTGTATAAATTCTCCCGGCTGTGCTCGAAGCTGTCCTTCACTTCTATTTTATGACGCAAATCTATGGAATCGCAAAAAATGTCGAGAACCGTGACGGTTGGAAGTCCATTGGGGGTGAGGCCGTTTATTGTTCTAACTCTGTATCTTTCACCTTGTCGCATGGCGATGAAGAGTGCATCTCCCTTGGTCTTGAAATATGTGAACTCCGTTCCGAAGGCATTCTTCATGCCCAAGAGCAGTCTGGAGAAATTGGAACCTTGATTCTTAGGAACTATGAAGTCGACATCTTTTATTGACCTCGAAAGGGCTCCTTTCCCATTAGAATGTTCGCAGCAAACCTTCATTGCGGCCCCGCCGAAAAGCAATGCTGGAATGGTTTTTTTGTCAACTTCTTTTTCATACACCGTAGGATACAGTCTGTGGAGTTCGGGTGCTTTCTGGCAAGCCCAGATTGTCACGATAGCGCTTCGCATCGGAAAATAGTCTAAGTCGACGTATGATGGCAAGCCAAGTTCCTTCATTATGCCATCCACATCTACGAAAGATGTCAGAGGTAGATCGACTTCATATGACGGTCCGCCTGGTTCCTGGTAAAGAACAGCCTTACTCATACCTTCACAGCCAAGCTCGACGCTCTTGCGAGTCAATGTCGCTGCTCTTCGATTTCAGGGCTTCACCTATATATCGTTTAACGCTCATCAAGAGTCCTCGTATCCAGTGCGCGCAGATACACGCAATACCGTAGTTGTGTTTATGATCCAACGTGCCTGTTGCGATGGACATGTATTCTAATATAGTTATTTACTTCAAACATAGGTAAGGTCGAGCGCGCGCTAACAAGGAGAAACTGCTGAGAAAACTAATTAAACCTGAACCTAAGACAAAAGAGGCAGGCGCGCATGCCTTGGCGAATCGAGTCGAATTTGAGGGCCCAATGAACTATGGCTTCGATCACTATTGCTTTTAGTCCTGTCGGAGGCAAAGTAAACGTTAGGCAGGGTACGAACGTTCTAAACGCAGCTATCGAAGGTGGTGTCGCATTAAGGGCGGAATGCGGAGGAAACGGAATTTGCGGAAAGTGCAGGGTCATCGTGCAAAATAAGGATGCGATAGGTGAACCAGAAGAAGCTGAGAGCAAACATTTTTCACCCCGCGAATTGAGGTCGGGGTACAGACTGGCATGTCAGACGTTTCCAAAGCAAGACATCACCGTTCTGATTCCAAAAGAAACCAGAATCGGCGAGCGAAGGATCTTGACGCACGGCACGGAAAAACAAACAACTCTGAACCCCTTGGTCAGAAAGTTCCACGTTAAACTGGATGAACCTTCTCTGTCCGACGTAAGGCCTGACTTTGAGAGACTCCTTGAAGCTTTGTCAGACTCGCATAAGCTCAGTAACTTGACCATAGAATGTGACATTTTGAGGAAGTTGCCAGACATTCTGCGCGACGCAGGCTGGGACGTCACGGTCGCAGTTTGGGACAGTGACAGAATCGTCGCAGTTGAAACAGGTGACACTGGACGCAAGCTGTTCGGATTTGCTGTTGACATTGGCACCTCAAAAGTGGTTGGGCACCTCGTGGACTTGACAACAGGAAAGACTCTCAGCACGGGTTACATCGAAAATCCTCAACTGCCATACGGGGCCGACATAGTAACGCGGATCGCCTTCGCGATGGAAAGCGAAACCAACCGTCAGACACTAAGAAAAGCCGTCGTGGAAGGAATAAACAAAGTCCTAAAACAAGCGTGCGCAAAGGCCAAGGTTGACGTGCATCAAGTCTATGAAGCCGTTCTGGTTGGCAACACGGCGATGCACCATCTATGTCTGGGAATTCAGCCGAAATACACAGCCTTGTCGCCATACGTGCCCGCGATAAAAAGCTCTTTGGACGTGCGTGCAAAAGAGCTTCAGGTTGAAATAAACCCAAACGGTATCTGCAGTTTTCTGCCGATTATCGCTGGCTTCGTAGGAGCAGACGCAGTTGCAGATGTCATAGCAACCGCTTTTTACGGATTGAAAAAGACATCAATGCTAATAGATATAGGAACGAACACCGAGGTTTTCGTTGGCAACTTCAAAGACATAGCAACATGCTCATGTGCGTCTGGCCCTGCCTTTGAGGGAGCCAGAATCAAGCATGGGATGAAAGCGGAAACCGGAGCCATAGAAAGCGTCCACCTAGAGCCTGACTTCGAAGTTGGGTTCAAAACGATTGGAAATGCCAAACCGAAGGGTCTCTGCGGATCAGCAATGATCGACCTCGTCGCTGAAATGTTCAAGCTGGAAATAATAGATTCGAAAGGAAGAATCAATCCACGCGTGAAGACACGCCGACTGAAGAAAGTGGGCAATCAAACAGAATTTATCGTCGCTTGGGCAGGTGAGACCGCAACCGGAAAAGAGATCGTGATCACGCAGAGGGATATCGGAGAGATACAGCTCGCGAAGGCCGCAATATTCACTGGCTGTTCCCTGCTCATGAAAACCAAAAACCTTGAGAGACAAAATCTCGCCAAGATTCTCATCGCTGGAAACTTCGGCAACTACATCAATCCCCAAAACGCAAAATTGCTAGGATTGGTACCTGACGTGCCCACAAAAAGAATAGAATTCGTGGGCAACACAGCGGTGGAAGGCGCGAAGATGGCATTGGTCTCGAAAGAAACTAGAAAAACCGCCGAGCAGTTGTCAAAAGAGATTCGATACCTCGAGCTGGCAGCTACCCCCGACTTCAGCAGAGAATTCGCTGAAGCACTGTTCATCCCACACAAGGACATGAACAGATTCCCACTGGTCAGCAAGGAACTAGTCGATCGGGGTAGAACGCCCAAAGACGCCCACAATTCATAAAAATAAACAACTGCGTGCTTTCGCACCACCTAACGCCCCTCTTCCGCGCGTCAAACCACATGAGTATGTCAAATCGAAGACCCCGCACGCGTGCATATTTGGATCCTAATATTCATGATACATTGAAACCGAGGAGGGGAGGTACACAATAAGCTTTTTTTCAGCGAATAAACCCTAAAAGTTGCTCCGCTCCCAGCCCAGATCGAAAGCACGCTGATCAAAAGAATGTTTATCAATTCGTTGATCATTACTACCCCGCTATGAGCGACCGGGAACTAGCCGCAATCAGACAGAAAAAACTGCGCGAATACCAAAGAAAACTAATTGCAAAAGAAAACAAGCCAGAAGTCATCAACGCCGAACAAGTGCTAAACAGAATCTTCAAAGACAGAGCCTGGGAAGTGTTCAACATTGCAAGTCAACAGTTCCCCGATGCCATGAACAAGATCAAGGACGTCCTCGTGAAACTCGGCTCATCCGGCAGACTGACGGAAGTAACAGGAGAAGAACTCTTCTTTTTCCTCAAGAAATTGGGTTTAGACGTCAGGCTCAACACGAAGATCACCTACGCCAGCCACGGGCAGCTAAAATCGTTGGAAGAAAAAATGAAGGAAGAGTTAGCCAAGACCTGACTGGGACGCGCTAGGGTCTCACACACTCAGCCTTAGGCCTATACGGTCGCTTACGCGTGCGTTTCTGCCTGTGATTCTCACACTCGAAGACACGCACGACCATGAAACCCATATCTTGATACTTGCACCCGCACGGTAAAGTCGTCGTCTTTTCAGTCAAGCAAACCACCGTCCAAAGTCGTTTACATCACGAAATGCTTGTAGATAGGATGTCCCTTGAATCGAAGAGTCGCCTCAGACCTTTCAACCGTTCCGCTTGGCAAGCGCATACACAACGAATTGACGACGGCTCCTTCAGGAACGAAACGCACGCCGTCCAACAGTTCACCCTTAGTCA
This sequence comes from Candidatus Bathyarchaeota archaeon, assembly GCA_963775895.1. GTDB lineage: Archaea > Thermoproteota > Bathyarchaeia > Bathyarchaeales > Bathycorpusculaceae > DASPPK01. The sequence goes on along the minus strand of CAVZKL010000011.1, from coordinate 53,225 downwards.
CTCCTGAAGCCGCAAACACAAGCTCATCCCCCTTAGCCAACTCGCTCTCACAGTAAGTCTTCTCCATATCGACCCCCTCAAGCGCCAATCTCTCGGGCCTTTTGGGATCATCCTTCGCGTCACGCCAAACCTTCACAAGCATCGTGCCGCCCAGACACTTGATCGCCGTCGCAGCTATCGTCGCTTCCGGCCCAGCACCTGCACCGATCAGAAGGTCCACGCCCGAACCCTGCCTACAAGTGACAACCGCACCCGCAATGTCACCGTCAGGAATAAGAATGATCCGCACACCCATCTTCCTGAGACACCGCAAGATCTCCGCGTGCCTTTCCCGTTCAAGCATGATGACGGTGAAGTTCTCCAAACGCAAACCTTTTTCACGGGCAACGGTGCGCACGATCTCCTCCGCTGACATTTCCAAAGACAATTTCCCGCGCGAACTACGATCAGTAACAACTTTGTAATAGTAGCCATCATCAGGCAGAACCTGAAAACAACCAGCTGGCGCACACGCAAGCGCAGAAATAGCGTCCTTCCTCCCCTTTGAAGTAGCGGTCGTACCGTCAACCGGGTCAATAACGAACTCCACTTTGGGTCCTTTTCCCGTACCGACCTTCTCTCTTCGAAGGAAAGCCGGGGCGTTGTCCTTCGGTCCTTCACAAGCAATGACTTCACCTTCGACATCTGTCTGAGCCAGAACCGCTCGAGAAAACTCCACGGCCTTCGCATCTACCAGGTCTGAGTCACCTTGCCCAATGTGAAGAGCAGCTCCAACGGCGGCAGCCACGGTGATCCGAGTCAGAGAAGGCGCCAAAGATCTTAACGAAACCAACCAGCGTCACCCCAAGTGTAAGTGCTCTTGCAGCCCTAATGACTTTTTCGCCTTCAGAAACAGATCAAAAGAAATCTTCCGTTGGTTTCTACGAATTCTCTCTCGTCCATGTAGTTGCCCGTTTAGGAAGGGAACGACAGCTAATAACAATAGAATTGAGTTTTGGGGATCGCCTAGTGTTGTTTTGAGCGCATCTCGATGCAACTCCAAACGGGGCAAACCTGCATGCAGCGCGCGTCAAGCATTGACCAGGTTTGACACACCTCAGAGTATAATCAGGGTGGTGAACGATCAGGATAGATAGGCGCTCTTCCACCTTTTTCCACGTTGCATTGCTCTTCCGCAACGACAACGACCGTCATCTGGAGCAGAATCCAAACCGGACTTCGATCGATCCCTCGCAGCATCGGCACTAATGTATATATGCCTGTTTGAGTACGCTAGAAAACCAGCACTTTGTGCGAGGATTATTGAATGGACGAAATGCCAGAAGAAAAACCAAAGACCGAAGATTTCGAGTCACTTGAGAGTACACTTGAAAAAGAGAAGAAACGCTCAGAAGAATATCTGACACAGCTAAAGTATGCAAGGGCTGATCTTGAGAACTTGAAGAAAAGATATGAGCGACAGTTGGATGAAGTAAGAGAATACAGCAACGAACGCATCGTGACTGAACTGTTGGATGTAGTTGATGAACTAGAACTGGCCGTACAAAGCACCGAGTCGTCGGACTCGTCGGAAGCACTTGTTCAAGGAGTGAAAATGACACTCAAAAAACTCAAGAAAATACTGGAGAATGAGGGCGTCTCTCCCATAAAGTGCGTTGGAGAACCATTTGACCCTTCAAAACACAACTGCCGTAGCAAAAACGGAAGATGAAGGCGTTGATGGATGCAGAATAATCGAAGAGGTCAGAAAAGGTTATACCATGAGAGAAAAGGTGATTAGACCGAGCATAGTTAAGATTGTGGTACAACCTTCAAATTCAAAAGAAGGAGATGAATGAATATGAGTAACGTCAAATCAGGAGAAAAAATCCTAGGCATAGACTTGGGGACAACAAACTCGGCAGCCGCAATATACGAGGGCGGTCGAGCAACCGTCATTCCAAGCGCTGAAGGACCGACGATGGCCGGCAAGATGTTTCCTTCGGTCGTAGCCTTCACAAAAGACGGAACGCTTTTGGTGGGTGAATCTGCAAAAAGGCAGGCAACGGCAAACCCTGAAGGAACCATTTTCGAAATCAAGAGGAAGATGGGAACCGACTATAAAGTCAAAATCGCCGGAAAGGAGTACAGTCCCCAGCAGATATCTGCGTTCATACTGCAGAAGATAAAGAAAGACGCTGAAACCTATTTGGGCACAACCATGAGGAAGGCCGTGATAACGGTTCCAGCGCACTTCAACGACAACCAGCGCCAAGCCACAAAAGACGCAGGTGAAATAGCTGGCTTTGAGGTTGCAAGAATCATTAACGAACCCACTGCGGCCTGTTTGGCTTATGGAATTGATAAGCTAGAAAAAGAGATGAAGATACTCGTTTTCAGCTTCGGCGGTGGAACACACGATGTCACGGTTATGGATTTTGGCAAAGGAGTCTTCCAAGTACTGTCAACGAGCGGGGACACGCAGACAGGTGGCGCAGATCTGGACAAAGCAGTCATGGACTATCTCGTAGAAGAGTTCCAGAGGCAGACGGGCGTCGACCTACGCAACGATAAAATGGCAATCGCGAGGCTGAAGGAAGCTTCTGAGAAAGCCAAGATTGAACTTTCAACGCTGATGACCACAGACATCGACCTACCTTTCCTTTCCACGGACGCATCTGGACCAAAACACCTGCACTTCACCCTGTCCAGAGCCAAGCTTGAATCACTCGCTCAGCCGATAGTCCAAAAAACAGAACGCACAATCGTCAAATCGCTTGAAGATGCAAAGCTGACCCCGAAGGACATAGACAAGATAATTCTCTTCGGCGGAATGACTCGAATGCCCTACGTCCAGAGATTTGTCGAACAGATCATGGGAAAACCAGCAGAAAGAGGCGTCGACCCGATGGAATGCGTCGCAGTCGGCGCGGCCATACAAGGAGCGGTTCTGACGGGAGAAGTGAAAGATCTGTTACTGTTGGATGTCACACCACTCTCCCTTGGCGTTGAAACTCTTGGCCGAGTGTTCACAAGAATAATAGAGAAGAACACAACGATACCCACAAGAAGAAGCCAGATATTCACGACGGCCGCCGACTTCCAGACCGCGGTGACAATTCACGTTCTGCAAGGCGAACGGCCAATGGCCAGCGACAACGTGTCACTCGGCATATTCAACCTAGAAGGAATTGCACCTGCTCCGAGAGGCGTACCACAGATTGAAGTGACATTTGACATGGACGCAAGCGGCATACTAAACGTAACCGCGAAAGACTTGGGCACTGGCAAAGAAGCGAAGATAACGATAACTGCCTCCACAAAACTGTCCAAAGAAGAGAAAGAACGACTGATCAGAGAGGCTGAAGAGTTCACGGAACAGGACAAGAAGAAACGTGAAGAGGCCGACGTGAGAAACAACGCTGACAATCTCGTGTACACAGCAGACAAAACCAAGAAAGACTTGGGTGAAAAACTGACACAAGACCAGAAGAACAGGATAGACGCTTCAGTCTCATCCCTTAAGGACGCTCTTGCGGGAACGGACATCGATAAAATCAAGACCAAATCCGATGAACTGACGAAAGTGCTCCAAGAAATCGGAACAGTGATCTACCAGCAAGCAGCCGCAGAACAGGCGAAGCAGAAAGGACAACCAACCGGCGAAGCACCACAAGAACCGGGGCCGAGCAGCGACAAAGTCGTCGACTCAGAGGACTACAAAGTCAAATAGAAATTCTAGGCAGGTCTTCCTGACCTGTGCCGTTAATCTGATGGTAAAGAAATGAGTGAAAAAAGAGACTACTACGAAGTTCTCGGAGTGCCCAAAACTGCCTCAAAAGACGAAATCAAAGACTCCTACCGAAAGCTAGCGATGCAATATCACCCTGACAGGAACAAGTCGCCTGAAGCAGAGGAAAAGTTCAAAGAGATATCAGAAGCCTATGCGGTCTTGTCGGACGATGAAAAAAGATCTCAATACGATCAACTTGGACATGCGGGCTTTGATCAACGTTACACGCAGGAGGACATTTTTAGAGGCGCAGACTTCGACTCGATATTCAGAGACTTGGGCGCAGGTTTCGGTCTGAGAGATGTATTTAGCTTCTTTTTCGGCGGCAGAGACTTCGAAGAGAGCCCCCAAAGAGGGCGAGACCTTGCGTATGACCTCGTAATCACACTTGAGGAAGCGGCAAGCGGTGCGGAGAAAGAGACATACATAGAAAGAACAGAGAGATGCGATGTCTGTGGAGGAAGCGGCGCGGCACCTGGCACTTCTCCTAGAACATGTCCAAGATGCAATGGGGCAGGAAGAGTGCAGACCACGACCAGAAACAGTTTCGGTATGTTTGTTCGTGTTATACCTTGCCCGACATGCAATGGAAGAGGCAGAATAATAGAAAAGTCATGTCCCAAGTGCAGAGGGAGCGGATTGGTGGAAAGAGAAAGAAAGATCACCGTAAAAGTACCTCCTGGCATAGATGAAGGGTATCAACTCCGACTTCCTGGTGAGGGCGAAATGTCCTCTGGGGCGAATGCTCCTGGAGATCTTTACGTTCTAATTCACATAGCACCCCACAGGTACTTCAAAAGAGACGAAGACGATCTTCTGTACAGTCTTTCAGTAGGTTTTCCTCAGGCGGCGTTGGGCGCGGACGTTTCAATACCGACGCTTGAAGGGAACACTACGATAAGAATTGAGCCTGGAACGCAGCCAGGCCAAACCGTGAGGCTCAGGGGAAAGGGCATGCCGAGGTTTAGAGGATACGGCAGAGGCGATATATTGGTCCGAGTAAACGTTGCAGTTCCTGAAAAACTCACGGCACAACAGAGAGCTCTGCTTGAACAGTTGGCCAAAGAGTTTGAACAAGATGTCAAGACCAAAAGCCACAGATTGAGGCTGTGAAAGCCTCCGCTCAAGAGTGTCTATGAGCTTCGGTCACGTGTATTACAGGTCAGTAGTTCTCTGCGTAGACCTCGTAGAAACTTCGTGGATGTTTGCACACTGGACATTTGTCTGGAACCTCAGTGCCTTCGAAGACGTACCCGCAGTTTCTGCACTTCCATTTCACTGGCGCATCTTTCTTGAACACTTTGCTTTGCTCGACGTTTGCCAGCAGCTTCAAATATCGCCGTTCGTGGTAGGCTTCTACCTTAGCGACCTGACGGAAAGTCCTACCGGCTTCAGTGAAACCCTCCTTTTCGGCTACTTCTGCAAAACCAGGGTATAACGTTCCCCACTCGAACTTCTCTCCGTCTGCCGCTGCTTTCAGGTTCTGCGCCGTTGACCCAATGACACCAGCTGGGTAGGCGGCCATTATCTCAACGGTTCCGCCCTTGAGAAGCTCAAAGAACAGTTTGGCATGTTCTTTCTCATTGTCAGATGTCTCCTGGAAGATGCCTGAAATCTGCTCATATCCTTCCTTCCTAGCTGCGCTAGCAAAGTAAGTGTATCTGTTCCTAGCCTGCGATTCGCCTGCGAACGCGGCAAGCAGATTCTTTTCAGTTTGGCTTCCTTTAAACTCCATGTTTTACAACCTCTCTTAGAGTTGGCATATGCAATCCAAAGATAAAAAGAATTTGAAAAAGGCCTTGTGAAACTCAGCAGGCTCTTCCTCCACAGTTTTTCGCAAACAATTTAAACGCACCACCACAGTTTGACTGGTGACCACAGTTGGAAAGGGCTCTTCCATGAAAGACTACACTTCAAAGACCCCAACCTCCAGGACTCTGTATCAACGGGCAAAGAATGTTCTGCCTGCAGGTGTTTCCTATGGCGTACGCTATTTTGGTCCATACCCATTTTTTACCGCCAGAGCCAAGGGAAGCAAACTATACGACGTGGATGGAAACGAATACGTCGATTTTTGGCTCGGACACACCGCGCTCATTCTTGGACACAGTCCCAGACCGGTTGTAACGGCCGTGAAGAAACAACTTGAAAACGGAACTATTTACGGAACTTCACATGAACTAGAGGTCGCTTTGGCTGAGCAAGTCGTGAAAATGGTCCCAAGCGCCCAAATGGTCAGATTCACCAACTCTGGGACTGAAGCAAACATGTACGCAACGAGACTCGCGCGCGCATTCACGGCGCGAGACAAGATAGCCAAGTTTCTGGGAGGGTGGCATGGTGGTTATGATGCACTTCACGTGGGCGTTAAACCTCCGTTTGACGTTCCGGAGTCGGCAGGCCTGACTCGGGGAGCCCTGCAAGACACGATTCTCCTGCCTTTCAATGATCTCGACGGCGTTGAGCACAGGTTGAAGAGTGAGCAGCCGGCTTCTATTATAATCGAGCCAGTGTTGGGCGCAGGCGGTGGAATATCGGTGGAGAAAGAGTTTCTGAAGGGCTTGAGAGAATTCTGTGACAGGAAGGATATTCTACTGATATTTGACGAGGTGATAACGGGGTTTCGACTCGCTCCAGGCGGAGGACAGGAATATTTCGGCGTGAAGCCGGACATAACGGTGCTTGGAAAAATCTTGGGAGGAGGATTTCCGATAGGAGCCCTGTGCGCTTCTAAGAAAATCATGGAAAAAATGGACAGCACAGTCTACAAACGTCCCAACTACTCATTCCAAGGTGGCACGTTCGTGGGAAACCCGATAACTATGACCGCTGGACTGGCAACTCTCCGACTGCTGGAAGACGGTGAGGTCACAAGCCGTCTTAACGGGCTTGGCGACAGTTTAAGGGCAGAAATGAAACGAATTTTCGATGAAAATGCAATTGACGTTCAGATCACTGGAGCAGGCTCACTCTTCAACATTCATTTCACTAAAGAACTCGTAAAAGACCCTCAAACAGCTTCCCGTGCGGATATCAAGAGAGTGTTCAACTATAATCTGGCAATGATCGCTAACGGAATCTTCTTCTTTCCAACCCATAGCTGCGCTTTGTGCACCGCCCATTCGAAATTGGACCTCCACAAACTGCTCAGAGAAACAGAAACATACGCACGAGAATGCAAACAAAGCTGAAAGCACGTGTGCGCAACCAACTGGAATGATAACGTCTCACAGCATAGTTTAATTATTCGAAATCCCCTAAATTTATGTTCGAATCGTTCTGAATAACAAGAGCGTGGAGTTCTTGAGAGTTGCCGAAGCTATGAGCAAGAGCATGGTCACTGTCGAAGAAGGCGCATCTGTTGCGGAAGCATCCTTGAATATGTATAATAAAAGAGAAGGATGCGCAATCGTTCTGAGGCAAGGTAAGCCCTTCGGCATAGTGACTGACCGCGATGTCACATGGAAGGTTGCTGGAAAGGGACTTGATCCGAAGAATGTGAAAGTCGCCGAAATAATGTCGACGCCCTTGATAACGATTGATGCGGACGCAGATCTCTCAGAAGCAGCCAAAATAATGAAGAAGCACAAAATTTGGAGACTGGCGGTGATTAAAGAGGACACGCTTCAAGGCGTCTTGACGGCCGCGGATATTGCCAATAGCCTTGAAAACTACGTTGATAGAGAGATGCGAGACATTCTGGGATATTTGGTAAGCCCCCGGTATCTTCCCGAAGAAGGTTAACGCGAACGTCTGAAAAAGCGTGGGCGCGTGCTGATATCGGACGACGAGAGCACTGAAACGCTTATCATCGACGCTAATACAACAAGCACGCAAGCGGTTGATCCATGAAGCCATTGGGTTCGTCTTGCCCGATTCATCTCAGCGGCTAATTCTCATTAATATTCTCGGTGTCCACTTGGCTGGACCTGTGCCGTGTCTGCCCCCGTTTCTTCTCTGAATTGCAGTCTGTAGAATGAACTGTACAATCCTTTCTTACGCATGAGCTGTTCATGCGTACCTCTCTCCACTATCGACCCGTGATCGATTGTCAAGATCTCGTCACAAAGCCTTATGGTTGAAAGTCGGTGAGCGATTATTATGGTCATCCTGTTGCGCATCAGCGTTTTCAGAGCTCTCTGTATTACCAGTTCCGTGTAGGCGTCAACAGACGACGTTGCTTCGTCCAAAACCAATATTTCTGGGTTTGCAAGTAGGGTTCTGGCAAAGCTTATGAGTTGTCTTTGGCCAATGGATATGTTTGACGAACCTTCCTGTATCACGTAGTCGTAGTCGTCGGGAAGCTTCATTATGAAATCGTGGGCACCGATGGATTTTGCTGCGTCTACGATCTCTTGGTCTGTTGCTTCAAGTTTTCCGAACCTTATGTTTTCCTTTATGGAAACGGAGAAGAGAAACGAGTCCTGTAGCACGGTACTCATGCGAGCTCTCAAAGATGCGAGCGGAATATCTTTGATGTCATGTCCATTGATAAGTATTCTGCCTTCGCCTGGATCGTAGAATCTAGCGAGAAGGTTAATTATCGTACTTTTTCCCGCCCCTGTCTGCCCGACGATCGCAAGTTTCATGTTGCGTTTTAGAGTGAAGTTGATGTTCCTCAGAACTGGCACATCCATGTCGTAGGCAAAACTGACGTTCTCAAATCTGACTTCTTCTATCACTCCAATGCCACTCTCCGTTCAGGCGGCGCGTCTACGACCTCAACTTTAGTGTCTATCACGTCGAACATTCTCTCAATTGCTGACATGGCTGATTGATACTGGTCATACATCGTTACCAAGTCGACCAACGGCATGAAATACGAAAACTGGTACTCGGTGAAAGCTACCAGAACTCCCAGCGTGATTACTGGTGGCACGCTTAACACCGCCATTACTCCATAATAGAGAATTATCATTGTTCCGATTAGTCTCAATCCTATTACGAACGGCGTGTATGACGAACCTATAAGAATGGCTCTGATTGTCGCCTTCACGTTTTCGTTTTGGCTCTTCAAGAACTTCTTTTCTGTTTCCTGCTCCTGCGCGTAAGCTTGGGTAACCTTTATGCCTGCTAGGTCTTCCTGCATCCTTGCCGTTAACCCTGAAGTTGTGATCAACGTTTTCCTGTAAGCGGCTCTTGAATATTTCCCAAGATACCAGACTAGCACTATAGCCACAGGCAGAACCGCCATGGCAAGAAGGGCCAGTCGAAGGTCAAGAAAGAACATTATGGCGAAGGAGCCGAGTATTGAGCTGATGTCTATGAGAATACTCGTGAGCCCCAATCTTAGGAATATTCTGACGGTGTTGGCGTCGTTCGTCGGTCGGGAGATAATTCTTCCGATTTCACCTTCTGAAAAATACTTTAGCGAGATGACTTGCAGTTTTTCCATCATGTCATCCCTCATCTTTGCAACTACGTTTTCCCCGACTACACGCATCTGGTAGGTCTGGATGTACTGAAAAACGTAGTTGCCCAGGATGACAGCTACGAACAACGGTACCCACCACAAGAAGCCCGAAAGGTTCTTGGGCGTTATTATCTGGTCGATGGCTATCGCGTGCATGTACGGCGCAGCCAACCCAGTTAACGCACCGAGTATAGTGGCTGAGACACCTATTGCGAGGTTTCTCTTGTGAGCTTGAGCGTAGTCATAGACTCTCCGAATCAGCACTCTGTCAGGAATGGTTCTTTTTCTTCTTTCTTCCTGCCTTGTGGAAAAAGTTCCGTATGAACCTGACACTAGGAACCACCTGTTTCTTCGAGAATAGGTGATGCTTTTTGGATGAATTGTGTTTTATAGACCTTCTTGTAGACGCCGTTGCTTGCCATGAGCTCCTCGTGCGTTCCGAATTCGGCCACTGACCCGTTTTCAAGGACCAAAATCTTCTCGGCAGTTTTTATGGTCGAGAATCTCTGAGCAATTATCAGAGTCGTCCTCATCTTCGTGGCTTCTTCAATTGCAGATTGAATTTCTTGCTCCGTCTTCGCGTCAACGAATGACAAAGAGTCGTCCATTATCAGTATTTTTGGATTAGTTATGAGCGCTCTGGCTATTGTCATTCTCTGCTTTTGGCCACCAGACAGGGTGACCCCTCTTTCTCCGACGAGCGTATCATAGCCAGTTGGAAGAGATTCGATGAAGTCATGTATTCTAGCTGCCTTAGCAGCTTCCACTATTTGATCCATCGAAGCGTCAGGCTTGCCGAATGCAATGTTCTCTTTGATTGTTCCAGTGAACAAGAAAACATCCTGCAACACCACGCCTATTTGGCGTCTAAGAGAATCAAGCCTGAACTGGCGTATGTCCGTGCCATCTATCTTTATACTGCCCTCTTGGATGTCGTAAAATCTTGGAACCAAATAAATCAGAGAGCTTTTTCCGGATCCCGTTGCGCCCAATATCGCTATTTTTTCGCCGGGCTGCACCGTGAACGTAACGTGATTCAGCACAGGTCTCTCTTTCACGTAACCGAAAGTCACGTTTTCCAGTTCAAGCTTTCCTTTTTCTATTTTTACGTCTCTTGCGCCGGCAAGATCTTCAACGTTTCTCGGCGCGTCTGTCATCTCAAGAACCCTTTCCAGGCCGGCGTAAGCTGTAATCCAACTTCCCAAAGTCTGACTCAGATCTCTTATAGGAAAGGTTAATCTCATCATGTACCTTGCAAAGAGAATGATGTCACCAACCTGAGCAACTGCCAAGGCTGACCCTGGAATACCCAAGGTTTCCCCCGCGTACACGTAGACCAAGGCAATTCCAAGCGTAAGTATCGCTGGACCGAGAGGCATGTAGATTGACTGTAGCTTGCCCGCAGTGATAGCCGTATTCACATAAACGCTCTCTACGTCTTTAAACCCGTCAACAATGTCCTTTTCTCGGCGGAATATCCTAACTGTTTTCATTCCAACGATATTCTGCTGTATGTACGAGCTCAATCTTCCCAGAATAAGCTGCATGTTCCTGAACAGGGGCATCGTTTCTAACCAAAGACGCGTTGTGAAATAGAAAATCAACGGCATCGTGGCCAAGGAGATCAATGTCATGGTTGGACTTATGGGCAGATTATGACAATGATGATGATCGTTGTCAAAACTGCGTTAAGAACAGTGCCAAGCCAAGTTCTCAGAAAAGAGTCAACCATTTGAAGGTCCACTGTGGCTCTTGACGTGAGATCACCAACCCCCTATAAAATCGTAAAAACTGAACGATTTGCCCTGGAGTGCCCGGTAATAATCGGTCCTTATGTCTCTGACAATGTACTGAGACATCACGCCGTGCACGAAAGTCAAAACAAAATTCGAAATGGCATAGCCTATTCCAGCCGATACTATGACCAACAAGTATCCCCACAGAAGGCTCGTGTTAGATGGAGGTCCAATAACGTCGATAATGATTTTGCTCGTGTACAAAGGTTCCAGTGAGAACAGGATAGATCGTATCACCGCGAGAATAACGATTGCAGCGATAAACCAGTAGTATCTCTTGTGATAATTCAGTAGCCTCTTGAAAGCTGAAAAGGACTGTGTGAAACCCTTTTTCGGTTTGAGCGACCTAGCATAATCGAGCAGAGGCTTAGCTATACTCATTTTGATCTTAGCGTAGTCGATAGACCCTGAATCGATATAAACATTTTCAAACAATGCGAGATTTTCAAATCAGCCAGAGACTCACGCGTAAAACACCAAGTATCACACGAACCGTCCTTTCTTGTGTTACCAAAGAAAGAGCTATAGCGATCGGCATTATATTTTCAGATGTTGGCAGCATCCATGAAAAAAGGCCTTATCTTTGACATCAGGAGATATGCTATTCATGATGGACCAGGCATTCGCACGACGGTGTTTTTCAAAGGTTGTCCGATGCGTTGCTGGTGGTGCCACAACCCAGAAGGACAGAATTCGGAGCCTGAGTTGGTTTTTAGGAAGAGCAGATGCGTCGGCTGTGGCAAATGCGCGGAAAAATGTCAGAGAAAGACGATATTGCCATTGGGTCAATCCATTTCCATTGACAGAAAAAACTGTGTTCTCTGCGACGTGTGCTCTCGCGTGTGTCCATCTGATGCTCTTTCGATTGCTGGAAAGCGGATGAAAGTGGAGGAAATTCTTGAAGAAATAGAGAAGGATGAGAGTTTTTATGAGGAATCCGGTGGGGGAGTGACTTTTTCAGGAGGAGAACCACTCTTGCAACCTGACTTCTTACATGCACTCCTCAAAGAGTGTAAAGAGAGAGCGATTCACACTGTTGTAGATACGTGCGGGTTTACCCGTTATGAAATCATCGACAAGATACGTGACAAGGTAGACCTTTTCCTGTACGACATAAAAACCATGGATGAAGAAACACATAGAAAATACACTGGTGCTTCAAATGAACGAATTCTCAGCAACCTTAGGAAACTGGCAGAAAATGGCAGCAGCATAGTGATCAGTATTCCAGTGATACCAAGCATAAATGATGATGAAGAGAATGTTACAAGAACAGCCGAGTTCGTGAGTTGTTTGCCCAACATACTACAAGTCAATCTTCTTCCTTATCATAGGGCTGGAATCGAGAAATACAAGAACCTTGGCAAACCTTACAAGCTGGAAGAAGATCCAAACTCCTTCTGACCAGTGCATCAAGTCAGTGAAGGAAAAAATGGAGTCCTTTGGAATAAGAGTGGGAATCGGAGGAGGGTGACATGCGCGAAAGAATCAGAAGGCTAAGGAAACAAAGTGTAAGCGCTAAGCCTCACATTTCTCCTGAGAGGGCGATTCTCATAACAGAGTTCTATGAAAGTGAGATAGCCAATGAAGTGTCCATTCCTGTGAAAAGGGCACTTGCGTTCAATCATTTGCTTGCAAACGAGAAAATCTGTATTAATGATGGAGAATTGATCGTTGGCGAGAGGGGTCCAGCTCCGAAGGAGACTTCGACGTATCCTGAAATATGTTGTCACACCCTTGAAGATCTGAAGATTCTGAACTCACGGAAGAAAATCCCTTACGCCGTGAACGAGGAAACCAAGAAAGTGTACAAAGAGAAAGTCATTCCCTTCTGGAAGGGCAGGTCGATGAGGGACGTCATATTCGGCAAAATGTCAGAAGAATGGAAGGCCGCTTATGAAGCAGGAGTGTTCACAGAATTCCTAGAACAAAGAGCCCCAGGACACACGACCCTAGACGACAAAATCTACAAAAAGGGCCTGGTTGACTTTAAAAAAGACATAACCAGAAGCATGCAGAACCTGAACTTTCTTGAAGATGCGGATGCATACAAAAAACAGGAAGAACTCAAGGCCATGAATATTGCGACAGACGCGTTGATACTCTACGCCGAACGCCATGCCGACCGTGCGAGGGAAATAGCAAAGAAGGAAAAGAATCCTGACAGACGAAGAGAGCTGGAAAAAATCGTGTCAGTCTGTTCGCATGTCCCGGCTTATGCGCCCAGAGACTTCTGGGAGGCACTGCAGCATTATTGGTTCATTCATCTGGGAGTCATAACTGAACTCAATCCGTGGGATGCTTTCAATCCTGGAAGGCTGGATCAGCACCTGCTTCCGTTCTATGATGGAGATCTCAAACGGGGCACTCTGACAAAGGAGGACGCAAAGGAACTTCTTCAGGCTTTTTGGATAAAATTCAACAACCAATTAGCGCCGCCCAAAGTTGGCGTGACGGCAGAAGAAAGCTGTACTTACACGGACTTTGCGCTGATCAATACAGGCGGAGTCAAGGCGGACGGATCAGACGGAGTGAACGAACTCTCGTACCTGATACTTGACGTCGTGGAAGAAATGAGGCTTACCCAACCGAGTTCTATGGTTCAGATCAGCAAGAAAACGCCCGACAGATTCTTGAGAAGAGCCATAGAAATAATAAAAACCGGTTTCGGCCAACCTTCAATATTCAACACTGACGAAATAATCCAAGAGCTTCTAAGACAGGGGAAACGCATCGAAGACGCGAGAAACGGAGGATCAAGCGGATGCGTAGAAACCGGAGCTTTCGGCAAGGAAAGTTACATTCTGACTGGCTACTTCAATCTGCCCAAGGTTTTAGAAATCACACTGAATAACGGGGTAGATCCGAGAACAGAAAAGAAAATCGGGTTAGAAACCGGAGATCCAGAGAGGTTCAAGTCTTTTGAAGAGCTGTTTGAAGCGTTCAGGAAACAGCTCAATCACTTTGTTGACATCAAAGTTAAGGGTAACAACGTGATAGAGCGGCTGTACGCTGAACAACTTCCGGTGCCCTTCCTGTCCATTCTCATCGATGACTGCATAGCGAAAGGCAAGGACTACAATGATGGCGGAGCACGGTACAATACGGACTACATTCAAGGAGTCGGACTTGGAACCTTGACCGATTCGTTGACAGCTTTGAAATACCTTGTTTTCGAGAAGAAACACGTTGCAATGAAAGAAATGATTGAGGCTCTGAACTCTAACTACAAGGGACAAGAAAACCTGCGCCTGAGACTTGTGAATAAGACACCGAAATACGGAAACGATGATGACTACGCGGACGAAGTGATGAAAGACATTTTTGAAGCTTATTTTGCAGCCGTGGACGGAAGACCTAACACTAAAGGCGGACACTACAGGATCAATCTCTTGCCCACGACTGTTCACATATTTTTTGGAAAGGCTGTTGGGGCTACTCCTGACGGGCGAAAAGCCGGAGAGCCTCTTTCTGAAGGAGTGTCACCCGTTCAAGGTGCCGACCGCAAAGGCCCGACTGCTGTGGTAAAATCAGTGGCGAAAATCGATCACGTCAGAACGGGGGGAACACTTCTCAACCAGAAGTTCACGCCGCAACTGTTAGCAGATGATGTTGGGATTGACAAACTCGGACAGCTCGTCCGCACCTACTTCAAACTCGACGGTCACCATATTCAGTTCAACGTAGTAAGCTCTGAAATGTTGCGTGATGCGCAGAAGCATCCTGAAAGATATAGGGATCTAATAGTGAGGGTTGCAGGTTACAGTGACTACTTCGTCGACCTGGGTATAGATCTGCAAAACGAAATAATCAAGAGAACAGAGCACGCAAGCTTCTAGCTAATACCCTGGCAACGCTTACTCCAATGCAACCATATCGGGCATACTTGTTTCTTCAGAATCTGCCTTAATCATCGTTGAAAGTTGACTCGCTACGTTCTGGCACGTTCTTTGACTTTTGTCTTGGAAGCCTGTGGAACTTCTTCCATTTCGTTAACGACGAAATCAACTTTCTGCTCTTTCTTGCCGCGCTTCTTCTCTTCGGCCATCCTTTCAAAACGTCTCATGTCGTGACACATTGCCATACGTCCAAGATTTTGCATGAATACGCATGGTGGATTTGGGCGTTGGTGGTTAAGCTGTTTATGAATTTAGAATAAGGATTCGCGATACGCAGCGAGAACTGAAGGTACGCTTTTCAGGTTCAGTATCCGAGAGTCTTGTCCACTACGTTGATTAAAGGTTCTTTGTGAATGAACTTTTTTAGGTTTTCACAGAAAATGTTTGTCAAACGTTCCATGTAATAGGGTGTTTGCCCTGCGACGTGGGGGGTTATTATCACGTTTTTGCAGCCCCAGAGTTCGCTGTTCTCAGGCAGGGGTTCGTTCTCAAAAGTGTCTAGACCAGCTCCTGCAATCCATTCTTGTTTCAGTGCTTTGATGAGCTTGTTTTCTTGAACTATTTTTCCTCTGCTTACATTGATGAGGTAAGCGGTAGGCTTCATGTTTTTCAGTTGTGATTCTCCAATCATCCCTTGCGTCTCTTCAGTAAGGGGCAACGAAAGAACGACAAAATCTGATTCAGCGAGTAGCTTATTCAGATCAGTGGAACGAAGAAGTCGATCGACGTGAGTTGACGTGGAGCGAGATGAGTCTCTTTTTGTTGCGACCACTGTCATCCCAAGACATTTCGCTTTTTTCGCTATTTCCGTTCCTATTCTACCGAGTCCCACTATCCCAACGGTTTTGCCTGACAACTCCTCAATCTGTTCTATTGATTCCGACGATTCGTATCGTTCCCATTTCCTCTGGATCTGGTTCCTGATGAACGAATGCAGTTTTCGGCTGAAACAGAGCATCAATCCGATGACGTGTTCGGAGATCGGTGTGGGATGGACGCCTCCGGCGTTAGTCACTACTACCCGGCTCTTCACTACTTCTGGAAGAAGCAACCTGTCAACGCCGGCCCCCCACGCTTGGATCCATTTCAGCCTTCGCGCTGCGAGGAACAGGTCTCTCGAGAAGAAACCAGCAAACAGTACGTCTGCATCCTCGATGAGACGCAAAGCCTCTTCCCTGTCTTTGCTCTGCAAAACTTCAAGGCTCCGGGAAACACTTTTGATCTTCTGAACGTCGATTTCTGGCAAATCAAAAGAAATCAGAACTCTCATTTTGTTCACTCTCTGCACCACGGACCAGAGTCAACTGACACATTCAGACAGACTTGGATTGCGCGTCGTTATTTAAGTATTCCAAGCCTGATGAAGCTATGTTGTTTCTTCGTCGCCGTTCTGAGAGCGCGAGAAACCTGCCAAGAATAGTTGTTCTGACGCGCTTTCTTAAGCGTAGCATCAATTTTTCCATTTTCGCGGAAAAAGGCTATTGGTGGGGCCGCCCCGATTTGAACGGGGGACCTACGGGTTTCTCCCTGTGGTAAGTATGACCGCGCCAGAATTTCGTCATTGTCGCTTACGCATCGACTCCACTTTTCTACACATTCTGGATTTCTGGAGCCCGTCGTCATACCTGCCTAGACTACGACCCCACGGCT
Source organism: Candidatus Bathyarchaeota archaeon (assembly GCA_963775895.1). Taxonomy (GTDB): domain Archaea; phylum Thermoproteota; class Bathyarchaeia; order Bathyarchaeales; family Bathycorpusculaceae; genus DASPPK01. Next base: position 36,695 of record CAVZKL010000011.1, on the reverse strand, counting down.
GTATTGAGAAAGACATTCCTGATTTTAAATATATGCGTTATTGCGTGGTTGACAGAGTTGTTTCCTCACGGCAGAGAATTCGAAGAGATGCACCGTGTTGGAGCGATAAGCTTATGAGGAGAAGGTTGCCGTGTACTCTGGGGTTCGCCGGCCATAGGGCGCGGGTCCCACCTGATCCCATACCGAACTCAGAAGTTAAACCACGCTCCGTTTCCGGCTGTAGTATGGTCTTCGGCCATGTCAACCCGGGAAAGCTGGTACCCCCACTGCAAATTGACCTGTCAATTTGGCAGAGAATTACCCAAAACTTATAACTGACCGATAGTAGTGTGTTCCGAAGGTGAGTTTGTGACCATCGCAGCGATAATGTTGGCGATACAGAGCCAAATTGGCCAAGGACTCCTAGGTGACAGTAGCATAAGCTGGATTCTTAACGTGCTCTTCTACGTCATATTCGTAGTTTTCATCTTCTACGGAAACAGAATTCAAACTTACGTCATGATCAGAGAAGTTGAAGGTTCACTCTACAAACTGAAGTACATCAAAGAAGAAGGACGCAAGATCGCTATAGAAACGATAAAAGAGATCGGGAAACCTCAGACCGACCCTGCAGCAAAAGTTGACAGGTTTCTAGAGTACTTCACAATCACCCCACAAACCTTGGATCCCGCTGGAGTAGTCTGGAAACTAGAGCACATACTGGACGTCAGAGACGCGCGCCTCAAAGACGAGGTGAAGCTGATGGCTCCGGCTGCAGACGAGACTCAGGCAAATAACTTGGAGAACACCCTAGAGGCTGCGATGGCCCTGAACTTCATCTACAAAGTGATAAGACATTTCTATTTGTTGGGCAAGAAAACTCTCAGCCTCTACATCATCATGCAGATACAAATGATTTTACCAATGATAATGAAAGAAGCAGAAGCCTATGCAAGCGCACTGAAAGCCTTTGCGTATGGTCAGCCGATAGGCGACGGCGCAGGCGCACTCGTAGCAGCAGGGCTAATGCATGGTCACGAGACGCGCAAACTCGAGAAGGACTGCGTGGTTTCAACCATCCCCTTTGAAGGACGTACAGCCTTCGTCATAAAAGCCGAGGGACCAGGAGGAAACGTTGGCAAACCAGGCGACGCCATAGAGAAAGTTATCGAAGAAAACGAAGGGAAAGTCGCGATGGTGGTGATGATCGACGCCGCGCTGAAGCTTGAAGGCGAGGAACTTGGAGAAGTTGCCGAAGGCGTAGGTGCAGCGATCGGTGGTCCAGGCGTTGACCAGTACAAGATTGAAGAGAAACTCGTTAAGTATCACATCCCGATAAACGCGGTGATAGTTAAAGAAGACACGGGGGACGCCGTTTCACCCATGCGCAAAGAGATATTCGACTCGATCAACACGGTGCTCGACAGGATAAAAGAGGTTGTCATGGAAAGGACAAAAGAGGGCGACAAGATCATCATCGCCGGCATTGGTAACACGATCGGAATTGGACAGTAGGAGATGAATGAGATGAGCAAGACTGAAGGAACAGCCCCAACGACAAGAATATCCTCATTTCTGTTAATTGTGGTTTTCGTAACACTTGCGTTATCGTTCGTTGCGCTGATATTCGGGATAAGCACGATTGATCAAAGCTCGGAAGCCGCGTCGGTTCTTCTGCTCCTTGGATTCCTCGGAGTCGCATTGTCCACCTACGTGCTTTTCCAGACACGCAGGAGACTGGCAAAAATGAGGATTGTGGTTCCTCCAGTAGTGACGACAATTGAATGCAAGAAATGTGGCTTCAAGAACGTCAGAGAGTTTCAGAGAGGAGACTACATATTCAAAGAAGGCGAACCCTGCCAAAAATGCAACGACAAAATGCTCATCACCGCGATTTACAGAGAAGTAAAAGACAAAGAAAAAGAACACGTACGAGTTTAGGTTAGAACGGCACACCCGTCCTCTACGACAATGACTGTGTGTTCAGCCTGAGCAACCGTTTTTCCACTGGCTTCAACAAAAACAGGATACTGCATAAGACACTTTGAAGCCAACAGTTCACGGAAAGCATTTCCATAACTCTCTCCAGGCACGACGTTTTGCAACCAACGTTCAGCGAAAGGAAGTGTTCGGAAGTTGCTTTCAACGTACTTCAAAAGCTGCCTTGCATAGGCGTTCTTCAGTGATCTGGACTTGATAAAACGAAAGATCGCGGCTTCATCACCATCTTCTACTCTTCCAACAGCATTCGGAAGCGTTACGAAAGGTTCAACGGCATAAGTTCCTCCGAGCTTGAGCTTTGAAGAGAACAGCTGTGATACGTTCGGCAGGGACGTGCCCGTGTGTACGATGTAACGGCCAACCTGATGCCCCGTGAGGTTAGAAATCGGTTTGAAGCCTCTTGATTTTATTGTAGCCTCGATTATTGACCCTAGCTTTGAGGTTGATACTCCTGGGCGAATATTCTCTACCGCCACTTTCAAAGCCCGCTCAGCCGTTTCCACCATGCTCACATACTCGGGGTTAAAACACACCGTAACCGCTGTATCCGTCAAGTAACCGTCAACATGTGCGCCAATGTCAACTTTCACCACCGAGCCCTCGGGAATTCTCTTAGTGTCATTAGGCGGGGAAGTGTAATGCGCAGCGACCTCGTTCACAGAAACGTTGCATGGAAACGCGGGCTTTGCACCTTTCTGCCTGATCAGATTCTCTGCTTTTTCGCAGATTTCTATGATCGGCATTCCTTCCCGCACGTAATTTTTCATTTCTTCGCGAGTTTCGCGCAGAATCTTGCCTGAAAGCTGAAGTTTACTCAGAGCTTCCTTGTCCAGCTCACTCATAAGTCACACTTCACTCTTGCACTCATAGAAATGCATAAGCAAATACGATTTGAATTTCAGCTTTTCCGTCCTCTGACGCATGGTTTTCGACCTATCTTTTGATGTGGAACTTGTCTATCGTGCTCTTTGCTTTTTCACGTCTTTTCTGGTGTTCACCCAGAAACTTGTTCACCCTTTCAGTCAGATCTTTCTTGCAGTCTCCGCACAGAACCTCGCCGGCCTTGCAACGTCTGTTTCTTTCTGCAAGTTTCTTGTCATCTTCCTCAAACAGATAGAGAAAATACTGGAACACCGTGCACACGTCTGGGTCGGCGCCCAACTTTTTCTGCTCGGCCACTGTTCCTTTTCCCCCTGTGAACGCTCTCCAAATCTTCTGTTTCACGAGTTCGGGAGCGTCGGTTGTGAAGATGGCGGTTTCGGGTTCTGAAGCGTTCATTTTCCCACCCACGCCGAGACCTGGCGAGAAATCGGTTGTGAATTTGCGCTGGCTTATAGCAACCTATCTTGGCAGCGATATCACGCGTGATCCTCCAAAAGGGATCTTGATCTATGGCCGCAGGTATAAGGGCAGGAACGTTTTCGCCCGTCAGCTTCTTGTGGATGAAGCAGGGAACAGCTTGCACTGCAGGGTAGAATATCCAGCCAAGGTTAGTGCTGTCTTGAAAGCCGAACGTTGACCGCGCCGTAGAATAGGTTATGCGTTTAGCCACTTCTAACGCGATGTCGTAGAGCAAATCGATGTCTTGAACATCATAAATAATGAAGGTGTTCTTCGGTTCAAAGCCGAGGGCAATCAGATCCAAAGCGTTGTCATAAGCCAACTTCGTTGTCTCGGACAAGACTCGCTCATCATCAATTACGAATTTTTCATCATCGGTCATTTGAAAATAAAGTCTCGTACCAAACGCTTCTTGGAGGTGCTTAGTGAATATCCAAGGAACCAAGTGTCCTATGTGAACTGGACCTGAAGGACCCCGCCCGGTGTACAACACGAACTTGACGCCCTTCTCGTACAGGTCAAGCACCGCATCCAAATCTCTGTGAGAAAAGAATAGTTCTCTTCGCAGTTGGATGTGGACGCTGCCCATGTACTTGGCGAGTCGCTGTCGAAGTTCCTCTGTCAAAGGCTGCGTTCCGAACTCGCGGATCAGACGTTCGTAGTCAACCTTTCCCCTGACTTCCCAAGGTGTAACGACCATTTCATTCTTTTCTTCATCAGCCAAACTTGAAGCCGTCCAATTAGCTTAGCTCTATTACAATAAGATGAAAACGTATTAAATCTTGCGTGAGACGCGTGACATGATCTTCCACATGCAAATCCATGGAACAAGGCATAAATATGGTGCCAGCTGTTTCATTGCAGTGGATCCGTGATGCCCTGCCAATTTCGTTGAACAGACGCGCTACTTCTAGCCAAAGAGCATCGGAGAAGATACACACTTTTATTGTGACTCGCGTAACTAGATTACCGATTCCAGTTCATCACACTGGTGAAGGGCAAAACGATGGTTGAGCTAAGAGAACACGAAACAAAAACACTTTCAACTCTCGCGAGCTTGGGCGGCAAAGCATCAGCTGACGAATTGATAAAACAGAGTGGACTTCCAGACGCTGCAGTGATGCGCGCAGCATTAACATTGAAAGAAAAAAACCTTGTTCAAATCCATGAAAAAAAACAGACCGCGATAAGACTCAACGCTGAAGGCAAATCGTATGCCGAGAAAGCGCTCCCAGAGAGACAAATGTCAAACGCAATAGAAGAATTAGGCGGTCAGGCCCCGCTTGCCAAGATAATCGAAAAAGCCAGACTGGAAAAGCAGTCTGTCCCCATAGCACTTGGTTGGATTCAGCGAAAAAAATGGGCGACCCTCGAATCCAAGACAGGTATTTTAAAGATGCATGGAAGCCCTGAGCTGGGTAACGACGAGAAACTGATCAAGCGACTTGACGAAGAGAAAGAAAACGTCGTTGAGAATCTGAACAGGGAACTTCAAGATGCTTTTCGACTGCTAAAAGGCAGAAAACTGCTCGAGGTCGAAGAGAGAACGCAAAGAGAAATCGAATTGACAGAAGCTGGAACCGCGGTCGTCAAAAGAGGTCTCAAGACGACTGTGGAAGTGACGCAGCTCACGCCTGAACTAATCATAACTGGTAAATGGCGAAAGGTGACCCTTCAAAAATACAACATAGAAGCGCCCGTTGCAAGAACTTGGGCTGGCAAGAAACATCCATACCTCCGTTTCCTTGAAGAAGTGAAAGCGAAGCTCATCAACCTGGGTTTCAGGGAGATGACTGGTACCAACGTCGAAACATCATTCTTCAACTTCGATGCTCTCAACACGCCGCAGGATCACCCTGCACGAGAAATCATGGACATATACCTTGTGAAATCTCCGAAGTACGGGACCATAGGTGCAGAACGAAAAGTTTTTCGCGATGTCAAGCAAACTCATGAGAACGGATGGAAAACAGGTTCAACCGGATGGCGCTACAAATATTCAGTTCAAGAAGCAAAACGACTTATTTTGCGTAGCCACGGAACCTGTCTCAGCGCAAGGACCCTTCTGAGCAAGGATTTACAGGTTCCAGGCAGGTACTTCTCAATCGCGCGATGTTATAGACCTGACGTTTTGGATCCGGTCCATCTGACCGAGTTCAATCAGGTTGAAGGAATCGTTGTTGATGAGAACCTGAATCTTCGAGATCTGCTGGGAATTCTTGTTACCTTCGCGACGGAGATAGCTGAAGCAGAAAAGGTCAGGCTGAAACCTGATTACTATCCTTTCACTGAACCGAGCGTCGAGTTGAGCGCTTACAAAGAAGGCTTGGGTTGGGTGGAGTTTGGAGGTTCAGGAATGTTCAGACCGGAAGTGACGTTGCCTTTGGGAATAAAAGTCCCGGTGATTGCATGGGGGTTGGGCATAGATCGGCTGTTCATGGTGAAAGCCAAGATCAGCGACATTCGAAGTCTCTTCTCGAATGACCTGCAGTGGTTAAGAACAAAGGAGATCGTCTAGCATGCCGACGATAGATGTGGATTACGACGAGTTTCGAAAAATGCTAGGAATGGACCTCAAGAGAGACTCGGAAAAGATCGATGAAGTCCTTGCTTTCGCCAAGGGTGAATTGAAACTTTTCGACGAAAAAACGAGCATCATGAGCATAGAGCTTAAGGACACAAACCGTCCTGATTTGTGGAACATCGAAGGGCTCGTTAGATGCTTGCGAGGTTTTCTTGGAATAGACAAGGGGTTGAAACCTTATTCAGCAGGTAAACCACTAGCGGAAGTCTTCGTTGACAAGAGACTTGGGAACATCAGGCCCTATATCGGCTGCTCAATAATCAAGAATGTGAAACTGACCGACCCAATGATACGTGGCGTTATGCAGTTGCAGGACAAATTGGACCACACTTACGGCAGAAACAGACGGAAAACGTCCATAGGCTTGTACAACTTTGACTTGATGAAACCGCCGTTAAGCTATACGGTCACCAAGCCAAACGAGATCAGCTTTGTGCCACTGGGATTCGAGAAGAAAATGAACCTAAAGGAGATACTCTCGGAACATCCAAAAGGGATAGAATACGGGTCAATCGTAAGCCGACATTCTGTCTACCCGATACTTATCGACAGCGAAACGAGAGTCTTGTCGTTCCCACCTATAATCAACTCAAATGACCTCGGAAAAGTCACCGAAGAAACGAGGAACATTCTTGTCGAAGTCACAGGCACTGATCACGAGACGGTGCTCAACACCCTCAAAATAGTAACTCTGTCGCTTATTGACAGAGGCGGAAAAGCGTATTCTTCAGTCGTACATTATGAAGAGAATAATCTTGCCGAAACCACACCGCGGTTTGACATTTCAAGAATGGAACTTGAGGTTGGATACGCCAACAGAATTCTCGACCTAAGTCTCAGTGCAAAGCAAATCGCTGAAATGCTTGCCAAAGCAGGTTACGGCATCGAGAACCTTGAGAAGAATAGAATGACCGTGCAAATACCCTGCTACAGGACCGACATAATGCATCCAATCGACCTGGTTGAAGACGTTGCAATAGCCTACGGGTACAATAGGATCAAACCGTTCTGGAGAGAATTGCCGACAAAGGGCTGCGCACGACCCGAACAAGTCTTCTTGGACGCTGCGAGAGAGTTGATGGTTGGACTCGGTTTTCAAGAAGTGCTCACCTACAACATGACGAACCCGGAAAACTTGTTCACAAGGATGAACATGAAGAAACAGAGGATAATCGAGATTGCTAACCCTAAAGTTCAGACTCTCACATGTCTAAGGAACTGGCTTCTCCCAAGTCTCATGGAGTTCTTCAGCTGCAACCTACACGTTGAGTATCCGCAGAGAATCTTCGAGCTTGGTCCCGTCACGGTCTTGGATAAGAAAGCTGAGACAAGAACAAGAGACGACTACACACTCGCAGCAGCTGTTTCGCACCCTGATGCCAGTTTCACTGAGATAAAATCTGCTTTGGACACTCTGTTCATGAACCTTGGACTAAGATGGCAGATAAGAGGATTGAAGCATCCGAGTTTCATAGATGGAAGAGTTGGAAATGTGATCGTCGAAAAGAAAGAAGTGGGATTAATCGGTGAAGTACACCCGCAGGTGCTGCAGAATTGGGGTCTTCAAAATCCTGTAGCGGCGTTCGAGTTAAACATCGACAAGATGCACAAAACCTGGCTCGAGCACTGATCAGAGGACAGGAACGTTTAACTTCCTTCACTTCACATTTCTCGTTGGCGATGACTAGCACGAGCCTTTCCTAATCCCGCCGACACATCCACGCAGACGGACTCGACCGAAGCAGCAAGCTTGACCGCTTGCTCACGCTTATGAGGGAGGGTTTACCCAAACGTGGGACACGGTGGGCGCGGGCTTAGCTCCCCAACGGAGAGAGCTTAACTTAGAGGGGCGTTTCGCCCCACAATGAAGTTAAGTGTTAGGTTAGTGGGGAAACACTCGCCCGCGATAAAACCCGCGTTTTCAGACAGTTATCAGCATTTGAGCAAGATTCTCGTCAAGAGCCATACTGACGCAAAATGCGTGTGGAGGCGGTATCTAGATTTATAAATTCTGAGATGGAATCTAAACACGACACGAAGCGTAGAAGCAGGAGCTTTGAATGGTCTCATCCTCACCCCCCCAAACGAATTCTCCCAATTCTTTAAGCGACGCCGACGTTCACACGATTCCATTCTCAGACTCTGTGGCGGTTCGTGTCTATTCGGACACAAAACCGCACTTCGGGAAGATTTCTGAGTTACAGAAAGGGCTTGTCCTAGTATGCAGTGGAGCAGAGATGGCGGGAGAGGGCACGGGCTTCGGTTTTCCAGTCCTTGTTTACTCGGATGAGACGTATTTTTCTGGAACTTCCAAAGTCAGAGTTTCACGCCAAGATGACTGTTGGCTTATTGTGAAAGAGTTTACGATGGACAGAATTCCGAGAAACAGGTTCAGAAATATCAAGCTGGAGAATCGTAAAGCTCGCACCCTGATTGGACACTTTTCGCGTCTGTATCAAGAACGACCGCGATTTCGCTTCTTGACTTTGAAGGAAATAACGAAAAAGATGCAGATAGGAACGAGCTTCGCAATGGCAAGGCCTGTGGGGAAAGTGTCGGTGACGTATGAAATTCGCAAGCCAATAATCCAAGTGAAAGCGGACTTCCGCGACGTGGAAAAGGAAAAACTTCGCAAGATCTTCATGCTGAACGAGCAGGGGGCGACGTTTTTCCATCGGTACTTTGACTCGCAAGGCACCAAGCTAACTGACAAAAGGATAGGAGCATGGGACAAAGTTATCGGTGAATGGGGTTCTTTGAGCGCTTCTGAAAACGGGTTCGGCTTTCGACTTTGGAAAAAAGAAGACGGTATTTTGCGGCGAGGAAGAGAATATATCAAGGGCTCGTTGGACTGGGCGGGACTCGACTATGAGGTAAACGCCAGCAAAACAAGATTTGATTATGGAATTGAGATTCTGGGAGCCTGATAACGACGTGGCAACGGTAACGCTGATTTATCCGTATTTTCAGCCTTCGAGCGACAACTCGATTTTCAGGTTTCCACCGTTAGGGTTAGGCTACATAGCAGCGTATGTGAAAAGCCACGGAATTTCAGCCGAACTGGTCGACTGTACGTTCATGAAGCAAGATGAGGCACTGGAGAAAGTCAGAAGGACAAACCCAAGGATAATAGGAATACAGGCAATGTTCTCTATGAAAGAAAAAGTTCTCGAACTTGCCCAACTTCTCAGAAAAGACTGCGAACTTCTGGTCATAGGTGGACCGCTTGCAACTTCAAACCCCGAAGAATTCATTCCCTTTTTTGATGTCGTGGCCATCGGCGAAGGTGAACAAACCATGCTAGAACTCGTTCAAGCAGTAGAAGATCACTCCAGTTTCAGTGATGTCAAAGGAATAGTTTTCAAGGAAGACGGAAAGGTGGTCACGACTCCTCCTCGCGAATTTGTCAAGAATCTAGATCAGATCCCTTTTCCGTCGAGAGAACTCTTCGACAATGAGGCTTACGAGAAGTATTACTCGAGAAATTTCGGTTACACTACAACGGCAATTATCACGTCCAGGGGTTGTCCGTTTCAATGCGATTTTTGCAGTCGACCGATATTTGGGAACACCTTCAGATCAAGAACTCCTGAAAACATTGCGCAGGAAGTCGTGGAGGTTCGAGAGCTAGGCTACGAAAGGGTCTGGTTTGCTGATGATTGTTTCACCCTCAGCCGCGAAAGACTGGTTGACATCTGCGAGGAATTGATCCGACGAAACGTCAAGATCGGATGGGAGTGCTTGTCACGAGTCGACACCGTGGATTCGAACGTTGCTGAGAAAATGAAACAGGCAGGATGCGTGCGCGTGTTCTTTGGAATCGAATCTGGCAACGACACGATCCTGGAAATCATGAAGAAACAGACCACAGTGAAAGAGGCCAGAGAAGCTGTTGACATCTTCAAGAAAACTGGGATTCAAGTCGGTGCCTTCTTCATACTTGGATATCCTGGCGAGAACGACGAAACAATCTTGGACACCGTTAATTTTGCCTCGTCACTTCCGTTGGATTATCTTTCGTTCACTTTCCCGTACCCGATTCCTGGGACCCCATTGTTCGACAGAGTGAAGGACAGAATGGTCTCAGAGGAGTGGAAAGAACCGAAAAACTTCAGTCTGATCAAGCACAAGTTGCTGTTTCATTCATCTTTTTCAGAAACCAAGCTCAGGTTTGCCTTGTTCAAGGGTATGAGCCAATTCTACCTGCGGAAATATCTCGGAAACAACGTCTTTGAAGTAGTTGGTAAGCCTTACAGACGCATTACCGATGCGTTGTTCAGAAAGTTGAGATGATTGCAGTGCGCTCGACGTGACGTCAAGTTTAAGCAACTTTTAAGTCTCCTTCTCGTATAGAAGCTAGGATAAAACTGAACAGGTAAGGTTCAACTTGGACATCGAGACGAAGATTGATCTAATCTGCAGACCTCCAACGGAGGAGGTTATAACACCCGAAGATTTGAGACATCTTCTAGAAACGGAGGAACATCCCGTTGCCTACAACGGCTGGGAACCGTCTGGGTTGGTGCATCTTGGAACTGGGTCAATCTGTGCTTACAAGATGAAGGATTTGATAGAAGCGGGGATACACTTCAAAGCTTATCTCTCCACGTGGCACGCGTGGTTAAACAACAAAATGGGCGGCGACCTGAAATTAATCAGGAAGGCTGCTGACCTGTTCCGACACTCGTGGATAGCGCTGGGGGTTCCGCCTGAGAAGGTTGAGTTCGTCTATTCAGATGAGCTCTACCGAGACCTCGATTACTGGGCTAAGACCGTGCTAGTGTCGAAGAACCTTACTATTGCCCGCACGAGACGCACGCTCGAAGTTGCTGGACGGAAAGAGACTGAGGCCCGATATGTTTCAGACTTCTTGTACACGCCTATGCAAGTCGCAGACATCTTCCACCTTGGTGCCAAGATCTGTCAGCTGGGAATGGACCAGCGGAAAGCGAACGTTGTGGCCCGTGAGCTAGGACTAAAGCTGGGCTTCTTCAAGCCGGCGTGTGTGCATCATCATTTGCTGCAGGGTTTAGAAAAACCTCCAGTGTGGCCTATTCCCGAAGGTGAAGAGAAGGAAGCAATTTCCTCTGTGAAGATGTCTAAGAGTAAGCCTGAAACGTGCGTTTTCATCTATGACTCGCCCGCAGAGATCAAACAGAAGATTGCCAAAGCCTTCTGTCCTGAAAAAGCGGTCGATTTTAACCCTATCTTGGAAATCTGCAGGTACGTGATCTTCAGGGAAACGCAGATTTTCCCGATTGATCGACCTTCGAAATACGGTGGCAGGGTTGAATTTCACAGTTTCCGAGATTTAGCCAACGCTTATTCATGTGGTGGCCTGCATCCTCAGGACCTCAAAAACGCGGTGGCTGAACAGTTGACGAGCATTCTTTCGCCGGTGAGAAGATACTTCGAGAGCAATAAAGAGGCCAAGGAATGCCTGAACGCCGTGAAAAATGCCAAGATAACTAGGTAGAAGCCTTGTCTGCCCATCTGAAGGCAAGAGAGGAACGAATTCAGCACGTACTTGAATGTTTGATGCAAGAGTCGGTCAAGGGGACACCCATAATCGTTGAGGGCAAGAAGGACGTAGAAAGTCTGCGACAACTGGGTGTGGAAGGAGAAATCATTTGCGCGAAGACCGGGGGAAAGTCTCGGCTTGACCTGATCTGCAATGTTGAAGAAAGCGGTGCGAGAGAGGTAATCTTGCTTTTTGATTTTGACAGAAGAGGTAAGGAGTGGACAGAAACCGTGAGGCAGCAATTGGAAACTGCAAGGATAAAGCCTGACTTGACGTTTTGGAGAGAATTGATTAGGTTCACTGGCAAAGAGGTCAAGGACGTTGAAGGCTTGGCCACGTACATGCAGACGCTCAAGAAAAAGCTGGGCGAAGCTTAGAAGTGCGAGACGGATAGTGAAACAACGTGCTTAATGGGAAAAGCTTATAGAGTTTGATTTGCAATTCATAAACGTAATATATAGTAGATGTTAAGACGGAATCTCGTGATACGAGAAGGAAAACTCTCAATTCACGTGATCAAATCTAACCCTTAACTCATCACTAGGAGGTGCATAATTACGGGTTCATCTCAGACGTTTACTATAAAGTATGTTATAAACGCGAAGTTTGAAATAGAAGGAGTAGTAGAAAAACCAGACGTTATAGGGGCAGTTTTCGGGCAGACGGAAGGCCTTTTTGGACCTGAGCTCGATCTCAGGGAGCTTCAGAAGTCTGGAAGAATAGGGAGAATAGAAATCGATTTACACTCAAAACAGGACAAGACGACTGGCACGATAACGATTCCAACGAGTTTGGACAGAGTGTCCACGGCGCTTATTGCATCAAGCATAGAGAGCATAAACAGAGTCGGTCCTTGCGCTTCAAAGGTGACGCTCGAAAAAATCGAAGACGTCCGGGAAGCCAGGCGAAAAATTATAATCGACAGGGCGAAGGAAATTCTGCACAAATGGACCATCGAGACGATGCCGTCCGTTGACGAAGTCTTCAAAGAAGTCTCGGACACGTTGAAAATCGGCAAGGTTGAGAAGTATGGGCCTGAAGAACTGCCCGCTGGACCCGCACTTGAAAGCTCGAAAGAGATCATCGTTGTAGAGGGAAGAGCAGACATAATAAACCTGATGCGCTGCGGACTTCTGAACACTGTGGCCCTTGAAGGCGCTAAAGTTCCTGATTCAATAAAGAAACTCTGCAAAGAAAAAGAAGCTACCGCTCTACTCGACGGAGACAGGGGCGGGGACCTAATATTGAAAGAACTGCAGCAGGTCACCGACGTTAAGTTCATTTCCAGAGCCCCCAGAGGCAAAGAGATTGAAGAGTGCAACTGCAAAGAAATCTTTGACGCTTTAGAAGCGAAGGTTCCCATTCAAGAGCAGTACAGAGAACCGTCGAAAGCACCGAAGAGAGAGAAGCAGAAAGTGGAAATGCCTAAAGAAGTCGTTGAAACGATCAAAGGGCTTGACGGAACCTTGGAATCCGTTCTATTGAATGAGAAGGATGAACAGATCGAACGTTTACCGGTAAGTCAACTCGCAGAGAAGCTTCAGAAAGTCGAGGGTGTGAGCACGGTCATATTCGACGGAATCATAACTCAGAGGATTGTTGACATAGCTAGCGAGAGAGGCATAAAGAGAATCATCGCCTCCCGACTGTCAGACGCGGTGAAACCTTCGTTGACTGTTCAGCTGACGACTTTCTCAAGAAATCACAGAAGGTTAGGCGCCGAAGAAGTCTGTGAGTTTCCTCGTTTCTTTCTGTCCGTTCTTGGACTGTAACAATTGGTCTTCTGTCACGCCGAAGCTTTCGAGGATCCTTGCTGCAGCTGGCACAACTTGTTTTTCCACGTAGTACTCCAGGTCCACTTCATCGTACGAGGCAAGCATGTACGGTTTGACTCTTTCATAGAGGCGCCCTTCGCCGATAACGACGACGAAGCCTATTTTGTCGCCGACAGCAAGTTGCCAACCCTTTGCCCGCAACATCTTCGCAGCTTCAACGTGGGAGGCTTTGACTTCATATTCCTCGGCGGGTTTGGTCAGAGTTTTCCATATGATTAGGTCTCGATACGGAACCTGTTTCTGCCTGACCTCGTAGATGAACTGGTGGACGAAATCCACGGCTTTTTTCGGCGACTTTTCCTTCAGTATTATCTCCAAGACCTTTTCTTGCACTTTTTTGGCTATTGTGGCCCAGTCTCCGCGAACGACTTCCATGCCGACGATGTCCAGTTCTCCGTTGGACATGAGGCCGGCGTAACGTTTTTTGGCTTCAGTGAAGAAGATGCGTGTGTAGATCTCGTCTGGCTTAACTTCTAGCCCCATCTTTTCCCTGATTTCTTTCGAAAGGTGATTTATCTTCTGAGGTTGATTTTCGATGAATATGCTGTCCGTGTCGCCGTAGACCACTTTCAACTTCTCCTCTTTCGCCATGTCTATTGCCGTGAGAATTGTGTGTCTTCCCCAAGCAGCGGCTGCCTCGGCAACGGGTTTGACGTACCACCTGGCTCCTATCCAACCGGCATACCCGTACGAAGCGTTGGTTATGATCTTGACGGCTTTTTGACGGGCGTCCAACACTCGGTACTCAGCTGTGCCTGGTTTCAGTTTGCTCATTTTCGGGCGAATCTGGTCTCGCACTTGGATCAAGTAGGATAAGACTTCTTTGTAGAAGCCTGGAGGTTCTTTCCTGAACCTGTGTTTGACTTCGGGAGCCTCGTACACTCCTCCAGGAGGCACTGGGTCTTGCGGGGATACGTAGGTGTCTGGCGAAAGGTTGTAGGTTATCATGATGTTGGGGTACATCGACTTGAAGTCCAAGACCGCGATGTTTTCATGAAGCCCTGGTGTTGGCTGCAGCACGAGCCCGCCGGCGTAAGGCCTGTAGGGCTGTTCAATTCTTCTTGGCACGAGTTCACCGAGCGGGTGTGTTCTCTTTATTAGAAAAGATTCAACACGAAAACCTGCGGCCGCGGTTCCAACATGATCCAGCGGTAGGCTTACCAAGCTTGAGAGCTGTATTGCGAAGTCCAGGATTGCTTCTGTCACTCCCATTACGCACTGGGTGTTATCTTTTGAAAATTGTTTTAGAGCCTCGCGTTTTTCTTTGTTGTCCCAATGATCCGGTAGATCGATGTCCTCTATGATCTTGCGGTTCTCGAGTTTCATCACACCCAAGTATTCTGCAAGGTTGGCCAGGGTCTTGACCTTGACCTCTGGAAACTCTCCGCCGTAGTCTGATAAATCTAGGTTTGCTCTGCCCGCAAGTGAAACGTGTCCGTACACGCTTGTGTGAGGCTCGGTTTCTGTTCTGTCGACGTGAAGTCGTATTCCGTGTCTTTTGCATCTTTCGCGCAGGTAGGGCCAATCTTGTCCGTTGTTGCCGTAGCCCACGATGATGTCAGGGTCGAAATTTCGAACGTACTCTATGAACGCTTCCAGAACAGGTTTGTCGTTTCGATCGTCGCCCGCCAAGAACTGTTTCTCTTCGCCGCTATTGGTTCCCGTCGAAATGATGACGACGGGGTTTCTTTCCGGTTTGGGAGAACCTTCACGGCTGTAGTATATTGTTGAAAAACCCAGAATCCTCAACGGTGAGGCTTCGACCTTTTCAAGGGCTCTGGGCGGTCGCTCTGCGGTAAAGACTCTGTCAACCTGTGCGCCTCTCTTGTCCGATTCTTCAGTAACTTCGACTTCGTGCCACGCGGACGGAATAACGTTGTTGTCTACCAGGTAGCGCATGGCGAATCGAATGTCTTCTTCGAGACAGTCTTTTACTCCTTCGAGCTTTCGAAGTGTCTTGGCGTACTCGGACATGACGTCGGGCATCTTAACATGAACCTTCACGGCTTTCACGGGTTTTCCAAACAGTTTGCGATCGACAAGTTCAAGCTTCGAAACACACTTCAGATGGCAATTGCTGATTTCTTCGATGACTCTTGCAGGATCCCCGTTGTCTTCAAGGATTGCATAGAAATAGGCAAGAGGGTGACGGTCTATGATGAGCACGCGTTCTGCTTGTTCGGTTACGCCCCAGATCCAGATTTCTGGAACTTCGTCGTTGGATTCGTAGTTCAGGTCCAGAAGCCAGAAAGCGAGTTTCATGAAGTATCCGCATCCTAGACAGACAATAGTGAATTTGCGTCTGCTAATAAATGCTTCAGACTCTGCAAAATGAAAACAGACGCGACGTGCGCGCGCTAGCCCGTGTGTTTCAAGTGTTCTTCTTCAGTAATTCTATCACGTCGGGAAAGTCTATTCCCAGGGCTTTCACTTTTTGAAGGGTTGGCACTCCATTCGAGGTCCAGCCTCGTCTCTCATAGACTGCGTCTTTCAGTCGTTCGTACTCGCTTTCTCGGTATTTCCTCAAGACGAACATTTTTTCTTCTGTCGATTTGCCCGAAGGGTCGTATCCGAGTTTTTCTTTGAGCTGCTTATCGTAGCGTTCGGCTCTGCTTTCATACTCGTCCTTCGTCACGGGCCCAACGGCACGGTAGGGCAATTCATCGTATCTTCTCGTGCCGAAACCCATCCTCAGGTTGAATATTCTTTGGAAGTTGTACACCTTTTCGCTCATAGGAATGATGTCTTCCGGCGTTGTCTTCTTGCCTGTGACTGCTGAGAAGAACTTCGCGTAGTTTTCAACGTGCGCCATGACCTTTGCTGGTTCTTTTGTTTGTTTGTTGTTTTCTGGAACAACGTCGTTCCACGGCAGCTTACACAATCCATTGAGACTGAACCAGGTGCGGAACATCGGGAACCAGTGCAAGTTTTCGGCTTTCTGTTCGAACGTGGGCATCAGGTTGTCTACCATGTCCACGAATATGAGCCAGGCTTCATCGTGCTGAGGACCTTTCAACGAAAGTCCGTAACCGCCTTGCTGGGCTAGAGACTCCTTTGTAACGTACTCTGAGAACTCCAAGCCTTTTGATTCCATGCCTATGTCCTGCAACACCCTTGAGTCAGCGCCGTATTCTTCGGCAAAAACCTTCTTCATTCGTCTGATACCTTGGCCAACGATGACGCCGAAGCCTTCACCCCTGGACATTTGATGAACCAGTTCAAGGGCTGCATCCTTGTTACCGAAGCGCAGGTCTAACCCGCCGGTCGCCTTCTTGTCGATGAGACCCATCTCATAACATTCCATTGCAAAAGCCAAGGCCGTACCGACGGAAATCGTGTCTAGACCGTAGGTGTCGCAGTAAAAGTTCATCTCAATGACGT
Organism: Candidatus Bathyarchaeota archaeon; assembly: GCA_963775895.1. Taxonomy (GTDB): domain Archaea; phylum Thermoproteota; class Bathyarchaeia; order Bathyarchaeales; family Bathycorpusculaceae; genus DASPPK01. Next base: position 20,053 of record CAVZKL010000011.1, on the reverse strand, counting down.
AGTCAGCATCGAATATGCCGCAGCTGCTTCCCACTCCAGCGATCGTCTCGTATTCTGGTCCGGTGACGAAGACTTTTTGCCCTTTGTGTGGTCCTGTTTTTAGTTCAAAGTCCTTGACGCCGTGTGCGCACGACAGTGCGCAGCCCATCCAGCAGCCGTCGAAGCCCTTGTGGAATTTTTTCCTGTAGACTTCGCGCCCGAGTTTTTCTGCTTCAGGGTTGCTGCCGTACCTGAAATTGTGCACGGGCAGCAGGTCGAAGTCGTTCATGATCGTCACGAGATGTGTCGTTCCGACAGAGGACATCTCATTCTGTTTTGAATCGAGATTCCTGAGTTCTTGACTGTGGGCTTGGCCAACTTGTTTGACGGTTTCTGGATCAGCGGGACCGTTTGTTTCGACGGTTATTCTTCCTGAATACTTGATGGCTATGGCCTTTATTCTCTTGTTTCGTAACACCGTGCCGATTCCGCCTCTGCCTGCCTGCTTGAACCTGTGGATCTTGCGACCAGGGTCGTACCAGGAAAGGTTGAGGCATCCGAATCTTGTGTGTTCGGCTCCTGGGCCTGAAGAAACCACTGATATGCTCTGGCCGGTTTCTCCGCCGTACTTTTTGGCCAGGTAATCTGTGATGAGGTATGTTTCTGAAGGCAGTTCTGAGCCGTCTTCGATTCGAACTTTGCCTTCGTCACCGTCTATGAGTATCACAACATCTGATTTTGCTTTTCCTTGGATTTCAAGCGCGTCCCAGCCTGAAAATTTCAGATAGGGCCCGAAGTATCCGCCGACGTTCGAGTCGACAACGGTGTCGGTCAACGGAGAAATTGACACGGCTATACTCTTTCCGCTTCCTGGGTAGACAGGTGTTCCTCCTAATGGACCGCAGGCGATGCAGACCTCGTTTTCAGGGTCATCCCATCGTGCGATTCGGTCTTTGGGCAGCGCGTTCCAGAGAAGCCAAAGGTTGAAGCCACGTCCGCCTATGAATGTGTCTTTCATTTTTTGGCTGACTGGTCTGCTCATTATCTGGTTGTTTGAAACGTTGATGTAGAGGGTTCTGTTGTTGTATCCTCTTTCAACCTTTCCTAAGTCATATTTGAACTCTGAGATTGTCAAGGGCTGGCACTTCCGTAAGTTTGGAGAGACAAGCTTGATGGGACGTGCAAATAGGTTTTTCGACTGGCGCGCGCCCTCGCGGTCGATTGGTATATCCCCTCTTAGCTTCGATTCAAAATGAGGCATCCACCAATGTGTGACCCCTGCTGCCTCCTTCAAACTAGCCTTGTAGACTACCATAGGCGGGCTATCCATGATGGCTCCATCAAAAGCATCAATTTTTGGCATAACAGCCAATTGTTCCTTTCTAACTAAAGGGTTTTTCTCTTCTTGGTCGCAAAGTCATATCCAAGCCAACGTGAAGTCAAAACGAGACAAACAGACCTTATTATGAGGTTGTATTCACGTTTCGGTAGTGAAGGGTTTCAGAAAACATGGGAAGAAGTATTGGCGCCGCGCGCTGAACGATTGGAAAAGGAGTATGACTGGGTTGGAGCTGCCGAGTCTTATGAGAAAGCTTGCGAAAATCTAAATTCTTTGAAGCAACATATCTCTAGGCTACCGAGTTGGTGGGACCTCAGATGAAGATAGTCCGGTATGAGTCACGTGAAGGCCTACGTATGGGGCTGTGGATTGAGGACAAAGTAATTGATCTGACTCGTCTGGACGGAGTGTCTTTCAGATCCTTTGTCGATTTAGCGATTGTTGCTTCTGGAAAGAAGACCAGTTTAAAAGATGTCATAACAGAATGCTTGCATGGCAACCTCGCCAAACTGCCTCGAACCCAGATTGGACGCTCTGACAAATTGGATGCGAACGGCGTAAGATTTGTCGTGCCACTGGATCCGCCTGAAGTCTGGGGCTGTGGCATAACATACGAGAAAAGCCGTGTGGCAAGAGAGACTGAAACGGGAGTCAAAGGAGTGTATGACTTAGCATACGCCGCAAAGAGGCCAGAAGTGTTCTTCAAAGCGACATCCAGCCGCTATGTCGGCCCTGATGAAGAAATATGCGTGAGAGGCGATTCGAAGTGGAGTGTCCCAGAAGCTGAACTCGCGTTCATTCTCGGACCAGACAACGCCATAGTAGGATTCACGGCTGGGAACGACGTTACAGCGAGAGACATAGAAGGGGAAAATCCTCTTTACTTGCCACAGGCCAAAATCTACAAAGGCTGCTGTGCGCTCGCCCCATCAATAGTTACGATTGATGAAGTGGGTCTGGAACCAAGACTCGAAGTCAAATGTCAGGTTTTTAGGGCAGGAGAAAGCATATTCCTCAAATCTTTCAACACTTCACGAATGAAGAGAAGCATAGAAGAACTAAGATCTTTCTTGTGTAGATACAATCCGATGCCTGTCGGAACAACTTGTCTAACAGGAACAGGCATAGTTCCGCCTGATGATTTTTCACTTCAAGAAAACGATACCGTTGAGATAGAAATTGAGAAGATAGGCACTCTTAGAAACCGAGTGAGGAGACTAGAGACCTATTGAACGGACGCGCAGCGACTTGGGCACGTGCACCTAGCATGGCAGGTTGGTAAGGTCATAGCTCGGTAAACATCATCCCTGTTTTACGGTGGTAGCGATCTCGGAAAAAGCGAATCTACGGACATAGTTAACAAGCGAACAACCCATATTGAAAAAACTGATTTCAATTCTGTCGCCCGTTTCAAAACGAGGCCGGTTTGGGTAAGACAATCGCATCGTCCCGAAAAAGTGCAAATGGACGTCACCAGGGATGCGAAATTGAGGATATTTGAAATGGTGATCCTCAAGGTTAGCGAGACTATGGCTCATATGGTCCTCGCCTGTCAGGAGTTCACCCGAGTCATACATCTCTTGTTCCTTCCTGAGAATGCGGCATCTCCCCCGTATGTCTTTGAAACTTTGATCAGTTATCAGTTCTGGTCCGACTGAGCAAGTCCGTAGTTTGGACGAAGCCAGCCAAAGATAATTCATTTTCTCTACACGGTGATCTGACCACTCGTTGCCAATGGCAAAGCCGACACGACAAGGATTGCCTTCATCATCGATCAAATAACAACCGACAATTTCCGGCTCTTCGCCCCCATCTTCCGTGAATTCAGGAATATCTAGAAAGTCTCTGTGGCCCCGTAAAACAGCGCTAGTTCCTTTGTAGAACCATTCCGGCTGAATGCCACGCAATCCGAACTCAGGCTTGCCTCTCGCAAGACCCATTTCAAACATTTTCTGTGAGTCGGTCTTAGAACTTTCTTTAGCAAGTGTATGCATCTTGACTCTTTGCTCCATACTGCCCAAATGTGTCAATCCAGTTCCCGAAATCATGCAGTGAGCAGGATCGGGGTGGTCAAGCGGAGGCAGAATCCACCCATTTTCGTCCCCCGGCCGTCGTCTCGAGCAATTGCTCATAGGGCAAAGTTACGCTATTGTGTAGTGGGAATCCATCAAGATATGTTGCGATAGTCTTCTTGTTTCTATTGGCCCTCAAAGAAGAGATGATATAGGTGGGTCCATTTAGCATTAATGCTTGTCAGATCAAGGATGTTCTTGCCTTCAATTTGTCCAATCCGTCTTCCATTTCTAGGCAGAAAAAATTGAACAAGTCTCATATTTCCTCTCACTTTTCCCGGTGTGCGAATATCATAATCTTCCTTTCAGGATTATTTATCGCTTTTCATTAATTCTTAGCGCGTGATTTCATCGGCCCATTACAGCTCATTGAAGAGCCTTCCAGAGCCTCAAGGTAGCGCGCGCCGTTGTTCCCGATTTTTGACTTTTGCAGGATTTGTCTACACTTTAATATGCGAACGAGGGTATTGAATGCTGAACGTTCACTTTGGGAAGCTGATGGTCTTGAGGATTCTGGCGGTAGACCGCAAGAAAGAATTCGTGAAGATTGTTCCGGAAACGCTGGATGATTTTTGGCACTTGTACAATGTCGTACGCAAGGGCGATCTGGTTTATGCGCGAACGACTCGTGAGATAAAGTCTGACGAGAAGTATGGCAGACCCAAGCGTGGAGAGAGGATCCCTGTTTTTTTGGGTATCGAGGTTGAAGAAGTTGATTGGGACAAATTTCTGGGCAGGCTCAGAGTCCACGGGGTCATAAGGGAGGGGCCGGAGGACGTTCCCGGAGGCGCACATCACACGTTGAACATCACCCTCAACACGCCGATGACTGTCGTGAAGAAGAGATGGGCAGAGCACGATCTGGAAAGGTTGAAGAGAGCAAGCAGGACCTCTGAGAAACCCGTATTGATCATTTCGATTGACGATGAGGGATACGCGATAGCCACCACGGCGCAGTATGGGATTGACCAAAAGGTCGAGGAGAGAGTTAAGCTTCCTGGAAAACTGGAGGAAGACAAGAGGAACGCTGCGACGAACGTGTACTTCAGAGGGGCACTCAGCAGTCTGCGTCAGGTCTGGCAGCAGACGCGGAGTCCGATCGCAATAATCGGGGTCGGATTCGTGAAGGATGACTTTGCAGCGTTCGTTAGAAACGAGGATTCTGAATTGGCAAAATCGGTCGTTGACGTCAAGAGCGTCAACAGCGGTGGATCCTCGGGGATATCCGAAGCGTTGCGCTCGGGCATATTGCTCAAGACCGTGAACCAGTTGCGAGTTTCGGAGGAAGCGGCAGCGGTTGAAGAAGTGTTGAAAAGACTTGGGAAGAGCGAGACAAACGTTGCTTACGGACTTGATGAAGTTGAAGCGGCAGCGAAGCTTGGCGCCGTACAGACGCTGATGGTTGCTGACAACGTGCTTCGCAATTCTGATGATGAGAAGCGGTTGCGAATCGAAGATGTGATGAACACTGTTGAGCAAAAGGGCAGAGGAATGACGCTTATAGTTAGCACCGAGCACGAGGCGGGTTCAAAACTTTTCAGTCTGGGCGGCATCGCCGCGCTTCTTCGTTTCCCGATAAGTTGACAGCGACGCGAAAGTCACGCACGCGGCGAACTGGCGGTGCTCGAAATGTTAGAGACTGGACGATGATAGGAGCCTGAGTCACGTTGACTTGCGGGGTGCATTATCATTTCAACGGTTGAGTAACTTCACTTGTTTTGCCGTGAAAGGTTCATTTTTTTGTGTGCGTGCTTTAACGGTTTTGTCGATGCAAAATGTATTATATAAAGGGCTTCTATATCCTCAAGCTAGTTTGAGATGAAAATGGATGGCGAAGAGAAAACCCACGATTCACATTCAAAACATCGTTGCATCGGCTGCGCTCAACCAGAGGATCAGTCTGACCAAGATAGTGGAGAAGTTTCCGTTTGCAGAGTACAGTCCAAGAGTGTTTCCGGGGTTGGTTTTTCGGATTAAGAAGCCGAAGACGGCGACGCTGATTTTCGAGACTGGCAAGATGGTTTGCACGGGTGCGAAATCGGAGAAGGAGGCTATTCAGGCGGTGAATAAGGTGGTGAGGGAACTGAGAAGTCACGGGATTCCTCTTGCCAACAAGCCTGTGATTACCATCCAGAACATCGTTGCGAGCGCTGAATTGAACGGCGAGATAGACTTGGAGAACGTTGTTTACAAGCTTAAGAAGGTCATGTACGAGCCCGAGCAGTTTCCTGGAGCTGTCTTCAGGATGGAGGATCCTAAGGTGGTGTTCCTGATATTCTCGGCTGGCAAACTTGTCTGCGTGGGTGCCAAGAAAGAGCAGGACGTTTACAAGGCTGTCGATAAGCTTCAGGGCATTTTGGAAGAGCAGGACCTCATTTTCTACACTGAAAAGTGAGAGTTATTTTTGACTCGTTAATCGTCTGCGAACCGCAGGGTTCTTCCTGGCCAGTTTTTCCAGCAGCATCTCGAACGTTTCGCCCTCAGACAGTTCTTCTTTGATGAAGACTCCGGTTCTGCCGATCTCGTCTCTTCTTAACAATGCGTGAACGCGGTCCGACACGGTTTCGACAGAGATGCCCAGAGTGTGAGCGACTTGTTCCTCGCGGCCTGTGATCGCGCTTTCCACGTGTCCCTTGTCCGTTGGTTCGATGAGCATCAAGCGTTTGTCCACTCCTGGTACGCGCAGGTTTTTCTTCAATCGCTCCAAGTTGGCTTCGCCGCCGAAACGGTAGAATTCTCTTTCGGTCTTTCGCATCTTCATGAGTGGGAAGGTCACGGTTGTGTTTTCGTCGATTTCTATGTGAGCTTTCATCGTGTAGTTTGGGGTTGCTTGAACGACCAGTCGTCTGTTGGCAGGTATGTTATGCTTTTCTAGGCAGATCTCCACGGCAAAAGAGGATGATGGAGAGGGAATGAAGATGTCGATGTCGCTTTTCGATGAGACGTCTCCTCTGGCTATGCTGCCATGCACGACTGCTTCGAGGTGGGAGGCGTCTAGAGGCTCCATTATCTGCCTTGCTTTTCTTCTCAACTCTTGGAGAAGGGTCCATCGTTGGCTGGAGTAGACTACGGTCTTGAACTCGGATAGTCTTGTGGGTTTTTTGGCCATTTTTTGGGTCCTCTTGCGAAGACGCTTGGTCATAATTGTCTGGTCTGGGTTGGATGAATAGTTTATTGATAAAAAGAGGGAGAAAGAGGTTGGCGTTTGTGGGCAGTTTATGGGTATTTGGTTTTGGGTTTGCGAGATCTTGCGATTGCGACTGCAACTAGTGTTATGAAAAGCATCACGACTATTGGGTACTGGAATTCGGGGATCGGGTTTGCGTCTCCCATCACGGTTCCTGATATGCTTCCGGATTGACTTGGGGGTATCTGTGTTAGTTGGAAGTTCACGTTTGATGTGGTTTGGTTTACGACGACGTTTACGCTTGGTTGGCTTTGACTAGTGTAGCCGCTGGCGGATGCGGTTACGTTGTACGTATCGGTGGATGATAATCCTTTGGATATCGTGTAGGTGCCATCGCTGGCGGTTGTTGCGCTGCCGAAGGCAAAATGAGTGTTACCAATTGCTTGCACGTTTGCGCCTTCTATTGGGGTGTTGCTTGTGTCTGTCACTTTACCCTTGATCGTTCCTGAGAATGACGGTGGCGGTGCGATTATCGAGAGTTGCATGTCAACGTTGGGGGTCTCTTGTCCAGCGGTCACCAACGCGCTGGTCATGTTTAGGGACAAGCCAGATAATGCCGTCACGGTGTAGTTGTCAGTTCCAAGTCCGCTTTCTATTCGGTATGCTCCTGTTGCGTCTGTCGTGTTGGTGCCGAAGTAGGTGAAGCCAGCATTGGTAGCAGCGACGGTTACGTTTGCTATGGGTACGCCCAAAGGCGTCGTTATGTGTCCTGAGATTATGCCTGATCGGTGAAGGGAAAGGTTCACTCCTGTCATTTTCGATCCTGCCATGACGGACACGGGGCTAACTGTCATTCCGAAGTAGCCTGTGGGCAGGTAAACGGTCACGTTGTACGTTCCTGTGCCCAAATCTGTGTTCATCTCGTAATTTCCTTGGGCATCGGTCGTGGCCTCAGAACCGTACGTTCCGCTGCCGTCTGACAGAGTTGCGGCCACGAAGATGCCGGATAAGCCGTTGCCTGTGGTGTTGTCAGAGACTTTTCCCAATATCGCACCAGAAAGGTTCAGGTACAGGTTTGTTCCCGTGGTCACGACTCCTACTGTCACGTTAACGTTGTCGATTTTCGCCAACTAAGTATCCTTGTTTGTAGACCGAGACCTTGTAGGTACCGTTCGGCAAACCGCTGTTGATGGTATAGTTTCCTGAGGCGTCTGTTGTTGCTCCTCCTGAACCGTTGTCGCCATGGGCAGATACGATTGCTCCGGAGACTGGTACTCCTGTGGCTGCGTAGACGGTTCCTGAGAATTTCTTGTTTGAAATTGAAATGCCGAACATTGTTACTTGGAGAGCGAGGCTGAACAATAATGCAAGTATGATTGCGTTTGCCACTAGTTTTGCTTTGAACATTTTCATTGATTCCTCCTTTTGCCTTTAGTTCTTTCAGCATGTTATTAAAGAGTTGTGACTGTCAGCGAGGCAAACCATACGTCTGATCTTTTGTGCTTCAGTTTCTTATTGGTTCGGTTTCGGGGAGAACGGTGCGCGTAACCGACTTATACGCGAGTCTTTTCTTTATCTTCGGCAAACGAAATAATGAGTTTGATGGTAGTCTAGATGGCGGGAAAGAGTGTCTGCGATGTGTGCCGTCGTCGAGAAGTGTTCTTCTTCAGGTCGTACTCTGGCGTTAGACTCTGTAAACAGTGTTTCGTGAAGTCCATAGAGGAGAAGACCAGAGCGACTATTGCGAGGTATCGCATGTTCGAGTTTGACGACAAGATCGCGGTGGGTGTTTCAGGAGGCAAGGACAGCGTCAGTCTTCTGCACATACTGGGGAAGATTGAGCGTGACTATCCTAAGGCTGAACTTGTGGCGATAACGGTTGATGAGGGGATCAAGGGGTACAGGGATGAGGCCTTGAAGATTGCGGCTGAAAACTGTCGGAAGCTGGGGGTGGAGCACGTCACTGTTTCTTTCAAGAAGCTGTTCGGCTACACTTTTGACCGGATGATTGATCGCTTGAAGGATAAGAGAAAGGTGACGCAGACTCCGTGCGCCTTCTGCGGCGTGTTGCGGAGAAGAGCGCTCAATACGGCGGCCAGGGAGATCGGGGCGGACAAGCTTGCAACGGCTCACACGCTTAACGATGAGACCCAGACTGTTCTGCTTAACATTTTCCATGGTGATGTTTTGCGAATAGCGAAGGAGAAACCGGTCACGGATGATGTGCATCCCAAGCTGGTTCGGAGAATAAAGCCTCTGTGTGAGGTTCCTGAAAGAGAAACCGCATTGTACGCGTACGTGAAGGGGATAGAGTTTCAGAATACTCCTTGTCCTTACGCGTCCGAAGCTTTGCGGAACGATGCTCGATTGATGCTTGACACGTTGGAGGAGAAGCATCCTGGGATGATGTTTACGATTTTCAATTCGATCGAGAGGATTCGTCCGGCTTTGGAGCAATTGGCTGATGAAGAGGGGTTGCGGGAGTGCAGCGAGTGCGGGGAGCCCACGACTGGCAAATTGTGCAGGACGTGTGAGATGCTGAAGATCATAAAATAAAGCGTGAGCTATACGCTTTGTCGGTTTGTGGCCTCGGCACTTTTGAGTCTGCGCAGAATTTGTGAAGCTTCTGCCGCGCTTTTCGCTGAAGCCAGCTTCTTCGCTTTTTGCACGATGACCGTGTGGCCGCAGTAGGGGCACGTTCTGGTCTTCTGTTCGGCTTGGGCTAGGAGAAGACCTCCGCATCGGTAGCATACGACCACGAGTGTGAGCGCCAATTTTCTTCGCCTATCGAAAACCTTTTCCACGTCGCACTAGATAACGTTTAGCGCAGGAGAAGGGTGACGTTGAGCATTGAAGGTGCCGCTGGACCGCAGCCGTCGCGGATGCTTCCGCAGGTGATCCGTTACTTCAAGAAGGAAGGGTTTAGTGTTGAACAGGATGCTACGACTTTCGAGGGTTTTAGCGGGATCACGCAGAAGTTCGACCTCACAGTGCAGAAGGGGCACGTGACGCAGGGAGTCTGGATCAGAGATTGGAACAGAACCATAGGTGTGAACATCATTATCAACATTGACAAGGCCTCCTCCGACGTCGGGGTTGGCGAGTCCGATAATTGTTGGGGACAAGTTCAGTGACCATGCAAAATCTTATGCAAACCGAAGAAAAATCACGCTGCTCACGACGCAACAGATCACGTTGCGGATGAGGTAACCGGTCAGGTTTTCAAGTACTCGTCGAGCAAGCCTTCACTTTCGAGTTTGCCGAGCCAGTCGACGATGCCGACGGCGCAATCATCAGGATGGTTGAGGAGAAACAGGATTTCTTCACCCGTCTCTTCCACGGTTTTGCCCGTGGCGTTTATCTCGCAAACTTTTGCTGGGCCGACCGTGGTCAGGGCGTCGACGAGACAGATGTCCAGGATTTCAGACCCCAGGTTTTCGTACAACTTGCGATCCGAGTAGCCGGAGCGTATCATGAATTTTCGCAGTTCGACGGGGTCTCGTCTCAGGACGAACACGCGTGTCACGCGTTTAGGCGGAACTACTACGGCGGCGTAGTGTCCGTCGATTATCAGGTTTTGTTTTTTTGAGTTGGTGATTATTTTGGCGATTCTTCGTTTCATTTTGACCTCGTCAACGATGAGTGAGTTGCGTTTTTTGTCCTTGCCAAGGATCAGGTTTTCGCTCGTTGCAAGGTCCGTCAGGTTCAGGTATGAAGCGTCGAGTTTTGAGGTCAAGAAGCGGGCGACTGATGTTTTTCCGATGCACGGAGTTCCGGTTATCAGTATTACCCGTTTCGACATCGAGGTTTCAGTCCGTACGTTATTTGGTGCTTTCTGATTTAAACTCAGCGTCAGATCAAGATATCTCCCACGAAACATCCTTTCTCTGCTGTCGACTTTCAAGACTCTCCCATAGGTGAAGAAAAGGTATTATCCTACTTGCTGTCTACTTTAATAGCGGGTTGCCCTCATGGGGATAAGCGTAGGCTGGACCCTTATTCTTTCGCCTCTGTTGGTTTTACTCTTCATCTGGGTACACGTGGCTTCTAAAGATAGCCCACTCTTTCTGTTAGCAATGTATTCTTCCCTCTTTTTCATTGGTCTCGCGACGCTACTCATGCTCTATTCAAACGTTGAGGGAGCATTAAAGAGGTCTAGGCGCATATTCTATGGTCTCATAGCAATAACCATAGTCATAATCGTTGGAGTTGCCTTTTCAATTGCGAGTGTTCCAGCAGGAGGAGCTCATCACTACTCCTATTTTACGCCTGCAGATGCCACAATCAATTTAAATTATGATGGGATAACTTCTGGGAAGACTGGGTATAGAGGACGCTGGGAACAGCATCTTTTGGACGTAAATTACCCGATTGGCGCATCCTGGGTGGATTATGAACTCTACGGAGTTCATGTTGAAACTGACAAAAGCATATACGCAAACCTAACCGTCTGGTTCTCTCTTGAGTTTTGGCCTAATGGCAAATACTACCGTTCCATCTACGATCAAGACGGAGGAACAACCGTACAAAATGGAACAGAGTCTTACATCAGCTTTAGACACTCCACTTTCACAATTTTTTGGGGCGCTGACGATCCAGAATTGCGTGACCGCCTTGACAGAGGATATGCCGTTGATCTGGTTCTCGAAGTGGAGCTTGAAAGTGGAGATTATGGAGATTTAAACGTCACAATTCCATTCTACCCTGGAGTTCATATTGACGACGTGGAAGTTTCTTCCCAACTTGAAGATGGCACGGCAATTCTCTTTTGCGGGGTCTTTGCCGCAGCTCTCTCTTACATACCTGCAAGATCCGTGAAGCCGAAAATTGAAGCTCGATTAGGTCCGATACTTGGTCGCATAAGCAGATCCCTCGCCCCGGAAACGAAAGGTTTTCTCAAAGAGTGCATCAAATGCCGCAGAGAAATTCCCATTGCCTCTGAAGAGTGCCCTTACTGTGGGGCTTCACAACTGAAAGAATAAGGAAGGCTGAAAACCCCCTGTTGGCCGTGTTCAAAGATTTCGCGCGCGCGTTGGGTGTCTGTTTGTCTGTCTGCGTGCCTGCCTTGTTTTTCCAGTAATGGGAAAGAAAGAGAAAGAAAGGGGGAAGTTAGGGGAAGGGAATGCAGTCGTAGGCGTATTCTTGTGTGTTTGGGACAAAAATTTTCCCCCAACCAGCCACAGTACATTTTTAACTGCCTTTGGTCACATAGAGTGAAGGTGCGTTCATGGACAAGTATGATGTCCTGTTCTTTTTTGGGGCTATTTTAACATTGTGCGGTGCTATCTTGGCCGCACCCTTGCAGCTGCACGAAGGCAATAATCCTGGAATGGTACTTCTGTTCGTGGGAATCGTTGTAATGATCGTCGGCACAGCTCTCAAGTTCGCCAAAAAGCCATAGTCAGGTCGGTTGGATAAGACTTCACCACCAAGCGTGCGCCATGCTGGATCGACAGATTTTCCTCATCAAAACTGCTTCGTCAAGTGAAGTTTCCAAAATTCTTATTGCGGACGCCTGTGCATTGATGTTTGGCTGGCGAGTTGGTGTGTGGCTTCCGAGCCCTGAATTTGAGGGTTTGAGGAAACTCCGCCCACGCGTAGAATTGCAGCGTTCGTAAGGGCGCAGGGTGAGAACCCTGGCAACGGAGCAGAAACGAAACGTCCACCTGGCAGAGGACGATGATGCATGTTAAGTTGTTGAGGATGCCTGGTGCGAAACGGTGAAACGGCCGTCCTGCAAGTGGAAAGGGCAAACAGACGCTGATGAAGAATCTACCGGAAGCGCGGGTAGCCCGATTAGCCGAATGCCACAAAAAACAAAAGGCGGGTTACGACCAACACGCCAGCTTTTCAATGGAACCCGCCTGCTCTGACGTTATCACAAACACAGACCTCGCAGAGTTCATGATACATTGCGAAAAACAAGCCTTCGCAGACGCAACCATCCAAACAAAATACAAGATTCTACGACACATGATTAGAGAAAACGTAAACCTAGCAGACCCTGAAACTGTAAAACTCTACATAAAAAGAAACAACAAATGGTCAAATGGACACAAAACCTAGCCGTTTTCACCTACAACGAATACGCCAAAATGAAGGATATCCAATGGACATCCACCACTCTATCCCAAGAATGAAACGCTTCCATTCGTGCCAACAGAAAAAGAAATAGACGCACTCATAAGCGGAACAAGCAAAAAAGTTCTCCATTGCACTGCAAGCACTCAAAGAAACAGGATTCAGAATAGGCGAACTATGGCAATGCAAATGGACAGATATAGACGAAGAAAAAAGCACGCTGAAATGCAACAACCCTGAAAAAGGATGTAAACCAAGAGAAGTGAGAATCTCAGCTAAATTACTTGCACGACTCAACACGTTACCAAAACGAAACCACTACATATTTAGCAACACACGCCTAGGCTTCACTCGCAACCATGTTCAACTATCAAAAGAAACGCCTCGCGGAGAAACTGAACAACCCACGACTGAAGACAAATACACTTCCACACCTTACGACACTATCATGCTACACGCCTTTACAACGAAACCAAGAGCTTGATCGAAGTTCAAGCAAGACTTGGACACCGAAACATTAACTCAACAATGGTCTATACTCATATCGTTCAATTTGACGAAGAAAGCCAAAACTACCACCACGCAATAGCCAAAGACGAAAAAGAAGCAGGCGAACTAATAGACAACGGATGGACATACATCTGCACAACCCCACAGAACATAATGATGTTCCGAAAACGCAAATAACCCCCTCTTTTCTTCTATTTTCCTCTAGCTCTTAGAATCGAGACGAGAACTCCAATCGCTGCAACCGCCAGAATAGAAGCCAAAACAAACAGGCAAGCAACGGTTATAGACATATTGTAAACAGCCGAAGGATGGTTATCCCTCCAAGCTGGACTTAAACTTGCCAGCGCGAATCCCCAAAAAAGACACAATAAGAAAACGACCCGATTCAAGAAGCAATGAAACTAGAAGAAGAACCTTATGTATTGTTTCGCCTCTGAAGGCTAGCGAAGAAATTACAGAAAAACAAATTATGACAGACACCAAGAACCCGAATACAATCGCTAAATTCGGTTCAGCTGATTCGGAAAGAAGCGAAATACCCAATACAAGAGCGACAATCACAGATGCAATAATCAATATCCACGGAACAACTTCAGACTTTTCTTTCACGTTCTGTCTTGAGCGTTCACTTCGTATTTCAATGTTTGGACTTTCGCGGTTGCTCAGCACGCATTATAGCTCGTGAGCCGTTCGGCTCACTCGCACGTTCCAGACGACTACGCCAAACTGACATCCTCAAAATAGACTTGAGCTTTTCAAAGTGCACGATAGTGGCGAAGTCACAAATGCTATAAGCTCCAACGCAAGCTGAAGAATCAAAGAGGTCACATCAATGGAAACCGAAAAAGCGAAAACCATTAACGGAGTCGATTTGTCAAAGGCTCAGGCAATGAGAGAAGCGGTCATGAAGCAGCCGAAGTCGGCTTGGGCCAAGTTTCAGGCAAGAGCCACGTGGAAAACCGCCTTTTACAATGAGTCAACAATTGACGAGTTCTGGTTGGGAGGCAACAAGAATAGCAGAGTCAAACCTTTTGGAATTACTAGCGATCATCCACCAGAGCTGATGGGCACGAATAAAGGCGCATTACCACCAGAGATACTGTTGGATGCGCTAAGCCACTGTATAACCAACAACTTCGCATCCTACGGCGCGGGGATGGGCATCAAGATAGACTCGCTAGTGACACAGATAGAAGGAGACATAGACCTGCAGGGCACAATGGGCTTGCCAGAACCTGGAAAGGTCAGACCTGGCTACCAAGAGTTACGAGCCACCTATTACATCAAGAGCGACGCAACCATGGAGCAACTTGAGAAGCTCGCAAAGATCTCAGAAGATCTATCCCCGACCAGAGATTCATTAAGAGCAGTCAAATTTTCCTCGAAAATAATCAAAGTATAGAGATGCTGAGACAGCGGAAAACAATTCCGAAAATGCAAATAACTCCCCTTTTTTCTTTTCAAGTCCTCATCTCAATTGCTTCAGCACGCACTAACAACCAGACAGAAATTTTAAATCCGCACGCGCGCGCTTTTCCGCAAAATCAAAAACTGGTTCAAAAAGTCATTACGGTAATCTAAGAAGGGTTCTGTTTTGTTTCTTCGTTTGTAGTGATTATTATTCTTCCGCGAATTCCGAGATAGCCTGCCGCCACCACAACCAACCCAAGAATAAACACAAGAATGCCACCGCTTATGTGCGAAAGAGCAGCAGCGTTTGCTAAAGTTATTTCACCAAAATCTGTTAAGCCGCTAATGGTCGCTGAAAATCCAGTTTGTGCTAAAAAGACACCTAATAAGGCAACTATTGCCCAAAAAAGTTTTATTACAGCTGGTCCAATCTTGATAATTATCGGCATATTAGTCAACTTTCTATCTGATAACCATCCTTTAAAAACTTTGGAATCCACACAAAAAGGGCTCTAGTCTAGCTGAAAAAAGAATATGAGAAATCTTTAATCTGCACAGCATCAAAGAAACAAGTTTTAATACTGACTCAAATGCCTGCTCTTTCGATAAGGATTCCCAAGAGGAATATGAGCACTCCTGCACCAGCGACCATGACGCTTTTCCGCATCTCCCAAGTAAATGTGTTCGGAACACCGACTCTAATTTCTGGAAGCTGGCTGTACACAGCAATTATCACCACTACGATTCCTGCAAACGCTATTATCAAGCCAAGCATATTCAAGCCTCAGACACCCGAGAGATGCCCTCTTTCTCAGATTCTGGAGCAGGTGGAGGCGGTACCCGCTTCTTTTCGGAGCGACGTCGCCTTCTCACAAGCCATATTATTATCACGATAATTGACACGACGACTACGAGTGCCACGGCCAAAACTATGAGCCAAAATATCATCATTAATTGTCCTTCTCCGTTCTGAATAGACATAGTCTACTTCCCCAAGTCTTGGCTTAAGATTTGCTGAAAATCCCAGCTCTCTGTCACCTAGCGCGCGCTCTTCAGCATCATGCTTCACCGTCCTGTCGCGCTCGCATCATGCTCGCGCTCCAACCCACCAAAACTCAAAACAACAACTAGCGCGCGCTTCCGTGCGAACGAATTTGGAAGGAAAGTTATATATATAGTACAATCGCTTCAAAGAAGCATAGATCAGAGGTCTAAAGATGACAAATGATATTGAAAAGGTGATAAAAGATTGGGCTGCCGCATGGAATTCACACGACTTGGATAAGATAATCTCCTTCTATACAGATGATTGTGTTTTAGAGGACAATGGTCTGGGCGTAGTCTGCCACGGCAAGAAGGAATTAGTCGCCTTCTGCAAATCATCTCTTATTGACGTTCCTGATGTGCGATTCGAATCGAAGTCCCTGTTTAACATTGGCAATTGGGTAGCTTGGGAATGGATCATGACGGGCACTCAGGCCCATAGCAGCAATCCAGCGATACCGGCGACAGCGATACCGGCGACCGGAAAACGCTTTTCGGTTAAAGGCGCATCGATAATTGAAATTCACAATGGTAAGATCAGGCGAGAGACTGATTATTATAACATGCTAACATGATGCAACAGCTCGGTCTTGTGCCTAGTATGCCCTCGAAATAGATAGCGCGCGTGCTAGAACACGGATTCACATACAAAACAACAATCGAAGGAGTACAACTTTTCAAAAAACGCAAATAACCCCTCTTTTTTTGTTTCTCACTTCAGAAACCACTTTCTCGCCGACTTCATGCATGAGACAGAACTTTGCCCCAAGCCCACGCATCATCATTTATATGGAACTACCTTCTCAACTTAACTTAGGATTGGAAAATTAAACTTACAAGGAAATTTGAATCAAGGATGTGCTGTGACTGAATAAAAAAGAAATAATATGGGCGTTACAGCACACGGACACAGGTACATCGAGAGAACAGAAGAAAGCTGCTAACATTATCGGGGCTTTGTCTGCACATCCAAAGTGGTCTGAAACCGTCAAACATAGGTGCCCCTTGTGCGGATATGAAAATGTCACCAACATTCACAACGAATGTCCAAAAAATCCAACCGAACACCCAGTGCCGATGTATGTTGTTGAAGAAGAAATACCAAAGTCAATTCCAAGGGGTGCTGAACTGTACTATTCCATAAAGTACAGAACTGGAATGTGAAGAACAGATAGCTCGCGAGCCGTTCGGCTCACTCGCACGTTCCTGGCGACACGCCAAAAAACCGATACTCTCTAGATATTCATTATGTTCCCAACGCGCGCGCTAAAGGTGCCATAGAACAAGGTTCCAGTTGATGAAGATATGGACGATTGAGGATGGGACTATGTTTTGGCTTTTCACCATAATGTATCCGAGGAACAAGCCAATTGGGAATCTCAATAGAGTCCATGCCAATGCCTCCAGCATAACTCCCGATGTTTCAACGTAATAGGCTATTGGAAAATGCCAAAGAACAGCGAAAAGCAACGACGTAACTACAAGTCCTTTGTTTGTGCCACAATAAGCGATTAACCTCGTTTGAATGTAGCCTCTCCAAAATGTTTCCTCGCTGAAACCCACTATTATATCAAGAATTAGGTCGTACGCCAAAAAAAGAGAAAAGCCTACGAAACCTCCTCCTAAAGAGGTAGTAAGCAAGCCATAAATGGCAAGCAATATTGCGCTTAATGCGAACCCCAGAAAAAGCATTTTTCCGGTATCCTTTCTGCTTATGCCTATGCTTCCCAGAGTTTGTCGAGTGATCTTCATAGCCACGATTATGACCGCAAAACCCGTACCGTAAAGGAATGCGGTCCACAAACCAAATGTGATACTAACGGTGTTTTCTGGGGGCTGAAGTTGGAATGTTTTCGTCAACGTTCGCCACGCAAACACCAAAATAAGCAGGGCTACGCTCACAATCAAAGCGGCGGCAGCCTCTTTTCTCGGCTTCGCAATTGTTATAGGTTTCGGGCGAAGCTTCAAGGCTCTTGACAACAAATAAACTATAACGACGCCAACTATGAGGTAAATAACACTACGTGCAACTGAATCCAAAGTTGGAAAAGCCAAGGCGATTCCACTTTGTCTATTTATACGTATCAGAATTATCTCTATATTAGATTTTTCCCTACAACTAAAAGACCAATCTCCATTTACTACCAAGCGCTAATCAACTCGTGAGCCGTTCGGCTCGCTCGCACGTTCCAGACGATACGCCAAAAAGAGCCGACACCGTCAAAATAACGTCAGCGCTAACTCCAGACAATTCTCAAAAAGGTTAAAGAGATCGCATTAACTAATTTGATATTTCGGTATGGCAACCGAAGAAAACAAGGAACTTGCATTCGTTATTGACCACCTAATTCAACGCGCGCGCTAAGAAGGAAAAAGAATGAGTGAAAGATACAGAAAATACGGTAGAGCAAAGAACTGCAGATGTAAGAACTGTGGGCTGGAGTTTAAGACAGAAGGAAATCCTAGGAATTGTCCTAGATGTCATTCAGTCATTGAGGTCTAGCGCGCATTATTCGACCGGCCGAAGAAAAAAAACCCACGATCAAATGGATCTAGCGCGCGCATGATCAAGCCGAAGTTTTGAAGACCCAAGATCCAAAACCTGTAAGTCGAGCCTCTTCTAAAATTGGAAAATTATTAAAGCACTATTACGCATATCATACCTTCTGGGAACATAAATGCCGAAAAAAGACAAACCGTTAACCAAGAAAGAGCGAGACGAGAAAAGGAAAAAACATAAGGAAAAGCAAAGCAAAACACAGACTTCTTAAGCCCCAAGAAAGAGCTTTGCAAAACTCTTTTTTCTCTTTTTAAAGTTGGCTTCTTTAATGAAATGAAAGAAAGACGCGTCAGTTTTGGATATTATTGGCTTCCTTCATTAATGCGAAAGAAATATGTTTTAGCTTGCTTATCTATCGTTAATTTGTAGCTGAGATTTATGCCGAGTGTAATGAAACGTAAACAAAAGAATACTCAAATCGCACAACAGAAAAAGAAAGAACGGGATAAAGAAGCGAAAAAGAAACAGTTGAGACAGCAACTTCCTGCCAAGGGCCAGAAACGTTAAAGCCACAAAAGCCGTTCGGCTCACTCGCCCGTTCCAGACGATAACGCAAAGCCAATACGCGCACATCAAAGGCGATTCTTTTTCAGTTTGTCCATCAATTTCGAAAGCAAAGCGTAAAACAAGACTGCAATGACGAAGACAACAATATACAATGAGTAGCCTCCAAGAGGAAATGACAGACCTGCCAAGTCGAAAACAAGGGTCACAACTACCATGATGAAAATAATCGATAAGAGAAGCTTCATTTTAGGAGAGAACATTATCCTTTACCTTTCTCTAAGTCACAAAGGCTAAAGCGTTGTCGCCCTTCGTCACGGCGCAGTATAATACTTTACCCCCAAACCCAAACCGCGATACGATTAGCGCTGAGAACGCACGCTATTTCTAGAACCCCCTGTGACCTATATTGTCTCTTTTCCTTGCGTAGCGAGTTTGTAAAGGAACTTGAGATTTGTGACGAAAAAGTTTTCCAAACACAGCCAAGTGTCGAATGGCGAGGGGATTGGTTCAGAAGATGCTTGCTCCACAGGTTTGCCAGACTTTATCATGTTCACTACGATGCTTTCAAGTGACTCAATATATTGAGACAATACCGAAAGGTCTGCCGATCGACCCACAGGACCATGACCAGGAACGGCAATCTTGGCTCCTAATCCTTTCGACCTCGGCGAGTGATTGTTTCCATTTCTCAGGAGAACCACTTGCGAGGTAAGGATGTATGTTGACAAAAAGCAAATCGCCCATAAACGCAATTCTCTCTTTCGGTAGGTAAAGAACAACGTCACTGAACGTGTGGCCAGCAAGTGGTAGAAGCTCTATTGTTCTCTTTGTTCCGTGTATTGTGAGCTTATGTTCAAAAGTGATGTTTGGAAGTCTTGTTTTCAATTCGGAATGTGATTTGCTGACACCCTGCATGTAAGAAATCAATAAAGCAAGTTCCCGCCGTCGTTTAGCATCCTTCTCAGCATCAAGTCTTGATTGCGCATCGATGATTTCCTTGAGAATCGTCTCTTTCTCTGATTTGATATTTTCAGGCTCGTTTCGGGCAATTGCTTCACGAGTCAATGCAGTACTGATTATGTCAACATTCGAGTCAAAGATTTGGTTGCCGCGAATATGGTCATTGTGCTCGTGACTGTTGACAACATGTGTGATCTTATTTGAGGTTAGTTGTTCAGCGGTCTTCAAAAGGTCTCTGGCTGCTTCGGGAGTGAGGAACGTGTCGAAGATAATGGTTCTATCACCAATGTCGATGATACCAGCATTACAGCTTGCATATCCCTGCTCAGAAGCAACTGCGGCATAGACACCATCCGCCAATCTTTCAATCTGAAAATGCTTCGACTCTGGCAGACGAGGTGGCACTGCTAGGCTCTCCCTTTCCTTCTCTTATGTTGAGCAAATAAAAGAATTGCGCGCGCGTC
>CAVZKL010000010.1:0-122264 GCA_963775895.1 Candidatus Bathyarchaeota archaeon | reverse complement strand
TCGTGGTTTTCCAAGTTTTTCCATTTCGAAGGCTTCGAATAGGGCGTGGAAACCCGTGAAGTCGTGTCCTCACGACTTATTACACCGCTTAAGATCCAGGGAAGCTTAAGACATGGGAAAACAGCGTGCAAGTGTCTCTATATCGTAGAGACAGTTAACCGCTGATCGTGACACAAGACTTAAAGCCCCTGAGCGCCTGGCTGCAGCTGTAGCGCGCGCATCAAAGAGGTCACGTCAGCTCTCTTAACATCTGTCGATAAATCTTCTGGTTGCCATGAGACGGAAATGGTAGCTCTCTCACTTAGAATCTTTTTGCCAAGGCCGGCTTTATCAAGTCCCTCTTTCACAGAAGCAAATATAGCTAGATTTCACGATAACAATTCCTTCAGGATCCAACTTCCGTGTGTCAGCGATTAGTCTTGGAATTTCCTTGTGATAACGTCTTTTCTCTCTGGTTTGCAGCTTATCAACGGGCTCATAACATACATCAACAACGAAGAAGCCTTGCGACTGAAACTCTTTCAGCAAAGGTCTCTTATCGAAACCCTTTGACATTTTCTTGATCTTCTGGAAACAGACCAGTGCTTTCATTGTCTCCCTGAAAAGGCTATCCTTTCCGGTTGTCCAGTCGAAATAGAAATATCCTCCAGAAGCAGGAGGAGACTCAGCGATGAGCAGAAATTTCACTCTTTCATATGGCTTGAACTTGTTCCTTGCGAGAATGTACTCACTCATAACACTGATTGTAATCATTCAAATAAAAATAATTGACGCTTTATGCTTTGGTTCTGTAGAAATCGAAAAGATTCTGAGCCATCAATTCCGCGTGTGCTACGGGCGAGATTTTTTAAAGCCTGCGAGGGGAGTTCCAGAAACTCTCTATTTTTTCGCCGCAATCAGATGGATTTCGGACTGTTATCATCTCTTTTTGATAGTAGCCTGGAAGTTGTCGTTTGACGTGGGGCTGGGTGACGCGTTCGTCCAGCATCACTATGCAGCCTCTGTCTTCTGCTGACCTGTGAACGCGCCCGCAAGCCTGAATGAGTCGCAGTATGGCTGGGGTCAAATAGGCGTAGGTTCTCCCTTTCCCCGGAAACTGCTGTTCGAGATAATCGATGAGCGATTCTTCATAGGCATTCCATGTTGCCAACGGTAATCCCACAGCCACGACGCATTTGAGGATGTTTCCGGGGTAGTCCATTCCTTCACTCAGTTTGGCCCCCATGACTCCGTAAAGAACGTTGTTCGACGAGCTTCTCAGCTTCTCAATCACCTCATTTCTTCTCGTGCCCTGTTCCTCCATAATCGTCCTTCTGTTTGTCTTAATCAACCCTGAAACTTCATGCATCAGCCCGTAGCTCGTGAAGAAAACCGCCAAATTGCCTTGAGTAGCCCGCGAAATGGCTTCAACGTAACTCTTCCATTTTTCAAGCATCACGTCCGTTCTCTTCTTAAACTCTGACGACACGTCCTCAGCTGCCAGTATCAGCCTGTTCATCCGCGGAAAGGGAGAGTCAAACTCTTTCAGACAAACATTGTCCGAGCTGTAGAGCATCAGGTCTCTGTAAACGGTTAGCGGAGACAGAAAACCGCTCATGAGAACCGCTCCTCTTGCTTCCCTCAGAACTGGATCGACGATTTCTCTTCCGTCAAGGCTTCTGACCTCCAACGCAACCCGACCATGCCGGTCTCTTTCAATCAGATGCACGTGTTTTGACCCAACATTGCTGAAAAAGCTCTCCATGAATACGCCGATTCGATAGTTGTAGCTCGAAATCCTCTCGGAACCAGACTCAAGCCGCTTCTTTTTCACGTACTCCCCGTATTCTTGAAGGACACTCGCAACTTCGGGACCCGACGCACCGTTGTTGGCCACAAACAAATCGCTGAGTTCTTGAGGGTTAAGCAGCCTCAGATCTTCAGCCTTCAAAATGGATTGCGCACGTTGAAAAACCTCTTTCATGAGAACCTGCAGATGTTCTTTGACTGATGCAGACGATTCGTGTTCGAAAATCTCAGTTTCCTTCAAGGCTCTTTCAACCGTGCCCTCCGTCAACTGGTCGGAAAGCAATTCTCTGGCGAAGGCTGGCAGGTTGTGAGCCTCATCAACGATTAAATAGACGTTGGAAGCGTTAACTCCGAAACTCTTCAGCATCGATTTCCTAATGGCCGGATCAAAGGCGTAGTGGTACGTTCCGAGAAAAACGTTCGCCTTGGGCAGAATCGTCTTCAAGGCTTCGTAGGCGCAGAACCCTCTTCTGAACATGAACTCGACCGACTCTTCCGGCGCGAGAATTCTATGCGCACAGTCCCGAGCCAAATCTTCCGCCTCTCTCTCATCCTTCAGAATGCTCATAAAGAATTTGCAGAAGGGCTTAGCAGAAGATTCGCAGTTCTCCTTAAGTCTCCTGCACTCTTCGAAAAACTCAAAATAAGACAGATCACCCCCCTTCTTCAACGGACACATATCTTGTTTGCTGAAGAAGGAAACGCAGCAAAGATCTCTCGAGAGCGCCCTCAGCTCCTTAAGATATATGTGCAGCTGACTTCTGGTTCTGAAACAAATCATCAACCTGTTTTCTCCGAGCTCAGGCAAAATCGCAAGCAGCGACGCAAGGGATTTGCCGATTCCACAAGGAGCACTTCCAACAAAAATCTCTTTACTCCTAATGGCTCTCGCGGCCTCTTGAATAAACTCCATCTGACCTTTTCGCATCTCATAGTCTTCAGGAAGCACGCCGCTCTTCGTATCCTTGAGCTTCACGCCATAACCACTTCTTCTGAGAAACGCCGAAGCCTTTCTCTGGGGCAACAAGAATGTCCCACAGACGCTACAAAACCGATTGTTCCAGTACTCTTCCGAAGAGTATATCTTACCACAGGTGTGGCAGACGTAAGATGAAGGCAACCATTTCACGACAGCAGTAGCATATTCTGCATCAGCAGTGCTTACTTCTCCAACATGTGTGCTATCTCTGACGGCATTTCTCCTATCAAGAGAAAGACACTGAATCTTTGCAATAATTCACGCGCCTGTCTCATGATTTCTTCGAGTTCCGCGCCGCGTACTTCATATGGGTCCGATTTGTTGGGGAATTTCCATATTTGGGCATTACCATTCTCTTCTATGCCGATTGATTCATCAATCTTCCAATAGTCCACCAGAAGGATGATAAATGCTCCAATCGCAGCTATCCTGTCCATGACTGCCCCCTTTTGGTAGCATGGTTTCAAAATAGTATGTGCATATGGTTCGCCTGACCCCAAAACCATATAGTCATCCACCCTGCTTGAGATTCCTACCGAGTCGACACAGTAGAGAGATGGTCGACTCCCCTCCTCTTTTTGACAAACGAACGCCCCAAGAGCATCATTCTCATAATCTATGTACTCGGCTTCGTATCGAGGCTTGTAAATCTCCCACAGCCTATGAGCAATGTCTTCCACCAGTCCTACAAATCCTCTCGACGGGTCCTTCTTGAGTACTTTTTCTCTCAATAGAGCGGGCAGATTCTTTATATCCTGAATGAATTTCTCTCGAACATCTACTATTCCTGAAGCTGCCACCACTAAATTACCATACTTCTTTACAGGAATTATCTTATTCTGATATGTGGCTCTTTCATCAGCTTTTACCTTCCTATCGCCGACCATCACTATTCCATCTTTGCAAACCACTCCAATTATACAAGTCATAGCGACAACCTTGAAGCATATCCTTTAGAAGTTCTATATAGCCTCAGAGCGCTAAAACTTTACCCCTGAGTCTCGGCAGCAAAAAGGGGAAAAAGCGGGGGACATCTCCGCGCGCTAAATCCCGGCGACCCACCAAAAGCTTCATTTGCGGAAATAATCGAGTTTGATTGAGCGTTTGGAGAAATCGCTTCAGCACGCGCTGTGCTACGTTTGCGTCTCAGACGTTTGGTTGCTGTTTCTGATCACTTCGGCCTGTTCATCGCTGATTCCGTGCCACAGGATTCTGTACCCCAGCGCCGTCAAAAGCGTGTTCATGTCACTGATCTGCTCATCTTCCATTATTTTCGCTGCCTCCGAGTACGGCAGATGCCCTTTCAGGCTCATGTACTCGTCTATTCTCTTCTTGACCTGTTCCACCTTGTCCATTCTGACCAGGCCGTCGTCCAGAATCACGTATCCTTCTGGTTTCTTCGCGGTTAAAGCATACTTTGCAGCTTCCACCGACGTGCCGATTCTAGCGGCAAACTCCTTGAAGCTAACCATGGGCTCCGTGAACGTTATGGGCAGGTTCCCCAGAACTTCGATCTGCTTCGCCCGTACTTCTTGAAAAGCTTCCTGCAGATAACGCAGGATCGGCGCAAGCGGGATCTTATTACGGAAGTAGATCACACGTTTTCCCTGTTTCTCCAGGTTTGTAACTTTCTCGCAGGCCAACGTCTCATCGACCGCCAAGAGCATGTCAACGTCGACCAGGCTCAGTTTCTCAACCTTGCGCTTCAAGTACTCCGCAGTCCAGAACCCGATGATTTCCAAGAACACTTTCAGCCCGTCTCTTTCCAGGGAGAAGTCCGGTATGATCACTCGTTTGCCGGCCACGATCGGCTCCGGCTCCCTCTTCAGCTGCCACCCCGAGTCCAACGCGTTAAAACGCAAAGCAAAATCCTCCTCGACCGCGCTGTCATAAGTCACAGATTCCGCGTGTTGCTTCTTCAACAGTGCACCGTGTTTTGAGCATTCAAGCTTGAAATCGCATATCTCGTTCGTGTACTTCCACAGTATCTTAGCCTCTATCTTCCAGTCTGGGCTTGAAACAACGACCGGGATAAGCTTGGCTATGGATGTCCCGTACCTTCTCGTGAGCTTGAACAGGCTGCCCGGTCCGTCTATGTGCACTCGAAAGCTTCCGTTCCGAGTGATGTCGTAGATCAACCCTGCTCTCTTGATGGAGTGGAAGATGCGTTGCCAGTTGCCCGTTGACGTGAAACTCATCTCGGTTGAGTCGAACATGAGCGTCTGCGTCAGGCTCAGGTTGTACTGTTTCAGCAGCTCTTCCGGTGATGGCGGTTCAAAAGCGTCAAGGATCAGCTCAAGGTCCAAGTCAGCGTACAAAAGCTCCTCAACAACCTCCGCCGTCAACTTCAACTCCGACGCAACCGACTCCACTATCCGTCTTCTGTCTTCAAACGTTGTCGGCGGGCCCAGCTTTCCAGTTGCCTCGTAAATCGTTCTCCTAAGCTTAACGGAGTCACCGCGACTGTCACGCCTGAAACTGCTTCTCCTGTCAAGAAGCAAAGATAAACCTCTGACGAAACGGTACTCATAACCATAATCCTCAAGTTCGACGACGACCCGTTTGATCTCCTTCTTCCTCTCGCCCAAATGCCGCTTGTAAGCATCGATGAGGATGCTGGAAACTTCCAGGTTCTCCGGAGAAAGCCTCGCGTACCGAGGGGTGATCGCACCTTTCCTTTTCCACACCGCGAGAAGTTCACTGGGCAGCATGACTTTCGCCTGGAACTCGCTTTGCCACGCGTCTGCGGCTCGTCCTCACTTCCACCGTTTCTCTCGACACTATCTCAACGATCTTGGCCTTTTTGCCCTCGACTTTTCTCGAGCAGTCTCCCGAGTCGCTGAATGTACTCTCTCGTGCTTCCGGTTCCGCTCAGAATAAACCCGACCGAAGCGTCCGGAACATCCACTCCCTCGTCAAGAACCTGAGAAGTCACTATTATCCTGTACTTTCCGCTCCTGAAATTCTCCATTATCTCGCGTCGCTCCTCCTTGGGCGTCTGGTACGTCAACGCCGGCAAAAGGAACCTGCGACTTATGGCATACACGAGATCGTTGTGCAAAGTGAATATCAGGATCTTCTCATCCTTGTACTCATTCAGCTGCTCGGCTAGGATAGTCCAGTTTTGCTTCAGAGTTCAAAGCAACCTTCAAGGCTCGGTTTCTGGCGAGAAGAGCCTCTCTGGCAAGGCGGTCTCTGCCAGTGATCATTATGAACCTCTGGAAATCCTCAGCGCTCCTCAGCGTGATGCCCTTCTCTCTCAAGTAACCCCTAAACTTGCCCATCTCAGCATCGTACGTCTGCTGCTCGTCAGACGTCAAGTTCACGTACACTTTCTCATGCGAGTACGGCGAGAGATGCTTGCCTGCAAGCGTCTCCACGTCCACCGTGTAGATCAGATCCCCTATCAAGCTGGGAAGAAGCTCATGTCTCTCGTCGCTCCTCTCCAGAGTCGCCGTCAACCCCATGCGGTACGGTGCGATGTACATCTCAGCTATCTGCAAGTAATTCGGTGACGCCAGATGATGAGTCTCGTCGAAAATCAAGAACATGAACCTGTTTCCCAACTGCTCAGCCTGAATGTAGGCAGAATCGTACGTCGAAACCGTTACCATCTTCACCTTGCACTCTCCCCCGCCCACGGCTCCAGCGTCCACGCCCAAATACTCTTGCACACGCGCCCTCCACTGATCTATCAGATCCAACGTCGGAACAACGATCAACGCCTGAGTTCTCAAACTGCTTATGGCTTTCAAGGCAATGTAGGTTTTTCCAGCAGCCGTCGGCAACACCAGAATCCCCCTCAAACCCGCAAGACGCCACCTCTCCAACGCTTCACTCTGGTACGGCCGCAGCTTCACAACATCCTTCAACGATTCCAGAGGCGGAAGACAAGGAACCTCATCCACAAAATCAAGCCTGCTCTCCCTCAGATACGCCAGCACCTCACGATAATACATGGCCTTGATTCGGTAACAATTCACCCTAGGATCCCATACTCCGTAAGGAGTACCCACCTGCCCGTGCAAAACCAGAGTTCCCTTGTCAAAGCCCAGACGAATCATCAACTACCAACCATTCACACAAACAATGCCGAACCGAAGCTAAGAGTTTTTCCAACCCGCACAGCCAGTGCGCGCGCTATGTTCGTTTTGGCAGAACATTACGACATAAAGCTGGAAGAACCATTTGTAGAAACCATCAATGGCTATTTGTCAAGGTTCTTAACGTAGATTTGTCGCCATCAAGGGCAACCTTGGACACGAAGTGAACTGCGAAAAGGTGCCCTTGGTAGGCCACGGGTACGAATATGACCGTTGAATCAATGGTTCCGCCATCTTTCTTCTTCCAAGTCACTTGTATAGTCGAGCCAATCATCTTCTTCATAGCATCCCAGTAGGTCGAAGATACGGTTCCCTGACTTTTCTCGCTTACAAAGGGATCTAGGAATCCCTTAACGTCAGCCCATTCCTTCGGCGATTTGTAACCTAGGAGAGCGGCGAATCTGCCGTTACAGACCTTGTGATTGTCGTCCAAGTAAATGTCGATCGGCTGCTCCGACGAGTCAAGGATCATCTTCATCTGATCGTAGAGCCCATTCACCAGTTCCTCATGATGCTCTTCTGGCTTCTGCAGGTTTTTCGACATGATTTTTTCACCTCCCTCCCGGTCTTATGCTGCAATCCTTGTTCCTTAAAGGAGCTTGATTGCTTCTTCCCTTGGGATAGCTACCATCGTTTCAGTCGCTACCACATCGGCCGCTTCGATGGACATTTCCATGGCCACTTTCTCGTCGGGGGCTTCAAGTATCATAACCGTATCATAGCGTCCCAGAGTCCAGTAGAATCCCCGAATCTTGATACCGTGTTTTTTGGCCTCGTCAAGCATTCTTGTTACTCCGGCCGACGTTTCCTTGCTTGGCTTCTTCTTAAACCTCCCAAAACTTACGAAGATCAAACCTTCTCACCTCCTCAACATCTTGTGCACTTGTCGCGTTCTGTGTTATCACGAGCTATGTTGTCCACAGCATGATTGATCTATGCGTCCTTTATCAACTTCATTAGTTCCGATTTCGGGGTGTTCATCATTTCAGTATGATGATTCTTCGAGTGCATCATGGCGTGGTCCATTATGTCATTTTCTCCCCATGGCGTTTTGACGGTCCATCCGCATGCTGGGCAAGTGAACATCTTCATTTTATCTTTACTCATCATATCACCTCCATTGTCATTCATGAGTCACATGAAGCTGAACGGAAGCTTGCTTCTTTCTCAGTCGTCTCAGCCCCTTTTCAGTGAGACATTTACCGCCCGTCGGACAGTACTTTTGAGAATGGTTAATGAACAACTTGAACAAGGGTTCTATTGTTTCGCGGTTCAGTGAATAGATACGCTGTTTTGCCTTCCTTTCAGAGAAAACAAACCTGCATCTTTCCAGAGCTTTAAGATTATGAGAAATCATGCTTTGTTCTTGCTTGAGACTTTCCGCAATTTCCGTAACACTTCTTGACCTATCGCGCAAGGCTTCCAGAATAGCCAGTCTTGTCGGATTTGCCAGAACCTTAAAGAACACATAACACGTCTCAGATAGTCCTCGCTTCATCCACGTCAACTCACATGACACATTGTTCATATGAACAATACTTCATACTTATAAGCGTTTCCAAACGGTCACACCGTTCTTCAAAGGTTGACAAACCAGACGTAGTACACCCAACGACTCAGAAGAAAGTCGGGGTTGCGGGAGAATTCTCCAAAATAGTGGAATAACGTGTTTCAGTGTTCAATCAAAGAAAAAAATGGGGAAATGGTCTTACAGAATGGACTCCCGGTTCATTGGAAAGGCTGTTGTTGCTCTTATGTCATCCGTGTTTAGCACGAATTGTGTGATCCTGTTCAGGCCGATGCCGCATCCAGAGTGCGGGATCCCATGGTTTTCGTAGAATTCAAGGTACCATCCGAAGTCTTCGATGCTTCCGCCTTTTTCGACAAGCTGTCTGAACATCGAGGAGCCTTGTAGTCTCTGACGAAGTTTTTCGTATCTGTACTCTCTTTCGGCTGCGCCGACTGCTTCGCCGCTTGAAGGCAGCAGTAAATCTGCGCTGTTAACAATCGCTGGGTTTTCGTCGTTTTCTCTCATGTTGAAGAACTTCATGGTCTTTGGGAAGTGCGTGATGAAAAGCGGTTGATTGCCAGTGAGTGTTACGAGCAACTTTTCATGAGCGCTCTTAAGATCGTCGCCCCATTCGACCTGAAAGTCTGAGAGCAGTTCGACAGCCTTTGTGTATGACATTCTTTGGAAAGGTCTTCTGATTCCTCTGAGTCTTTCTGTGTCAGCGTTGAGGAAAGTGAGCTCTTTGGCGCTTTCCCTGAGTGCAGAGTCGATCATCGAACATATTACGTTTTCAACGTGTTGCAGAAGTTGCTCAAAGCCTCCTGCGAATTCCAGTTCGATCAGAGTGAATTCAGTCAAGTGTCGTTCGTCGGCTATCGGTTCTGCGCGAAAACTGGGTCCAGTGCACCACACTTTGTCCAAGAACGGTGTTAGAACTTCCAAGTAGAGTTGTGCGGTTTGGCTCAGGTACCTTTTGGGTCCAAAATAGTCTATTTCAAACATCGTTGCGATGTTTTCGCATGCCCCCGTTGCCTTCGTCATGTGGGGAACGACGATTTCACTGAAGCCCTGCTTTTCGAAGTATTCTCTGGCACCTTTCAGCAGACTTGACTCAATCTTCACAATCGCGTGCAGTTCCGGTTTGGCGAGAAGCCTGTGCCTGTCCTTTGTGGTCTTCAAAAGGTCAATACGAATTTGTTTTGCGTCTCTTTCGGGTTTCTGAATCTCGCTTATTTGGGTCTCCATGACCCGCACCGACAATCCTAACTTCGTTCTAATAAATCTTTTCCACACCTTCGTGTAACGTTGAAGCCACTGCCAGCGCACACCTAGAATGCGGTGAAGCTTGTAAGCAGCGCGCGCTCGCCGAACATCCTTTACCGGGCATATTTGGATCCTAATATTCATGATACATTGAAACCGAGGAGGGTAGGGTACACAATAAGCTTTTTTTCAGCGAATAAACCTTCATGGCAAACGCAGTTAGTCGAGACACAGGCTTAGCGCGCGCGTGGCTTACTCGTGCTTGTTGAAGTTGACGATTATCATGACTATGTCTCTCATGTCGACGTGATCGTTGTTGTCCAAGTCTGCATTGGCGTTCCATCTGTTCGTGCCTGGGAAGGAGTTGAATGCCAATAGCGCTTCGCTGACGTCTCTCATGTTGACGACTCCGTCCTTGTTAACGTCGCCGTGGAATTTGACAGAGCTCGCACAGCTGTTTCCAACCATGAAACGAATGTCATTCACAGAAGCGTTCAACAGAAAGGTGTCAAAGGCCGAAATTCGAGAGAGTTAGTGACGAGTTGCCAGGACTCTTGCCAACGAAAGTGAACGTGCACAACTTGCCAGACCCATTAACCGAGAAGAGGTCTTCTGGTGTTGGTCCCAACCCTAACACTACGTAGCCTGGAACGCTGGTGTCAGGCCCCAGCAATTGCACGTCGTGACCCTGGAAAACGTTGTCCGAAGGGATCGACACGTTTACGTATTCGAGGATGTTGGGATCGTAGCTTAACCCTATCTGCCATGCTTGCAGATTCTTGACGTTCTGCGCGACGACTGTCACGTTGAACGCTTCTGCTGCCACATACGAGTAAGAGGCTCGCGAGAAGGTTAGAGTCGTGTTGAACGAGGGAATCTGTTGCCAGTTGAACGTGATGCTGGAGTTTTCGAGTATCGGGAAAAATGCAGCCCAAAAGCTACTGGTTCCTTCAATCGTGCCCGTACCGTTGTACCCTGTGCAAGCCCAATAAAGCCCATTCTCTTCCACAACGGGCGCGACCGAACACATTATACTGTCCCAAGAATTGTAGGTGTGGTCTCCAACGGACGGGGTCGGGCTTCCATGATCGGAAAACACGGAGAACACGGGATGAGGCTCAGCTATGTAACCATCCACAATGAGCGTTTTAGTGAAAATTACAGCGCCATAGTGGGCATCTACGTCAAGGAGAAAAGTGAATGAGCCTAACGAGGCATTCTCGTACGCGTGAATCGTAAACGTACCATCCGTCACATCACTGGGCTGAAGAAACTGACTGCCACAGTCAAGCGTCAACCCCACGTACTCTGCGGCCGAAGGCGGACTCCAAGACCAAGCTGTCGTCGTGATTTCAGTCACGTTTTCAGTTCCATCGTTTCTCAGGTACGCAGTGACGTTCTTTGCGTCCCCCCTGTTAAGAGCCAAGAAGTTGAAACGGAAGGGATAGATGCAACTGGATTCAGAGTAGACTCCTAAACTGTACGCTCCTTCTTCGCGTCCTTTCACGACTATCGTAGGTGTGCAGACCAATGTAAGTGAAATGGATGCGACGAAGAGAAGCAACACCGTTTTCTTCAATTTGACTGAAGACTCAAACACTCCCAGCACCCGCCATCACCCGCAACCGAGGAGATGCCATCGTCAGCACGTGAGCCCCCTCAACTGAGCGATCTTCTCCCACTATTCATATAGGGAGATCGATCCTAAAAACCTATAGCACACACTGTGGGTATGGAGATATCAGCATTTGTATGGAACGGGTCGTGGCGGAAGCGCACGCGTATGAGAGTATAGATGGTTGAGGAAGCGTAAACGCAGTTTTGGGTTTGGGGGAAAAGTTATAGCAGAACCGAAAAGACATTAGTTCACTCGATATTGAAGAAAGAAAAGGGGGTGATGTCCAATATGGCAAGCAATTTACAAAACCAACCTTTCAAGAACCGTGAGCACGTAAAAGCTGAGATTAGAAGATGTGCGATGGCTAGTAGCGTCAGTTCGTACCTTAGCTTTCTATTCGCTGCGTTAGGAATCATTGGTGACGCTTTGAACACCACTCTTGTCCTACAACCAATGATTTGGTTACTGCTGGCAATCTTTGCTGGTCTGCATGCCATAGTTCCAGCTATGCATCTCGTTGTGGCTAAGCATTTTCTTGGCATAGAAGCTGAAAGCAAGAAATAGAAGGGTTTGGGATAGAACTTCCCTAACAAACACAGGTTTACTGTTGTTTTGCTGACACCAGAGCCCACTTTTGGAGAAAACCGCCCCTTCGTTCAACTCTAAACCCTTCAAGTATTTTCTCCCACTCCACCCGATTCACATGACCAAGAGGCGGCGGCGAACCTAAGCTGAGATACGCTTTTCCATTTGGTTTGATTATGCGTTTTATTTCGTTCACGGCTGACTGTCTGTTGCCAGCCATTACGCACAATAGTCCATTGGCAAGAACGAAGTCAATCGACCTGTCTTTTATGAAACTCAGGTCTGTCGCAGATGAAGCGTGTGCTTCGATGTTGTGGTAACCGAACATATCCGCCTTCTTTTCCAACGTGCGAATAGCCTTTTCATTCAAGTCAACAGCGTACACTCTTCCTTCTGGACCAACGCATTCAGCCAAAGCGAGCGTATAGTAACCCGACCCACAACCAATGTCAGCGACAACCTGACCGCTAGCGACATAGGGTCTAACATGTTCTTGAGGGTTTTCAAACCTGCCAAATAGTCTTCTGATCGGGTTCAGAGTTATCTGGTTTTTTGGATGCTTCTCTTCCACAGCCATGTTTCTCTTTTCACACCCCGCCACTTCTAATCTATGGCGTGTTTCCATGTTTAACAGTTTTGACATATTCCTTGTTAGCCTAAGTTTTCGGTTTTGCGGAAAAGCTTAGCTGAACCAAAAGTGACTGTTTGGATTGGTGAATTCAGTTGAAAAATAATGAGTGCACAATCTACACCACAACCAAACATGGCTATATACAAAGATACCATAAAGAGAAGAATGGTTGGACACAAACCAATCCAAACGGCAAAGTTCGGCTACTCAGTGCTGAGCAACTATTATCACACATCTTGCCATCTCTTGCCGGGATCGGACCTCTTAGCGTTAGGGTAGAACCAGACAAACAAACCTAACGATGTTGCGGAAAAGTTATAGCTAAACACAAGTTTAAAACGTGTTATTCGTTTACCTAGAAAGATGAAGGGAATGAATTTGAGCAAAAAAGAACATGCCAAGGGCAAAAACTCTTCTAAACCAGATGAGCTGGTCGTGCTGTGGACGAGCGGAGACAGAGAAGTAGCGTTGAAAATGGCGTTCATGTACACTTTCAATTCGAAACGCTTCAAGTGGGGATGGAAAAACGTTACGTTAATCGTGTGGGGACCCTCATCCAAGCTACTCGCCGAAGACAAGGAATTACAAGAGCACATTGTCGACATGAAAGAGGCAGGCATCAAACTGCAGGCATGCAAAAAATGCACAGACCTATACGGAGTTTCAGACGACCTGAAGCGGCTTGGCATAGAAGTCAAGTACATGGGCAAACAGCTGACCGACTACCTAAGAGACGACAACTACAGAGTACTCACCATCTAAACCCGAACGCCTTCCAGTTTTCTTTTCTATCAGTCTTCACTTGTTCATTCTTAGCAGTTGCAGCTGGGGATTGAATTAGATGTTCTTCCACAAGCGATAAGAACGTAGAATCTAATAATATGTTATTGACAAGTTGATGTGGAGAAGTCTTCTTGACGTCACTTGAACGCGGCCGCATTCCGAGTCCCCGTCCCATCGCTGCAAGGGAGATTCCGCTCATCGACAGAGTCGAAGAAATGAAACTTCTGAAAGAAGCAGTCGACAGGACGATTCAGGGCGAGGGCGGGCTCGTGTTTCTTTACGGTGAGGCCGGAATCGGCAAAACAAGACTCGCAAGAGAGCTAAGAGCCTACGCACACCTGCGAGGAATGCAGGTCCTTTATGGCAGATGCCCAGCACTGTTCAGAATGGACGGCGTTCCACCATACATTCTATGGAGCGAAGTCATCAGAGACTATCTAGAGAACAGTAGCCCAGAACAATTGTACAGAGTTATCGGCTTCTATCCAGCTGAAGTTGCCAAGCTCGTTCCAGAGCTTAGCCAGAAGCTTAGGACAATCCCTCAGTCCTTTCCGATAAGCCCCGAGCAAGAGCAAAACAGGCTCTTTGAAGCAGTTTCCCAGTTCATCACCAACATTTCCAGAGAGACTCCGTTATTAGTGGTTCTTGACGATCTGCAATGGACCGATCCGTCTTCACTCCTGCTTTTGCACTACATGGCCCGCGGCGTTCAAAAGACGCCTCTGCTTCTTCTAGGAGCCTATCGTAGCACTGACATTGATGCCAAGCACCCTTTGTCTCCTGTTCTGACGGAATTGAACAGAGAACGGTTGCCTCAGTCAATTCAGCTGAAGCGAATGTCCCTTAACGATGTTTCAGAGATGGTCAAGAGCATCTTGGAGCAGGATGATGTTCCAACAGACTTCTGCAAAGCTGTCTACGAGAAGACAAGAGGCAACCCGTTCTTCGCCGAGGAAGTGATCAGATCTCTAAAGGAAGAGGAAGTCATCTACCGCGAGGAGAACAAGTGGAAAATCAAGGAAGTCTCCACGATCGAGTTTCCCGAAACGGTGAAGAGCGTCATAAAAGCAAGACTAGACCGACTGGATGAAGAAAGCCAGAACGTTCTAACTTTGGCTTCCTTTGTTGGAAACGATTTCACCTTAGAAGCAATGTGCGCACTCACAGGCATTGAAGAAAACAAACTGCTTGAATCGATTGACAAAATGCTGAAGACTGGTTTCATCAAGGAAAGGGAGGTTCGTGGAGAAGGCGTCTGTTCGTTTGCCGACATATTGGTGAGAGACGTCGTGTACGAAGGAGTCAGTCTCTTGAAGCGGAAGAAGCTCCACGGGGTTGTGGGAGCTGCCCTGGAAAAAGTCTACGCTAAGAAGATTGATGAACACCTTGGTGAACTGGCTTCACACTTCCTTGAAAGCGGAGACAAGGACAAGGCGCTTGACTACTTCCTGAAGGCCGGAGACAAGGCTGCAAAGATTTTTGCAAACAGCGAAGCTACCTCATACCTTCAGTCTGCACTTAAACTTCTTGAGGAGAAAGAGGGCGAGCTCAAGGAGAAGAAGAACGTTCTTGAGAGGCTTGGAGACACGAAAAGACTTGTTGGCGAATACGACGTGAGCATAAAGTACTGGAATGATGCCTTGCCCTTAGCAAGACAGCTCAACGAAAAAGAAACATCTGCAAGACTGCATCGCAAAATAGCGAACCTTCTTTGGAGCAATTTGGGCAACAAAGAAAGGGCTGAAGAACATCATCAAAAAGCTTTGAAAATCTTGGAAACCGAGCCCGAAAGCGTTGAATTGGCAAGTCTGTACGAAGACATGGCGGGCATGGTTAGCATGGGGGCTACCGGAAACATGACTGAAGCTCTTTCTTTAGGTGAGAAAGCCGTGGAACTTGCCAAGAAATTGAACGCTCATGAAGTTCTGGCACATTCGTACATGCCGTTGGGAGAGATCTTTTCTTGGCTTGGAAACAGAAAGAAAGCCCTTGAATGCTTTGAAAGAGCTTTGACAATAGCACTCGATAACGGCTATATGGAAACTGCCGTGTGGGCTTACGACGACCTTGCCGTTTGGTTTCCAACAGAAGAAAATGAAAAACGCTTGGAATACCTTCAGAAAGCATTCGAGCTGGCAAAAAAAGTAGGGCACCGTTGAATGGACGGCTTTGATTGGTCAGCATCTGGCATATAGATACTCAGGCATGGGAGATTTGAACAAAGCAGTTGCCTTGGCAGAAGAGGCAACTGCGTTGAATCGGAAATCCGGCAACATGCTTCTACTTAACTGGTCACTGCGTGAGCTCGGAACTATTCACCAGATACTCGGAGAATGGGACAGGAGCGAACAATACTATAAGGAAGCATTGAACATTTCTCAAAGACTAGACGATTTTCAATCACTTGCCTCCGCTTTCGGAATGTACGGATGGTTGTATTTTGACAGAGGGGAATTCGCTAAAGCAAAGGAATTCGTCGAAAAAGCGTACGAAGTCATTGAAAGACATGGGGCAAAATCCTGGCAAATGGGCGTCTCCGACTTTGTTGCTTCTGAGTACATAGAGCTTGGAGAATTCGAAAAGCCCAGAACCTGATTGACGACCTGCGCAAGTATGCTCTCGAAAAAGAAGACAAAAATCTAATCGCCTCTGCGGATGCAGTGACAGCAAGGCTGTTTCGCGCTCAGAAGAAGTGGGAAGAATCTATCAAGCATTTTGAAAAGAGTCTCCACGAGTTCGAGGTTCTAGGTGAAAGACGTTGGAACATGTACTGGTTTGCCAAGCTGATTCTCTTTGAGTTTGCTCGAATGTATGTAGAAAGAGCCCAAGAAGGCGACAATGAAAAAGCCAATGCTCTCCTTAACCAAGCGTTAGAAATATTCCAGAAGATGGGCGCCAAAAAAGACGTGGAGAAAACAATGAACTTGATCGAGGTCTTGCACTCTTCTCCAACCCAAATGTCTGAAAGAACGGCTGGTCCAAAAAGCATTCAGCAAGCTGAAGTCCAATGCAAAATCATGGTCACCCCGCAAGAACTAAAGATCGGCGAGAGCCTCGATCTCGAAATAGAGCTTACAAACAAGCGCAAAGAAGGAGCCATTTTGCTAACCAGGATCACAGAAATCATGCCAGAAGGTTTCGCAACAACGAAGAAACCTGAATCTTACCGCATCGAAGGCGATTGCCTCAACATGAAGGAAAAGCAGCTTGACCCGCTGAAAAGAGAGGAAATCCGGCTCTCACTGACACCAAAGATCCAGGGCACGTTTTACATAAAACCGAAAGTAGTGTACCTCGATGAAAATGGCAAGGAGAAAATCATTGAGCCTAAACCAATAAGCATAACGGTCAAGGAACTGGGAATCAAGGGTTGGCTCAAAGGAGAAAGATAACGGCCAAACCAGTTCTGCAAAAATCATGTAGCGCGCACGGAAAAGTCATAGCTGAACCACAGGATTGATAGTAAGGGGATGCTCTGTGTCATTGGAAAAGAATAAGGCTATCATTCAAGGTTTGTTTGAAGCTTTCAACAAGCATGACCTAGCCCTACTGGACAGTTTTATCGCATCTGATTTCGTTGACCACACACTTCAGTTACAGGGTCTGGATAGTTTCAAGAAATCCGAGGCTATGTTCATCAAAGGCTTTCCAGATTACTCTGAGACCATTGAGGACATAATCGCTGAAGAGGATAAGGTGTGGGTTCACTTCAAGGTTACGGGGACGCACACGGGCGAATGGAACCTATTCGGGATCACATTCCCTCCCACTGGTAAGAAGATCACATACACAGGTGTCGGTATCTGGCGTATAGCTGATGGCAAGGTTGTGGAGAGAAAGTCAATTCGTGACATGCTGGATTTCCTCAAACAAATAGGTGTGATCGAACCCACAGAGAAAGCAAAGAAACTCTTTCCAGAGTGACAAAACACTGCAGATTTATCTCCTATCAGCCCTTTTGAGCTGATTTTCCCCCGTCTATTCTTGATTTACGGTTTCTGTCAACTCTTCGGGACTTGGATGATGGAGAGATCTTTCTTAGACTATTAATACAACTTGAAATCACATCATAGAAATGACGTAAAAAGGGAAAACGGAGGTGATAGGCCACGGAGGATTTGGCTTTGAAGACAAGGCTTTCTGTCTTGTGGCTAATTAATGCAGTGAGTGGGCTAGCCTCGACATTATTGGAGTTCTACGAGCCAGGTGTGATAGACCAGATTAGGTCCGGTGTAAAAAGAGGTGAGCCAATAGGACCAGCATATTTGTTATTGCTCTCAATCGTATTCTTGGTTCCGTTGATCATGGCTTTCCTTTCCCAAACTCTGAAAGACAAAGCGAATCGTTGGACAAACATTATCACAGGGACAGTCTATGTTGTCCTCGTAATAGTCGTTCTGCTACAATATCTGGAATACCAATCCGTTCTTGCGATAAACTCTGTCTTCGGAATCGTGTTTTCAGCCCTAATTGTCTGGTACGCATACAAGTGGTCTAAGAATTAGCAATCAACTTCCTCACTCCCACTCCTTCTCCACGAAAGTCAACGGAGTCCACCTACGGAAAAAGACGCTCCAGAACTATTCTCTATCTCTCTTCCCAGGCAACCTTCACCACAGCGCGCGCTAAGCCACACCGGGCATATTTGGATCCTAATATTCATGATACATTGAAACCGAGGAGGGGGAGGTACACAATAAGCTTTTTTTCAGCGAATAAACCTCAACTCACAGGCTGCTCAAGAAGCCCCTCGTCACCTCGCTGGCCGACTGCCACAGCGGATGCTTGACCACGGTGCCCTCCTTGAACTTTCTCAGACGGTTAACCCTGAAATAAATCGGCGGATGCGGATCAAAACTGATCCACTCCTGAATACGGTAAGACGGAACCCGCTCAATCAGCAGTCTCTTGAACCCGATCTCTTCCAGAGCGTTCGCAAGAATGTTCGGCTGCCCCATCACGATCGCCGACGTCAAATCAGCCCTCGCCTCAAAAAACTTCGCGATGAAATACGTTATAGTCGACAGCACCCAGAAGTAAATGATAAGAAGAAGGAACGAACTCGTGGGAAAGAACCCGAAGATCACGTAGAACCAAAGAAGATACTGAACCGCGGACAACCCGTACAGCCAGAACGGATCACGCCCCCTCAAATGACCAAACTCGTGCCCCAGAACACTCAGAAGCTCATCCTCCTCCAACTGCACAAGAGCCCCAGTGGTGATCAAAACCAACCCACGACCCGGACTCGGCCCAGTGGCCGCCGCGTTCGGAGCCAACGTGTTCGACACAACGATCTTCGGAACCTTAAAATGAAACTTGTCCGCAACCTTCTTAACAAGCTCATAAACGTTCACCTTCTTAACAGACAAGTTCTCCGGACTACACGCAAACCCATACTTATTAAAAATCCGCCCAGTCGTCTCACAGTCAACCTCCCCGTTCTTAGCAATCGTCTCCGCATACACGTCCCTCTTGATCTCAGCAATCTTCTCCGGAGGATACTTCTGCCTAAAACTGTCATGCTCCTCAAAAGGCAAACTGTACTCAAGCAAATGAATAATCGGATTCTCCTTCGTAATGTGCCAATCCGACGTCCTCTCAATGATCTTCGGCGAATACACCACGAAAACAAACTGAAACGCCAGCAGAACAATCGGAGTGTACACGCCGAGGAAATAGAACAAGAAAATGCCCAGCGTAATGAATATAATAGCAAGAAGGACCTGAGTCTCAAGAAAAATGCGGTTCAACGACTTGTTTCCCTTTCCAAAAGACTTCTCCGGAACGATCTCCTCGCCCTCTCGCCAAGCAAAAAACAACGTGCTCTCCCTCACCTTCTCCTCAAACATCTCCGCCGTGATCAGAATGTCCTGCCTAACCTGATCCGCAGCCTCTTCACCCACATTCTCCCCAACCGGCGTGATACTCAGCTGCAACGGTTTGCTGCCCTTCACCCTCACTTCCACGCTTCTCTTCCCAGATCCATCCAAAACGACGAAGCTCAACGTCGGATACCCATCAATCTTCAGACCTGGAAACATCAGCAAACCGCTTCTGCTGAGGCTGCACGTACTTCTGATAGACAAAATCCAATAGACTGCCCATGTAGGACGCAGGAATCTCTGGTTCTATCGTGTACGAAAACGTCTTGCCAGCCATAACCAACGCTCGCCGCTCAGTGCCTGAGTTCTAGCCAACACGTTCATAATAAAGGTGATCATCCCCATCCACACCCAACAACCTAAAGCCTAAGGTTTCGACATGAACTCCAAGAACTCCTCCAGAGTCCGATTCTCAAGCGTATAGTTTGTACGCTTCTCCTCACCCATCGTCGAGTACGGTTTCCGTCCGTAATCGTGACCCGGATACACCTCAACCCCATCATCCAACTTCTTGAGCTTGCCAAGGCTGCGGTACATGTCCCCAGGGCTTCCGCCCGGAAGATCAGTCCTTCCGCACTCACCGATGAAGAGCGTGTCTCCAGTCAGTACCTTTCCGTCAACGAGCAGACAAATGCTGTCCGCCGTGTGCCCCGGCGTGTGAAGCACCTTGATCGTTACCTTCCCCACTTTCAAAACGTCTCCTTCAACAACCGACACGTCCTTCTCAATTCTAGACACCTTGTGGGCAACGACCTTCGCTCCAAAAGCCCGTTTCAGACCATCATTCCCAGCAGTGTGATCCCCATGACCATGCGTGTCAATAATGTAACCAAGCTTCAACTTCTGATCTTTAATAAACAACGTCAACGCATCTTCGTTATAACTCGGATCAACCACCACAGCTTCTTTCGTCCCCTCGTCAGCAATGATGTAAGAGAAGTTGTCGCCACGATACTTGATCTGCTTGAACAACATGGAAACACCCTCTTACTCTTGTTTCCTAATATACTGTTCCGTCGGCAAGTACTCCATTCTCATGCCAATGTCCGCAAGATCTTTCAAGTTTTGA
This sequence comes from Candidatus Bathyarchaeota archaeon, assembly GCA_963775895.1. GTDB lineage: Archaea > Thermoproteota > Bathyarchaeia > Bathyarchaeales > Bathycorpusculaceae > DASPPK01. The sequence goes on along the minus strand of CAVZKL010000010.1, from coordinate 102,050 downwards.
ACGCAGCCTATGCTCGCGTCTATGTTGCGGTGCACAGGGTGGAACCAGATATACTTCGGAACCAAGTTGAACTGCAACGGAATTCTCACTTGGACCCCATACTTCTCCGCCAGATCCTTGAGCAGCAACCCCGACGAGCAAGCCATCCGCGTTGTCGTGTAGCTCTTCAGCAGTTCTGAGGCGCCGAAGGCTCCGATGCCATGCCACACAACCGCATCTTCCGGCGACGCCAAAGAATACAAGAAGAACTGCGGCGAAGAAGGCGTCTCCTTAAAACTGTAGTTCACAAGCCTGTCACCCTCCACCGTAAAACTGTCATCAGCCTTCGCCACGCTCACATCCGCCGGGTCAATCGCGTTCGGATACAACAAAGTAGTCTTATAATCCACCTTGACGCTCTTGAGCCTACTTCCATCAAAATATATCCTCCCTCTTGCCGCACGCTTCGACCCGTAACCCTTCGGAGAGTGTGGAACAGTCAGAAGCGTCGACAGGTTCTTCATGCTTCTTCCCATGCACCTGTAAACACTTTCAACAGCCTGATAATCTCTGTGAGTCTCTCTCACGATGTGATGAAGCAGACCAGCAGAATCCTCTCTCTGCAAAGCGGTCAGCGGCAGACGCACCGAATGGATGCAAAGGTCAATACCGAACGACTCTGACAGTTTCGCCAGATGTTCGTACTTGACAGCGTCCACCATGTCCACGTAGCTGACGCCCGACTTCAGATGCCTCTCTATGCTGTCAATTTCGCCGATGCAGAAAAGCGAGCCCTCATACTTCTGAAGAAACTTCTCGTCCACCCTGAGACCATCCGTCTTAACGGCCGCCGCAGGCAAAGCGCTCTGTCCGCTCTCAACTATCGATTCTTTGAGCGGGTTCATCGAATACCGATCTGCCTCGATGTCATCAGTGTTCAGCAGAAACGGCACGACCATCCCAGAAGAGGGCTGCTTGAGCAACGCACAAATCTCCTCCGCTTCCTGAGGAGTCGGCGGATGCAAACCATGCTGATGATAATAGTCAGCCGTGACTTCAAGCAGTCGCGTCGCGATTATGCCCTGAACATCCTCCACCGTAAGCTGAGGGTTCGCGTATTCCACGGAGCATCTCAAAAAGAATCGTGAACCATCGTGTGTGACGCTCGTTTTCTGTCCATTCTTAAACCAGTACAACTCGACAGGTTTTCGTTTCTCCTCCTTAAACACGTCCAACCCTTTAACTAATGTTTCAACGCAACTCCACGAGTTTTTGAGGAAATCTTCCAAAATTATCGCGCACAAGTTTACTGACATCTCATCATCAACCTCTCTCCAAAGATTCGGCCAAGTAGACGCAATCACTCACGACGGGCGGTCCAAAGAACATCCTTTGAACCCTGAAGCTTTCTCGAAAACCCCCTTTCTTAAGCATTGAGATAATAGAGGTTTCCTCCACGGGGGCAAACAGGGAGATTTCACTACCGCAGAGTTCATTCAGCATCGTTTTCAGAAGCTCAACCGCGAGTTTTTCTTTCCCCTTCACACACAACAGCGGTCCCAGCTCCACCATTCCATCGAACACCTTGGCCACTGCGTAGCCAGAGACTCTGCCCTCTTCATACGCTGCGTAACACAGGTTGTCCGAGTCCGAGATTATCGGGGCAAGCATTTTTCTCCTTGAAGCACCCAAGCAGGAGCAGTCAAAATCCATTATCTTATCGAGGTCTTCTTCAAAGACTCTTCTGGCGATCGCTTTTGGTTTGGAAGCGAAACCTGTTCCTTTCAGAACTAAAAACTCGGAATCAGACTGAAACCCGAGTCTTCCATAAAAATGGATTCTTTCCTTGTAGGCGTACAATCCCACAGTTTTCACGCCTCTGCTTCTCAAGTACTTCAGTGCATGGTTTACGAGGGTTGATCCTGCGCCCCTGTTTCTCCTGTCTTCACTGACAACAAGGTTTCCGAACCACGCCACTGTGCCGAAGCTGACGGTGGTGGCTAAACCTATTCTTTCAGAATCGTCAAGAAGCACGAAACATCCTTCCGGCTCAAGCTCCAAAGAGAATTCGAAATCCTGTTCTGACAAACCCCAGCCCATTTTGTCAGTTGCTGCAACCGCGAAGGGGAAGTCCCTCTTTGACATCACTTTTACGTGAAACGCGATAACCTTAACCTTCCTTGAACGTTGACAGTCGATTCTGAAGACTTATACGAAAGGATAAACTTTACTAGTCTACTCTCTCTGTTGACGCAAAAAGGCAAGGAGGATCAAACGCCATAACTCCACGACTAAACGTCTACATAACCCGCAAAGCTCCAGTAGCAACCTATCCTTTTACGGATTATTTCAAGGGTTTCGAGAGAATCGGGGCCGTAAGAAAGATTTTCGGAGACAACACCGATACGGTGCTGGCGAAACTGAGAGTGGAGTTTGTTGGACGAAGAGGCTACATGGGAGTGAGCGAAGTCGACGGTCACATGATAATCAGCGCAGACTATCTGAGCAAGGGCAACAGAACAGACATTTACCTTGACATTGTCCACGAACTCGTCCACGTTAGACAGTTTATGGAAGGCAAGCAACTCTTTGATCACAATTTCGAATACGTTGAGAGACCAACAGAAGTCGAAGCGTATAGGGCTGCCGTCGAAGAAGCAAGACGTCTCGGTCTGGGTGAGAAGAGAATCTGCAACTATCTCAAGACTGAATGGATGACCGACGAAGAGTTCAGGCGGCTTGGCCAAAGCCGTAAACGTCGAGTGTGCACAAGCGGCAAGAAAAGAACGAGGAATCGCTTAGTCACTCCGACACGTCATCAATCAGTATTTTCGAAGGACGCTATAACCTATTCTGCTTTTTCCATGCGAAGCACAAGAAAAGTTAAGACCTTTAGCCGTTTCATAAAGAACTACCAAGTGTGTTGCGGATGATGATCAAATCATCGCATGGAGTGATGAAAAGTGATTGGAACTAGACGCTGGGTAGGAGTAGATCTCGGAGGCACGTGGGTAAGAGTGGTCCTTGCAGATGAAGCGGGTAACTTCGTAGCGAGGGCGCAAGAGAGAGTTGACATCACGAGTTCAGAAGCCATTAGCAAACAGATGGTTCGGCTCATACGCTTCTTGTGCAGCAAGCATGGCTTTGATGCGAAAACGATGGCGGGTGTGGGCATAGCGTCAGCAGGTCCACTCGTTCAGGAAGACGGAGTACTCATTCATCCCCCGAACCTGCCCTTCCAACGTGTACTCCTGACCAGACCAATTACGGAGGAGCTGGGTGTGCCTTCATGCCTGATCAACGACTGCGCAGGCGCAGCATTGGGCGAACACAAGTTTGGAGCTGCGAAAGGGCACGACAACTTTGTTTACATAACAATCAGTACTGGCATAGGCGGCGGAATCATCGAAAATGGGACCCTTCTCCTGGGAAAAGATGGCAATGGCCATGAAGTCGGACATTTTGTGATCGATTGTGAAGGCAGATTGACCTGCGGTTGCGGACGGCGAGGCCACTGGGAAGGCTACTGCTCCGGGCGAAACATCCCAAATTACGTTCGAATGAGAGTGAAAGAACTGCCCGATAGAACCGCAAGAGAAAGTGCGTTGACAAGGAAACGTGGACTTGACCTGTCAGACCTGACTGCAGCGAATCTCTTTGAGGCAGCCAAGGGAGGAGACACGCTGTCTCGTAAACTGGTCAGTGAAATAGGATTGCTCAACGCTATGGGGTTCGCAACAGCCATCAACGCGTACGATCCATCCCTAATCACAGTTGGGGGAACCGTGACTTTGAAGAACAAGGACGCGGTTCTATCTCCCATCAAAAAACATGTCAAGGACTATGCCATAAACAGAATTCCCAAAATAATGGTCACGCCTTTGGGCGAAGATGTCGTCCTTTACGGCGCTGTCGCAGCGGCCTTGAAGTATCTTTCATGAAAGCATCTTGCGCGCGCCGGAGTGGTCTGCTTGAAAGCCTGTAAGGGCGTGAAAGCAGTGCTTTTCGGTATCAACGACATCTTATTTGTCATCGCGACTCTGGCAAGTATGGCAAGAATGAACGCTGTCAAAGCAAAGATCGGGTCCGGTCTGCGCTGTCAAACGCGCGTTAAGTGCCTCATCCAGCAAAGCTCTGGTGAAAACTGTTTTTGCAGAACATTGTCCATTCACTGCTGATGGTGGCTATTTCAAAGGCGTACAGTGCAGAATCATTAGTGATAAAAACCTTGCCATCCCCGACGCTGGGGCTACCAAACCCGTCGCTTCCGAGTTCTCGGGACCAGATTGTGTTTCCGGTTTTCTCATCAATTGCGTAGAACGTTCCACTCAGCGACTGATAGTAGATTGTACCATTTGCAATCAATGGGCTACAATAGCTCAGGTCTGGACGGAGAAGGTTAGGTGTGCTGGTTGTAAGGTTTGTGGTGTGCCACAGTTCTGTTCCAGTTGTAAGGTCGTAAGTCCATATTGCGCAGTTTTGGCTTGGAATGAATATCTCGCCGCCATGGACCAGAGGGGTGCTTTGTCCACCTCTTCCCTCGAATCTTCTGATTAGTTGTCCAGTTGTCTCGTTTAAGACGAAGGTTGAATATTGTTTTCTTGTCACGTTTCCTGCAACTTGAACTACCGTTCCTTCATAGACCACAGGCGAAGAGTCCCATGAAGAGCCATAGCTTTCATTCCAAACGATTTCTCCATTCATAGCGCTGAACGCGTATTGCCCCGGAGGGTCGTTGGCTGAAACAAAGACCAATCCGTTGTCGTAAGCTGCTGAACACACCACTTTTCCTACATTCTGATGCCACACTGGATTTCCGTTGGTCTTGTTCAGAGCGTAGATTCCAGTGCCTAGGCTGGTGTAATAAACGAGTTCACCGTTGACCACTGGTGAACCGACCCATGGCGTGTCGCTTGGTTCGACAAAGGACCATTCTACTTCGCCCGAGTCTTTTTTGAGAGCCATTGCCTCGGGGGCGGGCGTTGGTTCGCCGTTGGGACCCGAGCATTCACCGACGTATATCACGTCTGTGTCGATGTACGGGGATCCGTCGCACTGTCTCACTTCTTGACTCCAGATGACACCGCCGTTTGAAGCGTTTATGGCGTAGACTTTGTTGTTGCCTTTTGAAGGGGCGTAGAGCACGTTGTCTTTGTAGGTTGATGTTCCGAAATTGTCAAAGCCGAAAACACTCTCCTGTTTCCAGAGAAACGGTCTGTTAGAGGAAGTGAGTAAGAAATGCCACGCAGCCACGGCCGAGACAATGATAATTATGAGAGAAAGTCCAATCAGCAGCTTAACGTGGTCTCGCTGCACCCATTTCGTATCACGACACTAGAAGTTTCGTACTTCAATTCATATGCTTGTTGCTTTGAGCGACAATTAGTGCAGCTGTGTCTGAATCAATTGGTGTGCGAGTGAGATGGAATTTTGGCTTCTAACTTTCGTATCCTTTTGTCAATTGCCTCCGAGTGGCTTGCTTTAAAATCAAGTGTTTCTTAGCTTCTTGCGGAGGATCTTTCTGACGTTGTCCACTTGAAAGCCGAGACTCGTGAGCAAAGCAATTGAAGAGGCGTTCTGCTCAGAAGTTCCGAGCCTTACGGATTCCATTCCTTTTCGGAATAGAAAGTTCATTGCCTGAGCTGTGAGTGCTGATGCAAGGTGCTTGTTCCGAAAATCTGGAAGAGTGGCGGCTGGACCAAGATAGCCTCTTTTCAGTCCGAAATACCTTGCGTAATCAGTGTCCGGCCTGGCCACGACTGCTGATACGAATCTCGCGTTGACCTCTGCGACTTGGACCCACTCTTCACTGAACGGTGGATCTTCAGTTTTCCAAGCTTGAAGGGCTCCGGGCTCCAGCCTTGGCCATCCGAACCCTGCGTTGATCACTGCGACTAGTTTTTCTTCTTCGCTCGCATTTAGACTTCGTAACGTGATGTTTTCGGCTACCTCCGGAACAGGTTTCAGGTTGTTCAGTTTTGCAGACATGCGTTGAAACCCTGGCTGGAGAACGTAGCCGCGGTCAATCCAGTCGTTGATTCTTGGGCTTCCTTCGTCAACCATCGTTGAAACAGTGTCTCCTTTGGCGTTTTCCTCAACTTCTCTGATCAGCATGTTCTCGATGCTTGCGTGGTCATTTCCTTTCTGAGCAGCAAGCCAGTGTATGCTCTCTTCCGAGTGTTCCTCGGGGTGAGTTGCGATTAGACCCCTCAGTTTGCCTCTTTCTTCCGCCACGAGAATTTTGAGACCGTGTTTCTTGATGTGGGATAGGACCGTCTTTTCGTCGAAGGGGATGAATTCGTACGTATTCTTGTACTCTTCATTCAGGAGGGTAGCGATGGAGGACGCGTGTTCTTGATTGAATGGTGAAATCTGGACTGTCATTTCGTCTAGAGCAAGAGTTCATAGTTGGTATAAACTTTTGGTTGATGTGCGTTGGGATGGTGAGGTTTGACTTTCATGGAGTTTGTCGAGAGGAATCTGGTTGTTTCAGGGTGTTGTTTTCTTGATAGTCTTTGAATCCCTGCGCGCACGTTCGTGACGTGGAGTTTGGTCTGATTCTGAGAAACTGTTTAATAGACGATGGTTGTTGAACGTGAACTGGTTTGGGTCAAAGTTGCGTTTGTCCGAAAAGTTGCCTAACGAGGTGGCTGGCATCCCCGAAAAGCGAGCGTGAAAACTCCATGAACAAAGAAACCGTATCAGAATCTGGCGGGGGATCTGAGGAGCGTTTTTCACGCATCTTGACTGTTGGGGTTCCGGCTGTTTTTGTGGCGATTTTGCTGGTTTTTTGTCTGGCCTATGGGGTGATTCCTGGGCCTGAGATCATTGTGTTGTGTTTTTTCATGTACGCTGCGTACGATAGGAGGAGTCGCCGTTTTGTGAAGGATTGGTTTCCTTTTGTGGCGCTTCTGTTGGGTTATGAAGCTTTTTACGGGTTGATTCCCAGTCTTTCGGGAGCTGTGCATGTTACTTGGCCTATAAATGCTGATTTGCGATTGTTCGGTTCGATTCCGACTCTCGTGCTGCAGCAGTATTTTAGAAGTCCTTTCCTGGATTATATGGGAGCTTTTTTTTATTCTTTGCATTTTGTACTTCCGGTGACTTTTGCGTTCGTTTTGTGGAAGTTTTATCCCAAGAACTATGGGGGGTACACTCTGACTCTTGTCGTCGGGACGTATGCGGCTTTGATCACTTTCCTTTTCTATCCGGTGGCGCCTCCGTGGTTTGGGGTTAAGGCTACTCGTGTCTTGTTTCAGTTGGATCAGCACTTGGGTGTGCCTTTTTATCGCACGATCTTCGATTTTGTTCAGTCTAATCCTTTCGCTGCGTTTCCGAGTCTTCATGCGATGTATCCGTGGTTGATCTCGTTGTACGCGTTCAAGATAGTGAGAGTGAAGGCGTTGCCCGTGCTTGTTCTTCCGTTCGGCGTGTGGTTTAGCACGGTGTATCTCGGGGAGCATTATGTCGTGGACGTTATCGGCGGGGTTGTTTATGGCACGCTTGCTTTCTTGTTTGTTGAGGCGGTTATCCCGTTCATCGTTCAAAGACGTTCAAACGGGTTGGCGAGGGTGGGAAGAAAAGACCTAGCCGTTCCGTAGAACGCTGGACGGCGTTGAACCGCGCGCGCGAGCTAGGAGGTCATGGGTTTATTGTGGGTTGGGTGCGCTGAAGGTTTATTCGCTGAAAAAAAGCTTATTGTGTACCTCCCCTCCTCGGTTTCAATGTATCATGAATATTAGGATCCAAATATGTTCTGCGGGCCTTTGGGTGTCTCTGTTTTGGGGATGTGTCTGTGCTTGAATTCTCTGCGCGCGCTACTAGTTCTTGTCTAGAGATATTCGGTGATCTGCGATATGTGGTCGCATTCAAAGTCGGGTTTGAAATCAGGGTTCTGGGCTTCGCTGAGCGTGTTTGATCCTTGGTGCACCAGCATCGTTATGATTCCAACGGATCGTGCTCCTTCCAAGTCGCTGATTTCATCCGCAACGAACATGCATTCGTCAGCCGGGAGTTGGATTCTTCGAAGAGTTTCGAGGTAGATTCGTTTGTCGGGTTTTCTGATTCCGATTTCGTAGGAGAGAACGATTTGGTCAAAATACTTTGTGAGTCCTAGGGACTTTATTATGTCGATCGTTCCTACGGCGCAGTTGGACACTAGTGCCAGCGCGTACTTTTTCTGAAGAGTTGAAAGAGTCTGGATTGCTCCATCGTACAGTTTGACCGCGGGGACGTAGAGGCGGTTTCGTGCTTCGATGAGCTGATTTATCAGCGCTTTCTCTTCTGGTACGTTGAGCTTTCTTAGAAAGATGGAGTAGAATTCTCGAAGGTCTTTCATTTCGCCTGTTGAACTACTTCTGTAGAGTGCTGCAAACGTCGAGTCCACGTGTTCTGGACCTAGCGCGTAGCCGTGTTTTCTCAAGATTGAGAGCACCTTTTTGTCATGCACTTTGTTGGCTGCTTCGTCGGTGTACGCTAGGGTGTCGCCGTAGTCGATCATTATTCCCTTTACGTTCAAGTTGCTTCTCCAGCATTCAGTCGTGCATTCTGCAACAGGCGCGTTCAAGAACATAGCCTTTTTGCACGGTCGCTACTAAAACAGGCGTTGGTAAAGCGTGTTGGAGCTTGTCATAGAGGAATGAAATAGAACATTGTTTTCAGCGGATTTATAAAGGAGACTTGTGCATTATAATCGCGCGGTAGCGTTCTGTTCAGAACATGTAGACAGAGACACAACGCTACACACATAACAACCAAAAAAAGGAGTGAAGAAAAATGTCGGAGAATTCGAAGATTGTTTTCATTGGAAGGAAACCAGCAATGAGCTACGTCTTGGCGATCATAACGAGCCTATCCGCGGGTAATGCCAAAGAAATAACGTTGAAGGCACGAGGACAAGCTATTACGACAGCGGTTGACGTTGCTGAAATAACGAGAAGCCGCTTCCTCAAAGACCTGAAAGTCTCGAAGATCGCGATCGGCACAGAGCAAATGCCCCCTAGGGAAGGGGAGAACAGCGCACGAATGGTTTCTACAATGGAAATAACGCTGCAGAAAGACTAAACTGAAGTCTTAAAGAAGCAAAGTATCCACGTGGCGAGTCTCTCGCCTTTTCTTTCTTTGTATGAAATTGCGAAACGCAAAGATTTCTGATCAATCACGTATGCGAGTATTTAGGAAGCTGTGTCTGATGGAACGTATGCTTCCTCTCCGTGCTGGCTTAGGTCAAGTCCCCGTTCCTCTTCTTCCGAAGTCACTCTAAGCTTAGAGAACACGTTGACGATTTTGAGAAGAACAAAAGATACGGTGAAGGCAAATACTATGACGACCAAGACCGCTTCGATTTGAACGAGGAACTGGCTTGGATTTCCGTAAAACAATCCGTTCTTGCCCAACGAATTCACCGCAGTCGTCGCGAACAGTCCTGTAGCTATTGAACCCCATATTCCGCTCACTCCGTGGCATGCGAAAACATCTAATGTGTCGTCCAAACGTGTGCGAGTCCGCCATGTCGAGACGAGATTAGATATCACGCCTGCCACCAAACCTATGATGATAGCTGAAGCCGGAGTGACAAAGCCGGAAGCCGGGGTTATTGCTACGAGTCCGCAGACAGCGCCGATTGCGACGCCCGTTGCAGAAGGCTTGCCCTTCATGAGCGTATCAACAATCATGTAGCTCACCGCTGCAGCGGCTGCAGACAGGTTGGTTACCACGAGGGCGCTTACGGCAAGAGGACTGGCGGACAGGGCGCTGCCTGCATTGAAGCCGAACCATCCAAACCACAACAAAGCTGCGCCCAGAATTACGAACGGAACGTTGCTTGGCTTTCCTTCTATGTTCTCGCGTTTCAGTCGCGGTCCCACAACGATGGCTGCGGCCAAAGCAGTAACTCCAGCCGACACGTGCACTACCGTGCCGCCTGCGAAGTCGATGGCCCCAAGCGTATGGATCCAGCCATTGGGGTTCCATACCCAATGTGCGATCGGGGCATAGACAACGGTTGACCAAAGTACGGTGAAGATGAGCAGTGAACGAAACTTTATTCTTTCAGCGAATGCTCCCACGATCAAGGCCGGCGTGATGGCCGCGAACATCAGTTGAAAAGCGTAGTAGAGCATTTCTGTGATTCCCGGTGCTCCGAATTTTTCGGCTGTCGGAGTCATCACACCGACATTGTTCAAAAGCACCTTGTCCAGATTTCCGATGTAACCGTTAATTGACGTGCCGAATGCGAGGCTGTAGCCCCAGAGAGTCCAAACCAAGCTTACGACGGCAAAAATGGCAAAACACTGCACTATCGTATTGGCAATGTTTTTTCTTCTGACGAGTCCTCCATAGAAGAATCCTAGAGCGGGCGTCATGAGCATGACGAGCCCCGTCGCAACCATCATCCACGCGGTGTCTCCGGAGTTCACCGACATTTCTTTTCATCTGCCGAAACTTTTCAGTCCAAGATTGAAACTTCCTTTCTGTGACTGTATATTATTTATAACTTTCGACCATGTAGCGCGCGCTCCAGGGAATAGACTCCAGAAGTAGCCTAGAGACTTTCGCAATGAGCTGACTCCTTTTTCGGGAATCTCGTTATGTCCGTATTCCTTAAGTCGCTTCTCTGCCTCAGCAGTTGTAAGACCGGATCTGTAGGATGACGATCGTTCCAATTGAGATGTTTCCTCTCTTGAGTTTTCAGTCAGAAAGTATCGTTTTCGCTCTTATCGCTCACAAGTGACTTGTATACGTCAATTGTTTGCTCTGCAGCTTTTCTCCAAGTGAAAAGATCAAGAACTCTTTTTCGACCGTTTTCGCCCCAAGCTTTGGCCCTCTTTGGGTCTCTTAACACCTCTTCTATCCCCCAGGCTATGTCAGCAGGGTCTTCACCGTTGACGTGAATTCCTGTTTGGTCAGGACCAGAAGATACGACTTGCTCTCGGAACCCAACCACTCCGTGAGCACCGACTACTATTGGTTTCTCCATGGCCATCGCTTCGAGGCTTACTATTCCAAACGGCTCGTATACTGATGGAAATATGCAGACGTCCGCGCTCGCATAATGCAGAATTCTTTCGTCTTCAGGGATAAACTCAAATCGACAAATGACGTTCTCCTTGACAGCGAGTCTGCTTGCCATCTCCAATATGTCCTGTTGTTCTTCCCCTTTACCTAGAATTACAAGCTTGGTTTTCGGATACTCCTTTAAAACCATCGGAAGAGCTTGTATTAAGTTTCTGATGCTCTTGACCCACGTTAGTCTGCCAACAAACAGCAGCAAATTCCAATCTTTTGGTATCTCATATTTTCTTCTTATTTCATCGATTTCTTCTTGTTTACAGTTTTTCGGGTTGTAACGCTCTGGGTCAACGCCATTCCAGACGACGTTGATCTTAGATTCATTCCAACCATGGCGAGTCAGGTCATCCCTCATTGCATTACTCACAGTGATCACTTTGTTCGCTAATTGCGCTGTCGCCTGCTCAAGATGTGAAACTACTTGGGAACCCTGCCCTCCACTTCTTCCCCATTCAGTGCTGTGAACGTGAAAGACCACTGGAATACTTGTTTCATTCTTAACTATGATGCCTGCAATGCTGCTTAGCCAATCATGAACACAGACCACGTTGAATTTATAACCTTCTTTCCTGATTAGCCCATTGATGAATTTAGTCGCGCTTAGGACATTGTAGATGAAGATATCACTAAAAAAGCGAATGTTTGTTCCCCATTTTACCAGATCTTCCGCAACGAACATTGGAAAGACGTTGCTCGCATCAGCAATCATCGGACGATGAACTTCCACTCCCTTCAGCATCTCCGTTGTTTTAAGATTCCCAGGATTGAGGGTGAAAACGGTGACATCGTGCCCCAACTCGACAAACTCGCGGGTTATGTATTCTGCGTAAGTTCCAAGTCCGCCTGTGAGTTGTGGTGGATATTCCCACACAAAGAAACCAATTCTCAAAGGTTCTTCCTCCATGTCCCCATTACATCAGCGTTCAGAAGAGATTACGCTTTTGGTTTTTCCACGCCGACCGTACATCTCCTAGATCAATAGAGCCCTCTTCAAGGTGAAGCCGTTTTTTCTTGCAGGTTAGCCCCTTTTTTCCTTTTCTTTCGTTTCTTCTTCACGCGACTTCCAGCAATTCCTTTCTAACTCTTGCATGGACGGTGGTTTGAATGTTCACGCCAGTCAACTTGGGGAGTCTGTTATGTTTCAGTCAACAGGCGAGTTCCCTGATGTTGTGTATCTCAATAAGATTGCTAGAATGTGGTTTGGAGGTTCTGAAGGCTGCGGTGAAAAGAATTGTGTCTTGGTCACCGATGAGGCCCATTGCATGAAGCTTGTTTGCAGTTGTCCGAATGTGGTCATCTTCTTTAAGGTAATCAATGTGCACTGGGTAGACACCAAACGACAGTTCAAGTTGTTTCTTGACAAGGTTGTTCGGCGTAACGGCGATTATCGGTTGAAGAATCTTGAATCTTGAAATCATCCGAGCCGTGTAGCCTGACCTGGTTAGCGTGACAACTTTGCCTACGGGCATTTCTTGGCATATTCTTTGAACTGCCTTGCTTATTGTGTCTGAGATGTTGATGAATCCTTCGCCTTCAACTTGTCCTTCTACTGACTTTTCAGTTTCGTTCGCTATTTTGGACATCATCAAGACGGATTCTACAGGGTACTGCCCTATTGCCGTCTCTCCAGAAAGCATTGTCGCTTCCGTTCCATCCAAGATTGCGTTGGCAACATCGCTGACTTCAGCTCTGGTGGGCATTGGCTGGTAAGTCATGGATTCAAGCATTTCTGTTGCCGTCACAACGATCTTTCCCTTCTGATTGCATTTTCTGATTATTAATTTCTGGATATGTGGGACCTTTTCAGGTTCTATTTCAACTCCTAGGTCGCCCCTTGCCACCATGATTCCGTCTGCAACGTCAAGAATTTCATCGAATTTGTCGACACCTTCGGAATTCTCGATCTTTGCGATGATTGCGCCTTTGAACCCATTGGTCACCTTCTTCAGGTTATTCACGTCTTCAGGATTTCTAGTAAATGAAAGAGCTATGAACTCAACATCTTTCTCTTTTGCGAGATCTATTATTTCCAGATCTTTACCTGAGAGTGTTGGAACTGCGAACTTTTTATTAGGTATGTTAATTCCTTTTCCGTCGTCTATTTCGCCGCTTGTTGTTGCAAGCAATTTCAATACGCCTTTTTGTTTTTCTACGACTTGCGTTCTTAGCCTACCATTGTCAATAAGAACGTTATCACCAACATCCACATCGTCGTAGATGTTGTTGTTGAAGCTTATTTTTTCGTCTTTGCCTACTTTAAGAATATCGCTTTTGTTGACAGTCCTTCTGTCTTTTGTTTTGAGCCGTATTTCAGGCCCCTTAACATCGATGATTATTGGGATGTCTGCCACTTCTCGCAGACTGCTAATGATAACTCTGTACTGGTCAAGTGTCCCATAAGCTGTGTTTATTCTGGCGCCGTTCATTCCAGCGCGATACATTTTCTTAAGCGTGTTTCGAGAAAGACTAGCCGGACCGATTGTACAGATAATCTTTGTTTTCTTCACTTATTCATACTCCGTGTTTAGTTCAACAGGCTGGGTGTTCACAGTGAGCGAAAAGTAATATGTTCTATTAGAAGATTGCATTAGCGCCTACGGGAGGAAGCGGTTGATGATTTGCAGGTTGTTTGTTTTTAGACATGCTGAGACAACTGATAACAGCCGAGGAATATTCTCGGGCTGGCGCGACCCAGAACTTACTTTGAAAGGACTTTCGCAAGCACAAGAGATTGCAAAACAACTCAGGCGAGACAAGATTGACTATGCTTTTACCTCACACCTTAAGAGAGCTCGAAAAACTCTTGAAATCGTTCTTGAAACGCATTCTCCAATTCCAGTTTTCACGGACGACCGGCTCATCGAACGTTGCTATGGTTTGCTTCAAGGTAAAAGCAAGATCAAGGTTGCCATGGAAAGGCCTGAATGGTTTGCCAAGATTCACCGAGGCTACGATTTTCCACCACCAGAAGGAGAAAGCCTAAAGATGGTTGAAAATCGAACATTACCCTTTCTGGTGCAGCTTGAAGAATGGCTCCGACAAAATCCTGGTAACGTTGCTATCTCTTGCCACGGCAACTCTTTACGCCCAATTCGCCGAGTCTTCGAGCACCTAAGTCTAAAACAAATGCTCCAGATAGAGAACCCCCAAGATCGTGCAATGGCTTACGCCCTTCATGTGCACAATGTTAATATTAAAAGCTCCAGAAAGAGCACCATTAGAGTGGATTGGCGAGGCATACTAGTTCCTCGGCAAGTGAAATTGGCAACAGATCAGCTAAACCCGTTAAAGAGATATTACTAGTTCCTAACTCGCAGTGCATTCATAGCAAAAGACTGTGTAATTTAACGTTTCAGTCTCAATAATCAGCACTACAACCTACTTGGTAGCGCGCGCGAAATCGCTTGGTCGAAGAAAAATGTTTATATGAGTGGCTCCCCTCCCCCTGAGGGGATATATATGAATTCGGTTCACAAGAATAGGAAAACTGTGGATGAAAGACTGTCAAAGATAGAGGGGCATGTCCACGGCATTAGGAAAATGGTTGAAGAGGACCGAGGGTGCTCTGACCTTCTGATTCAGATAGCAGCAGTGAGATCAGCTTTGGACAAGGTCGCTCGAATCATATTGGAGGATCATATAGAGACGTGTATGGTTGCGGCAGTAGAGTCTGGAAAAGCTAATGAAAGTCTCACAGATCTCAGAGAAGCCCTATCAAAACTCTTCTAGCATCAACTGAAGTTGCTCTTGGTCCTAGCTAGTTGGTAAGTTATGATTGAGAAGTTGACAATGGCTTTCCTATTTTCGTGGTTCGCTTCAGTTGTGCATATGCCGTTTGTCTGCGGTGGGTTCATTGGTTAACAAGAAAAAAGTCATGCTTCTTGCGTCAACTGTCACGATGGCAACAGCTAGCTGGATCTCTCAGCTTTTCTCGCTGCTGCCGATTGATGTATCCACAAGTTTGGCTCTTCTCGGTGCGGTGCTCGGTGTTATCTTCATTGGGCATAGCGCGCTGAGCGCTCTTCTATCGGGGGTCTTCGGGATAGACCTCCTCGCCACGGTTGCGATCATCACCTCGATCTGGTTAGGCGCATATTTGGCGGCATGCGTGGTTGTTATTATGCTTGGTGGAGGTGAGGTTCTGGAAGGCTTGGTCTCCGACAGGGCTTCAAACGCCATAAAAAAGCTCATCGAGGCTTTCCCCAAGACAGCTCTCGTCATACGGAACGGCGATGAGGTTGAGGTTCCCGTCTCTGAGATTCTTGTCGATGATATAGTTGTTGTGAAGCCAGGCGGCATGATTCCCGTTGACGGCGTGGTGGTGGAAGGAAGCGCGCCTGTGAACATGTCATCCGTGACTGGCGAATCGATGCCTGTTGAGAAAACTGTGGGATCCGAGGTTCTGAGCGGCTCGATCGTTGAGCTTGGCGCGTTGCGTGTTAAGGCTAAGGTGGTTGGTGAGAAGACCACTTATGGCAGAATTATCACGATGGTTCACGAAGCGAAGGAGCATCAATCTCCGATAGTAAAGCTTGCTGACAGGTTCGCGGGCTACTACATACCTGTCATTCTCCTCCTCGGTCTCAGCGTCTTTTTCTTGACGAAGGAACCCTTGAGGATGGCATCGGTGTTCATAATCTCGTGCCCGTGCGCGCTCACGTTGGCTACCCCTATGGCGATAGCTGCGAGCATAGGGAACTCGGCTCGAAAAGGAATACTGGTAAGGAATGGTGAGAGCCTTCAGAAACTAAGTAAAGTTGACACCATCGTCATGGATAAGACTGGCACACTGACTCTGGGGCAGCTTGAAGTTGCTGAGGTTAGGTGCTTCAACGGTGCTTCGGAAGATGACGTACTCAGCTTAGCAGCTGCTGCAGAGAGATACTCTGAGCATCCTCTTGCTCGAGCGGTCCTGAAAAAGGCTGAAAGTTTAGGACTGGAGCCGGTGGCATGTTCTGAGTTCCAAGTTGTCCCAGGACTCGGAATATGTGTCACCCATGATAAGGTGAAGCTTATTGTCGGTAATGAGAAGCTGTTGAAGGAGAAGGGGGTTGTGATCTCGGAGGAGGCAAAGGCGTACGTTGAAAGGGAAGGCGTCACACAGTCCACCATCTTCGTAGCTAAGGACGACAAGGTCATCGGGGCACTCCTCATATCCGATACTTTGAGAGATGGTGTCGTTGAGGTAATAGCTGAGGCGAGGAAAAACGGTGCAAGGAAGATAATAATGCTGACTGGAGATCGCAAGGAAGTCGCCGAGACCGTGGGAAAGCGGATCGGCGTCGACGAGGTTATCTCCGACTTACTACCCTCCGAAAAAGTCAATTATGTTAAACGTCTTGAGCAGGACGGGAGGGTTGTCCTTATGGTGGGTGACGGGATTAATGATGCGCCTGCTCTCGCTACTGCTGATGTGGGTGTTGCTATGGGTCTCACTGGAACAGATGTTGCTGTCGAGACTGCTGGGATCACTCTTGCGGCGAATCGTCTTGAGGGTATACCGAAGCTTCTGAGGATCGGTAAGGAAACGATGCGCATCGTGAAGCTCAACATTGTCTTTGCCTTGGTTGTTAATGCCATCGGTATTGTTCTCGCAACCTTGGGAGTCGTTACGCCGTTGAGTGCTAGCATCATTCATGAGAGTAACGCGTTGTTAGTGATGTTCAACTCGCTTCGACTCCTCAGGGTCAAATAGGCACGCGCTTAACTTCGCCTTGAGGCTAAACCTGTGCAAGCTTCCAAAATCAATCTGTGACGAATGTAGTTCGCGCTAGAAAAAAAGAGGCGGATTTATGTCTTGGCGTTTTTCGACTTGGCTTCGGTATGTTCGATTTCCTTGGTCGGACTCTTAGCGCGCGCTCAGTTGGAAACTGGAAAACCCGCATACTCAAGGAAGGACGTTTTCGCAAATTATCAACAAGTGTTTCATGATGGCCAGACCATTGGTAACGAGCGCGCGCTGGGTAATGTAGCTCAGGTTTTGGTTCACGCATAAAGGAACTTCGTTACGAATTTTCTTTGTCTACCAACTCAGCTTCATCGTTTTCTTGTGAAAAGATTTTCCCTGAGCGCGCGCTTTCAAGCGCAAAATTTTGGAGTACTGACCTTAGCGTGTGCTGACAATTCCAAAAAGTGCAGGAAATACTAGCGAGAAAGGTTTAAGATTGAACAGAGAGAAGTGAAAATTGAGGTGAGGGGCCATTCGACATTTCCGTGTTGGTTATCTTCTGATTTTGTTAACGCCAGCATTGTCCCTCGTTGTTCTTACTTTGGTAGTGCTCCCGCTGACTGGAACTCCAAATTATCTTCTGCCTATTATGCTGGTCACAGCGTTGAACGCTTCGGTAGTGGTACTCTTGATAATCGGGATAGGCCTGTACATCGTATGGGTACCTGAGGCGAGAGGCAACAGATGCCGAAACAAAAGTGATTTTGATGCTCAGTTTCTTTCTCATTCTGTGGGCAGTGTTTACTTACCTTCTTGCTTCAGGGTTGTACAGTGACGAAATCGTTGGAGCATGAACCCTGGGGTGAGGGCACTCACAATCTGGGACTACATGGAATACTGGACGTGGGAGCTGAAAGCAATCTCATGGATAGGTTCAGGGCTCCTGTTAGCTGTAACTTCACTCGTGAAGATGCACGCCCGCTAATATTTCAAAAAGTCGTATGTTGGGTTTTGGGGTTTGGGGGTAAAGTTTTAGCGCGTGCGCGTCTAGGTCGTAAAGGAGACAAGCCTTTTCCCAGAATTGTTTGCAGATTTGTCCCGCAAAAAAGTTTTTCAACATCATGATCCCAGCATCCGCTCGTGCTAACACTCTATTGTTCCATCATTAAGTCGCTCAATTTGACGCGCACTGCAACCTTCCAAAGTTCTCGATTATCTCTGTATTCAGAACTTCTGGATGGAACAGACAGCCATAGTATTCTCTGTCTTTGTGCTTGATCATGCAAGGCAGGCTGCCGACCTGGCTGAGTACGTCAAACGCATCATTTACTTCTGCTGCTTTTGAATTCAAGAAATAAGATTGGAACTCCACCCTTGAGGTTAGCCCACTCTTTCCAACGGTTTTGACCCTGTATTGACCGATTCTCTTGCTCTCAACCAAAGTGCTGCCGAAAACAGCGGCAATAAGCTGCATCCCAGCACAAATACCCAGAATTGGCTTGAGGAATTCTTTCAGCCAATTAAACTGATCAATGTTTTCTAGATACCTGAAATCCTTCAGTGCCGTTCCACATATGATTGCCTTCTCTGCCTTTTCAAGGTCATTGCGGTTCAGTTCCGTGTAATGTTTCGTGAGGAATTTGACATTGGCCCTTTTTCAGTATATCCTCAACAGGCTTAACGAACTCAGAATAGCTAAGCCTGTCCGAGCATACGCTGATTATCAGTATCATTTTTCCACTAGCCTTAGCTCTTCTATTTTGAACGTCCCCACATAATCCTTGTACGAAACATCATAATCGATTATTTCCAGTTTTTTCTTGAAGAATGGAGCATCCGTGACCGTGGTCTCTAACTCTCCTCCTTCGCCTGCGGGGTTGATGCCGTATTCTTGCTTTAGTTTTTTGAGCCTTTGAATCATAGCTCTGTTCAGTTTGCTCCCCAAGAATTCCTTGTCTAAAGGATAGGCAAAAACACCGGATATGATGACTTCAAAACCGTTTTCAACGATTTCATTCAAGAGTTCAATCTCATCTTTTAACCATAAAGGATTGAAACACCACAGTTGAAGCTTTCTGCAAATCCTCTGAATCCGTGTCGTTTGATAAATCGACCTAACCGCGCCAGAAACTATCCCCTCTAACCCATAAGTAGCTTTGGCCTCGCTGATGGCCTTTTCAAGATCAACCAGTTCCTTCTCTTTTTCTCCTTTCGTTTTTCTCTGAATCAGTGGTAATCCTATTGCTTCGGCTTGCTGCTTAGTAATCTCGATATTGGGAACATGAAACATGTAACTCTCCTTATTTTGAGATACTAGGCTGATCAAACAGACTATGTCGTGAAAACGAAGCGACTTGTACAACGCTAAACACGAGTCTTTGCCTCCTGAAAAGAGCACGCCAAGTCGCATGAACCATGATAGACTTGCGCCATTTATTAAAGGCGTTCTCCTTCAATCTGGTACCATTCAATCAGAAAGACGCGGCGCAGCAATCGTCTTCTGTTTTAAGAGACGTCAATCCGTGCTACTGAATCAATCACGACGTCCGCTAATCTTTCAAGATCTGCTCGCGCGGTTATTCCAGTCAGCACGCCTATGCAGGCTCGGACCTCCGCGTTTCTCCCCATCTTAATATCCTGCAGGGAATCACCGACCATAACAGCATTCTGAGCACTGCAATCCGTTCGCTTGAGAATTTCCAATATCATGTCAGGGGCAGGCTTGCCATTAGCAACATCCTCAGGTCCAACAAAAACATCAAACAACCGATCGACCTTCAAAATCTTGAAAGATGTCACCGTGCGACTGCGTGCATCAGTTGAAGCTATCGCCAACTTAAGTCCATGTTCCTTGAGTTTCTTCAACGTCTTTTCCACACCTTTCAAGAGCACTGCACCGTAGGGCGGCTCCATAGACTTATCGGCTTCAGCGTAAGCTCTCTCAGCAAGATTTTTCGCGTCTTCCCAAGAGTGCCCCTTCAAGTAGAACGCAGTTGCGGTAACCAATACCTCATCTCTGCTAGGCAATGTTGCCAGAGGCCCGTGATAATCCATCTTCCCAGATTTCGTGTCTATGCCGACGGCCCTTTCCCAGAGGTCAGCAACATCTTTGCCCACAACCATTTCTATGCTCTTTCTTCGAGCCTTTGCTAACGCCAGATCTACGGTCCGATAATCGACAAGGGTGCCATCCTTGTCGAAAATAATGAGGCTGCATTCAATAGTCTTGTTTCCGACAATCAGCTTTGGCACAGAATGCACTTCACCATAAAACAGTGAAAAACCGCTTTTTTATCTATGCTACATGCAGAGCTGTTAGCGTCCTTGTTCAGCGTGTCAAAGAGCCAGTCGCAGAATGTTAGATTTCGTTAGCATCGCTTCTCTCGTGGCGTTCGTTTACGATCGTAGTCTAGTCCCGGCTGGAAAGTATCACGATGTAGTCTGCGGTATCAGCGCACATGTCAGCGGCCTGTTCAATGAACTCGATCAGATCGTCGTAGATGACCAAAGCGCCTGCGTTCATTTTAGCGCCGTACTTGACGAACAACTTTTTCGTTCTCAGGTACTCTTCGTCAATTCCATGCTCAATCTCTTCGACTTTCTTTGAACCCTCAATCGCTTCTGCTGGAGCTACTGTGAGTTTCTCAATGCTCACGCGTAAAGCATAGCCGCAGTCCACCAAGGCTGCGGTCATGTGCACCGTGCTTTGACAGAGTTCTTCTGGTAATTCAGCTTCCGAGAGCATCTCGAAACATCTTGCCGCATCCTTCACGTCGTCGGCGAGAGTGTCGAGTCTTTTTACAAGGTGTAACAGGTCTTCACGGTAGTCAGCAAACAGGGCTGCACCCTTTGATAATTCTTTGAAGACTTCCGTTCTGAGTCTGTCTACCTCTTCTTCAGTCGTGAACAAGTTTTGGATTCGTGTCATCGCCTCTTTCGTCTTTCCCTGCGAGATACTCTGAGCCGCCTGATGAAGCAGAGTCAATGTGTCCAAGGCTTTCGTTATCTGCTCCTGAGCTAGGTCTAGGGCTTTTGTTCTTCGGCGCTTCTCAAACCAAGCATAACTTCTCTTTTCCAAAATTTACATCTCCCTTAACACTTTTTTGTCGTATGCTTATAACCTTTCTTAAATTTATGTGACTCACGAATTTCACCTGAGAATAATCTTCTTGCCAGTTGCAATGTAGTAAATCGATTCGGCAATGTAAGTCGCGTGGTCAGCAATCCTTTCCAAGTATCTGACCACAAGAAGACTGCTGATCAAGCATCTCGTACTCAAACGGGCTCTTGACAATTTGGTCAAATACTCCGAATACATGCTGTCCACCTCATTTTCTGTCTCTCCTAGAGATTTCGCCAAATCTCCATCATTGTCTCTCAGGGCTTCTACGCTCGTTCGGACCATGTACATGGCTTTTTCCGCCAACTTTTCCATGAGATCTCTGGAATAAGCGCTCTGCTCAGAGTCGACAAATCTTTGCTGAGTGAGGGATATGTCCCAAGCGTATCGGCCATACCGCTGAAAGTCGTAAGCGATTTTAATGTAAGAGTTTATTATTCTGAGATCGGATGCGACTGGTTGATATTTCACTATCAGCTCGAAGGCCTTTTTCTTCAACGGTGACGCTCATGGTATCAAGCATCTCTGAAAGCTCTTTGACCTCGTCACTAAGGTCTCCGCCGTTCATGAAACCTCTTATTGACACTCTTACGCTCTCCTCTGCTGCTTCGCCCATTCTCAGAAGAATCGTCGCCAACTCCTCTAAGCCTGTATCAAGTAGTCTGGTCATTCTTCTTCACCTAACCAAATTTGCCGGTAATGTATTT
The DNA here is from genome assembly GCA_963775895.1 of Candidatus Bathyarchaeota archaeon. Classification (GTDB taxonomy): domain Archaea; phylum Thermoproteota; class Bathyarchaeia; order Bathyarchaeales; family Bathycorpusculaceae; genus DASPPK01. Next base: position 80,506 of record CAVZKL010000010.1, on the reverse strand, counting down.
CTCCGTGATCTCACTTCTTGGGTTCTCAAATATCTCTACGGTGGGTCCATATTCTATGAGTTCACCAAGATAAAGAAAAGCTGTAACATCTGAAACTCTTGCGGCCTGCTGCATGTTATGCGTTACGATCACAACCGTATAGTCGTGCTTCAGTGCTACTATCAATTCTTCGATCTTCGCGGTCGCGATTGGGTCAAGGGCTGAACACGGTTCGTCCATCAGTATGACTTCGGGCTGCAACGCAATCGCGCGAGCAATGCACAATCGTTGTTGCTGCCCTCCCGAGATGCTTGTCCCAGGCTTCTTCAAGTCATCCTTCACCTCATCCCACAGGGTAACCTGTTCGAGGCTCTGTTTCACGGTATCGTCCAGATTCCTTCCCTTCTTCAGTCCGGCCAGCCTCAGCCCTGCTGCGACGTTGTCGTATATTGACATAGTGGGAAATGGATTGGGTTTCTGGAACACCATCCCAACTCTTCTACGGATTTGAACCGCGTCGATTTCGCTAGCGTAGATGTCTTCTCCGTCAAGAAGCACTTGTCCCGACATGCTAGAGCCAGGAACCAACTCGTGCATTCTGTTGAGACACCGTACGAACGTTGACTTTCCACATCCTGATGGGCCGATGATGGCAGTGACGGAATTTGTTCTAATGGAGAGATTTATGTCCTTCAAGGCCTGTTTAGCGCCGAACGACGCACTTAGTGCTATGCTTTTCATCTTCTCGCTCGCTTGAAGTGAGTCTTGCCCGCTGGGAGCCCCATCAACACCTAGCATCATTTTTCATTTCTGTCGTCTCACCTGCCGAGTCGACTCCTGCTGGCCACTCTAACACTGATGTTAAGCCCCAAGACTATGAGAAGTAGGATCAAAGCTGCTCCCCAGCCTTGCGCTTGGATTTTCGGGTCTGGTTGGAGTGCATTTCTGAAAATCCTCAATGGAAGAGCATCCATAGGTTGACTGAAGCCTTGGAAGAAATACGAATTGCCAAGAATCGTCATAATCAAAGGTGCAGTTTCCCCCGCGATCCTGGCTACGGCGAGAAGAGTACCTGTCACTAAACCTGCTCTTGCATCTGGAAGGACGACGCTGACTATGGTTCTCCATCTGGGCACTCCTAGCGCAAGTGATGCTTCACGAATAGAGTTCGGCACAAGCTTCAGTGACTCTTCCGTGGTTCTCGCAACTATTGGGATCAAGATGAAAGAAAGTGCAATAGCGCCGAAAAGGGGTGAATAGCGACCGAGAACAACGATAGAGACCGTGATCCCCACTACTATGGAAGGAAACTCCGTGAGTACATCATTCACCGTTCTCATAGATGCAGCATATTTGTTGTTGCCGTATTCGGCCAAGTAGATTCCAGACATAACTCCGACGGGTATGCCAATGAGGCCAGTTAGTCCGATCAAAATCAAGGTGCCCTGTATCGCAGGTCCAATGCCACCTCCAAACTCGTTTTGGGTAATGAACTGAATACTAAGCTGTGGGGCCCCTCTCACGATGACTTCGATGAGAATGCTTGCCAGAGGAAGAACGCCGATGATGACGCACACTAGACAGAGAACGAAGAAGAGCTTATCCTTGAACTTCCTGTAGACGTAACTATTCATCTACTCTACGGCGCCTCCCTTAACCTTGAGAACGCGAGTCACCATGACCTGGGCGAGCACGTTTATAACAAGACTCAATAAGAGCAGAACCAATCCGACGCCTATGTACGCTGCTCGCTCGAGGGATGCCGGCGTCGTCTCCAAGAAGTCGTTGGCTATTAGAGATGACATCGTCTGGCTCGCTTTGAGAAGAGAAGTGGGGATTGCAGCTGGACCGATGGTGTTTCCGATGACCATTGTCACCGCCATCGTCTCGCCGACTGCTCTTCCTAGACCCAGGATGACTGCTCCAAACAGTCCGGAACGGCCGTAGCTCAGCACCCAGTTTCTGATGACTTCCCACTTTGTTGCGCCGATGCTGTAGGCTCCCTCCCTTATTGAGGTGGGAACCGCTTTAATGACTTCCCTTGAGACCGACGAAACCGTGGGTATAATCATGATCGCCAAGATTATTCCGGCTGTGAGCACGTTGAGTCCGCCGAAAGGCGTTCCGCTGAACGCAGGAAACCATCCTAGATAAGTGGACAGGGGGGTTTCGACGTAATTAAGCATCCAAAAGCGGAACACGAAGAGACCCCAAAGTCCGTATATAACGCTGGGAACTGCCGCGAGCAAATCCACGAGGTAAGAAATCGGCACTCTTAGCGTCCTTGGACACATCTCCACGAGAAAGATCGCAATTCCAAGGCTCAAGGGCACCCCAATAACAAGCGCGATACCCGCAGTGACAAGCGTTCCAAGAAGGTATGGAAGAGCACCGTAAATCTCGCCGACGACCGGGTTCCATTGTGTCCCAATGAAAAAATAGAGCCCAGACCGTTGCAGAACGGGCAGTGATCCGGTAAAAAGGGTGTATCCGGTGACTAGGAGAATTACGGCAGCTGAAGCTGCGAGAACAGCAGCTAACACTTTGAACAGACTGTCTTTCGACCATCTTATATCCAGATTAATCATTCCTCGCCCTTACTGAGATCAAATTAAGAAAAAGAGATCTTGGGTTGTCTTCTCGACAATTTCTGACACCATTGCTTAACTTGTTGGTAGATGTTGTCCATTGAAAGTTATCGATTGAATAGAGGCTTCATCTATTTGCACTACGTTCGCCGGAAGCGGCACATATGCCAGACTGGTTGCGTTCTGCTGACCATCGTGTACTACCCACCAAAGGAATTGCACAAGGGTTGTTGCCTTAGTCTGAGTCATTCCTGAAATTGTGTCAAGTTGCTGGTATACGAGGAGATAAGTGAAGCTTACGATCGGGTATGCCTGCGGGTCGGGAGCATTGAGAAGGTTCACGTTTGACCAACTCTGATTGCCTGCCGGTAGACCGCTTGAAGCCCCTGATTGCACTGCCAGCTCTATAGTATTGAGTGAAGGCACAACCCAGTTAGCTGCTGGGTTCTGAATCGCTGCCACTGTCATGTTATTCTGTAGCGCGTAAGCCAACTCGACATAGCCAATCGTGTATTGCGTTCCTTGGACAACACTAGCCACTCCAGTATTACCGTTGGCGCCGATTCCCACTGGCCAAGCGACCGTCTTCCCTTGTCCGATTTTTGCCGATTGCCAAGCAGCGCTGTTTGACGCGTTCAAGTAGCCGGTGAAGATGAAAGTTGTTCCGGAACCATCAGACCGATGAACGATAAGAATGCTTTTGGCAGGCAACGTCAAGTTTGAATTAAGGCTTTGGATCTCGGGATCGTTCCACGTGGTCACGTTGCCAGCGAAGATGTCGGCCACAACTTTACCAGTCAGATGAAGACCATTAGGAAAACCGGGCAGATTGTACGCTACCGTGACGGCACCGATTGTTTCCGGGATATGGAGTGAGCCTGGGGCTTTCGCCATGTCAGCTGCCCCCAGTGGTGCGTCTGAGGCAGCGAAGTCGACTGTCTTGCCCTCAAGAGCGGAGATACCTCCTCCGCTGCCAATCGGTTGATAGTTGATCTGAACGTTTGTTTTTTCTGTTTGGTATTGTTTAATCATAGCGTCCAGTAGCGGGTACGGAAATGTGGCGCCTGAGCCGTTTAGCGTTACCGTTTGGGCTGGAGATGACAGGGACAGATAGCTGAATGCGCCTATTACGATGATAGCAATTGCAACTATTGGAACTAGTATTTTGTAATTCGTTTTTTCACCTTCCTTTACATCTATTTGATTGTTCTTGCCTCCAAGAAGACTTTAATTCATATATAGTTTCTCCACATAATCACCATAAACTATATAGATAAAGTACTTACAATAGAGTACTGTCTAAACTAGTGGAAGGTGCACATTTTGACCGCAACATCAATCAAGCGAACCGAGGAGCTTAGAAAGCTCCAACTCACGGGCGGCTCAACTTACATAATCTCGCTACCCAAGAAGTGGATAGCCCTCAACCAACTGAAGAAAAACAATACGCTTATTGTTCGCACCGAAGATGATGGATCCTTGTCGGTGATGCCTCCAGACTTGGCAAAGCAGGAGAAACCGCAAGAAGCACACATCGCTAGTCTCCCCAAAAGATCTGCCCGACCCCTTGATACGCAAAACGGTTTCTACGTACTTGGTTGGCTACAACATAATGCACATCAAAGCCAAGGATGGGCAACAGCTCTCTCCGAGACAACGCATCGCATTGAAATCTTTCGCCCGCGACCTGCTCGTGGGAACGGAAATAGTGATAGACACGCCAACGGAACTGACGCTGCAAGTCCTGCTAAGCTATCCTGAACTATCGGTTCAAAGTGCTTTGCGAAGAATGTCCATAATAACGGCGTCAATGCATAAGGATGCGATAACAGGATTACAAAATCTTGACCATATCCTCGCTAAAGATGTCATCGCCACGGACAATGAAGTCGACAGATTCAATTTGTACATTGTCCGCCAACTCAAAATGGCGATACAGGACCCAAGAATCATTAAAGACATAGGTTTGACCACAGCGAGAGACTGCCTCGGGTACCGACTAGTAACAAAATCCGTTGAAAGAACGGCTGACCACGCCGCCAGCATAGCCGAAAACGTGTTACTGTTGAAGAAAAACCTCGATAGAGAAGATCTTGCAGAAAATTGTTGAAATGAGTTCGATATCAATTTCAATGTTTGAAAAAGCAATCGAATCTCTTTTCCAATGTGACTTTGACCTCGCTGAAAGTGTGATTGAAAAGACCAGAGAAGTTATGTTAATTGAAAAGGAAGCGGTCGCTGCTACTCAGCACATTGGTGCCGATGAAGCCGCAAATATACGATTGATAATAGAGAGTATCAGAAGAACAGCCGAGTATGCGAGTGATATCGCGGAAATTGTGCTAAACATGACTGTAGAATCAGCGATGAAACAGCAATTTCAGAAAAAATGAAACGGAAAAGCGCGCGCAAAGTGAAGCGAGGTCAACCTTCCAGCGTGCGCTAACGCCCAAGTCATTTATTGGATCTACGAATCCTGTCTGCCGCTCACGTTGTCTCTTGTTTCTTTGGTCAGTGATTTCACCCATTCTCTCTTTTCCCATAAGGCGCATCCGTGTGTTTCCTCAAGCTGCCCATGGTTTTCCCGTATTGTTTTCAACATCTTCGACTGCAGCGCGTCTTTAAGTGAGAGGTGCTTTAGATTTGTGTCCGAGTAAGGAATGAAGGGGCACGGTTCCACGTTTCCCTCTGCACTGATGTGGATGAATCCTCTTCCCGATGATAAGCATCCGCCTATCTCTTCTTCATCCCAAGGCAGTGCGATGAACACGGCGGGGTACTTCTTTCGGAACAAGTCTCTTTTCCTTAACAATTCCGTTCTTTGTTCAGATGTGAGTACCCAGTCCTCAGTTCCTTTCTTGACTGGAGTGTATTCGACAAGCATGAAAAGTTTGCAGCCGGTCTCGACTAACCTTTTGATGAAGTTCTCGTCGGTTACGTCTGCAAAGTTGGTTCGGGTCAAAGTCAAGGAACTGCCCCAAAAGATATTCTTCTCTTTCAATTTGGCAATCGCGTTCAATGCTTGCTTATAGACGCCGGCTCCGCGTCGTTTGTCCGTGTCGTTTTCGTAGCCTTCCAAACTGACTAAAGGAACAATATTCCTGTTCTTGGACATTTTCTTGATCACAGCTTCATCGATCAAAAGACCGTTCGTAAACACTAGAAACATGATCGCTGGATGCTTCTCTGCAAGATCCAGAATTATTGGACGAGTTAACGGTTCTCCTCCCCCGATTACCATGAAAGAGACACCTAGTTCTTTGGCTTCGGCGATTAATCCGTCGAGTCTTTCATCGCTCATTTCTGGTTCGGAGGCGCTGCGCAACGCTTGGTGGTAGCAGCCTTGGCAGTGAAGGTTACATTTGCTTGTCACGCTCAGTACGATGATGGGTGGAACGTGAACTCCCTTCTTATCCCAATTCAGTCGTGTCTTTGCTGCCTTTCTCTGCCATCTCAACGTCTGCACGAAGAACCCTGCCTGACGAGGATGGGTCAAGGCAACTCGCAACGCTTCCTTGAAGAAAACATTCAACGAACTGTTGAGAACCTTGCCAAAGTCAAGTTCGCTGTTTGTTTTGGAACTCGAAGGCATTCCTGAAACCTCGACCATCAGCAAGGTCAAACTGTCGCTCAAATACATTCTGTTGTGGCATAGACTTTCTGATGAATAAGCTTGAGCGTATGGCATCTGGGCATGTACAAGCGCGCGCTGTAGCTGGCTTTGCTTCTTTTCAGCAGAGAACAGATTTTGGCCTTAAGTCATGTGTGACTGTCGTTCCGTTTCTAAGTAGAACAAGGATAGTCAACCATTAAACAGAAATGTCACTCTAGTGATAATGCTGTTGAAGGAAAGCATAGAAAGATTTGAGCCGAAAAGACTCCACTCCCCCTGCAGAAGAACTGAGTAAGAAACTCGATCAAATAATCTACAGGCTCGATCTTCTTGAAAAACTGATTCTCGACAAACCTGAATATGAAGGGTTGGCTCCTGCATTGGAACTGGCTAGGCTAGGTGTAGGAATGTACGGTGAACCGTTGAAGATCGCTGCACGTTTAAAGAACGCCGAAAAATACCTGCGCCATAAACCCATTGCGCAAGATGACATCTCAAGATGCATCATCCAAGCCATAGCCATCAAAGGAGCCTTGAACATTTCGGCAATCACACGACAAGTAACTGTGATGAGAGGAAAAGCAAGCAGGCGCATAGTGCGCGAAAGAGTGAAAAAGTTGCAGGAACAGGGTATCCTGCTGAGAAAGGAAGGTAAAGCTCCAACTTACGAGTTAGTTAACAAGACTGACCAATAGACTGGTCACTTTTGCACAGAACACCTAACTACTGTGACCACTCCTATATTGTTTCTGAGGTGAAGAAAATGTCTCAACATGAACACAAACATGAAAAAATGGAACCGGAAAACATCAAAGAAATACTCAGCGTCGTTTCCTCTGAACTTCCTGCCATGATAAAAAGCATACTCTCCTCGGTGTTCTCTGAAGAGGCTGGAAGAAACATGGGCAAAGCTGCGGCAGCATACTACAAGGAACTGAAAGACGGTGGACTACCTGAACAGTTGCCGTTAAGATGACGGAAGAATACATGCGAACATTTACCAGCCTCGGCGAAATGCTCAGGAGCTCTGGGAGAGGCAGATGGAGTCATGACGAAGGAGACGAAATAGGCAGACAAATCAAAGAGAACATCAGCAAAGGATTTCAGAAGAAGAATGAGGAAGAGGAATAACTTCCTTCTTTCTCTAATGGCAGGTTGACAAAAAATGAGCGCAGCTTCAACGGTCACAGCGGTAATAAAGTCTTCTCCTCACTTGGCTCGGATGTCTCTCAGTCTTTCTCTGGATGTACCTCACTTTGGGCAGGAGAGTTGGCAAAACAAGGAAAGCTTTTGAAGAACAGCTAATGCAGCAAGGCATGTCCAAAGAAGACGCGAAACGGCTGAGCGCGTGCTTTGAAGACCTAAAGGATAACCTCACTGGTATGCTTAAGCAGGGAATAAGACTAGTTGGCAACTGAAATGTCTAACTTGTGGTTCATGATTATCGATTATGGTAAGGAGAAGAGGGGGCATCATGGTCAAACCTTGAGTTACGCGAAACAAGTTCGCGCGTCTTTCCGTCAGATTTGTAAGCTAATTTCGTATAATGGGTTTGAGAGGAGGCAGCAGCGTTAGAATTCAAAGAAGTAATCGTCAAACGAAGGAGCGTCAGAAAATTCAAAAAAGACGCTATTCCAGAAGAGTCTCTACGAAGAGTGCTTGAGGCTGGGCGTTTGGCTCCTTCGGCTGGCAACTGTCAGCCCTGGCATTTTCTAGTCGTCACTAATCCTCAGATCAAGGTGAAGATAGCTTGTAACTGCACGAGCTTCAGTAAGGAGCATTGGAGACAATTCTCACCTGCGCGAGCCAAATATCTTGCCGCTCGCGGTGGATCTTGGGATAAGTCCTGCATGAGAGATATCCCGATTCTTGTCGCAGTATTTTACGAGTTACCAGAGAATATGAGGGGTGAACTTGTTTTGGGCTCGGTCTGGATGGCTGTTGAGAACATGCTGCTGGCCGCCACGGATGAAGGACTTGGTAGCTGCGTGTACACATTTTTGAACAGGAACGAAGAAAACAAACTGAAACGTATTCTGAACGCAAGCCAAAGAGACAGAATAGCCTGCATCGTTCAGCTCGGATATGCAAAAACTGAGCCGATCCCCCCTTGTAGGAAACAGCTCAGTGAAATCGTCTCATACGAACATTTCTGAAAGATTCTTGCTCACTTAACTCGTTGGCTTCCTATTGGACACACTTTCAGGCATATGCTGCATGTTGGTCGAGTGCTTATATATTGACTACACGCAAACTTGTTTATTTCGTAATCGAACTCGTGACCTGGCTTCTTCAATGCCTTCGCTGGGCACAAGGGCATGCATGGATTCGGGCAGTTTTCACAGAAATTCTTGTTTAAGGGCGAATCAGGCTGCATTTCTGCGTCGGTCACTATGGCAACCAATCGCACCCTAGGCCCGTACTGTTGCGTTATGAGCAAGCTGTTGTAACCCAAAACCCCAAGACCAGCCTGAACAGCCATGTGCTTAAGCGACAATAAACCTGTGAGATAGCGTTGGTCTGTTCCTCCCGTTGAAGCCATTTGATGATATGCTTTGAACCCTTTCTTCTCAAGAAATCTCGCAACGGAATATCCTACCCTGTCGAGTTCCTGTGAAACGAGAGTGTTGTGTCCTCTGAACATGTCCTGTCGTGGGGATGCTGCAAAATAGTCTCCTTCGCTGGGTATAATGTCCGTTTGAGCATCGAGCATCTTCATCCCAAGAACAATGACAGATTTCGCATTTGGAAGAACATCTCTGGGACGATGTCCCGACGGAGCATCATCCAACCCCTTAGCGGAAGCAACTCCAAAAACATCGGCCCCGAGGCGCAATGCCATTTTTTCTATCTCTTCCTTCAAATCCATATGCCTTCGCTTCAAACATTAGGGGCTTCCCAAAGAGATAAAAGTGTTCCTTAAACGCGCTTTCATAAAAATCCTCTAAATCCTATAGTAGGACCTGCGATTGGGCAACAGTTCCAAAGAAAATGCGAAGGTAACGAAGAGACAATTCTAAAAAAGTTCAATAGGCTTTCATCAGGTCAATGTCTAAGAACCAATCGATCAATTCGGACCTCGAAGACGCCTTTTCCTTGTCATCTGAAATCGAACGAGAAACCCTTTTTCTCAATCGTCTCGTCATAGAGGACATCAGCCTCAAAAGTGGATGAAATACCACGGCTCACTCAGTTTCTCTTCATGTCGTCTTTTCTTGCTTTTCGTCTGCATTACACAGCCCTCAGCTACAATGCAAGAGAATCCGACTTATATTGAATTCCCAAATAATCTATAGAAAACTAACTAATCTATATAGACAGATCAACGCGTCTCGCTTCCATTTCTGTTCACACGATGCTCCTTCAAGACTTTCTTCAACTTCAGTACGCGCCGAAAATGAGATAAACAAGAAGTCTAACAAGCAACTCGGTGGGGTGCACGTGAAAGGGAAAATCACATATGGCGCTTCTCATGGCGACGACAAATCGATTACAGGGGTGATCGCAGGTACGCTGAAGAAAGAAGGTGGACAATTGGCTTCAAACGTTCAAAGAGGGCTACCCACCTAAACGTGTAGGAGTAAGAAGTTATGCCTCATTGTCCAAAGTGTGGGTCAGAAGTCGACGAGAAAATGGTATTCTGCCCAAAATGTGGAGCATCTTTACGGATGGAACAGGCCGCAGATTGGCGAGAAGAATGGAGAGCAAGACGCAGAGAATGGAGAGACCAAAGAAGAGAATTCAGAAGACAGAGAAGACAATCCGAGAAAAGCGAAAAGGAAGAAAAATGGGAGAAAACGGAAAAACATGAGCATATGCTCTTAGGTCCACTGGTTGGCGGTTCCATACTGATTGTCTTCGGAGTCTTCCTTTACCTCCTATTGTCAAGTGGTTTCAGCGCTGAAGTTTTGACCGCGTTCTTCTTCGTACTCGTTGGAGCTTTAATCATAGCTTTCGCGTTGTACTTGGTCGTTGTCGCTGAAAAAAGGCATCCTAGACCCTAGTAACGCCCTCAGCGCTTCAACTTCCATTGTCCGCCGCAATCAGTTATTGCTGTCGTGAAGGTGCACTATTGATCGCGCCGTTCTGCAGTCCAGTAAGCCTTGTTGCCCTTGTCAGTTGTGACTAATTCTTTCTTGAAAATGGGTGCCTCTTTCTTGTACCTCTCAACTGCCTCTTCCAGAACGGGAAAGATCTGTTGCCGATGCCCTCCCGCAACTGAGACATAGACGAGATCTTCACCGACTTCGAAATCGCCGAGCAAATGGTGAATTTGCACGTCTATTATGCCCGGCTTTTTCTTCAGATCATTGCAGATATTGGTGAGCACTTCATCGGCTTTCTCCTCGTAGGCCTGCAACTCCAGCCTCTGAACCTTGCCTCCACCTGTCGTTCCGCGCACTACGCCTATGAACATGCCTATTGCTCCGGCTTTTTCAAAACCAGTTTGCTTCTTGGTGCTTTCAATCAGATCCGCGAGAGAGAAAGATCCTTTTTCATGAACACCGGCTTTCTTTTTCATCGGACATCACGATAAGAAGAGTTTCAGGATTTCTTAAAGGCTGCGACTCTTGAGGGTCAGAATGTTTTCAGGTACTTGCGCATGTCTGTAACGACCGCTGACGGCAGAGGCAGGTCTTTCATGGTCAACAAACCAGCAGGAGCGTTGATGACTTTTGGAATTGCGTTGACGATCATGGCCACCGTTGCTAAGTCGCCGTGTACGCACGGGCTGATTCTCTGATTGATCTCGGGGACCCCTTTGATTCTAATTGCATCGCACTCTTCTTCAGCTCCGATGTACGCTTGGAAATCCAAAACTATGACTTCTTTGCCTTTCATGATGCCCTTGGCTTTCTGCGTCAGTCCTGCGGCATTTCCGGCTTTTACTTGTATGTCCTTGCTTCGAACCGACTTCTTGGCTATCACGGGTTCAACGTGCTCAATCACGATCGTATCGAGCTTCCACGCCAGAGCGTCAGCAATCATCTCGATCGACTGCTCAAGTCCAACGTGCCCAGTGATGTGTTTATGCTTGATCGCCTCTTCGAATTCCTGCTTTGACAAGCCTGCTCCTATCTTCTTCTGGAAGGGCAACCGTCTTGTTGCCGCGTTCATCACCCTGGTTGCATGAATCGATTCAACACTCTGGCAAGGAGCCGTTAACGCTATCACGAGGGTGTCCATCACAAAACCCGGGTTCACTCCCGACCCGAGAACTGTGACGTCGTGTTTCTTTGCGAGCGCATCAATCTGCGCGGCAAGTTCGGGTTCAGAAATAAAAGGGTAAGACAGTTCTTCGCACGTTGAAACAACGTTGACACCGTGCTCAACGATCGTGGCGATCTGGGCAGAAGTGGCTTTAAGGTACGAGGAAGTGGCGTGTACGGCGACATCGGCCTTCGCTTTCGAAAGCGCAGAACCGAGGTTGTCACGAACGGTCACGCCAAGCTTCTTTTGAAGCCCCAGAACGTCGCCTAGGTCTTTGCCGACCTTGTCCTTGGCAACATCAACCGCGCCGACGATCTCAACGCCTTCCTTTTCCAGCAGAGATTTCGCGATCATTCCGCCGACGACGCCGACGCCGTAAGCGAGGACTTTTATTCGATCCATAGTGAACGATTTCTCCTTTCGAATTGTAGTCTAGTGTATGAAACCGTATAAATGTGTATTTACGACAAGTCGAACCTCGATGTCCATAAAAAACCTTTACATTTGTAAACTTTTATATCTTTGGCAACCGAATATTCAGTAGGACCCATCGTGGAAAACTCAACAGCCACAATAAGCGAAATTCGTCACCGAATCCTAGACGTCGAGAAGCTTAAGAACTGCTTCGAATGTGGCATCTGCACGGCCAGTTGCTCAATGGCTGAGATGCTAGGAAACGAGTATGGTCCCCGAAGACTTCTTGAAGACATATACACGAATCCTGAAGAAGCGCTGAGTTCAGAGGCGATCTGGGTTTGCGCGTGGTGCTACCGATGTTACAACCGGTGCCCACAAGGGTTGAAAGTGCCAGAGATACTGCTTTCCCTGAGGAAAGCTGCCGTCGAACGTGGGCAGACTCAGGCATTCGACCGAGCTCTTCAAAAAATCGTGAAAAATGTTCCCCTTCCACTGGTCGCGACGCTCGTCTGTTATCACCCAGAAAGAGCCGGATTGAAAACCGATGAAGTCATCGAGAAGATTGAAAGACTACGTGAGGAACAGCTCGATACAAAAAAGAAGGACAAGACAACAAAATCGTCAAAGCAGAAAGTTGCCGTAATCGGTTCTGGACCAGCTGGACTAGCAGCTGCCTACGAATTGAGCCGAAAACGATACGATGTTACGGTTTTCGAAGCTCTCCATGAAGCAGGTGGCATGCTCAGAAAAGGCATACCTCAATACCGCTTGCCGAAAAAACTCGTCGCCAAGGAAATAGAGTTCATACGAGCGCTCGGCGTTGAACTCAAAACAAACACAGAAATCGGCAAGAACATGTCCTTTGACGACCTTAAGAAAGAAGGATACAGAGCCTTCTTCGTGAGCACGGGAGCACACAAAAGCCAGAAACTGAAGGTGGAAGGCACAGGATTAAAGGGCGTGACTTACGCGCTTGACTTCCTGTGGGACGCAAACCTCGACAAGAAGATTGACGTTGGCAACAAAGTCGTCGTGATCGGAGGCGGCAACGTTGCTATTGACGCGGCGAGAACCGCTCGTTGCCTTGGAGCGGCCGAAGTAACCGTGTTATACCGAAGATCAAAGGATGAAATGCCTGCCAACCCCCGTGAAGTTGAAGAAGCAGAGCATGAAGGAGTAAAGATCGAGTTTCTCGTCTCTCCGAAGAAAATTCTGGGAGACAATAACAAAGTCTGCGGCATCGAGTGCGTACGAATGAAACTTGACGAACCGGATGAAAGTGGACGCAAAAAAGCCATACCTATAGAAGGCTCAGAATTCAAACACGACGCGGACAGAGTGATTCTGGCGATAGGTGAGGTACCGGACTTGGCTTTCTTGCCCAAAGCCGTTGAACTCAACGACGATGGAACGCTTTGGGTCAACCCGTTGACCATGGAAACCACGGCTGCTGGCTTTTTCGGAGGTGGCGATGCAGTGAGCGGACCTGCGTCCGTTATAGAGGCCATTCGCGATGGAAAACGCGCCGCGGAATCTATTGAAAACTATCTGAAATCGATGAAGGAGGATTAAGCCAGTGACTGAGAAACAACAGTCTGAACCAAAGCAGGACGAGCCTCGAATAGGCGTCTACGTTTGTCACTGCGGTCTCAACATCGCCGGTTCCGTCGACTGCGAGGAAGTGGCAAAATTCGCCGCTGGGCTTCCTCACGTCGTCTTAGCTCAAGACAATCGTTACACCTGCTCCGATCAAGGGCAAGCAGGAATAAAGAAAGACATCAAGGAGCACAAACTCAACCGAGTTGTCGTTGCTTCCTGTTCCCCGAGGCTTCATGAGCCGACCTTCAGGAAAGCTTGCGAAGATGCAGGGTTGAACAAGTATCTTTTCGAGATGGCAAACATCCGAGAACACTGCAGTTGGGTTCACCTCTACGACCGCAAAGCTGCCACGGAAAAGGCCAAAGACCTAGTGAAAATGGCGGTGGCCAAAGCTACCCTGCTCGAACCCGCGGAAGAAGCAGAGGTTCCGATAACGCGAAGAACGCTGGTCATAGGCGCAGGAGTGGCGGGCATTCAAGCTGCTCTTGATCTCGCAGACACGGGTTACAAAGTCTACTTGGTTGAAAAAGAACCGAGCATAGGCGGAATGATGGCGCGAATAGACAAGACTTTCCCCACGATGGACTGCTCGATTTGCATTCTGGCGCCAAAGATGTCAGACGTGGGTCATCACCCAAACGTTGAACTCTTGACCAACAGCGAAGTCACCGAAGTGAAGGGCTACATCGGAAACTTCCACGTTAAAGTGTTGAAGAAGGCGCGATACGTAACAAAAGACTGCTCAGGCTGCGGAGAATGCGTCAAAGTCTGTCCGATAGTCACTGCAAACGAATTCGACGTTGGACTGGCGACTAGACACGGCATTTACACGCCTTTCGCACAGGCAGTTCCATCCACGTACGTAATCGACATGAACCTTTGCCTCAACAAAGACGGCGTCGTCGTCTGCGACAAGTGCATAAAAGCCTGCGAAAGACAAGCGATCAGCTTCGAAATGAAGCCTGAGACTCAAGAAATAGAAGTGGGCACCATAGTGGTCGCAACAGGCGCAGACGTCTTCGACCCTTCCATCTTACCCGATTACGGCTACGGCAAATTCCCAAACGTCATCACGTCACTGGAATTTGAAAGACTCATCAACGCGGGCGGCCCGTCAGGCGGTCATCTCATTCGCCCCAGCGACAAACAAATCCCCAAAAGAGTCGCATTCGTCCAATGTGTCGGCTCACGCTCAGAAAAGAGTGGCAAACTTTACTGCAGCAACGTCTGCTGCATGAACACCATCAAAGACAGCCTGCTCATTAAAGAACACTGGCCCGAGACCGAGATCTACGTCTTCTACGTTGACATAAGAGCCTACGGAAAAGGCTTCGAAGACCTGTACAAACGAGCCAGGAAAGAAGGTGTCGTCTTCATCCGAGGACTGCCAGCCGAGATAAAGGAGGACAAGAGAACTCACGACTTGTGGCTGATCGGGGAAAACACCCTGAGAAAGGAAATCTACAAGACGAGCGCGGGCATGGTGATCCTCTCGATTGGTCTAGAAGCCAGAAAAGACAGCGAAATGATCCAGCGGTTGCTGACGCTGTCAAGGAACCAAGACGGGTTCTTCCTGGAAGCTCATCCGAAACTGAGACCCGTGGACGCTGCAACGGGCGGAATATTCTTCGCTGGCTGTGCAGAGTCGCCCTAAGGACATCAAGGACAGCGTCACCCAGGCGAGCGCGGCAGCGGGACGCGCGGGCATACTGATGGCACAGGGAAAAGTGACCGTGGAAGCCATCACGCCGATATCTTTCCCAGAGAAATGCAAAGCCTGTGGATTGTGCGTTAAAGTCTGTCCCTACAACGCGATAACGCTTGACAAAGACAAGAAAAGAGTAACAGTGATCGAAGCCGCATGCGGCGGATGTGGAACGTGCGCAGCCGAATGCACCTTCGGGGCCTTAACACAGAGTCATTTCACGGACGAACAAATCATTGCACAGATAGACGCGGTTACCGAGCATGATGCAGACAAGAAAACCGTTGCTTTCTGCTGCAACTGGTGCTCTTACGCGGGCGCGGATTTCGCAGGAGTGAGCAGAATGCAGTATCCACCGCACGCGCGCATAATCAGAACGATGTGCTCAGGAAGAGTCTCGACCAAATTCATTGAAAGGGCCTTCGCCAGAGGTGCCGCCGCCGTCTTGGTGAGTGGCTGTCACATCGGAGACTGTCACTACATAAACGCTAACATTCAAACGCAGAAACGCGTAGAACGAATGTGGAAAAAAATGGAGCAAAGCGGGCTGAACAAGGAACGACTTCAACTCCTGTGGGCCTCAGCTGCGGAAGGCGAGAAATTTGCCACGAAGATTCGTGATATGAAGACAATAGTTGAAAAGGTCAAGCCTGAAGAAATCGAGAAAGCCCAAAAAGTGTTCGAGAAAGCTTTGGAAGGTAATTAGGAATGCCCGAGAGAATTCGACACCCACCCTTGGACAAAGAAAAGCTGGTGCAAACGAAAGCCGAAATTCATTTGATTAAAGATCAGTGTAAAGGATGCGGATATTGTATAGAGTATTGCCCGCGAAAAGTTCTCGAGGAGTCTGATGAAATAAACGCAAGAGGCGTGCATCCTCCGAGAATCGTGGACGAAAGCAAATGCATAATGTGCGGCTTCTGCACCGCAGTCTGCCCAGACTTCGCAATCTTCGTGGAGGAAAAGAAGAATCAAAAAGTGAAGGAGAATTAGAATGCCAAAAAACATACTCACCGGACCGCATTTCATGAATGGCGACCTGGCATGCGCTGAGGGCGCACTGATCGCCGGTTGCAGATTCTTCGCAGGTTACCCAATTACGCCCGCAACCGAAATCGCGGAACATCTGTCTCAACGACTGCCTGAACTCGGCGGAATATACGTTCAGATGGAGGATGAAATCGCTTCAATGGCAGCAATAATAGGCGCATCCTACTCTGGGCTGAAGGCGATGACCGCGACGTCGGGACCGGGCTTCAGTCTGATGCAGGAAAACATAGGACTCGCAGTCATGACGGAAGCTCCCTGCGTGATCGTGGATGTCATGCGGGGCGGACCGAGCACTGGGCAGCCGACGATGCCGGGACAACAGGATGTCATGCAGGCAAAATGGGGCTCTCACGGAGACTACGGAATCATAGCGTTAACCCCATCCTCCGTGCAAGAGATGTTCAACCTGACGATAGAAGCCTTCAACCTCAGCGAAACCTACCGCGTTCCCACTCTGCTCATGGCAGACGAAATCGTTGGCCACATGTGGGAAAAAGTCGTGATCCCCCCCATGGACAAAGTCAAGATAATCAACCGCAAAAAACCTCAAGTTCTTCCTGAAGAATACAAAGCCTTCAAACCCGATGCCGATCTGGTTCCGCCTATGGCGTGCTTCGGAGAGGGATACCATTTCCATGCTACAGGCTTAACGCATGACGAAAACGGTTATCCCAAGACTTCGAGCTCTCGAGTCCAGTCCGAACTTGTCAATCGACTCTGCCAAAAAATCCAGAACAACGCCAACAAAATCATCAGGATTGAAGAGATCATGCTCGACGACGCGGAAGTCGCGGTCGTCGCCTACGGAATAGTCGCCCGTGCTGCACTGAGCGCTGTGAGAAAAGCAAGAGAAAACGGAATCAAAGCAGGATTGTTAAGGTTGATCACGATCTGGCCATTCCCAGACGAGAACGTGGCAAAAGTCGCAAAACAAGTTCACGGAATCCTCGTCCCTGAAATGAACTGCGGACAACTGGTCCGAGAAGTGGAGAGAGTGGCAAAAGAGACTCCAGTGACTTTTCTCTCCAAACTCGGAGAGGAGCCGCACACACCGATGGAGATCCTTGAAGGAATAAGGAGGCTCGGCTAAATGACGCTGGAAACAGTACACCCGTTTTCAAAGTATCTAAGAGCCGACGTGATCCCCCACATCTGGTGCCCCGGTTGCGGCAACGGAATCGTGCTCAACTGTTTCACCCATGCCCTAGACGAGTTGAAGTTTGACTTAGACAAGCTCGTCGTAGTCTCAGGAATCGGATGCATCGGAAGAACAGCAGGATACGTAAACGCAGACTCGTTCCACACCACGCACGGAAGAGCGTTGGCGTTCGCCACCGGAGTGAAACTGGCGAACCCTGAACTGGAAGTTGTGGTCATAAGCGGTGACGGTGACCTCTTTGCGATAGGAGGAAACCACTTCATACACGCGGCACGAAGAAACATGGGAATAAAGGTCCTCTGCGCCAACAACCTCAACTACGGCATGACCGGAGGGCAGCAGGGCCCAACGACGCCGCTTGAAGCATTGACCGCCACGAGTCCCTACGGAAACATCGAACACCCCTTCAACCTCGTGCACCTGGCAGCTGCTTCAGGTTCCACCTACGTAGCCAGATGGACCACGCTGCACGTGCGAAGGTTGACGCAGTCGATCAAAAAGATGATGCAGAAGGAAGGGTTCTGCTTCGTCGAAGTGCTCACGCAGTGTCCAGAAATCTACGGCCGCCACAACAAGATGCGCTCGGGACTTGAAATGATGAGCTGGTTCAAGAGGGCATCCGTGGTTGAAAACTTCTCAGACCCCGCGAAAGCCGAAATAGGCGCCGACAAAATACCGGTCGGCGAGTTCGTGGACATCGAGAAGCTCAGCTATGAGAAGCTGCTCCATGAGAAAATATCGAAGATCAACGAAAAAGCGATTGAAAAGGTGAGCTGAAATGAGAATCGAGGTCAGGTTCGCAGGCTTCGGCGGACAAGGCATAATCAAGTCAGGAATCATAGTAGCCGCCGCGGCATCGATACACGCAGGAAAAAATTCGGTGCAAACACAATCTTATGGTCCTGAATCGAGGGGAGGCGCCTGCAAGTCTGAAGTCGTGATTTCTGACGCAGAAATAGACTTCCCGAAGGTTGTTCAACCCGACGTGCTTGTAGTCATGTCTCAACAGGCTTACAACGAGTACGCAGATGACATCAAACGGGGCGGAACATTGATCATAGATTCCGAAATGATACCCAAGGAAAAGAAACTGGAGAACGTGAAGGTCTATCGAGTGCCAGCCACAAAGATCGCGGATCAACTGGGCAGGAGAATAGTTGCAAACATCGTCATGCTCGGCGCTTTCGTCTCCATAACAAAACTTCTGGACGAAGACTCCATAAAAGAATCAATCAAGGAGAACATACCGAAGGGTACAGAAGAACTAAACTTGACTGCTTTTGAAAAAGGGTTTGAGTACGGGAAAAACCTCAAAGCCTAAAAACTAGGCAGCCTCTGGAGCCTGCAGCTGCGACGCCTGTGTCACAACCTTGGAACCCCGAATCCCAACGTGCCTCAAAGGAGCAATCTTCTTCGCTTCGTTGTATATGTCCGACGCGATCTTTCCGAGAACCATCTCCTGCGCAAACTGATCCATAGTCAGTGCCGCAGCTTTTTCCTTAATGATTCTGTTCATGATCGCGCGCACGACTTTTTCCTGCGAAGTCTTTATTCTCGAAAGCGTGAAAGCACTCACGGCCACTCTCAGCGTGAACCCGTCTTTCGTCATGACGCCGAAAAGACCGTCAACCTTCGTCGTCCTTCTCCGAACGAGACTGCGCAGATAATCTCTTGAATACTCATGCCCCTTAAACATCGTCTTCGCAGTCTTACCATCGACTTCGTTTATCTGGAAACGCATCTTCAAGTACTGGTGAGCAAAATCATTCGTAATGTCATAAAGTGTCGAATCAACCACTCTTCCAACCAGCTTCTCAGGCTCTTCCGCTGGCACGGATCCCAATTCGACGCTTCCGAAATAAGGTGGAGACAGCACCATGTACCATGCTTTTCCTCGCCACTTATCGCGAACGCGCTTGGTCTTTGAAGACACGTTGATCCTCCGAATGCAGCTTGAGAGTTCACGTCATAGTATTAAAAGGTTTACCGTTTTGCACTTATTTTCTTTATACCGCTCATGTACTTCCTCAGAGCTTCAGGAATGACTATTGACCCGTCTTCTTGCTGATAGTTCTCGATCAGCGCAACCATCGTTCGTCCAGTGGCCAGAGCAGTGGAGTTCAGAGTGTGCACAAATCCCTTCGGAGCTTCACCCTCTTTGTCCCGATACTTGATGTTCAGTCTCCTTGTCTGGTAATCCGTGCAGTTACTGCAAGAAATGATTTCTCTGTACGCGTTCTGCGCGGGCATCCAGGCTTCGACATCATACTTCTTCGCCGCGACGGTGCCGATGTCGCCGGTGCAAACGTTCACGACTCGATAAGCCAGACCGAGTTTCTGCACAAGGTCTTCAGCGTTCCGAAGGAGCTCTTCATGCAGTTTCCACGAGTCTTCAGGTTTGCAGAAAATGAACTGTTCGATCTTGTTGAACTGATGAGTGCGGAACACTCCACGCGTGTCCTTTCCGTGTGCGCCAGCCTCTTTTCTGAAGTTAGTGCTGAATCCGCAAAGTTTCAGAGGCAGATTTTCGCTCATTAACACTTCATCCATGTACATTGCGGCCATCGGATGCTCCGAAGTGGCGATCAGGTAAAGGTCTTCGTTTTCGATCTTGTAGAGCACGTCTTCGAAATCGCTGAGAGCCACGACTCCTTCGTAGGGTTTTCTCCTCATGAAATAAGGTGGCTCAACCGCGGTGTAGCCTTTAGCGAACAGCTCGTCCAACGCGAGGTTGACGAGAGCAATGTCGAGAAGAACAGCCGCTCCCTTCAGGTAGAAAAACCTTGATCCAGCGATTTTTCCCGCTCTTTCGATGTCGATTATGTCCAGTTTGGTTCCCAAGTCAATGTGATCTTTTACGGGGAAGCTGAACTTCGGCGGGGTGCCCCACTTTTTCACTTCAACGTTGTCGTTCTCATCCTTGCCAAACGGAACCGATTCGTGGAGAAGGTTTGGCAGACGCATCAGGTAGCCGTGGATTTGCTGTTCGAACGCGTCCACCTGCTTTTCCAGCTTCGTGATTTCGGCGTCGATGTTCTTTGCTTTCGATATTTCATCGTTCGCAGTCTTGCCTTTCTTCTTTGCGACAGCAACGTCGGCCGTTGCCTTTCTTCTTTCGTGCCGAAGATCGTTGAGTTTTGTCAATGATTGACGCCAATCGCGATCGCCAGTGATCAGGTCGTCAAGCATTTTCAGAATTTGAGGATCTCCCCTCTTGCTCAAGTTGGTCCTGACTAGTTCGGGGTTCTCTCGAATGAGCTTTACATCCAGCATCTTCCCACTCGCAGCTTTCTAAGTGTACCGTCAAATTGTCTATTTAACGTTTGGATTCTGAGCAGGGTCCACACCTTTCACATGCAACAAAGTCCACCATTTCCAGCCCATTTTCATTAAGCTATAAAACGGTATAATAAGTCATAAATCGTAATATAGGTTAAATCTTTTAAGGATGTACGGTATAATCAGATAGCAGAAAATGACAGAACGGGTGTAATGATGAAAACAGATCGAGAAATGGAGAAGGCAAAACACGTATTGACGGATGAAAGGTTGGCAGCGATAAAGGCGATGCTCGAAAAAGACCATTCCATAGACTGCTTACTACTGCTCCACATGAACCGCGGGAAATGGAAGGAAGCAAAGGATTTCATGCGTGAAAACAAGTTGACTTTAAGCGATGGAACCTTCCGCGCGCGGATGATCGAGATTGAACAGCTTGGCCTTGCTAAGAGCGAAAAGATCGATCCGTTGAAGAAACTCTACAAGAAGACGGAGTTGGGCGAGAAAGTCGCGAAGCTCTTGCTTGAGTTTTTCGATCAACTGGAATCGTAAGCCTACGAGCATACGTAATCGCTGCTGTTGCACACTTTCTTCCCAGATGTTTCTTTAATCGTTATTCTGATGCTTGTACTGAGATTGAGAGTATTGGTGTTCTACAGTTTCTGGCAAATGAGTAATCTGGTGTAGTAAGTCGTAAGATTTAAATCTGTCACTTCCCCTAGCATACATACCAGTCCCAAAAGGAGGGATGAAAAGAAAAATGAACAAAAGCAGAAAAGCCCTAAGCCCCGTAGTAGCATCAATCATCCTCATCGCAGTCACAGTCGCAGTCAGCATCGCCGTCGCAGCATGGATGGGAGCCCTAACATTCAACTTCATGGCAACAGAGCAAGTCAACATCACAAACCTGCAATTTCCCAGACCGGCGCAGTCAACAGCCTGATAACCATAACGTTGCAAAAACACTGGCACGAATCCAGTCACGATAAACGAAGTCACATGAACAATGGACCAAACCTGTCTTCAACGGCAACCCCAGCTTGGACTGCCGCGAGCATACCAGCCAACCAGGACACGTAATTGAACATACACGACTGCAGATTGTGCCAACGGCTACAGCTACCAAGTCGAACTAGATCATCGAAAGGCAACCATTCCTGTACACTGCAACAGCGCCCAGCTAGTTTCCCCTTTGCGTATCGAATTGGGGGGTAGGGTTAAAAAAAAGTTCCCCAGTTTCCCTTTGTTTCCAAAATTGGAGGTGTAATGAAAAATGGCAGTTGCAATAAAAGAGTACGGTTCAGCAGAAGAAATTGCAGAAACGATGGATAAAGAAATCTCCGAAACGAAAAGTAGGCTAGGCGAGTATTTACGTCGATTGGACGATATCAGAGCGCTAGCCGAAAAATCGAAGAAGATACATGAGGTAGTCATGAAACTGGCGGGCAAGAAGGCCACGTCAGAAAGCTTGGGAGAAATCTCAATCGGCTCCTTGAGCATAGTCCTCGACGCAAACCCGTTCCATGAACTGACAGCGATAGAACAGGTCGTACGCAGCCATCAGGAAAGACTCCTGGTACTGCAGAAAGCCCGCGAAGCGCTGAAATGGTTAGATCAGCTCGGAGACACTGAAGGCCTCAAGTACCTAGTGGTCGAGAACGACGGCGTTCCTGAACGAATACTCTTCAGAATATCCTAAGACATGAGAAGTGAGCCACAATGGACCACGAAGTCTACACGTTTGCCCTAAAGAACACTCTGGACGAAATGCAAAAAGTCTGCCCAGACATCAAAAACGCCTTCATGCTCGATCAGAATCACAAAATCATAGCTCAAGACGAAAACACGACTCAAGACACATTGACCCGAGCCGTCCAAGCGCTCAACGAAATATTCGAAAAGACTGACGCCATAGGCGGAGTGAACGACTTAACAATCGAGGGCATCAACGGAAGACTGAACGTTTCTCAGATTGAGGAGATCTACCTAGTCACAGTAACCTCTAACAAAGCAGACTCCAAATACGTCAACACCATGGCACACGTCCTGGTGCCGACTGTCCTCAGACTGCTTGAGAAACTCTCCCCGGGCCCCCTCAACCGTGACTTGCCAGAACCCGAACAGAAACTCGAAGCAGAACCAAAGAGCACGTTAGTCGAAGAACCAGCGGAACTCGAAGAAGAACCTGTTCACAAGAAAGAATTCGTCCCGCGAAGAAGAGGCCAAGGCAGAGGAAAAAGAAGAAGAAAAAATGGAAAAGATCTTGCCTGAACCGGCCGCAAACCAGTTCATCGTTGAAGACGTGAAAGGCCTGCTTTCTCCGTCAGACACCGTGCGCATAGACAACGAACTGATCGAAAAATGGAATGATATCTACGAGGGCAAAATCATCGAAGAAGCAGACATAGAAACCTTCGGCGGAAAATCGGTCAGATGCAAAGTCAAACCAATCAAAGACGCAAAGCTCGAAGGACAGGGCAAAGTCCAGATACCGAACAAGATGCAACTCGTCCTAGACATCAAGAAGGGTGAGCTCGTAAGAGTCAAACCCGTAGTCGAATAAAGGAGACACAGAAACGATGCCAAAACCGAAGAAGAAAGACACTGTTCAAGCAACGGTAACAGCTGAACCCATAGCAGTTGAAAGCGCAGCGTTCGAAAACGCTTTGCGCGCAAACTTGGAAGAAATAAGGAATTATGACGGCGTCGTCGGCTACATCCTCAGAAACACCACATCCGCTTCGATTGACGTCAAGGACCCGGCGAAGATCATAGACTACGCACTGCTTTCTTCTACAACGTTCGATTCAACCGAAGAACTCTCGACACTCTTCAACTTGGAAGGCGTGAAAGACGTCATCATCAACGGTAAGACCCTCAGAATGCTCTCGCTCATCGTGGAGAAGAACAAGATCAGCATCTTCCTCGAAAACGGCTCTGACACCGAAAAGGTGCTGAAAAGAATTCGCATGGTCTAAGGCACCATATCACCCGTTTTTGAACATATTTAACATCAAATCTCTGATTTTTCGAGTTTTCAGAACGTTTAAATCGTTGTATCTGCGCTATTACTCTCGGAGAAGGGAATAAGAGTTAGTCCAGCAAGCTGGGCTATGCCTGAGGAGTTTCGTTGATAGAGACTAAAAGTGCTGCCAGCAACAACCATCGAGGAAACCTCGACATAATCGCGGACATTCTGGACGCTTCACACGGAGGAGCCAAAAAGACTTTCCTGATGTACCGCTGCAACCTGAGCTTTAAACAACTGAAAAGTTACTCACACTTCCTGCTCAGCAACGGGTTATTGCACATGATCAGAATGCAGGAACAAGCTACCGACGGGCTGTTTGAGGTCACGCCAAAAGGCAGAGAATTTCTCCGAGCGTACAAGGGTCTGAAGGCGCTTATGGAGTAGTTGTCTGCCTGAGGAATTTCCGCACGTCATCGTTAAGTCTGACCTTATCATTAGCTTCGTCAATTGCTACAAAATCGTATTTCTGAAGAAAATCAGCTATCTGCTTGACCTGATTTTCAGTCAGTTTCGTCTTGTTCCGTATCTCCTCTGTCAAATGCCATTGCCCATCGTAAAGAATCTCGAGCACCTCTGCAATTCTCTTAGGCGTACCCTCTCCCTGCCAGAAGAGCGTTGCACACATCTTGTTTAAAGCGTTTTGGAAACCATGTTTCAGAAGTCTCTTCTAGAAAATTGTTTCGCAAATTCTGGAAAACAAACATCAGGTGGCGACAATCAAGCATCAGCAGATCCATGTTGCACACTCCCTCGCCCAGCAAAGGCTTTATCAAAAGCAACCCTAAGGAAGAACGGGGAACACGAGTTGCCGCGGCTTGACAGATGGACACAAATACTCATCGAGTGCAAAAACAACGTTCGGAAGAGCGTAAGGCCACTCTCTGAGTGAGAGAAACCAGCCCCAACCGGATTTAGGGATAGGCGCGGGCGGCGATCCGGTCAAGAGAATAGATCTTGCAGCTGAAAACGCGATACTCCAAACGCTGCAAAAACACGAAAACACGTTCACACTGATAAGTGAAGAGTCAGGGATAATAGAGCACGGCGACGAGCCCGAACCGGTGCTACGTGACAGCAGACCCGATAGACGGAACCACAAACCTGATGAGAGGCGTGCCCTTCTACGCGACTTCGATCGCGATTTCGAGCAAACCAACCCTGGCGACAGTTCACACGGCACTAGTGACAGATCTCTTCCACGACATAACGTACACAGCCCACGCAGGAGGAGGAGCATTCCGTCAGAGCAAGAGAATAAAACCTTCCACAAACTCCTCTGTCGAGGATGGCGTGATTGGCATCGACCTCAACAGTTACCGAATTCAAAAACTGGCTCCAATGCTCAATGCACTCATGGCAGAAGCCAAACACATGCGGCATTTTGGCGCCAACGCGCTTGAATTGTGCTATGTTGCGGATGGCACCACTGACGCGTTCATCGACATACGCGGAAAACTTCGAACCACAGACATGGCCGCCGCATGGCTGATCGTGAAGGAGTCAGGCGCCATAATCACCACACTCGAAGGAGAAGAGGTGGACGCTAGGCTTGATCCTAAACAGAAAGTGGAGCTAATAGCCGCTGCAAACAAAGATATACACAAGAGAATCCTCAGTCTCATAAAGTCTGAAAAGGAAACAGAATGATAACTCCGCTTCCACCCTATCCAGCTGCATTGCTCAGAGTAGCCAACGAGAGAACGATAGTTATCGCAGACCTTCACATAGGCTGGGAAATAGCCCTCTCAAAAGAAGGCATACACGTTCCCACCCAAACCCCTAAGCTGCTGAAAAAACTGTTGGATTTGCTATTCATGTACAACCCGCAAAAGTTGCTGATTCTCGGAGACGTAAAACACACCGTGGCAACCGCTGAGAAAGCAGAATGGAAAGACGTACCAGACTTCTTCACAGAGTTACGCAAGCACGTCAAGGAAATACTAATCCTTCGCGGCAACCACGATGGAAACCTTGACCCGTTGCTACCAGAAAAAGTGAAAACACTCCCCGCCACGGGGTTAGCGTTAAACGACGTTGGATTCTTCCACGGACACCAATGGCCCTCGCCATCCCTCCTCCGTTGCAAGACCCTCGTCATGGGACACGTCCACCCAGTGGTCGCTTTTCGCGACCCAGCGGGTTTCCGCGTTACGAGGCAGGTTTGGATCAAAGCAGGTTGCAACACGATCGAACTTACCAAGGTTCTGCTAGAGAAACAGAAGCTGAAAATCGTCGATAGCCCCGAAGCCACTCTTCGCAAACATTACAGGATAAAGGCGAAGACCTCACGGCTCTTCATAATGCCGTCTTTCAACGATTTTTTGGGAGGCAGACCTTTGAATGAGAAGCGGTGATGAAGAAGAATGATGCGGAAAGGGTGGCGGGTCCAGTTCTAAGATCAGGAGCGGTTGATATGAAAAATGCGGAAGCATACCTTCTCGACGGAACCTTCCTCGGGACACTCGAGCAACTTGAGACACTGAATTAGGCGATAATCGGCATAACGCTTATAGAGAAACGTCTTCTCAGACTAGAACAGTGATGTAATGTCATCAGAAGACGACTCCCACGAATGGTTCAAAAAGAAACGTTCCCCATTCTTCAATAATTGGGGTTTTGACGACATTGACAAGATGTTTGAAGAAATGGAGAAGATGATGGAAGACGAGTTCAAGACTTTCACTTCGCGAATTCCAAAAGATTACGTCAGAGAACGCAAGATGCCAGACGGCTCAACAGCCCGTGAATGGGGGCCCTTTGTTTACGGTTACAGCGTGAAGTTAGGCTCTGATGGAAAGCCTGAGATCCGTGAGTTCGGAAACGTCAAGCCGACAAAAGGCGGGTTGCCCCAAGTCCAGCAAGAGAGAGAACCGCTCGTGGACGTTGTCGAGACTGACGGTGAAATCCACGTTGTCGCAGAGCTGCCGGGCGTTGACAAGAATGAGATCAAGTTGAGCGGAACTGAAGATTCACTTACGATAGAAGTTGACAATCCACAACGCAAGTACTACAAGGAAGTAAAACTACCGTCGAAAGTAAGGGTCACAGAGGCAAAAACTGGATACAAAAACGGAGTCTTGGAAGTCACTTTTCCCAAGTTGACAGATGAAACACATTCCAAAGGCGAACCGATACACATAGATTAGAAAAGACTGCATATCTCCGCAAGCTTAACGCCGACAAGGTAGTTCAACATCGATGGACGAAAAATCTGAGATCGAGTTGCTCAACGGCATCTGCAAGAAAGCAAAAGCAGAAGGCAAACTGACGGGCAAGAATCTAACGGCGCTCTACGACATTTTCGGCCAGAGGTTCACGAGAGCCTTCGAAACTCTGAAAGAGAACAGGGTGAAAAAGTACGTTTTCAAACCCAGCGGCAGAATTGTTTGGATCGTGGTTGGAAGAGAACGAGACTACCTTATAATGCCCGAAGCTGACTTCTGCACTTGCGACGACTTTTACTTTCGCGTGCTTGACCGGCAAGTGCACATGTGTTACCATCTTATAGCTCAGAAACTCGCCAAAAACTTGGACTGGTACGAGGCCATAGAAGAACGCGACGAATTGTACGATTCCCTCATGAACGAGTGGAAAAAGGCTACTGCTTAAATACTTAGCGCGCGCTAGACTGAGGAGATCGGTTATTTCCTTTAAGTTATTATATAACTTGTAGTGGCATAATAGATGCATGGGGATAGAATGTCTATCTTCATGGTAGAAACATACGTAATAAAACCAGAAAAGCAAGCAGAATTCACGGCATATAAGAAGAAGTGGAAGAAATTCTTTGCAAAGTGGCTCAAGGAACTGAAGTCCTACAAGATGTTCGCTCAAATGTTTGGCGGCAACTATGGTGGGTACGTTGAAATGTGGGAGTTCGAGAGCATGGCGGACTGTGAAAAGTTCTTCAACAGAGTAATGCACTCCGATTATACAGCGAAGCTTCAGCCAGAATTCCTGGCTTTAGTGGTGCCTGGCGCATATTCGATGAGCATATGGAATCCTGTCGAGTGACTCAGAAACTACTCCCTTACCGTCCAACCTCAACTTTTTTTCTAACTTAGCATACAGGTAAGACGCGCGCGCTTTCGGATGCGGAACAGTTAAGCTAGACTTTGACTATAGGCTATTGCGAGAAGCCACGCGTTGGGCTTCAAGAACGCGCGTCGGGGGATCAATTGAAAAGTTTCGCCGATGAATTGAAAGATTTCGTGGATGGCAACCTGACTTTAATTAACTTTGTTATCGCTGTTTGCTCTTTGGTAAGCTACGTGGTCACGATGTACTTACTTGTTTACTGGACTCACTGGACCGACAACGCAGGGGCTTATGGCGGAGTCTTGGATTACAGGTTTCTGGGCATAAGCACAATCTTTCACGTGACAGGCCAGAACGTTCAAGGACAGGCCCTCTTCGCTTTCCCAGACATCACTTCTTACCTTCTCATAACACTGATAATTCTGAACTTGGCGGTGTTGCGCGGGGGTTGGGAAGCTGAGGCGTCCAAGTTCGGAAAACTGGAAGGGCTGTACACCAGTCTTATCCTGGGGCTCACGTGTATTTTTGCTTACGTATGGGGGACGATGATTCCCGTTGCCAGCCTCTTAAAGCCCGGTAATATCTCTCCTGGCGGTGTTCTCACGTACAGTTTTCCTTTAGCCTATTCCGTGTACCACGTGACCTCAGGCTATTTGGAAAGTATGGGCGTAGGGTTCGGTTTTGATTTCAGCGCTTGGCTACTACTCGTCATAATCACACTAAACCTAATTGCAACCGCAAGTGTGCGCTGGAGCAGACGCCAAAACTAGCATGCGCTTGTCTGGGTTTGGAACAAAACTTTACCCCCCACACAGCATCGACGTCAGGTTTGGTTTGGTTGGTTTGGATAAAACTTTACCCTCTCTCTCTGAAACCACGGGCTTCAGGTAAGACGCGCGCGCCTAATTCTTAATAGACAGCAGTTATAGAATGTTTCTTGGTTTGTTTCTCGGAGGTTTAAGGGTTGACTGTTAGAACGAAGCAACTTTCAATACAAACCAGAGGAGAAGGCGACATATTAGATATTACAAGCCGAGTTGCTGAAACTGTTGTTGAAAGTAAATTGAAAGATGGAATTGTAACTGTTTTCTTGCCAGGATCCACTGGAGCATTGACGACAATCGAGTATGAACCAGGGCTTTTGGAGGATCTTCCAAACATTCTTGAGCGTATAGCCCCGAAAAAATTGTTGTACGCGCATGAGAAAACATGGCATGACGGCAACGGGCACTCACACGTAAGAGCCTCACTTATAGGACCCAGTATCACCGTGCCTTTTGTTAACGGGAGATTAACTCTGGGAACATGGCAGCAGATAATTCTTGTGGAATTAGATGTCCGTAGCAGAAGCAGAAACATAATCTTACAGATCATAGGCGAATAAGAGTTGAACGGAGGCCGGCTAGTTTGGATATCACAATGGGTCAAGATCTGAAAAGCCGTTTTCCAGATTTGAAGCTGTTGATTTTCTCTGTGAAAGATGTGAAGGTTATGAAAAGAGATGATGAGCTTGAGGAATTTAAGAAGTTGATATTCAGCGAGGTTAAGCAAAGATACAGTCTTGAAACCGTGAAGGATGTTTCAGTTTTCCGAGCTTACCGTGATTTTTTCTGGAAGATAAGAATAGACCCCACCAAAAATCGTCCTGCAACTGAAGCATTAATTAGAAGAGTGTTAGCAGGAAAACCAGTGCCGAGTATTAATACTCTAGTGGACGCCTACAATTTGGCCTCCCTCAAATCAGAAGTAGCTTTGGCAGCGTTCGACGAAGACAAGCTAAAGGATAAATTAGTAATGCGATTTGCATTGAAGGGTGAGAGTTTTCTGGGTGTAGGAATGGATAAACCCATGGTTCTAGACGGCGGAGAAGCTGTAATTTCAGACGCAGAGAGACTTGTAGCGCTTTACCCTCACAGAGACGCTGATTATTCGAAGGTAACAGAAGACACCAGGAATGTCACAATGCTCGTGTGCGGTGTTCCAGGAATCTCTTCAGAAACACTATCCCAATCCAAGCAGATAGCCTTCGAATACATTAACAAGTTCTGCGATGGAAGAGTGGAAACACAATAGCGCGCGCTATGTTTGCAGAACGTTGAAGTTCGTATAGGTGTCTATTCCATGTCTATTAGGGGTTCATAGGGCATACTTGCCATCAAAAATAGTGGCAAAAACAATCTTTGGCATCTGGTGCTGAATTTTGGATTGTTTGTCTCAGTTCTTCTAAAATATCTTGGACATTTCGGGGGAATGTGGCGATATATTCATCTATTGTTTCAAAGCGTTTTTTCAATGTTTTCACAGTTTATCGTCACGAAGAACACGTGCGGATAGACTAATAGTTCTTACGGAAGAACATAAACCGTTCTCGGCAATTGATATTGTTGGTTGGTTGGGGTAAAGTTTTGCCCCAAACCCAAACCCTTTAACTCTGTTTAAAACACAATTCTTTTTTGTCTGAAAATGGCGTGTGTTTATGATTTGTTGTTAAGGGGAGGTGATTAGATGTCGATGTTCAAAGGCTTGGGTGATAAGATTGAAGGTCTTGGAGGCGAAGAGATAATGAAGTACGTGAAAGGACTCAACTTCCCTGCAAGCAAACAAAATGTAGAAAGTGCATTTAAAAATAACAACGCCCCAACAGAGATGATGTCGGTTCTAGGCAAACTGCCTAATATGAATTTCAATTCTCCACAAGACCTCATTAACGCAATCAAAAGCAAGCTATAGACGGCAAGTAATAGCAACCTTCAGCATCGCATTTTCATCTGTCAATGCTTTTTTTCCTTTTCAGTTTCCCTCATCAGGCTTTTATGACCTGACTATTTTCTTGGAGCCACTGCTACGCTTTTAGCAAAGTTTTCTTTTAGCGCGCGCAGACTGTCGAGTTGTAGCGGAAGGTGTTTTATAGTGAATAGAAAACTGTTAGAACTTGATCCTTATGCAGCGTCCTAAATGGCTGAGTGGATGGGGAAAGGGGAAGAACCTTTTTGAAGGGTCGCTGATAATAGACATTCCAGACGTCAAGGTTGTCGAAGCTAGCTTCAACAACAAACTGGTTCTTTTTGCTGTTGGGACATTACCGCGGCGTGAAACAGTCGTTTCCGGCGAAGCAGGTTCCGCAGCTATTGGAGATAAATATGGAACCGACTTGGAATGGAGGATATTCTATGATTCAACCGCTCTCCCCGATTTCATACCTATTGACAAAGCTAGAGATTTCATGGCTGGGACCATTGCAGTGTCATCTGGAAGCGCGTCTGTTTACAATCCAGGCACAGTTTACATCGCAAGCGGCAACAGACCTTCCAAGGGGAACGCTCCCCTCCTTCTGGACTATGAAATGGCAAAGAAGATAGAGGAAGCAAAAAAAGAAAAAATAGGTTCAACTTAGTGCGTGCGCTTGAGCCTAGCCAGAGCTGCTATGACTGAAAAAATTATGGCAACAATAATGCCTAGAGTATCCAAATCAGTCGAAGTCGAAGTTGAAGTCGAAGTTGGCTGAAATGGTTCAGTAACGAATACCGAGGAATTTGTAATTGGATACGCGGTCCATCCGCCGTTTTCGAAGTCCGGCGGGGTCCAACCTAAAGGGTTAGAGCTGCCTGTAGCTTCAACCCATATCCAACCAGCGCCTCTGCCGTCACTAATATCCCAATAGTTGTTTGCGTTCGAGAACTCTGGAAGCCAAATCAGTAGAGCACAATGGCCGGGTGCATCAATGATGGCAGCGTCCAAACCTGCAGCCACGTAGATTGTGCCACAAAGGAAAGCCATGTCCTCGCAGTCTCCGATGGCTTTGACGCCTGTAGTTTCGTTGAAAGCGTGTGCCATTTCATCGGCATTCCAAGCCCAATCGTCTTGAGCGACGCCATCTCTGATGACGTTGTCGCTGTCATAGCCGTACTCTGTCCACCTCTGAACGTACTTCAGGATGGCGACTGCCCTATCGGTGTTACTTGGATAGTTTTCTTCGAACCTTTCGCCGATGTTATAAGCTAGTTCCTTGTTATCGCCGAGCGTTTCAGACGCAAGATTGGGCAAGTACCCATTAGAACCTGCGAAGTTATTCCTGTCTATTCCCCAGTTGTCAAACCAATCACCATATCGCTGACTGAAGCTTGAAGCTGGAAACGCGCTGGCAGTTTTGATCAGAGCAACAGCTGACGCGCAAAGAAGTAAGAATAGGATGAGGTATCGCATGTGAGTCATTTGTTGTCCTCGGCTATCCTATTGGGATGGTTAAGCTTGCAAACATTATGAGCCCCAAAAAGATTTCGTAGCAGAGCAGGAAGACTCCAACAGCCATAGGATGCTTGTTGATGTCGTCTAGGTCAATGCCGAAGGGCCTGAGTTTGGCAAAGACTAGGTAGAACAAGCCGCCGACGAACAGACTTACGAAGAAGCTGAGGACAACAACGAGGAGCCTCTGCAGGTTGAAGTAGGCGCCAACAGTCACTGACTGCGAAAGGAAGAACGGGTTAACCATCGAACCGTAAACAACCAAGCCAGCATAAACAAAAAAACCGCCAACAAAAAGGCTAGTTGCCAAAGAATTACCCTTGATGCTTTCGAACTCTTTAATCTTCGTCGTCAAAAGCGTGATGCTCCTAATTCCAATGTACCCAATCAGCAAACAAATCAGGCTTGAAACGAAAGCACGGACAAACCACAGGATCAATGATAATAGAAACTCTGAACCAGCCAACTCTATCTCCAAATCAAAGTGTACTGTGGGGCAGCAAATATAACTCTTTCAAAACGCGCGCTTTTCTATTATTCGACACGTCAAAAGAAAGTGGGTAAAAGACTACGATGTTAGAGTTCATAGCCAGAGTTTGGTGTTGCGAAGCCAATTATTGTCAGCACGCGCGCGCTTGAACCTTAACGTTTTCATGACGATACAATAAATCTAATGTTGTCTTTTCATTGTCTGACATCACAGAGACAAATCATTCTCGCGCGCACGTCATCTAAGTATGAAATCGCTTTTGACTTGCCGCAATGAGACTAGGGATATGCTTTTTTGGATGGCCACTCGATTAATGACTTTCCCTAGGAAGTCATAGAAATCGCTTTGGTCTTTTGTTCTGATTTTGAGAATCATATCCCATTCTCCCGTAATTATATCCAAACTCTCGACTTCCTTATGCTTTGCCAGCTCTCTTACTATTTGCGTTTCGTATTTCGACCAATCATGTTCGTATTCTAAAGGAGACACGTTGATCAGGACATACGCGCAGAATCCTTCTTCGATTTTTGTGTAGTCAAAAACGGCCTTGTAGGTTTCTATTGCGCCTTCTTTTTCCAGCTTCTTTATGTTGTAATGAATGGTCGTCGAAGGTTCGTCAATAGCTTTGGCAATTCTGGATATCTGAGGCGTGCAATACCCCTGCTTGAACAATTTTATCAGTTCAGGTCTTATGTTCTTCATATTATTGAATACTGTTCAACTTTCTATAAATTTCTTGTGTTATATTTGAATATTCTTCAGTTACACAATTATCGATGATATGACCTTACTGTAATCAGGAACAGAATGGAGGTTGATTAATGTGGAAATAAGATCGAGGCTAGGTCTTGCAGGAAAAACCCACTGGGGTGCTGCCGCAAGTTTGGGGGTTGTTTTGAGGAGAGTTGGTCAGATTCGTCTGCCGAGCCTGAAGGACGGCATACCTGTTGAAATGTTCGTATCAAGCTACCTTCCATACAAAGCAGAGAAAACTTACAGAACAATCATGATCGAGTTCGAATGCATGCGCGGGCAAACTCTATTGGAAGTCCAGAGGCATTTGGCACGCGGTCTCTAGAGCGCGTTCAAGCGAAGGACATAATTGCCGAACGCAACGACTTGAGCACAATGATAGAAAGAGTTGTGGAAAGCGCGCGCAAGATTTCAGGGCCCCTCAAGAAGTTTTTCATCATCGTTAGGGTTGTTACTTACATATAGAGCTAGAATTGAGACAACTAAAGCTAAGATTCATCCTAAAGCAACAACCTAGGTTTTTTCTATGCAAAAGAGTGTGTAGTACTTGAAGAGAATTCTAAAGCGCAGGACAGAGAAACCATTTGCGGAAAAGTCATAGCTGAACAGAAATCAGTACAGTTTAATTGTGGTCGGTAATGGATGCAGGTCTGTTAGACAATCTTGTTGTCTTCTTTGCACTGGTCTTCTATGCTTTTTTGTTTGTCGTGTACGTTCTGCGTGCTCGTGAACTCTCGAGGTGGGAGTGGAAGTTGAGAATTGCATTCAGTGTCCAGCTGGTTCCTTTTACCTCACTTTGGGTAGTGAACCTCCTTATTGGCAACGACTCCGGCCGTCTTCTAGCTGGATTGCCTATAATCATTTACTTGGTCTACGACCTCTGGTATAGGCTGATAACTCAGAAGAAACCATATCATCATCCCGACCGCTGGCCAGTAGGCCTCGTTATCTATCTTCTACTCCTTTTCATCGGAAGCATAGGCTTGAACTGGTATGGATACTTGATGTCGCGATTCTATGGAATGATGCTTGTGATTGCCTTCTTCATAATGATGAGTTCCTATGGCTACTATCAATACACATACAACAAGAGAAGGAAAGCAAATAATATCCAAAACCAGTAAGCGGCCGCAATTATAGCGCGCGCAATGTTAGACGCTTACCATAACGTGTCCATGATGCTATGATAAATCTAACTTTCCACTTTCCCTTCTAAAGAAACACTCCTGTGAACCATGACCTGAGAAAGGGCGCGCTAAGAGAGGGTGAAATTAAAGAAAGAAAGGACTACTCGAACAACCCATAAGTTATGACAAGACTCATGGCGGCGAGTATCGGAAGGATGACAGTAGATAGGAATACGTCAGTTCCCAAGTATACTGCTGCAGCGATTGCACCTAGCCAAATCACAGCATTCCCTAATATGACTTCAAACTTATTCTTCTGCAGTAAAGCCAGCTTATCATAGGCATGGGTCTTTAGCAAGAGGTTATACGCGTCTTTTCCTATTGTTGTGAGCCGATACTTTCCCTCTTTCTGCTCGATGAAAGGTGCTAAGCTTTTAAGGTGGTATGAGAGAGTCGGACTGTCTGAAATCTTGCTTGCATTCAGAATTTTCGTGTAGGCAATGCCTTTGTTTTCTCCTACTATTCGAAGGGTGTCTCTTCTTTTTTGGTTCTCAAGCGCCTCGAAAACTTGTTGTTCAAGGTCCTGGAGCTTTTCTGCATTTTCTTTCTCAACCATTTACATCACCTCGAAATCATGTATAGCAATAGGCAGGAAATAAGCACCCATGTGGAGGCGATTTTTGTAAAAAACAGCTAACAAACATTTTTCGTTCTATATTGATTTTTACGGAGAGAAGCGCGCTTCCTTTTTCAACGTATTGTTTGCAGGAGCGCGCGCTGCTTTTGTTGTGAGGAGAACGGACTGTCCTTAGGTCAACGGAGCCTTTATGAGCTCTCCGTAACCTTCTAAAGTGGGAGGTCTTGCTTGCTGCGAGCGCGTTTGAGTACATTCATTCTGGTTCACGGTTCCTGGCATGGAGGTTGGTGCTGGAAGAAGCTCACGCCTAGACTACTTGAGCGAGGACACGAATGCGTTACACCTACGCTTTCAGGCATGGGGGAACGTTTCCATATAGCGTCTCGGAGCATGGGTCTCTCGGTTCACATTCAGGACATAATTAATCTATTAGAATTTGAAGATCTGAATGATGCCATCTTAGTCGGGCACAGTTACGGAGGAATGATCATCACCGGCGTTGCTGAGAGGAGTTCCCGCGTCAACAAACTCGTCTATCTTGATGCCATCGTGCCTGAACACGGGCAAAGCGTGTTTTCGTTGATTCCAGGCTTGGAAGATCAGTTCAAAAGGAGTGCGGATGCCAATGGAATGGTTCCTTCGTGGAAACCTGAAGATTTCGGAGTTACGGATCCTCGGGACAAGCAATGGATGAAATCACGTTTGACGTCAATGCCGATTCTGACACATCAGGAAAAGCTTGATGCCCGAAAAATGAAGGCGAAGAAACTCCTTCGCTATTTTGTGCACTGCACACAGTCTGGGATGGAAGGATTTGCGGAGAAGATACGACTCGAAGGAGGAACCGTCTTCGACCTGGATACAGGACACGATGCAATGATAACTGAACCCGAGAAGCTTTCATCAATTTTGGATAGAATAGCTTCTGCCTCGTAGGCTAGCGCGCGCTCTCTATCAAGATTTTATGAATATTCTGCCAGACAAGTTAAAGTAATCCATCATGATGATTTTTCTAGTTTGATGTTCAAATCTAGTGATAAGAGCCATTCTTGTACTGAAAAAAGTGAATACTGCTGAAAATACAAAGATTATTTCTCCAACCATGAAAGCCACACGAAGAGTACGAATGACGATCAAAGAAACTAGCACAAATAAGGGAAGCCCAACTACGAAGGTAAACATGAAGATCTTAGATTGAATTTGTTTATATTCAGTCTTCTGCCTCAGATTTTTCAACAAGTCAAATGTTATGAACCAGCCTATAATTGTTCCAAGACCTAAGCCGAAAAACGTTGATAGAATTATCACGGAAACCGAAAAAGAACTTACGGGATTTAGAGTGACGACTTGATAAAGCAGTATTAGGCTACCGAAGAACAGAACCGCTGACAGAATAAGTCCGATCAGAGTCATATCACTTAATCGAAGATCCAAAATTGTTCAACTCGGAGTACACTACAAAAGAATATGGTGCTAGCAATCATTTATGCTTTACGAGCTCGCGCGCTTAGTCTTTAATACTCATTCCAACTATTTTTGTCTCCTAGGTGTCGAGCATACGAGATATGGTGGCACATTTTGGAAAATGTTGATAGGCTTGAAAAGTTTTGGCACGATTTCGTACAAATTTTCCCCGAGACTGTGGAGCTGGAAGGAGCGATTGTTGCTCATTGGCTCCAAATCCCCGTGATTGTCTTTAACCATGTCACAAACGTCAACGTCACTGAAGACAGGGCTGAGGTTTTCGTCAAAACGATCATCAGTCATTTTATGTCGAGAGGACTTCCTTTTGCTTGTTTTCGAGTTTCTCCGTTGACTCTTCCCTCGTTCATTTCACTCCTTGAACGTTACGGGTTTGAGAAAGAGTTAGAGCAATCAATCATGGTCTTTGAGGGAAAAACATCAGAGAACATACTTAATCCAAATGTCACGGTGAATGAGATAGAAGAAGATGGGATAGACCTTTTTGACAGTCTGATGGTCAAGAGTTTCGAGATGCCAGCTGAATGGAAGGAAGTGTTTGACAGATTTGTTGTCGATTGGATGCGAAAGGGAGCTAGAAACTACTTGGCTTATGCAGACGGACAACCTGTTGGAACAATCAGTTTATTTTCCAAAGACAAAACGGGATGCATCCTCAATGTTTCAACACTCAAAGAATACAGGAGACGTGGAATAGGAACAGAGTTAACAATGCAAGTTGTTTCCGACTCATTCAAAGAAGGGAATGACCTGCACACGTTACAAACTGATAAAGGAGGAGACGCAGAAAGGCTTTATCAGAAACTCGGGTTCAAGGTTGACCATACAGTTTCTTTTTTTGTCAAAAAGCTCTAAGATCATAGTACGTGCGCTTCATTTCGCGCGCGCGATATTCGTGTTGGCTCCATGTTCTGATGATAGTCGAGTAAAGTCGGCTATTGAACGGAATTGGAATTTCGGCTACCCTCTAAGAACCTTACACGTTTTTTTCGGCGCAGTAACAACTGAGGAAGAAGCTTTCAA
Source organism: Candidatus Bathyarchaeota archaeon (assembly GCA_963775895.1). GTDB lineage: Archaea > Thermoproteota > Bathyarchaeia > Bathyarchaeales > Bathycorpusculaceae > DASPPK01. The sequence continues at coordinate 43,083 of CAVZKL010000010.1, read as the reverse complement.
AGCTGCGGCAGAACGCGAGCAAAAACAAGAAGTCGAGGGGACTCAAAATGCCTACGAATTAGCTCTCCTACTATTTTCCCCAAATTTCACGGAGGAGCTGTTAAAGAAGTACACAAAAGAGGCCAACGAGATCCAATTTGATGAGAAAGCTAACCCACGTGAATATCACAGAAGATTGAAATTCATCGGGATTTTCAAAGGATTAATGGCGATTCTTAAGAAGACTAAGCAGACCCCATTGCGCTAGACCTCAATGACTGAATGACATCTAGGACAATTCCTAGGAGTTCCTTCTGTCTTAAACTCCAGCCCACAGTTCTTACATCTGCAGTTCTTTGCTCTACCATATTTTCTGTATCTTTCACTCATTCTTTTTCCTTCTTAGCGCGCGCGTTGAATTAGTTGGTCAATAACGAGTGCAAGTTCCTTGTTTTCTTCGGGTTACCATATTAGAATATGAGACTAGTTGACACAATCTCTTTAACCTTTTCAAGGTTTGTCTGAGTAGATGTTGCCGTCGAAGGATTTGACCAAGACCAAAAACAAGAAAAAGCGCGCGCATTTAGCATTGGCTGGTTTGATTTGGATAAAACTCTACCGCCAACCCAACCGCGCGCGAGGATTAGGGCCGTCTTTGTATGAGTATCCTGTCTATTTTTCCTTCTGCTAGTTGTTCCTGCAACTCTTTGACGAAGCTGTAGAATTCGTCTGGAAACATGGCGGCTTCTGTGTTCATGTCGAACGTTTTTGTCTGGGCCACGGTGTTGGCGTAAAGGCCGTTCTTAATTCCTTCCACACTAACCCGTACCATACCATCATCCATAGAAAGAAGAAAGGAAGATAGATTATATACATATCTAACAAGCCACGCGCGCGCTTTCCTTTCTTAGGTCATTGTTTGCAGGAGTTTGCCATTGGAAGGGAAAGTAGAACATTAGTTTTATTGTAATATAAGAAAAAGCATTACAGTTAAAGTGCGGACACTCGTGATCTGAGCGCGCGCATTGAGAACCTTCTTATCGGGTGAAGCTCATACGATATCGAAAATGCGGCAGATCTTAACTTTGATGGATAATGCATTCAGCTCAGGAAGGGAAAGCTCACTTCATTCTGCGATAAAGAAATGGTACTTTCTTGAGGGAGACAAACTAGAAGCCAAAGTAGACGATTTCATAGTGGACATAGTGCGAGGAGACCTGTTGATCGAAATACAGATTGCCAACTTTTCAGCAATAAAACCGAAGCTCTTACGTCTGCTCAATGACCACAAGGTTCGCCTAGTCTACCCTATACCCAAGAGAAAAATGGATAGTTCATAAATCGACGGCCACCGGAGAGACATTTGGAAGAAGAAGATCTCCGAAGAAGGGTCGCCTGTCTGACCTTTTCAGCGAATTAATCAGAATACCGAGCCTCTTCTCCAAAGGTAATCTCAGCGTCGAAGTTTTGATGGTCGAAGCTAGAAGAAGTATGGTGTAACGATGGAAGAGGAAGCTGGAGAAGGAAAGGCGCAAGCATAGAAGACAGAAAGCTTATTCGCGTTTTTGAAAGACGAATCTTTGAACACAAAACAGATTTCCTCAAAGTCCTACCTAAAGATTTGCCTGATCCCTTTTCGAACAGAAATCTGGCCGAAAGCCTCGGAATATCCGTTAATCAATCTCGAAAAATGACTTATTCGCTCAGAAAAATCGGAACAATAACGCATGTCAGCAAGAACGGAAATCAAATGCTTTTCGTGCGCGCCTCAACGGTATCTTAGGCATGCGTTGCTAAACCTGAGAGTGGAACATTAGATTTATTAGTGCCATAGTCTGAGGATGCCAGTTAAAACACACTGGTTTGACGGTACGCCGAACATGTTAGTATCAAGTGTCTAGAATACATTCATACGGAGAGAAAAAGAAGGGGATTTTGCGGGAGATGTCGCCACATGGATTTGCTTAAATACTTAAACTCAATTAGAATTTCGGAAGGAGAACATTTCCATGGACTTAGGAGCTTACTTTGAGCTGCTCAAGTACGTTCTCATGGGCGCTACGTTCATAGTGCTCGTTCTGGTCTTCCTGTACTTATTCTACGGAAAGGAAGAGAAACAGGACTAAACGCCTATTCTAGAGCTTTTTTCGCATAGACACAAGAACAGCCATGCTCATGATGGCAAGTACTAATCCAAACAGTATGAGCCATGGACCTTCAGGTCCACCACCTATGACTATTGGTATTGGCCCGATGAAAATGACTATGCCATAACTCCCTGAACCACTTCCTGAAAGAAGCGCGGAGGCAACAAGAACGATTATTCCAACGACGACGAGTACAAATCCCAAAGCGAACAGAAAAAGAAACCGATTAGTTCTTCCTTGAGCACCGACTGCGAATTGTTTATGCGCTTCCGCCAACGAGTTCACCTTGAAATGAAATAAATGACCACCGCCAATACTATCAGAAGTATTGTCAAGGTTATCGACAACAACAGGATCGTTTTCAAGGACTTTCTGTCTGTTCCAAAAATTATGGGGATAGGACCGATGATGATTGCGCCACCACCCCTAACCTCCACTTTCGATTCCTTTCTGGTCGTCTTCTGTTTTGCTTCGTGAGAAAAACATGAGAAGCACTGCGAGCAACATTATTAGCACGCCGACAAACACCAAAGCCAAACCTACGGCCCAGAGCGTTCCTGAATCCATTCGCGCCTTTGAACTCCTTCCAAACTGAAAAACGTAAATAGCTTTTAATAAGTCTTATAGCATCGACGCTCATCTCAACTTCTAAGACGACTGAGCCAGAATGAACGCTGACGAAATTATCGCACAAATCACTTCCAAATGTCCCTGGATATCGAGAGACCAAGTACTGAACAGGCTAACAAAGGAGAAGCAAAAGACAGGCGGGCTGATCTCAGATGAAGCTCTCCTGAACATGATCGCAGCCGAATTCGGTTGTGAAGCAGCCAAAAACGAAGCCAACATGCCTTCGCTCCTCGCAAGAGACTTGCTTCCTGGACTGAACGACATCACTGTGACTGGAAGAGTTTTGGCGGTTTTTCCTCCGAAGGATTTCGACGGAGTGAAGAAAGGAAAACTGGCGAGCCTGCTTATCGCTGACACGAGCGGCATTTTGAGAGTTGTGCTGTGGAACGAAAAAACCAGCATGCTGGAAAAAGACGAAATAAAGGTCGGGCAAATCGTGAGATTTGTACACGGATACACGAGAGAGGACCTTAGCAGGAAAGTAGAACTCCACGTAGGAGAAAAGTCCGAGATTGAAAAAGACCCACAAGACGTTAAGAAAAAAGACTTTCCAGACGTTCGGAAGTTTTCTACCAAAATCGGCCAAGTGCCTTCATTCCGGAGTAACAAAAGAGTGTCAATCGTGGGAACTGTGAAGAAAACGTTTCCCGCTTCGATCTTTGAAAGAAAAGATATGAGCCAAGGAAAGGTCATGCGATTCATAGTGGCGGACAACACAGGAGAGATTTCAGTGGTAGTTTGGAACGAGAAAGGCCGATGAACTTGAAAACACCTTGAAGAGTGGAGACAGACTTCAGATAGTTAACGGAAAGATCAAGAAGGCCATAGGAGAAGAGCTGGAAATCAACGTTGACGCAGGAACCTACTTGGGACTGATTCCAGCATCCGAGGAATTCTGCGAAATAGCGCAGCTAAAAGAAGGAATGGGCATCGTGAACGTTGAAGGAGAGGTTGCCACCGAACCTGTTGCCAGAGAGGTCAAAACTTCTCGAGGTGAAGTTGTCAAACTGACAACGTTTGAGCTGAAAGATGAAACTGGCAAGGTTTTAGTTTCTGCCTGGCGAGAAAATGCCGACATCGCGGCCGAATTCGAGCCAGGTATCAGAGTAGCCGTCAGAAACGTATACGTGAAAAAAGCGTTCAGCGGCGACCAGCTCGAAATATCGACTAGAAGTGATACTTCATTTACCACGGTCGACTAGCATCGTTCTTGGTGCCGGGGGCGGGATTCGAGCCCGCGACTTCTGGACACTGGGCGCCCGTTTGGCCCTTCGGTTGTTCTCCAGATTATGAGTCTGGCGCCCTGGCCAGGCTAGGCTACCCCGGCTTTTTTGCTTCAGGCAATTTGGATTAGGAAAGCCATGATTTAAGGTTATTTGGTTCTTCAGCTTTTCCTTTAGAGAGCTGACTGTTTTTGATCGGGAGTTTGCAGGGTTTTGGGCGCACTAGACATGGACTTTTTTTGTTTTTGACATATTGCGGATGGAGAATAAAGTATTATATATTAAGACACGTTGTAGCATACACGAAGAAGGCAAATCTTAATGTTGGAAAGAATGGAGACAGGAGAGCACGTCAATCAGGAAGACCAGGACGATTTGAAGGAAAGAGTAGAAGCGACCCTCTACAAACTTCGCGAACTGCGAGAGCGAGTTGCTGAGTTAAAGCGGAAATGCGAGGAATTCAGAGAAATGGAAGCACAACGCTTCGAGAACCCTAAAAACACTCTGAAATGCGACAAATGCCGACACAAGCTCGACCCTGACGACGAAGTTGTTATCAAAGACGCAAATGGAGAAGAGAGAAGCCACTACCACAAAGAATGTTTCCAAGAATTGTTCAAATAGCACACGCATCGAATCGAGAACGGAAAAGCCCTACCCCTTCACTAATTTCTCCACGGTAGAGCTTTTTCCAAAGTACACCACGTTCGCAGTCCCGACGAAAATGCCGGTTTCCACGACTCCTGGAATAATCTTAAGGTCGCATGCTAGTTCAGCCGGCTTGTGAATTAGTCCAAACTTTGTGTCCAGAATCACGTTTCCGTTGTCGGTTATAACGGGCCCCACTTTTCCATTTCCCTCTCTCAGGACGGGCTTGCCTTTCAACGCTTTCAGTCTACTCTTGACTAGAGGCACTGACAGAGGCAAGGCCTCTATGGGGACAGGCTGCCCGTTCTCCCCGAGAACCCTGACTTTCTTGCTTTCGTCGGCTACTATTATGTTCTGTTTAGAGGAATAGGCAACGATTTTCTCGCGCACCAGAGCCCCGCCCATTCCTTTGATCAGGTTCAGTTCCCTGTCGATCTGATCGGCGCCGTCGATAGTCACATCCAACACCGGGTGCTCTTCCAAAGTTGTTACCGGTATGCCATAGTGAACGGCGAGCAAGAAGGCTTGGTAGGACGTGGGCACTCCCAAGACGCGTATCTTGTCCTTGGCGATTCTTTTTCCAATCTCCTCGATCGCTAGGGCCGCCGTGCTTCCGCTTCCCAATCCGACGATGAAACCGTCTTTGACGTGTTTGACGGCCTCAAGAGCCGCGTTTCTTTTTCCCTTTTCAATGTCTTGCAGTTTAGGATTCAATTTCCATTTGACCCAGCTTGTCCAGAACTTTTTCAACTTCGGATCGTATTTCCTCTATTCTTCTCTCAGCTTCCGTGCGCGGACTAACTTTTTGAGCTGGAGGCTTCCGTTTTCTCTTTGCTTTTTCTTCATCGCCACCTTTCCCCTCTTCGCTCGACGCTTCTGCCTCCTCAACCGTTTTAGGAGCAATTGTGAGCTCCTTAATCGGTTTTGTCTCTGTTTTAGAACGCAATTCTTCAATCTTTGTGCTGAGTTCATCGAATCTCTGGCTGAAGAGTTTCATCAAATCTTCCTGCATCGTTTCAAGCTCGTGCAAGGCTACCAGAGATTCGTCTTTGGACATCGCCTCCTTGACCAGCATCATTCTGGCCTTGTAGGTTTCGGCTAATCGATCTCTCTCTTGCTCGGTTATCTTTCCTTCGGCATGAGCCTCGTACAATCGTCGGATGGCGTCGCTGAGTATCTCTCTCTCCAAATCCAGTATTCGGAGCTCATCCTTAGCGTGTGAAGCATCGCCTGTCGGAACGGTCTTAGTGACTTTGAATGGATAACCCCTGAGCTCTGGAACGGGCTCGCTCTCGTCGGACTTCTTGCGTTTCCTACGTTGCCCGCGCATTCCGAAAATCACGATCAAGCATACGATGATCACCCCTAGCACGATGGCAGTGATGACTAGGGGATCAAGAGGCAATGATGAAATCCCTCTCTATCTTCATTGTTCGCTGTCCATATATAAATTGTTCAACCGCGTTTTACGTGAGATTCTGCACGTTACGACAGTGCGCGCTACTGTTGTGAACTGAAATCAAGCCAACGGCATCCTCCCCATATTCCCCATAAGGTAACAATTTTGATCCTAGTCTTCAGCGCATTCTCTAGTCGATATCTATCTGAGCCCTCTGTAGTTTTCCAGAATAGTCGACGTAGATGGTTTTTGTTTCAGAAAACTCGTCTATTCCCTCAATCCCGCCTTCCCGTGCTCCTGTGCCAGTGTGCTTTACCCCTCCGAAGGGAAGATGAACCTCGGAGCCGATCGTGCTGGAGTTCACGTAAGTAAGCCCCGCTTCAATTTTGTTCATCGCTTCAAACGCGGCTTTAATGTCTCGGGTATAGATTGCGGAACTGAGACCGTACTCTACGGAGTTTATGGCGTCTATTGCTTCGTCGAAGTCCTTCACAGATATCAGCGAAAGGATTGGACCGAATATTTCTTCTTGTGCAATTCTCATGTCAGTCGAACAGTCTGTGAACAGGGTCGGCTCGAAGAAGAAGCCTTCCCGCTTAGGAACTTTTCCTCCGATCAGGAGCTTCGCACCTTCTTTCTTCCCTATTTCAACGTAGCGTGCGCTTTTCTCTTGAGCTACTTTGTTGATCAGTGGACCCACATCAGTCGCTGGATCGAGACCGTCTCCCAGCTTCAATTTCTTTATTCTGTCAATCAGAATCTTCTCAAACTTTTTCTGCACTTTCTCCTGAACTATCACTCTTGATGCTGCAGTGCATCTCTGTCCAGTGGTTCCGTAAGCGCCCCAGATAACACCGTCCACCGCCAGCCGTAAGTCAGCATCAGCCAGTACTATTATTCCGTTCTTGCCACCCAGTTCGAGGCCGACTCTCTTAAGACCAGCCTCCTTCAAGATAACGGCTCCTGTGTCTCTGTGTCCAGTGAATGAAATTGCTCTGACGTTCTCGTTTCTTACAAGGCTCATTCCAGCGTCTTCGCCAGAACCGGTGACCATGTTTAGCACGCCTTTGGGAATGCCAGCTCTCTCCAAGATCTCTACGAGCCTCACCGCGCAGAGCGGCGTGTCTGAGGATGGTTTGAAAACTACGGGTTTCCGCAGATCAATGCGGCCATTATTTTCCATGCTGGAATAGCGATCGGAAAGTTCCAAGGAGTCACTATTCCACAAACGCCGACTGGTCGCCTTATCGTCATGCAGAATTTCTTCCGCAACTCTGAAGGCGTCGTGAAACCGAACAGTCTTCTGCCCTCACCTGCCATGTATTCAGTGATGTCGATGGCTTCTTGAACGTCGCCTCTGGCTTCACTTATGACTTTGCCCATCTCCATCGTCATTTCTCTCGCCAACTTCTCCTTGTTTTCTCCCAGCAACTGGGCAGCCCTCAACAGGATAGACACCTCTTTTGGGAGCAGGCGTTTCGCTCCAACTCTCAAACGTCGCTTCGGCTGCCGCAACAGCGTTAGCCACATCTTCAGTGTTTCCCTTCTGAAAAACCCCCAGAATCTGTTTGGGTTTTGCCGGGTTGTCACTTTGAAAAGTCTTACCAGAGACCGAGTCAACCCATTCTCCCTTTATGAAAAGCCCATAATTACTGCGATTTCTCATTCTCTCACCGAAGAACATTTCCACAGTGATTTTCTTTAATATTTCGGTCAAAGGAACGCGCGCAAAGTCACTTGTTACACTTTGTTATTCTTCTTAACATCGACTCGCGCGCTAATTATTGCGTCCTGATCTTCCTTGTCTGGGGCGCCTTCACTTCAATAGGGATGTAATACCAAAGTCAGTCCGAAGATTTCTCTTGATCAAACTCTGAAACTTGAACCTTGATGAGCGTTGATTCGCCACTCCAAGAATAGTGTGGTTGACCAGAAATAGCGCGCTAGCCCTAGAATGATTGCTTTCTTGAAGCACTCAGACAAGACACGTGTTTTACCTTTTGGCAAAAGAACGGGTTTTCATGTATTCATTTAGTGAACGCAAAGCAAGCTGTTGGCCGTCTTCCTCATCCCTTAGGATTTTGACGAGCGCTGAAGCCAACTCGAGGTTTGTGAGGACTGGAATATTATATTCGATGGCTAGCCGTCGAATTGTGCATTCGTCACTTAACGCGGCTTCCTGTTCGCGAGAAGCACTCACGAGTGGTATGTTGATGACCAGGTCAATCTTGCCTTTTCTGATGTAGTCGGTGATGTTAGGTTTCTTGTCGGGTTCCCTCACTTTGTGCAGGACGAAAACGTGTTTCTCACCATCCTGATCATAGCTTCAGCAGTGTGGCGTGTTGCGTAGATTTTGAAACCCATCTGCGACAAGTGTCTCGCAATGGGCATGATTTGTTTCTTCAATTCTTTCCCGCCCACGGTTATTAAGACTGAGCCTCCGATCGGCGGGATCTTGAAGTCGGCTGAAAGCAGGGCTTTGGAGAGAGCGTCGGTGAAGTTTTCTCCTAGGCAGGCTACTTCGCCGGTGCTGAGCATTTCCACGCCCAGAACTGGGTCTGCCCCGCTCAGTTGCATGAAACTGAATTGAGGGACCTTGACGCCGACGTGTTTGACGGGAGGAAGATCGAGTATTCCGAGGTCCTTCAATTTTTTTCCCAACATTACCTGTGTAGCGAGTTCGATTAGGTTGACGCCTCTGGTTTTGCTGACGTATGGCATCGATCGCGATGCTCTTAGGTTGCACTCGATTACATGGATGACGCCGTCCTTCACGAGATATTGGATGTTGAATGGTCCTTTGACCTGAAGCAGTTTTGCGATTCTGTTGGTATAGTCTTCGATATCGTTTTCAACTTTGGGGGTGAGTGTCTGAGATGGTATACTCATCGTTGCGTCTCCACTGTGTGTTCCGGCGTCTTCGACGTGTTCTATGATTGCGCCGATTAGAGTATCTTCTCCATCAGAGACTCCGTCAACTTCGACTTCTCTTGCATTCCTGATAAATTTCGAGATGACCACGGGGTGTTGGGGAGAGACTCTGGTTGCCAAGAAAAGATAATCTTCAAGTTCGCTTTCTGAGTAGGCAATTCTCATCGCAGAGCCAGACAATACGTAGCTTGGCCGAACGAGAACTGGGTAGCCGATCTCGTTGGCAAACGCTTTCACTTCTCCTATCTCTCTGAGCGTTTTCCAGTCGGGCTGATTGATCCAGAGCTCGTCTACGAGTTGACTGAACTTCTCGCGGTCTTCTGCGCAGTCAATGTTTCGAGCCGATGTGCCGAGTAGTCTGACACCGAGGCTGTCGAGTTTCAATGCTAAGTTGTTTGGAATTTGTCCTCCGACACTGGTGATTACTCCGAGGGGATTCTCCTTTTCATAAATGTCTAGTATGCGCTCTTTTGTCAACTCTTCAAAGTACAGTTTGTCCGACATGTCGAAGTCGGTTGAGACCGTTTCGGGGTTGCAGTTGATCATTATGGCTTCTTGGATGCCGTTCTTTTTGAGAGCCCAAATCGTGTTCAGGCTGCACCAATCAAACTCCACGCTTGATCCTATTCTGAATACGCCTGAACCAAGGACAATGACTTTGCTCTTGTTAGCATTGAAGGTTATGTCGTCTTCGTCTCCGCCATAGGTGAGGTAGAGATAGTTGGTTCTGGCCGGCCATTCTGCGGCTAACGTGTCAATCTGCTTCACAACAGGAACGATGCCATACTTCTTTCGAGTTTTCCGCACGTCCATCTCATCAGTCTTCATGGAGATCGCGATCTGTTCGTCGGAGAATCCAAGCCTTTTCGCTTCTTTAACTAAGAGCTTGGCTTCTTTCCAGTTCAGTTTTGCGTCGCGCAGTCTTTTGTCGATGTCAATTATGTTTTTCAGCTTGTACAAAAAGAAAGGATCGATTCCGCTGAGGCCGTAGATTTCTTCGATCGACACCCCATTCTTCAAAGCCTTAACGATCTTGAAGAATCTTTCATCGGTGGGATTTGCGATTGCATCTTTGAGCATTTCAGTAGGTTCGACGTATTTTTCATCGTCGTTGCAAACGACCCCTCTTTTCGTTATATCCAGCATACGAATAGCTTTCTGTAAAGCCTCCTCAAGACATCTGCCGATCGCCATCACCTCTCCTACAGATTTCATCTGTGGCCCGAGATGACGATCTACGTTCTTGAATTTCTGAAGATCCCACCTCGGATACTTGACTACCACGTAGTCCAATGCTGGTTCAAAACAAGCAGTTGTGACCCCGGTGGCTTTGTTGATCAACTCTGGAAGAAGGTAACCGATGCAGAGCTTGGCAGCTATGTATGCTAACGGATAGCCCGTTGCCTTGCTTGCTAAAGCCGAGCTTCTGGACATGCGGGCGTTTACTTCTATCGGGCGGTAATCGAGACGCTTGGGGTTCAGAGCCCATTGGATGTTGCATTCGCCGATCACTCCTAGACTTTGTATAACTTTGATTGATGCTTCGCGCAAAGTGTGGTATTCAGCGTCTGACAGAGTCTGGGAAGGAGCTACGACGATCGAATCGCCAGTGTGGACGCCCATGGGATCGATGTTTTCCATGTTGCACACGGTGAGGCAGTTGTTGGCGCAGTCCCGCATGACCTCGTACTCGAGCTCCTTCCAATGAGTCAGGTACTCTTCAATGAGAACTTGGGAAATCATGCTCTGCGCAAGAGCTCTGTTAACTATTTCCTTGAGTTCAGTTTCTTCATGAGCTACTCCTGAGCCTTTTCCTCCGAGTGTATAAGCAACGCGAACGATTACGGGGTATCCTATTCTTCTTGCCAAGGCGACAGCGTCTTGGACGGAGGTTGCAGAGCCGTTCTTAGGCATAGGGATTTGCGCACGTATCATGGCTTGCCTGAAAAGCTCTCGATCTTCGGTGTCCTCTATGGTTTTGACAGGCGTTCCCAAGACTTTGACACCAAACTTCTCTAGGATACCTTGTTTGTAAAGTTGAACTCCACAGTTGAGGGCTGTTTGTCCTCCGAAGCCAAGGAGTATTCCGTCGGGAGCCTCTTTCTCGATCACTCTTGCTATGTGCATCGGCGTCAAGGGCAACAGGTACACTTTTCCGGCGAGATTGGGGTCGGTTTGAATCGTCGCTATGTTTGGGTTGACGAGGACGGTCTGGATGTTCTCTTCTCTCAAGGCTTTGAGACCTTGGCTTCCAGAGTAGTCGAACTCCGCGGCTTCACCGATCTTTATTGCTCCGCTTCCGAGGACCAGAACTTTTCGTATCCAGTCAAATTTCGGCATTATTATGCTCCGCTCAGTTTCAAGAAGTGATCAAAAAGAAACTTTGTGTCAAGGGGACCAGGCTCTCCCTCAGGATGCCACTGAACGCCAAACGCTGGGTTTCGTTTGTGTCTTACGGCTTCCACTGTCCTGTCGTTTGCATTGACAAACCACACCGACAAGTCCGTGCCTTCAACTGAATCAGGATTTACGGCGTAACCATGATTCTGCGTAGTGATGTAACATCTTCCTGTTACTAGATCAAGTGCTGGCTGGTTCTGGGATCGGTGACCGTACTTCAGTTTGTACGTGTCCCCGCCCAATCCCAGAGTCAACAACTGCGTACCCAAACAGATTCCAAACACCGGGATCTCTTCATCAGTAAGCTCCCTGGCGCAGGTCGCTGTTTTGACACATCTTCTGCGGGTCGCCTGGACCGTTGCTAACGACGACGCCGTCAGGCTTGTACTCCAGAATCTCTTTCGAAGAAAAATCATACGGCACACGGACGACCTCGATTTCATGCTTGAGCAGGCTTCGCAGAATGCCATACTTCACCCCGCAATCGATCACCACTATCCTCTTGCTCGCTCCGGCGCCATGAAACAAGGGTTCTTTGATAGTGACCTCGGAGACGAGGTCCCTCGAATTTGGGTCCTGAACTGACTTTACTTCCTTCAGGAGTTTCTCTGCGTCTGGCTCCTCACCTATACTGCAGACCTTCAGTATTCCGCGCATGACGCCTTTGACACGGAGCTTCTTCACAAGTCTTCTTGTGTCAATTCCCCAAATGCCCGGCACGTTTTCTTCAGCAAGCCAGTCATCGAGCGATTTGCATGACTGCCAATGTGAAGGATTTCTGCACAACTCGTGCACGATTAGTCCGGTCACTTTGATGTTGTCGGATTCAAAATACTTCAGAATTCCGTTCTCAGACTCTCTTTGGAGGGACACCGTAGTTGCCGACAAGCGGGTAAGTAAGCGCCAAGATCTGTCCGTTGTAGGATGCGTCCGTCAGAGCATCGGGGTACACCACCATAGAGGTTGAGAACACGACTTCGCCAGAAACCTGTCTTGACGCACCAAACCCAGAACCGGAGAAAATTGATCCATCTTCAAGAAGCAAGAGGGCTGCAGGACTTTCTTTTGGTCTCGCTAATTTTAGGTTCAAAGCCCTACCATACATGATACGCTGTATTCTTAAGCTTTGCTATGAGTCGAGATGACAGCAGTTCTTCTTTTGCGCGCACCAGTCATAACCAAATTCCAGGAACTATTCATTGTTACTTGACAAGAACCCCTATGAGCGGAACCCTTTCAAGCACGTCTTCAGCATGAGGAGCTTGCGCCATCTCTTCGGTCAAATCCTTTCCAGCAACGTGCTCGCCCTGATGGTCACCTTCAACCCAAAGGAAATCGTCGGAAACGTCATAGACTTTGCCTTTGTAGGCAATGTATGCGGGTCTTCCGTCTTTTCCATCATACTCCTTTAGTTCTTCTAGAGTGAAACGTTTCTCGGAACTCAAAACAACACCAGCTGAAAGAATGAGGATGTCATGAATTTGAAATTTTCGGAACAGAAAAGCGCTCGTGGCATTGAGGAGCATGGAGCCTCGGGCGGGATTTGAACCCGCGACCCCCGCCTTACCAAGGCGAAGCCCTAACCGGGCTAGGCCACCGAGGCACCGTGTAGTCATTAGTGAGCAAACTGTTTTTTATGTTTTAAACATTCCTAAAGTGGCAAGACTAAACAGATATAAAAGAAGACATGGAATTCAACACTTGGTCTTTCCAACAGACGCGGGGGTTTCCGAGCTTGGTCAAAGGAGCAAGGCTTAGGACCTTGTCGCGTAGGCGTTCATGGGTTCAAGTCCCATCCCCCGCACCATCCTCACTATTCTCGTCTGACTTGGTTCAGGACGTCCAAATGAACGGGTAATGGTTCCTTAAACCCGCGAACTCATCGAATGAACTTTGTGCTATTAGAGTACGAAGACATTTGAGAATACCAAAAGCAGGTTGTTTGCGCTTTCGAATTGGAAAAAAATATGCGGGAAGAGAGAGCCTAGCTTTGTTGCGGCGGGGGTGGGGGCGGCGTTGTGTCTCTGGTTCTTGGGTTTCTTTCCGCGCAGAACCAGCGCAGCAACGATCACGATTGCGACGATTGCCACGATGCCAACGAGTATGATGCCGCCTACGCCTAGCGGGCCACTCGCTCCTGACGTTTGTGTGGCCATGTACACCGTGAGAACTGGGTCGTTTTCCACTCTGTAGCCGCTGTACGTTGGGTAGCCGATTATGTAGAAGTAGTTTGCACGGCTCATGTTGGTTATGCTGTCTTTGGCCCTTTCGTAGAGTTGTGGGTACATGCCGATGACGACAAGCGGAAGGAACTTCAAGAGGCCTATATGATAAGCGAACAGACCAGAATTGCCCGCAAAACCTGCTGCCTTGGCAGTTCGCGCCGTCGCGTTGTAAGTTGCATAAGATGTCTCGGTTGGATCGGCTGTGTAGTTGAAAAGTTTGTACGTGTCTTTGCTTCCAAAGTTGGCATCACTTATCTTTTCGCCGTCATTAGCGTACGTGATTACTGACTCATTAGTGACAGGCGTCTCCGTGTTCGTGACATTCTCGCCGGTGGATGTCTGACTGTAGGTTTCCCGGTCAGCCATGATTGATGTTTGGAAATCAATTATGCTCATTTTGATGCCGTTGTTCTGGAGGAAATCGTAGATAGTATCGTTGCCTATCTTATTCCCCCAGTAGATATGTTCCTGTGCTGTTGTAGTGAACCCAGATCAAGGGCAACCAGGGCAGCCAGCTAACCAGGAGCTCCCTCATTCTTCCGATCACGTGATTCTCTGTGAGGGTTGCAGTGTTCGATGATGGGTCTATGGTGAGGTTGTAGGTGAAGGTTAGCTCGTCGTAGACTGTTACGGCCACGGGCCAGCTGTTGTCGAAGTGTGGATCATTTGGATCAATCCACGTTCTCCACCACAGAGCTGTCAAGTTTGTGTATCTCATGCCCCACGACCATTGCAGCTTGTCATCGGAATGTTGCAGAGGTAAAGCTTCGGCTTTGCTGTTGAAAACTGGAAGCGTCGCGTTCAAAGCGCTCAGGTCGAAGCCCATGCTGAACGAAGCCCAAAGAGTGTCATTGATGTCTGGAGAACCAGGGAAGATCGTATCGCCCGTTTCGTTGAAGGCCATGAGCATCAGAAAAGTCGAACCCAACAAAACGTCACGACTTTGATTATTGGTCTTGTAGTGCATGATGAAAGACTGCATGGGTATCCTGAATGCACCTGCTCCACCATTCGTTATGTTATCCAAACCAGCATAGAACAACTGCAGGCCACTGGTGTTGATGTAGTTCATGTAGAGGTACGCGTGATCGTTCTCGAATCCAGCAGGAGTAGGGATGCCGTTAAGCGTGGCATAGGCTCTGGCGTAGTCGAAGAAATCGACGGTCTTCGAAAAGCTCTCCGAAAGAAAATCCTCTTTGACGAGGGTATCCGCCTTTACAGTTATCGAAACAGCGCTAATGAATATGGTACAGATCAGCAGTATTCCCATTACGTGTGTGATCTTCATATCATTCTCTTCCTTTGTTTTGAAATCAATGGACGATGCAGCGCGTATTAAAATATTGTGAATCCCAAATCAGCAAAAAACTTGAACTCTTTTGACGCTAGCGTCTTCACGAGTCAATCGTTAAATTTAGGATGCGTTGGCATATAAACAATGCACGTGAAAGCCACTCAATAAACATGGGCTTGAATCTTTTTGCCATAATGATAATCTTCACACGCGTAACGTCAGATTGGCCTCGAATAAATGAAAACCTGCTTTTCTCAAGATTCCAGGCTTTTCGCGCACTAATAGAAACACGTTGATGGGATCGTTGATTTGCAGACTTCACAGTTCTCCGTGTCAACCGTCGAATCAAAAGACTTGTGCAATTTGCACATCAAACCCTTACCCCTAATCGTTTTGCAGATTTCACAATACATCAAAACTAACTCTGTGCGTGGAAGTTTGTCATTGGCTAACGCTTCAGCCATCTTGAACACCAGCCGTTGGATTTCTTCGTCGTTCTCGAGATCCATAGCCTTCCCTCTCATGTCTCTCTGGTACAAGCTTATAGCAGGCTGACTCACCCTGAGAAGCCTGGCAACATCAACCTGTCTCAAACCATTACCGCTCCTGAGCTCCTTAGCGACCATGGCCCTCACGACGGGCAGGACGCACTTTACGGCGACTTCGCACGGGACAGACATTTACGCTGCTTCCGAGTGACTAGTGCAGAAAGGCATAAATATACTTTATTACGATTGTAATAGCCACTTAAAGGTGACATGAATGAATTGGAGAAATACTGCTGAACTTTCCAAAGACGTTTATTGGGTAGGCGTAAGAGACTGGAACAGAAGGCTTTTTGACGCGCTCATCCCATTGCCCAGAGGAACAACATACAATGCTTACCTCGTTGTCGGCACTCAGAAGAAAGCATTGATCGACACCGTGAACCCAGGCTTCGAAAAAGAATGGACAGAGAAAATAGCTAAAATCACAGACCCCAGCAACGTCGACTATGTCATAATGAACCATGCTGAACCTGACCATGCGGGATCAATCCCCCACATAATGTCAATCAACAGCAAAGCAAAACTCGTAACAACGAGCCGCGGAGCAAAGATGGCGCAGACCTTCTACAAAGTGCCCGAAGAGAGAATAAAGGTCGTGGCTGACGGAGAAAACATAGACCTCGGAGGCAAGACCCTCAAGTTCATCGAGGCTCCGATGCTCCACTGGCCAGAAACGATGTTCACTTACCTTGCCGAAGACAAGATATTGTTTCCCTGCGATTTCTTCGGAGCTCACGTCGCCGAAGCATTGTACGACGATCAAGTGGAAGACCTGATCGTCTTCGCACAGAAGTACTTCGGCGAAATCATGATGCCGTTCAGACCTAACGCCCTGAAGGGCATGGAGAAAATCAAGGATCTACAGATCAAATTGATCGCCCCAAGCCACGGACCAATACACAGAAATCCTGACCGCATATTGACGGCTTATAAGAAATGGGCAAACGGAGAAACAAAACAAAAGGCAGTAATAATCTACGTAACGATGTGGAACAGCACTGAAAAAATGATCAAACCGATTGAAGAAACGCTCATGTCCGAAGGAATCGAAGTTGCAAAACACCACCTGCCCGTTGCAGACATCGGCGACCTAGCAAAAGACCTGGTCGACTCAAGAGCCATAATCCTGGGAACACCAACAGTCCTGGCAGGCGCCCACCCACTAGGAATGTACGCTGCTTACTTGGCAAAAGTCCTCCGGCCCCCAGCGAAGTTCGCGGTAGTTTTGAGCAGCTACGGTTGGGGTGGCGGGGCAATAAAACACATTCAGGAAACTCTGGGGCCGACCAAAATGGAAATCGTTGGTGCATTGGAGATCAACGGTCCTCCCACAGAAGCTGACACGAATAAAATAGTTGAATTTGGAAAGACGTTGGCGAAGAAGATCAAGGAAAGCAGCTAGAAAGCAGAACCTATTTAGCCTTTCAAAATTGATTACAGATATGCAATCAGATGAAAGGAGCCGAAAAATGAGCCAGATTGATGAGGCAAAGAAGAAACTTCTCAAGGAGATAATCAAGCAACTGCCAGGAGGAGCAAACCCAGAAGAGATCAAAGAGAAGTTCAAAGACGTGCTGAAAGACGTAAAAACGGAAGACATCGTGAGGGTTGAACAGGAACTCGTCAAGGAAGGAATGCCAAGGGAAGAGTTGCAGAAACTCTGCGATGTTCACATGGCTATTTTTGCGGAGCAGTTGCAGGGACCAGAACTGCTTCTTCCCGAGGGACATCCCATCAGCATTCAAATCGAAGAACACAGAATCTTGCTCGAACGCACCGAGAAACTACAAAAGTACATCGGCATGGTCGAAGAGGCGTGTGATTGGGTCTACGTCGGAGACGTGCTGACCGAACTGCAGAACATGGCAAAGGAGTTTCAAGACTCAGAAAAGCACTACCTGCGCGAGGAAAACGTCATCTTCCCCATCGCTGAAAAGCATGGGATAACGGAACCTCCAGCGATAATGTGGATGGAACACGACAAAATCAGAGAGGTCAAACGGAATTTCGTTAAACTGATTGAAAAATGGAATTCAATGAGGTTTGATGACTTCAAGAAACAGTTGGTTGATGTGGCCAAACCCTTGTGCACACTTCTTCCATCACACTTCTACAAAGAGAATAACATCCTTTTCCCTGCAACTGTGCAAGCAGCTTCCGTTGAAGAGTGGGAAGAGGCAAGGAAGGAGTTCGATGAAATTGGTTATTGCTGCTTCACGCCTCCAGCTGCAACGGTGAAAATGCAGACGAAAGAGGAGCGAGAAAGAAAATCGTCGAGTGTGGAGAACTTGAATTTCGAAAATGGAAGCCTTTCAAAGGAAGAGATTGAGGCAATTCTAGATGCACTTCCCGTGGACATTTCGTTTGTGGACAAGAATGACAGCGTAAAATACTTCAACAAAGCTGAGAAAAGAATCTTCGTCCGTACAAAGTCTGTCATAGGTAGGAAAGTAGAACTCTGCCATCCGCAGAAAAGCGTTCGCATAGTTAAGAAGATCGTTGAGAGCTTCAGAGAAGGGAAGAAGGATTCAGCTGAATTCTGGATAACGATGGGTGGACGTCTAGTTCACATAAGATACTTCGCGGTCAGGGACAAGAATGGCGTTTACTTGGGAACGATGGAAGTCACTCAAGATTTGACTGAACTCAAGAAGATCGAAGGCGAGAAGAGACTTCTAGATTGGAAAGAATAATTTCCACGTTCGACATGGACATTCCACGCAACACCTTTTCTGTTTTTTGAAAGGACTTTCGAGTAACATTCGATTCACGAATAAACACGACCAACGCAAACTCTGCGCTTAAATAGGAAAGGTTTTTAGTCAAGTTGCCATATGAGAGACTGCAAACGATTAGGATACACTGTGAGGAATGAATGAATGTCAGTATTCGCAGCACCAGGTGCATATGACCGCGCGATAACTGTTTTCTCACCAGATGGTCGACTTTTCCAAGTTGAATACGCAATGGAATTAGTAAACCGCGGAGCAACAATTCTGGCCCTTCGCTGCACAGGGGGAGTTGTATTAGGAGCAGAAGAAACTGTAGACCCCCTTGAAGAATCAGAATACTCGTGGAAAATCTTCAAGATAGACGACCATGTTGGCGCAGCAATAGTCGGCTTGAGTTCAGACGCACGGATACTCATAGATCAAGCAAGGGTTCACGCCCAGTCGAACAAACTGACTTACGATGAACCAATCGACACAGAAGTGGTTACCAAGAGAATATGCGACATCAAACAGCTCTACACACAACACGCGGGCGTAAGACCCTTCGGCGTGTCCATGATATTCGCGGGCGTTGACAAAACGGGACCCCGCGTGTTCGGAACCCACCCAAGTGGAACGTACAGAGGGTACAAAGCCAGAACAGAGGGCGCCGGAAGAGAAACAGTATTCAACATACTGAAAGAAGAGTACAAAGAAGACATGGAAATCGAAAACGCCACAAAACTTGCTGTCAAATGCCTGACAAAAGCTCTTGAAGCAAGACAGTTACCTCCACGAATCAAAGTAGCGGTCATACCATCAGAAAACAAGAAGATGACGGTCCTAACGGACGAAAAAGTCGAGGGTATAATGAAACAGCTTGGCGTGGGCAAGTGACAAACTGATGAGTGACAAGTACACCGTTGCACGCATGACCAAAGATGATGAGCATTTTGAAATACTGGTCAAACCGCAAAAGGCTCTAGACTACCGAATGGGAAAAATGGCCGCCATCACCGAAGTGCTGGCAGCCGAAACGATATTCTCGGACGCAAACAAGGGCACAAGAGCGTCAGAAGAAAACCTTCGCAAGATCTTCAGCACCACTGACGCACTGAAAATCGCAGAGACAATCTTGACGAAAGGAACTCTGCAGCTTACGACGGAACAGCGAAGAAAAATGACGGAAGACAAGAAGAAACAGATCATAGACTTCATAGCAAGACAGAGCGTTGACCCCAAGACGAACCTTCCACATCCCCCAACAAGAATAGAAAACGCGATGGAACAGATCCGCTACTCGATCGACCCGTTCAAGCCGGTTGAGGAACAAGCAAAAGAGATAATCAAAGCTCTACGAATCATACTGCCCCTAAAGATGGAACAAATCTCGCTAGACGTAACGATCCCAGCCGCGCACTCGGCGAGAGCTTACGGCTCAATCAAAGGCTTCGGCACAATCAGACGAGAAGAATGGCGTGCTGACGGTTCGTGGCAAGGAGTTCTTGAAATGCCCGCAGGTTCCTATGCCCCGTTCCTAGAAAAACTCGGTGAAATAACGAAGGGAACTGGGGAAGCGAAAGTAATAAAATAGAATCTTTTAAGAACGGATAGGTGAAAAAAATGCCCATATTTCTGGAAAAAAGACAACTCGTGACTCCTGGCGATCTAATCGCAGAAGGAGAGTACCTTGGAGGAGAAAACACCTTCGTCGAAGACGGCAAAATCTATGCAGCGCGCGTTGGAATAGTTGAATACGAGAACAAGAGAGTGGACGTCGTAGCACTCAAGGCCTTCTACGTTCCCAGAGCCGGAGACATAGTCATTGGAACGATAACAGAAGTCGGATTCAACGGCTGGACTGTAGACATAAACTCGCCGTACATTGCACTTCTGAGAGCGTCAGACGTTCTCAGCAGACCTTTCAAGCCGCAAAAAGACGACCTGCCTCAAGTTCTTGACGCAGGCGATCTCGTAGTGGCAAAGGTAGTTTCCTATGACAGAACACACGATCCACAACTGACCGTTGCAGAACCGGGACTCGGAAAAATAACCCGTGGACAGATAATCAAAATCACACCCACAAAGATTCCACGCGTCATCGGGAAAAAGGGCTCGATGATATCCACGATCAAACAGGAAACTGGATGCAACATAATACTCGGGCTCAACGGCGTCGTGCTGATAACGGGAAAAACCTTGGAAGACGAACAACTCGCGATGCGAGCGTTACTCAAGATCGAACAGGAGTCCCATACAAGCGGATTAACAGACCGCATAACCCAGATGTTAAAGGAAGAAAAAACAAGAAAGGAGGAAAATAAGAATGAATGATAAACCAGAAAAATTGATTGACAAGAAAGGACTGAGATTGGACGGAAGAAAAGCCGACGAGCTGAGACCAGTAAAACTTGAAGTAGGCGTGATAGCAAACGCCGACGGGTCAGCGTACATCGAACATGGAAAGAACAAGATACTGGCAGCCGTCTACGGTCCGAGAGAGGTCCACCCGAAACATTTGGCACTTCAAGATCGAACAGTGATGAAGTGCCGCTATCACATGGCCCCGTTCTCAGTTCAAGAACGCAAGTCACCGGCGCCATCAAGAAGAGAGGTGGAACTTTCAAAAGTCATAAGAGAGTCACTGGAACCAGCCGTCTTCATGGAGTTTTATCCGCGCACGATGGTGGACGTTTTCATAGAAGTCCTCCAGGCGGACGGAGGAACCAGATGTGCCGCCATAACGGCAGCAGCGTTGGCTCTTGCCGACTCGGGCATCCCGATGAGGGACCTCGTTGTTGCGTGCGCAGCAGGCAAAGTGGACGACACCGTGGTGCTGGACTTGATGGACACTGAAGACAAACTGGGCGCAGCAGACGTCCCCGTCGCGTTAATGCCCAATCTGAACGCTGTGACTCTTCTTCAAATGGATGGATTATTGACGCACGAAGAGTTTGAGAAAGCCGTCAACATGGCACTCGATGGATGCAGACAAATCTACGCCATGCAGAAAGAGGCACTCAAACAGAAGTACGTCAATGTGAGCGAAGAAACCAAGGAGGAGGTTGAAGAATAATGACAGCGATAATCACCCGTGTGAAGAAGAAGCAACTATCAGAGTTGATGGCCCAAGAAAAACGTATGGATGGTAGAGGTCTGAAAGACTACCGCGAAATGAAGATCGAACAGGGCATAATTGAACGCGCTGAAGGGTCCGCGAGGGTGCTTCTCGGAAAAACAGAGGTAGTGGTTGGAGTAAAAATCGAGATGGGTGAACCATTTTCAGACACGCCGAACGAAGGGGTCTTGACGGTCAATGCAGAACTGACACCCATAGCATCACCAGAATTCGAAGCAGGACCACCCGACGAAATGTCCATCGAGCTAGCCAGAATCGTTGACAGAGGAATAAGGGAATCAAAAGTCATCAACGTAGAAAAATTGGTCATCGAACCCGGCAAGAAAGTCTTCGTTGTCTTCGTTGACATCTACGTCCTCAACCACGACGGAAACCTGATAGATGCCTCGGCTTTGGCCGCAATGTCTGCCCTGCTCAACACAAAAATGTCAAACTACGAAATCAAAGACGGAGAAGTCAAATTGAAACCGGGATACGAACAACTTCCAATTCGAAAACACCCAATAACCGTAACTGTCGCCAAAATCGAAGACAAGCTAGTTGTCGATCCACAGCTGGAAGAGGAACTAGTCATGGACGCAAGAATCACGTTTGCAATCGACGAAGACGAAAACATATGCGCCATACAGAAGGGCGGCAGTGGATACTTTGAGCCGAACGAGATATTCGAAGCGGCAAAAATAGCCAAAGCCAAAGCCAAAGAAATGCGCAAGAAACTGAACTGGTGAAAACCCTATGGGAAAAACAAAGAAGGTCGGACCGACACGAGGTCTCGGACCTCGTTACGGATCCACCGTGAGAAAGCGCTACATGAAAGTGATGGTAGAACTGAAGAAGCCGCACAGATGCCCGCAATGTGGTTTTCCCAGAGTGAAAAGAGAAAGCGTTGGCGTATGGTTCTGCAGAAAATGCGGTTTCAAATACACAGGCGGAGCCTACACTCCAGTCACGAAACTGGGAACAGTGGCAAAGCGTTCAGCCAAAGGATTGCCGGTTGAAGAGACGGCAGAAGAGGAAACGCCTGCTGCACAAGAAGAAAGCGCTTGAAGTGTCCCCCTTTTTTGGGCAACCCTAAAATCCTTTTTCTCTGACAGATCATACCGAGGGTCTGGTTTAGCGTGAAAACCAAGGCAATCGTACGTCTGAAGCTCTCAGAACAGCAAAGACAGATGATACTGACCTCACTGAAGCCCGAAGTCTCAAACTCCGCCAGTCACCGTTCTCGAACAAGCCTTTACACGAAAAAAGGGCTCGTGATCTTGGAAATCGAAGCCAAAGACACCACGGCGTTAAGAGCATCCTTGAATTCGTATCTGAG
Source organism: Candidatus Bathyarchaeota archaeon (assembly GCA_963775895.1). GTDB lineage: Archaea > Thermoproteota > Bathyarchaeia > Bathyarchaeales > Bathycorpusculaceae > DASPPK01. Next base: position 20,491 of record CAVZKL010000010.1, on the reverse strand, counting down.
ATGGATGAGTTCGATCCTAAGCGTTTTCGAAACACTGAGAGCACAGCAGTGACAGTGTTTGTGAAACCGCGAGAAAATGTTAATTAGCAGCGAGACTTATCGTTGTGCAGACGGATGGATAAAAGGTGAGTGACGAAATCTCCACGCTTCCACCCCAGATTCAAGAGCGTCTCCTGAGGCTTCAACAACTTCAACAAACGCTCCAGTCGATCTTGGGGCAAAAGCAGCAGGTAGAAATGGAAACGATGGAAATCAATCAAGCCTTGGAAGAACTGCAAAAACTGACGGATGACGCAGTGATATACAAGGCAACAGGCTCATTACTTGTCAAATCTGAAAAAAACAAGGTAAGCGTCGAGCTGAACGAACGAAAAGAACTGCTCAGCACACGCACAACTGTTCTGACAAGACAGGAAGAGCGGTTGCGAGGTCAAGTAAAAGAGCTGCAGACCAAGCTTCAACAGGATCTGAACCCGGTTTCTCCGTCCACCTAACCGAAGAGCTTAGGTGAAAAATTGCAGGAGTTTGGCCTCCCAGAATTGACCACTGAACAAGTTGAGCAACTGTGCACGACCGCTGAAACAGCCGCAAGAAAACACGTTTTATCGAAAGTTCCTTCAAAAAAGATAGAAAAACTGGACATATTAGCCGAAGCAGAAGGCACAAAACCACTCAGATTGACGGTTGATGTCGATATTGTACTTTCCGCTTCGATGAAAGGTTTTAACGTCGAAAAGCTTTCTGATGAAGCTGTCAAAGAAGCATTTGCCTCGGCCGAGAAATATCTGAGGGAACTCGCATGTCATTCACAGAGATAACCGATCTTCTAAAAACACTCAACGCCAAGTCCATCGTATTGCTATGTCACCACAACGCTGATCCGGACGCGATCTGTTCGGCCTACGCGTTCGCGGGACTTCTGAGAATCGTAGTGCCCAACGTTGAAGTTGAAATAGGGGCTGCGCAAGGAATAAGTCGTCTCACGAAACATCTCCTCCAGTACCTGCCGATAGAAGTCAAATCGCAGCCAAGCGTGGACAAAGCAGACGTCATCGTCTTGCTTGACACAAACACTGTCCAGCAATTGGAGAGCTTGGCTGAAAAAGTGAAGGAGTCAAAAGCCCCTATAGTTGTGATCGATCATCACGCAAGTCACCCTGAAACAGAGCACATGGCGAGAATATCTGTAACAAACGAGGAATCTTCATCAACGTGCGAAATCGTCTACGACTTCTACAAGCAAGCAAACGTAAAGCCCGGAGAAAACGAAGCCAAGGCCTTGTTCCTGGGCATATCCTTTGACACACGCCATTTCGTCCTCGCCAGCTCGACGACGTTGAAGAACATTGCAGAACTGATTGACGCAGGAGTGAACGCGCAAGAAACTTTGGGATTGCTTTCTCTTCCAATGGATTTCTCTGAACGAGTTGCGAGGCTCAAAGCTTCACGAAGAACTAGACTTTTCAAAGTCGGCGATTGGATAATTGCCCTTTCCCACGTGAGCGCGTACGAAGCCTCAGCTGCCAGAGCGTTAATCGAACTGGGGGCCCATGTCGCGGCGGTCGCAGGCTCAAAGAACGGAAGAATCGAAATCAGCCTGCGCAGCTCCCAGGAGTTCAACAAAAAGACCGGAGTACACTTGGGAAAGGACATTGCGAAACCGCTTGGTGAATACTTGCATGGTATGGGTGGTGGGCATTCGACGGCAGCAGGTGTTAACGGCGAAGGAGACGTAGAAATCGGACTCAACCGATGCGTCGCCCTTTTGAAGGAAAAATTGGCTAGCCACAAATAAGTAGCTACTCTTAAATGAACCAAGAACTCGCTTGGTGTTAGGCAGGCATTGTATGGCAGTGATAGAAACAAAAGGGCTCGCCTATTCCTATCCAGGCGGATCAAAGCAGTCAATAACGGATGTTTCGATAAAAATAGAGAAGGGCGAGTTCACGCTGATCACGGGTCCAAGCGGCTGCGGAAAAACAACTCTCTGCCGATGCTTCAACGGTTTGATTCCACACTTTTATCAGGGTGAGATGAAAGGTGAAATAACCGTCGCCGGAATGAACATCGTTGAACATCCGATCTATGAATTGGCAAAGCATGTGGGACTCGTTTTCCAGAACCCAGAGAACCAACTTTTTGCGTTATCAGTGGAGAAAGACGTGGCTTTCGGACTTGAAAACCTTGGGACACCGAGAGAAGAAATGAGAGAAAAAGTTGATTCGGCCCTTGAGCTGACGCGAATATATGACCTGAGGGAAAGAGCCCCCCACGAACTTTCAGGTGGACAGCAACAACGAGTCGCCATCGCATCTGTCTTGGCGATGCAACCCGAAGTCATCGTTCTGGATGAACCGACCTCGTTTCTGGATCCGTTGAGTGCAAGAAGGATCTTTGAAGTCATCCATCAATTGAACAAGACTCTCGGGATAACCGTGGTCTTGGTGGAACATCGCCTAGACTTGACAGCCAAGTACACCAATCACATGATCGTGATGAACGATGGAAAAGTCGTTCTAGACGGTGACCCCCGCGAGATTCTTCAGTCAGAAGAAACACGTTTGATCGGCGTTGGAATCCCGAAAGCAACGCTCCTCTATCAAGTTTTGCGCAAAAGCGGAATGAAGCTGGGCAGTAAACTTCCGCTTGATTCAGAGGAGATGGCAACGTTACTGAAGGAGGTTTTCCAAAACCGATGATCGAGGCAAACGACGTTTATTTCAGCTACCCCAGCGGCGTAGAAGCCTTGAAGGGCGTTTCTCTGAAGATTGCCGACGGCGAATTCGTCGCCATCATGGGACAAAACGGAGCTGGCAAGACAACCCTCGTCAAACACTTCAACGGCCTCCTCAAACCGACTCGAGGAAAAGTACTCGTTGACGGCACAGACACGACGAAAACAAGTGTCGCCAAGTTGGCTAGAAGCGTTGGTTTCGTCTTTCAAAACCCAGATCATCAACTCTTCAGCGAGACAGTCGAAGAAGAGATCGCTTTCGCACTGAGGAACTTCGGATTCAAAGAAGACGTCACGGAAAAAAGAATAACCTGGGCTCTCAACTTGCTTTCACTCTCACAGTATCGAAAAACCTCACCATTCATGTTGAGCGGCGGAGAGAGAAAGCGCGTTGCACTAGCCTCAGTTCTGGCGTGGGATCCCAAGATGCTGATCTTGGACGAGCCTACCATAGGACAAGATTATGAACAGAAGGAGAAACTCAGACAGTTCATCCTTCAGATGAGAACGCAAGACAAAACAATCATCATGGTTACGCACGACGTCGAATTCGTGGCGGAATGTAACCCTCGGGTCTTGCTGATGCTTGAAGGCGAAATCACTGCTGATGGAGAGGCACAGAAAATTCTCACAGATACAGAGACTCTCGAAAAAGCGTCAATCGTGCCACCGCAAATAGCCCAAATCTTCCTAAGACTACCTGAACTGGGGTTGAAGGAGAACGTGATCGACGTTTACGAAGCACGCAGAATTCTGTTGGACGCGAAGGAGAAAAGCGGCGGATGAGCGTTTTCAGCGGACTCCAGTTCCGAAGAGTCTATTCCCCGATTCACAACTTGGATCCCCGAATCAAATTCATCTACGTCTGCGCCATCTTCGTGTGCGCGATCATCTTTTGGGAATTGATCCCTCTGATCGCTCTTTTCCTAATACAGATTCCCTTCGTACTCCTGGCAGGAATCAGACGCGAGTGGCTAAGATCGATGCGCGGAGCAGCCTTCCTGGCTATGGTAATCTTCCTGACAAACTTCGTCTTTTCTTTTATCGCAACAAACTACACGTTCACACCCAAAAACGTTGAAGGTGCAGCAGCCTTGACGTTGCGGTTCATCGTACTCGTCGAATCATTCTCAGTGTTCTTCCTCACCACTTCGCCAGACCATCTGGGTTTGGCACTGGAACAGACGCACGTGCCCTACGAGTTCGTCTTTGCCTTCACAACGGCCGTGCGTTTTGTACCTGTCCTGGCAGAAGAAGCACAGACGATCATGGACGCCCAAAAGGCAAGGGGTTTGGAACTTGAAAAGGGCAACTTTCTCAAGAGAATCAGAAACTACATCCCGATCCTCATACCCCTGATCGTGAGTGCGATACGCAGAAGTCTGGAACTTGCCGAAGCGATGGAATCTCGCGCTTGGGGAGCAACCAAGAATCGCACCAACCTGTACGTGCTCAAAATGCACAGAGGCGACTTCACACTGATCGCAATAACGATAGGAATCTTGGCAGCGTCATTCTACGCCCGTTTTTACGTAGGAATACCGTCAATGTATGATCTGCTCAAGAGCGCGTTCCATGGCACAAGCCTACTGTTCACGACTGTCGTGTGAAAGCGTTCCATCGAGAAACGTTCATCTGAACAACTTGCACCAGACAAGATTCAACGTTTGACGGTTGCTCTTTTGAAGTTCGATCTGATTTTTCAGCGAGTTAGCCATTTCTGACTATGAAAGCCCCTCGATAGCCGCATCTCCTGCATTCCCACGCTGACCAAATCTGAGGCAGACCTGAAGCCCAGAAAACGTCAGTCGAACCGCACTTCGGGCAGACGTTGCCTTTTGAACTTCGCGAGGAACTCTTGGCTTTTGCGCTTCCTTCCACCATCATTGGCGTATCTTGACCTTTTTCTTGGCTTCTTCAAGACTCGGCTCTTCGGCAGTCTAGGTCTTCGTACGCGTCCAGCGTCTCTAGTTGTTGAGCCCAAACGTTGCCCTCAGGATGATACTTGCGGCTTGGTTTCTATTAAACGTGGCGTATGTTAAGTTTGCTAAGGATTAAACATGCATATAACTTATTAAGACTCAATATGTCATATATACTCGAAAACCATTAGAGACTCTGAACATCAGAGGACAGTGAAAACCACGAAAGAACCAGAGAACACCACGAAGACAACAGAGGAAACACCGTTCACCCCAGTCATTGACGCCGAAGCCAAGAAACCCACCGCGTTCAGAGAAGCCTACCCAATACAAGAACCGTACGTTTATGCCGCAATAGTCAAAGACCCAGAAACCCAGAAAACACGTTACGAAATAATCGAGCCGACCCTGCAGAAGGAAGAAGAACAACAGCTGAAGGAACTGAAGAGTTTCCTGATGGAAGAAGTTGATGTCAACATAAGGGAAATTGAAACGAGGGAAAAAGCGGGAAACTATCTAAAAGAAAAGTCGAAGGAAGTAATAAAGAAATACCGAATGAAAATCCCGCCAGAAGCAATCGATAAACTGGTTTACTACGTGATCAGAGATTTCGTCGGTTACGGCAAGATCGACGCCCTGATGAAGGATCATCTGATTGAAGACATTTCTGCTGATGGAGTGAACATTCCAATCTACGTTTGGCACCGAATGTACGAATCGATACCTACAAACATCATATTCAAAGAAGAATCAGAACTCGATTCCTTCATAATCCGCATGGCGTACATGTCCGGAAAAAACATATCCATAGCGTCACCAATTCTGGACGCTTCACTCCCGGACGGCAGTCGAATCCAACTGACTTATGGAAACGAGGTCACCAGAAGGGGATCAACCTTCACGATACGGCGATTCAGAGTCGACCCCCTCACGATCTCGGATCTAATTGCGTTCAAAACAATTTCCCCAGAGATGGCCGCGTATCTCTGGTACATCATAGAAAACAGAGCCTCAGTTCTCGTGGCAGGCGGAGTGGCGTCCGGAAAGACGACGATGCTCAACTGCTTGTCGATGTTCATCAAACCTGAAATGAAAGTGGTCAGCGTGGAAGACACGCAAGAGCTGAACCTGCCCCACGAAAACTGGATTCCATCAGTCGTGAGGCTGGGGTTTGGCCATGAAGACAAAAGAAACGGCAGCATTACACTGTTTGACCTTCTGAAAGCCGCCGTGAGACAAAGGCCGGACTACATCATCGTGGGAGAAGTTCGTGGAGAAGAAGCCTACACTCTATTCCAAGCCATGGCCACTGGGCACCTGGGAATGTGCACAATTCACGCAGAGTCCGTTGAAGCCGCCATGAATCGACTGGAATCCGAACCGATGAACATCCCCAAGACACTCATCGCCATGACCAACGTCATAATGGTCATGTCCAGAACGGAGATCGATGGAAGACCTGCCAGAAGAATCAGCACGACCACCGAGGTTTTGGGATTCAATAGCGACAAGGATAGCATTGAAACCGAAGAAACCTTCAATTGGAACCCAAAATTCGACCGATTCTCATCTCTGGGCAAGAGTGCGCTTCTGGAGAAACAGATGAACAAGCTAGGCATAAGCGAGGACGAAGTGAAACGCGAACTCGGCAGACGGCAGACGGTTCTCGAATGGATGGCTCATGAAGGCATCAGACGATACACGGATGTCGCGAACATAATCAGGGAATACTACGCCAGTCCAGAACGCGTTTTCCAAAAGGCAAGAGTTGGCCTCAGATGAAAAAAGTATCAAAGCTTCAAGACAGAATCAAGACGACCATGAACTACCTCTGGTCAAAGCTCAGAGCCGCACACGCAGAATCGCAACAAGCGCAAGCAAATGCAAACGTCGGACACGTGAAGTCTAAGGGTGCGTTGGCCGAGTTAGAACCAATCGCGTACCAGCTGATTGGAGAGAAAACAGAACGCTTGACTCCAGTTTTCAAGGATCTTGATGGAAACCTCCAGAAATCCGGGCTCAAAGTGAACTTCAAAGCCTACGTCAGCTTGACGGTCTTCTGCACAGTGCTGAGCTTTCTTGCAACCTTCGCCGTCATTCCATGTTTGTTGTTTCTCGCGTTCAGCGTATCCGTTCTCCCCGCCATTCTGTTTGGATTAGGCGGCGGCTTGTTCGCGGCGGCGTTTACAATCATCGCGTTCTACGGTTACCCCATCTACCGTGCAGACACGGTGAAAAGACAACTGGAGGATGAATTGCCATTCACAACGGGGTACATGGCGATACTGACAAGCGCAGGTGTTTCGCCTGAAAGCGTTTTCAATTCACTTTCAGAGCTGCCCGTCCCCTTGGCCATCTCGTCGCAAGCAAAAGACATCGTGAGAAACGTGAATCTATTCGGTTCCGACATAATTTCAGCTCTATCAGACTCGTCAAAAAACTCTCCTTCAGAAAAATTCCGTGAGATGCTCGAGGGACTCATATCCACGATCCATTCCGGAGGCAACTTGGCGGCTTACTTGCGTGATAAATCAGCACAGTACATGAAGATGAAACGGATAAGCCTGAAGAAATACTCAGACACGCTCTCGATGCTGGCAGAATTCTACGTCGCCATACTTCTAACTGGCCCGCTGATGCTCATAATCATGCTTACGGTAATGGCTATGCTCGGCGGTGGAAACCTCGGCATATTCAGCCCTGACCTTCTGCTGAGCCTACTCACGTACATAGGAATACCGCTGGGAGCGATAGTCTTCCTGATCATACTTGACGCAACATCACCAAAATGGTAGTGAAAATGCCAAAGATAGAAAGCAAAGCTAAGAAAATCACTTGGGCCATCTCGGTCGCGTCAGCAGCAGCCATAATCTTGTTCGGCGTATTTACGCTTTGGAATACCACGCTATTTGATGAGGTCGTCTTCTTCGCTATGATAGCCGCGGTATTCCCCCCCGCAATTCTAACTTACCTTGATTACAGGTGGAGAAAGGCCATAGACGAACGCTTACCGGATCTTTTCAGAAGCATAGTCCAGGCTCAAGAAACAGGAATGACACTGCCACAGGCCATGGAGGACGCCGCGAAAAGAGATTACGGTCCACTCACGACCGAGTTAAGAAAAATGACCACGCAGATTTCTTGGGGAATGAGTTTTGAAGATGCATTGCTCGCGCTCAGTCATCGGGTCAACACGGTGCTGATGCAAAGGACCGTGCCCATGATAATAGAGGCAAGTCGCTCCGGAGGGCAGGTTGAAAAGGTGTTCGATCCCATGGGAAAATTCATACAGAGCACACTTTTGCTCGACAAAGAACGACGTACTCAAACCAGGCCCTACATTGCAATAATCTATGTTTCATTCTTCGTCTTCATCTTCACCGTGGTGCTACTGTTCAAATCGTTTTTCGTCAGCATACAGCAGTTGCCCATGCTTGGAACCTCCTTGATGTCGCCTGAAGAAATAAGACGACTTTTCTTCCACATGACCATAGTCCAATCCCTGTTCGGAGGACTCGTGGCAGGAAAAATGGGGGAAGGAACTATCAACGCCGGACTCAAACACAGTCTGATCCTCATGATCATCGGGTATCTGGCGATCAAAATCTTCCTGTGAGGGAAAACAAGATGAAGAAAACCGTCAGAATCTTCAAGGACAAACGTGCAATAACACCGGTTCTGAGTAACCTTTTGTTAACGGTGATCGCTGTTGCGGCCATGGCCATCGCCACGACGGCAACGTACGTGATAACCACGAACATGCGCGCAACCATGAGTGAACGCCTTGCTGTAGAGGATGTCTGGTTCAACACCGGCAAAGTAGGCATATACTTACGAAATACTGGACAGGTCGCTATCTCCGTCCAAGCAGTTTACATCAATCATACCTCGCAGAGTTTCTTTGGATCGTACAGATTTGGAATAGGTGACCATGGCTGGCTCAACATTACCATGAACTGGCAACCAGGCGAAGTTTATTACGTAGATGTGATGACCGCACGGGGGACACATGTTGCTGAATATTACGCGACTTAAGAATGGCAAGAGGGGAGTCAGCAACGTCATAGTCGTCATGCTGAGTCTAGTTCTGGTGACGATAGTGGTTTCAAATGTGATTCTCTGGAGTTACCAGATGAACGAATTTGACCTGGAAAGAAATCACGAAGACTTGAGAATCACTGAGGTGCGCGCGCTAGTCAATGGAACAGTTTTCACTTTTGAGAACAGCGGAAGCGTGACCGCACACGTAGTTGCGTTATGGGTAGACAACTCAACGCAGCATCAGAGGTACGAAATGAACTTGTACGTCAATTCAGGGGACACCGTTTCGTACGTTGCCTTTGATCTGAACTTGCCAGAAAAGCCTTACTTGGTAAAGGCCGTTACGGAGAGAGGCAACGTCTTCGTCTTCTCATAGAATAGGCTACTATTTCTTGATTTTCTCTCTCAGAGCTCTTATCGCTTCTCTTTCGTTTCTTGCCTCAACGACCTGAATGTTGTAGAGTTCAGCCATCTTCTTGCCATTCTCGCTCATCTTGGGAATCGCGATGAGATACGCGTTGTCTGGCGAGACGTCGAATATCTTTGCGAACAAAGCTATTACCGGCTGCTCAGAGACAAGGTCCTCTGTCGAGGTTGCTAAGTCCACCACCGTAAGTTTCCTCGGTGTTTCTTTGCTCCTGGCAACCACGTCGAACATGTGGTTAGCTCCGGACTTGCCCTTAACGAAGGCTGGACCCTGAACCTCAAGTCCGCTTTCGGCGAGCAACTCGCTTATGGGCGCAACGAGAACCCAACCCAATGCTGCTTCTTTTCTGGCCTCTTCTTTCAGAGTGTATGAGTAGACCTCCTTTATGATTGCGTCCTCAAAGCCGAAGTTCGAGTGGCAGTCGCGACAGAAAAGGCCTGTCACAGGAATATCGAAACTCTTGCCGCAGTCCTTACACGTGCACCATATTCCTGCCCGTCTGTAATCGACGTCAATCTTCTTCAAGTCATCATGGCATTTTGGGCAGTTCAGTTTGCCGCCCTTGTTGAAATTCTCTTCCACGTCCATGTAGCCGCACTTGACGTGTTCGATCAGCGCACTCTTGCGAATGTCAAACGACTTGCAGTAAGGACAACAGTAGTGCACGGAAACGCTTGCAGAACTACATTTGGGGCACAGAATCACTTTGTCGAACAGTTTCCGGTCTAGGATGCCAACCTCGAAGAGTCTCTTCAGAAATGTCTCCGCGTCCGCCGCGTTTCCAGCGATTGCTTCAACCGTCGGATAACGATATCCAGACTTGACGTCGAAAACTGGCTGCAGCTCTCTTATCTCGTCGCTCAGGAACTTGCTAAGTAGAACTTGCGCGTTCCTTTCTTTGTAGAGTTCCATTCGCTCTGCTTTACCCGACGTGGGCAATACGCTCCAACATTGTTACCGCATTTGACAGATTCTAGAGTTAAAACTTCCGCCTCGATTCGTTTAAAGATATCTGGCAACGTCTCGAGACTCGTCTGTTCAAACAGAAAAGTTAGGCCAGACGCGTAGGCGAGAGAGTCTTACAGTCACATTTTTAGGTGAGAGTCTTCATAATTGAACCAAAATCCACCAAAAAAGCACGGTGATATGGTTGGCCAAGCAGACTGAACAGAGACCTCTACTGATTCGCTGGATCACTCTGAAAGGTTTGATCGCACTGATCGTTTTCCTCGTAGCAGCAAGTCTAGTCGAGTACGGCATGGTGCTTTACGCTTTCGCTCTCGGTCTCCAAGACACGTCACTTTTGCAGTGGAGTTTTCAGTTTCCAGGAACCAGCTGGCTGGTAACTTTGGCCATCAGCCCGATGCTTCATCTAGTTCCAATCTCTGTCATAATCGTACTCGCATTCTGCTGGACTTATCTGACTAAGAAAACAGCGATCAAACGACAAGAAATAAGGAGGGGAAAAGTCGATACCTTCCAGAAGCAAAAGACTGGAAAAAGAAGAATCATCTCTAGGATCAACCGTGCTGCGAAGGATTATTCACGCAGAATAAAGACACGCTTGTCAAAAACAAAGTTTGTTTCTTATCTTGCGAGAATAAACTTCGCGAGGGTGACGGTAAGAAGTGCCGCGATCGTGCTCGTGGTCTTTGTAGCCTTCGCTTTCATGTTCATGGTTTTGGCATATCCAGAGTTGATCTACCATGCCGTCTCAAACGCGTACCGAACCAATCACGGACTGTTGAACTTCGTAACCGGAGTAGACAGTTGGGCCAGAGGAGTCGCGGAGGCGGTGCCACCCATCGGCTGGATCGCCACGTTCATAAACAACGCCTTGCTCGACGTAGCGCCCAGCGTCAGAACCATCGGGTTGGGATTGGGACAATTGCTGGTGCCTCTAGCAACTTTGGATAACGCTGGAAAGTATCTGGTGCTTGAGAACGCTGCGGCGTGGGTTTCTGTTTTTGTCGTGCTCGTCTATGGGGAGCGAGCAGGAAAGGGTTACAGATACAAGAAATAGCCAAACGGCACACTGGGGGTTTTAATGAGCCAACGTGCCAGATTTGGGCCAGCTGGCGTTCCGCCAGTTTTCAGACTCATGAAAATCACCATTGCCGACGTTCCCAGACTTCTGCAGGAAGAAGGATTGGACGCCTTCGAGTATGAAGCAGTCCAGTGGGGAAGAAAACCGCAAGTGCGAAAGGAAGAAGCAGAAAAACTCGGCATTGAAGCCAAACAGAGAGATGTTTGGCTCAGCCTACACGGCTCTTACTTCTTGAATTTCTCTGGGTTGAAAACGATTGTCGAAGACAGCAAACAGCGCCTAATCGCTTGCGCGACTGCGGCAGAATGGATGGGTGCCCACACGGTGGTTTTCCATCCTGGAGTCTACGGCAAGAGACCCCCCGAAGTGGCTCTTAAAATGTGCTCTGACGCTTTGCGGGACGTTATTCAAACGATGCGTGATCTCGGAATTACGAACGTCAAACTCGGTCCCGAAACAATGGGTAAAATGTATCAACTGGGAAGTCTAGATGAGGTTCTATCTCTCTGCGAGACAGTGGACCAGACACAACTAGTCATTGATTGGTCGCATCTGCACGCAAGAGGGTTGGGACGCTTTCGAACCATCGATGATTATCGCAGGATCGTTGAACAAATCGAAAAAAGGCTGGGCACCGAAGCCTTGAGAAGCCTGCACTGCCATTTTTCAAAGATTGAGTATTCAGACAAAGGCGAAAGGCGTCACCACACGTTGGAAGAACCACGCTACGGACCGGACTTCCGACTGCTCGCCAAAATCATCGTCGAGTTCAAAATGAATCCCATTTTGATAAGCGAAAGCCCTGTCCAAGATCTGGACGCCATGAAGATGCGCGACATATTCAGAGAGGAAATGGAGAACGCGTGAACCGAAGAGTACGATACGTTTTTTTGCAGCGTTTCATAGTGCTGGTATAGGTGCATGCTTTGGTACGGCTGAAAGGTTTTCAAGAACTGGTCCCGGTTGAAGATGCCCTGAAAAAGTTCTTGACTAGGCTTGAATTCCGTCTGAAAAGGATTTCCATCCCTCTGCCCAGTGCCCAGAACCGAGTGCTAGCCATAAACGTCATTGCGAAGACAGACCTGCCCAGAACGAACAGATCAGCAGTGGACGGTTACGCAGTAAACTCGAGAGAAACCGCTGGAGCAACACAGTCGAAACCCAAAGTCTTCAAACTGACCGATGGCGACGCGATTGGATCAAACCAGGCAAAACAGGTCTGGACGGGAAACACGGTACCCGAAAATGCCGACTCGGTGGTCATGCTTGAAAACACAGGAATGAAGCACAAGACACTCGAAGTATGGAGCCCAGTGATTCCGTGGGAAAACGTCTCACGAAGAGGAGAAGACATACGGAAAGGAGAAGTCGCTGTCAAAATCGGAACCCGCTTGAAGCCTCATCATCTCGGACTCATAGCAGCATTCGGAGTGTCCGAGGTCGAAGTCTTCGAGAAACCTAAAATCGCAGTTTTGGCGACGGGCAACGAACTTGCCATGTTAGGCGGCAGCCTCGGAGAGAATCAGGTCTATGACTCCAACAGGATTTCTCTCACTGCACTGTGTAATGAGCTGGGAACGGAGGTAGTCGACCTTGGAATCGCAAAAGACGATGAAGATGAGATCTCAGAAAAGCTGAAGAAGGGTCTAAAAAGTGCAGAAGCCGTAATCACTTCGGGCGGAACCAGTGTTGGAGGACTCGACCTTGTTCCTGAAGCCGTTGCAGCATTGGGAGAACCGGGCATTCTGGTTCACGGCGTGGCGATGCGACCGGGGATGCCAACGGCCTTGGCGGTGATCGGGAGAAAACCAATCGTTATTCTCCCGGGCAACCCCGTTGCTGCGATGCTGGGCTTCGAGGTTTTCTGCAGGCCAATGATCAGCAGAATGCTCGGTTTGAAAGACACGGAACCGAGACCTGTGCTGTTGGCTAGAATGAATCGAAAAATGAGCACAACGCTCGGAAGAAAGAATCTTGTCCGCGTTCATGTTTCGCGCAAAAAGGACGAATTCATCGCAGACCCGATCAGTGCTAGGGGTTCGAGCATGTTCTCGACGATGACACGGGCCAACGGCTACGTTGTCGTACCAGAGAATCGAGAGGGCGTTGCAAAAGGCGAGACAGTTACAGTTCACATGTTTGAAAGCCCAGAAGTAGTGGAAGACGATGTTTAGAAAACTGTTGACCCTCGATCAGGCCGAGCAACTTCTTCAAGAAAGGCTTAACCCCAAACCCTTGGGCGTTGAAAGGATCCCGCTTTTAGTAGCAAGCGAACGAGTTCTCGCTGAAGATGTGAAGGCGAAAATCAACATACCCCCATTTGATAGATCAACGGTAGACGGGTACGCGGTCAGAGCAGAAGACACGTTCGGCGCAGAGGAAAACAATCCTGCTGAACTCAGAATGTGCGGAACGGTGCTCATAGGAGAATTACCCAGAATCAGAGTTAACAAGAAACAAGCAGCAGAAATCGTGACGGGAGCGCCCATACCCGAGGGCGCAGATGCCGTCGTCATGGTTGAACACACCGAAAAAGAGGCAGGTCTGGTTCGTGTCTTCAGCGGAGTGGGCAAGAACGCGAACGTATTGAAGGCGGGCGCAGACATCAGAGAGGGAGAAAAAGTCCTCAAATCTGGAACGTTGCTGGGTTCAAGAGAAATCGGAGTCCTAGCGGCATTGGGCGTCGCTGAAGCTAGAGTGTACAGAGTTCCGCGAGTGGCTGTTCTCTCAACAGGTCCCGAAGTGACGGAGCCAGGCAAAGCTCTGCTTCCGGGAAAGATCTATGACATCAACGCGTACAGTCTGAGCACCGCAGTGCTGGAATATGGTGGAAAACCCATGTATCTTGGAGTTTTTCCTGACGACCTTGAAGAACTCCGAGAGGCTTTGAAAAAAGCCTTCACATGCGCCGACATTGTTGTGACTTCGGGCGGGGTTTCGGTCGGTCCGAAAGATGTCATGCCAGAAGCATTGGGGTCTCTTGGAAAACCAGGTGTTATCCTTTCCGGAATTGCCATCAAACCCGGGAAGCCTACGACGGTGGGAATGATCGGTGAGAAACCAGCGTTCCTGCTGCCGGGGCATCCGACATCGGCGCTTCTCGTTTTTCATTTGCTTGCGCGTCCAATAATACATTTGATGGCAGGAAGAAAACGTGAGATAGATTCAACCGTCAAGTCAATCGCGACGGCGAGGATGTTCTCGGCGAAGGGAAGAAGAACGTTTGTCATGGTTACTTTGAAGCGAGACAAGTCCGGCAAAATGTTTGCTGAACCCGTCTCTGTTGGAGAGTCTGGCGCTATAACAACATTGGCGAAGGCAACGGGCTTTGTAGTAGTCCCTGAGAACGTTCAGTTCATCGACTCTGGTCAAGAAGTGACCGTGCATATTCTAGGCAGGAGACGATTCGACTAACCCTTCAAGACTTCTCTTTTGGCTACTACGTAAATTGTGAAAATCCAAGGTCAGAACCAGGTAGGCAATCATGATCAAGCTGATGAGCAGGTCATTCATGAAAGCAGAATAGATCATGAAAGCAGCGAATGCTGTGCCTGAAGTGAACAGAATGACCACTAACCACAGTGACCAAGTTCGTTTTGTTAACAAACCGTAGGCAGCTCCAAGGCTGAACACGGCAAGAAGCCCTAGGTGAGGTGCAAAATCGTTCAATGGAAGAAGTGCAAGAAACAGTACGCCCACGATGGCGTAGAAGACAGACGTGACGAATATTCCCTTGTTCTCAATCTTCGAGATACGAGACATTTTCCATGCACCTTTAACCTAAATGCATTGACGGTAGCACTAATAAATCTAATGTTCCTCTCCAAACACTGGACGACACATTCCTCACCTTCATTTTGTGAAGAGGCACGCACTAGAAAACACAACGATAGATTGTTCGTATCAAACATCTATGGGTTCAGTCCTTGGGATATTTCATTCAGTTCAGAGGGCTTTTTGATTCCAAAGAAACAAGCCAACTTTTGTTCCCGCAACTTGGGCATTTCAGGTAATAGGCAAAGTTTGTATTCACGGGATCAGTGCCAAAATATTTTCTAGTGAATATCAGTCTAAAACTGGAAACTTCGAAGATATGTTCACACTTAGGACAACGAAACTGCATTCTTCTCATGAAACTAGTAATATTGCCTGATATTTCAGTTTCTACGATTCAGCAGTATTACGATAAAACGCGAATGCCACAGCGCGCGCAACGGAGGCTGGAAACAATCGCGTGTTTGATTCTGTGTGAAGATGATCACTGCAGTGCTAATATGCCGAGAATTATCATGCCTGCTCCAAATATAAAGCAGAGAACTGCCCAAAGTTTCTGAAGCCAAGGCTCCCGATATGTTGTTTGCGCCTAAGGAGTGTAGTTCCACCTGCTCTCCTTCTTCCTCAGCCTCGCTAGCTCCCATCCATGCCCACAATCCCAGCAAGATGAGAAAAACAGCCATTCCGAAAAAAAGAAACCAAGGAACATATCATGCAACATTCTTACAGCACCTAGCGCGCGCTTTAACCTTAACGCACCTAACGCACCACTAATAAATCTAATGTCCCACGAGCGATGTTTAACGACAAACTGTGAAGCCATACTTCGAAGGAGAGGTGCGCGCGCTAGTTGCCATACATCTCTCGATGGAGATCTGAGTCCCACTGGGTTTGGTCTTCTTTGCTTTGTAATTCAATGGTTATATGTCCATTTGCAATATTTCTGTGGACGGAGAAGCATCTAAAGTATTTGTTTCGCTCTTCCGGAGTGGGGAATTCCTTTTCAAGATAACCCCAAACCAAACTAATGCTTTGAGTAGTCATGAAGAGTTGAAGATTATTGTCCTTTGCCAGCTTGACAAGGAAGGGTATTAGTTTAGCCAAAGACTCAGGATGCTGATTGCTCTCTATTTCTTCTATGAAAATGCCTGTATTCCTTGATAGGATGCAATTTCCTATAATTTGCATGGCAAAACGCATTCCGTCGCCAAGTCCACTCAAAAAAAGAGGAGTGCCTTCGACATAGGTTGCAGCGCGGAACTCCTCTTTTCTGTCAATACAAGGTAAGAATTCCCAGTCACGTCCCTGAGAAAAGACCGCAGAAATGTATTCTCCAAAGATGTCTGATCTACGATTGGTCTTGATTGTGCCTAGAAGTCTTTCAAGCGAATTAACGTCTTTCTTAGATCCACTGTCGAGAAATTGGCAGCCTTTGACATATTCGATAAGATATTTTCCAATATTCTCAGGCAGCATGCTGACGTAGTTTTGATATGTGACCCTTCTCAATTGACCCCAATCCGATACGTATAGCGAAGATGGGAGTGTATTCAACTGGTTCTTTGTTTTCTCAAAGAATTTAGGGGTAGACTCAATGCGATTTTCTTGTTGGAAATCTAAAGACAACTGCAATTCTACATCTTTAAAACCGATTCTGAAATCTATAGGTTCTTTTATTTCGTAATTATACCACAATTCACTCATTCCAACAAATACGTTGCTTCGATTTGTGAAAATTTGGTGGAGTTTGGATTCTGCTATCTCTTTCAACGAATAGTATATCCCTTCAACTATAGTTGATTTGCAGGAATTGTTCTTGCCAACGAAGAGATTTATCTGAGCTAATTGGTCAATCGAGCACTCTTTTATCCCTTTGAAATTGGTGATCTTCACACTTTCAATCAACGCTGCACACCAAATGCATAATCCTAGCATGTGCGCTATAATAATCTAACTGGGTTGTGTGTGTGTTTGGGGGTAAAGTTTTATCCCAAACCACGCGCGCCGATTTCACAATCCATCCTCATAGGTAGCTATCTTGCCATGGAAGCGATCTGGGCCTCTCTGAATAATCTGCACTAAAGCTCGCGCGGCTGCTTCTGGAGTTATGATAATTCCTTGCTTCTGCATGTCCCCAAAGACACGATGTAGCATTTCAGCTCCACTGCCCTTTGCTTCTCGGGCGCCCTTCTGCAGATCAGTCTCAACAGCCCCAGGTCGATAAACGAAACAAGTTATCTCTGGGACCTCAGCAGCGAGTTGTCTCGCCAAATGTTCTTCCGCCGCCTTTGATAAGCAGTAGGCTCCAATTCCTTGTACGTTCCTCTCTGCAGCTCCAGACCCAAAGAAAACCGCTAAACCACTCTTCCTTCGGCGCAGCTCAGGATAAGAGAAACGCGCAATCTGGTAAGCAGCTAACACGTTAGACCCCCAGACATTCTCAAACACTTCTTCAGGAAGTTCGTACAAGAAAGGACCAGGATGGGCAGTTCCGGCATTGTGAATGAAACCAGTAAATTCGCCAATGCTAATCGCAGCTTTCACCATGTTTCGCGCGTTGGAAGCCAAAGCAGCATCACCTATCACGGTCAATGCGTGAACACCTTTCCGTCGGACTGCAGACGCTACTTCCTCAAGAAGTTCCCCGCTTCTGGCGTTTAAGACAAGGTTGACACCATTTTGAGCGAGTTCCAAGGCTAAAGCTCGGCCGATTCCCCTTGAAGCTCCTGTTATGATCAGCGTTCTTTTTCTGAGATCCAATCCACCTGCCTCCGTCTCGCGTGGTTTAGGAGGTTTTCGTAAGTATCTTTAGTTCTTTCCATTCTTCCCTGAGAATACCGTAGAGGAACCAGTCGCTCCATTCTCCTCTCGCAAAGAGGCCTTTACGAATTGTTCCTTCCTTCTTGAAACCAGCTTTTTCTAGGACTTTCTGGGAGGCTGCATTTCTCACGTCAGTATGGGCTTGAATGCGAACTATATCCTTTGAAAGAAACAAGTAGTCAACCATAATTTTCACCGCTTCAGAACAATAGGCTTTGCCTCTTTCATTTGGAACCAAGGCATAACCGATTTCCATTTGTCTACCCCATAGTTCGTGATAATGGGCTACAAAACCGATTTTGCTTCCGTCTTTCTTCTCTATGATGAATGGCCTGAGTTCAACAGGGGTCTCAAGCATCTTCTCTGCCTCTGTTCTGGACATCTGTCGCAGAGGATTATACTCGCCATAGAACTCAGGCTTGTTCATCCATTCTGCAAAAAGCGGTAAATCCTCTTTCTCCATAATCTTCAAGTTCACATTTTTGCCTTCGAGCAACCTGCATCACCACGTCCTGCTTTGTCTGTGACAGTTTTTATGACTTGTGGGGGAACCCTTGATTGAATTCACTGAGCAAAGCAGCTTTCTTCTGTCAACTAATCCGCAAAATCGGAAGCTAGTCGGTGAGGACAAAGTCCTTGTTTCGTGGGCTTCATGAATCGTTTTGTAAAAACAGATCGTACCTTTCTTCTGTGACCTGCTTCCCCCAAATCTCGTGCGTTTTCTCCGCGCTTTTACTGAATCCAAAGCGCGTGTAGAGATTGGCGGCTTCCGTTAGTTCGCTTGTGGTCCATAGAAATATGGTTTTGCACTTGGTCTCCTTGCAGAACCGAAGCGCTTCCTTCAGGAGTTCTTTGCCAATACCACGCCCTCTGTAGTCAGGATGAACTAGGAACCAGCGAAGTTGGGCGCCCACTTTTGAATGCCCGACAATGGCTATGGAACCGATAATTCGCCCTTCTGTTTCCACTAGCCAAATTCGATCTCTATCCGGTCTGAATGATTGGACAAATTCTGAAAGTCCACTTGCAACGTACGCTTCGAATGTTTGGTCGTATCCACACTCTTTTGCGTACACGACCCCATGAAGACAAACGAGATAACCTATATCTCCCAAGCGAATACTGTGTCGTATTCTCCATTTGCCCTTCATGCGATTGCTTTCCTGTATTCATTATTGCAATACGCTGACTACCATTAAACATACTTTTCGACTTTTCGAGGCTGGCGCTGACGCTTTGCCGTTCGACGTCACGCTCTCGACAGATGCTTGGAAAGAGGAAAAGAAAAGCTGCACTTGACTTGTTATGTTTTCTCTTTGGGCCACTTGTACGCGTACCAAACGATTAAGGCTCCAACCACAACCTTCGAAACCCAAATCAGTATCGCATAGGCAGAAGGCTTGTGGTAGAAGCTCGATTAAACCGCCAAGGTCGACAACTGTAACGACTATACCCACGATAATGTTTGCCCAGCGATTTATCGAATACTTCAAGGTCAGGGACAGAAAAGCCATCACCAGCAGAACCAACAATACGAATGCGTATGCCAGTAGTATTTCAGGTCCCAGTTTCATGCCTTCGTATTCCCCCGACGAAAGAATCGTCTCTATTACACCTGGCTCCATAAGCTTCAATATCAAGTAACCTAACCAAGCAACTACCGCAAACAGCCACAGCACGGAAATCTTTGCCCTATACAAGGTCGAATTTTCCGTAGAATTATCACCTCCTATTCCCCTTCATGTCAATTCTCTAATGTGATTTCAGGTTGTATTAGTACTTTAACCATGATAATCCTAGGCGCCTTTCGATTTTCGTTTTCTGAATGACTCAAAGAAGACCTAACGACAAACTCGGATACAAATGAGGGAAAAAAGCGCGGCTTTTAATCTCTGGAAATGTTTCAGGGTGGATGTTCGAAACAGTTTACTCAATTCTTTCTCATTTCTAAATAGAAAATTGTGCCGTTTGTCCACTCTTTTGTCAGTTTAAACTCTGCGTTCTTTGCTAGCTGTCTGAAGTATTCCTTGTCTTGAGTTTTGTCCACACTGTTCGGTATCCAGTCTCTACCTCTTCGCTTGGCAACTTGATTCTCAAGCGTACCGCAAAGACTCTGAGATTGTTTTGCCTGGGGGGATTTTCACGTCCCACAACAGGAATCTCCCGTTGTCCTTTAGAACCTTGTGAATCTGTCTGAAGACTTGGGCGTATTTCTCTTTAGGCATGTACATCATACAAAAGAAAGAGGTGCACACATCGAAGGACCTCGGCAGAAATTTCAGTCTGTGGCGTCCATCACAACTTTTAAAGCATCATTCTTTGTTTCTTGCAGTTCCTCTTCACTCGTGTCGATGGCAACTACCTGTCTTCCGTTGAGTTTGCCGATGATTCCTTCTCCTCCTCCCCGATGTCCAATATGAAACCGTACGCCTTCACTGGGTCCATCCGGATCGGCTGCGTTTCAGTCGCGTGTCTGTGCTTTCCGAAGATTTCTTTTGCCTGTGCCTCAACTTGCTTGATCAGTCTCTCATTCTCAGTTCTCTTAGCGATCCGTCGTGCTCGAGACATTTCTTCAGCTGCATCTTGAAACTCGTCTTTTCCAGCCTTGTCCGCGGCCCTTTTCAAAAGTCTGTTGATTTCTTCCTCTTCGGAACTCAAGGCGTCACTCTCTTAGGATCGATAATCTGAAATTGTGGATTATAACTTGTTCCCAAAATCTAAACTGC
>CAVZKL010000009.1:0-104843 GCA_963775895.1 Candidatus Bathyarchaeota archaeon | reverse complement strand
GGGGATTTGAACCCCTGTTCTCCGGCTTTCTTCCATGATTGATGCCCGGAGGCTTGCGCATCAACGCTGATTCGACGCCTTGATCCTGACTGGGCTACGGGCCCAGACAATACATCGACACAAACAGAATTAATTCTTGCTATTCTCAACTATGTTTCGACGAGCTCTTCGTTAACCCACCACGCTCTCTTCTTTCCCGATCTCTCTCCAGCTTGGTATTCTATCACGTATTTCCCGAGCTGTTTTCTGGATTCCTTCTGCATTCTTCTTAGTCTGTTCAAGACAAGCCACCTGTTGGTCTTTAGATACTCTGCCAGCTCTGGTGTCGTAGCCCCCTTGTAGTGCATGATATAATCGACAATTCTGTGATCTATTTCATCAATTGCAAAAGAGTGCGGGTTGGTTTTCCCACGATCATACGTTAACAGCTCCAAGTCTGCGAGGTTCTTTTTAATCTCTGAAAGCTCCCTTTCCATCGTAGTCACACGTTTTTCCAGCTCCAAAATCTTGTTTGGCTTGGGGGTTTTCTGCAGCTTCTCCTCTATCGCGTCGCGGATGAAGTCGCTGCGTTCGCCTTCTGGAACTCGCAGAAGCATTTCTTCGTACACTTCAATTGGAACCTTTACAGATACTACCTTAGAGTTGCTCAAGAAGAAGCCCTCTCGGCACCAATTATGAGTTTCTGGTTATTTGATAGTTTCTCCAGTATAAGTGCCAAAATGCTCTGAATCCAGAGATACGAATCCAAAAATTGGCAAACTCGATCCTAAGGCAGTTCGTATCCCTGCTTGGTAAGCTGGGAAGGCAGTTCAGGTAGTCCCGTCCAAACTTGGCTAAGTGCCTCTTATCTTTGCCAGTTCTTGGTACCGTTTGTGAACAAGCTCATAGAGCTTCTTTCGAAGATCTTCTCCCCGCATTTTCTGCTTTTCTAGAATCGAGACTTTCTTTGCCAGTTCTGTGTCACCCAAATGTGTAAACCAAGCTTCGAAATCTCCGTGCCGAACGTGAAACTCGATCGAGTTCAAATCAATCTTCTGTATTTTCTCGCAGAATCCTTCGAGACTCGCCACGGAAGTATTCAACGGTTTTCCGATATCCGCGTAGAAGTGGAAGGATTTCTCTGCTGGTAAGTGCTTCAATATTTCGCTTGCCTTTTGTTGGTTCATCTCAGGGATTCCTAGCGCTCTTTTCCCCTTGTCGGTAATAATGTAGAGGCCCTTTTCAGGTGAATTCACATACTTTGCCTTGGCAAGTCCTAAGAGGTGCATCATGACGGCTGGAAAGTTCATGTCCACACTCTTAGCTATCTCCGCAGGTTTTGCAGGTCCGTCAAACATCCACATTTTTTCAAGAATCAGAAGTTTTACAGATGACAGGCTCATGCTATTGCACTTACTTAAAGTCGTCCTTTCAGGCTTAATAGGTTTTTCACTCTCACTCGTTGTTCGGGAGTTTGTTTCAAAGGCAGCATTGATTGTCAACCATTGAATCGCAGAAAAGTTTGCCGCATGGATGTTTTCAGTGGTCGGATGTATAATGGCTTTGGACTAAGCATATTCTGAGTAAGGAAGATAAATAAAGCCAATTTCCGTATCAATAAAGAGCTATAAACAAAATGACAACGATGAAGACTATGAAGCTTGCAGTTCTCGTCTATGAATATCCTCCAAAGATCGTCGGCGGATTGGGCACATATGCGGCTGAAATCACGCGCAAATTCGTCCTGATGGACAACGATGTGACAGTCTTCACGATGAACGATGATGCCGGAAGCTTGCCAACAAGAGAAATATGGCGAGGAATCGAAATCCACCGGCCTCTACACATTGACATTTCTGATTCGTTGCCAGACGTCGTTGCTGAGGACATTAAGAAGTGGGGAAGAGGGATACAGCTCTTCTCAAAAATCCTCGTTTACAACTACCTAAGCGCTTCTAAACTTGTCAACGAACTTATCAGGAAAGAGGACATCAGATACGATCTTGTAGTGGCTCATGACTGGCTTTCAGCCATAGGCGGGATGACGGTCAAGAGAGAGACTGGGATGCCGTTCGCTTTTCATGTTCACTCGACGGAAAAAGGACGAACTCTTGGAAACGGTTCAACCACTGTCAGCAACATAGAGCTTCACGCTGCCCGAGTCGCTGATCTGATAGTGACTGTTTCTTACGCTATGAAAGATGAGCTGATCGGGCTCGGTTTTCCCCGGGAAAAAATCCAAGTCTCCTATAACGGTGTCGACCCTGAAAAATACAATCCAAGTGCCGTAACCACCGACCAAGTCAAGAAAATAAGAGCCGTGTACGGCATCAAGGATGATGAAGAAATGATTCTTTTCATAGGCCGCCTAGTCGGAGTGAAGGGCGTCGATAAACTGATCATGGCCTTGCCTCACATTCTTCAGAAAAACCCCAAAGCAAAACTTGTTATCGTAGGCTTGGGCGATCTGCAGGAATACTTGATGAACCTGGTGAAGGCCACGAAGATGAGTGATTTCGTCAAGTTCAGGTTTGAGTTCATTCCGGAAGAAGAACGTATCCTTCATTACGCTGCCTGCGACTTGGCGGTTTTTCCAAGCTTCTACGAGCCTTTCGGGATAGTCGTTCTTGAAGCAATGGCGATGGAACGTCCAGTCGTTGTCGGCGCCGCTGGTATAAGCGGCATGCGCGAGATCGTTGTCTGCTGCGGCGAAGAGCAATGCGGTTACCACATAGATCCAAGCAACCCCTCGGATATCGCATGGGGAATAAACAGTGTCTTGGAAAACAATGATAAGGAAAAAGTGGCTTGGAAAAAACGGCCGGAAAAGAGTTCTGAACGAATTCACGTGGGACAAGATCGCAGAAAAAACGTTGGTCCTTTACGAACAGATTCTGAAGCACTAAGCTTAAGTTCGACACTGACCCCAGAGTTTTTTTGGTGATATATTTGCCCGCCAGCTCGACAATTTCGAGAAAAAGAGTTGCCACAGAAGCAGCCAACCTCCTTTATAACGGCGTTGAAAAAGAGTACAGACAAGCCAAGTTAAAAGCTGCAAAAACATTCGGGCTCCATTATATGCCTACAAACATCGATGTTGCCATGGAAATGGACAGGATTGCGGAGGAGAATGAGGGCCCAGCGAGACAGGAACGCTTAGTTAGAATGCGTAGAGAAGCGCTGCGGATTATGAAATTGCTTCGGAAATATGATCCGCTCTTGGTCGGAAGCGTCTGGCGGGGCACGATTCATCATGATAGTGACATAGATATGATCGTTCACCACGAGGAGCCCGAAGAAGTTCTTAAACTGCTTAGGCAAGTTGACCTGAAAATAGAGAAGGCCGAGTGGGTTAACGTGACGAAGAAGGGAAAGAGGAAAACCTCTTTCCACATACACGCAGAATCTCCGATCGGGGAACCAGTCGAGATCATCGTTCACAGCCCAGAAGAATCTTGCTTGAAACCAAAATGCGCAATATATGGAGATGAAGTCACGGGCCTGCAGATGGCTGATCTTGAAAGAGTTCTTGAAGAGAGCCCGACGCAGAGATTTGTTCCGAGCTAGGTCTCAATTCTTTTTTCTTTTCACAAAAAAAGACGCTTAAATATGACCACTTTCCATAAATAAAACTGAGCAGGTCACTCGCTTCGAAGGAATGATCATGCGTCTCGACAAAAAAGCCTTCAGACGAATGTTTCCCAACCTGGCCGAAGAAATGGTCTCAGACGAAAACAAAGTGCCTATCAACTCCGTGATAACCGAAAATGATACTGGAGAACGGCACGTGGCGCAGGCAAGGTTCGTTGACTACTTGCCCGATGTGGTGGACTTCATTCGTCGATGCGAGACGGATAAACAGGCAGAGGTGATTATTACCTACCTGGAAAAAAGAGGCGAGATAGATGTGCAGTATGCTAGAAAACTGAAAAGGCAACTTAAGGAAAAAGGTGTAAGGGGCTTCGGACCTAAGAAGGAACATGACTTTTATCTGAAGCACGGTGAGCCTTAAGCAATCAATTTCTCTCGTGGACCGTTTGATAATTTTCCAAAACGCAAGCGCGATTATATGTGCCAGATGTGGCGCAGGTTCCAAAAGTAAATAAATGGGCTTATCAATAGATAGGAAGCCTAAAACTTGTAGAATGTGGCGGAGGATAACTGTTTGAAGAAGGCAACATTCGCGTTCATTGTATTGGTCATGGCCTTGGTATTCATCGCCTCGATTCCTGCCAACCTGAAGAAAGTCAGGGCAAGTGACGGTTACGTAATAGATCATGTTGATCAGAACTTGCAGATCATGCGTAATGGCTACGTTCTCATGAATGACACTGTACAGCTGTCAGGACAAACGCCTGATAGCTTTCTGCTTGGTTTTCCTTACGGGTTTGGTTCGTACGTGGTTAATTGTTTTGCCTATGGAGCAAACACCAGTTCAAACACTTTTCCAGTAAGTTTAAACGAACCTCTAGAAGGGCGAAGTGGCTACTACGGCATAAGAATTGACTTAGGTGGAGTTCCACAGGTTTTCAGTGTAGTTGTCCTATTTTCTAATGGTCTGGTCATCCAAGATGGACAAAATGCAAGCCTGTACACTTTAGTTTTTCCGCAGTTTCCAAGTCTGACAGAGAATGTTAACACGTTTAACGGTTCAATCTCGCTGCCAGCGAATGCCACTTACATCAAAGGGACGATTGATAACCTCACCTACAGTGACGATAACGTCACCTACAGTGAGCAGAACTTGGCAGCGTTTGCTTACAACGGGTCCGACATCACCTTCAACATGGCTGATTATGGGATGCAGGTTTTTGACGTAAACGAGCTGGATCGCACGATAGGAGTAGGTGAGTCCGGAGCTATCACGGGTTCGGACGCCTACTACATCACGAACGCGCAATCCTTCAGTATCAGCCAAATAGACGTGCAGTTGCCTGCTGGCGCGACAGGAGTGAGTGCAGATGATCAAGTCGGGCGAACCATGAGTGTGCCAACCGAAGTCGTTGCCAACACGAGTCGCTACACGCTCAACTTTACCCTGCCGGTCGACGTCAGTCGTTCCACGAGCTTCATTGTGCATTACAGTTTGCCCAGCGGTTCCTACGTCAAGACGCAAAGCGGAAGCAGCAGTTTCTCGGTTAACATGACTTTGTTCGAAGACTTGGATTACTACGTGAACAACACATCCGTGACTTTCGTGCTTCCTGAAGGCGCGAAAATACAATCAATAAGTGACCTTACGGAGGGCTCGATTGATATCAATAGAAACGTTTTCCAAGAGACGGTGACCATAAACAAGCAGGGCGTGACGGCGTTAAACGGCTACAGTATCGGAATTGATTATGAATACAGTTACTTCTGGGCTGCCTTTAGGCCAACCACGTGGATCATGGTCATGACGATGATCGGGGTTCTGGGCGTTGTGATTCTCAGAAGGCCCAGGGCTGCAGCTCAGGTCGCAGTTCCAACAGGAGTGAGGATCGTTCGTTCAGAGGATCTCAGGTCGTTCGTAGATATGTACGAAGAAAGAATGAAGATCCTCAACGAAATTGACGTGCTTGAAAGCCGGGCGCAAAAAGGGAGAATACCTCGGCAACGGTACAAAGTCCAACGCAAGACCTTAGAAACACGACTCGACAGTTCAACTCGGAACTTGGAAGGGCTTATGGGAGTGATTCATTCTAGCGGCGGTCACTATTCAAACCTAATGGATCAGCTTGAAGTCGCTGAGGCTCAGTTGCGTGAGGTCGAGGCCAACGTTAAGGCCATCGAATCGCGACACAGCCACGGAGAACTCTCGCTGGAAGCTTATAGAAGGCTGAAGGGAGAATATGAAAAACGAAAAGAAAGAGCACAGACGTCAATAAGGGGAATCCTCTTAAGGTTACGTGAAGAAATTCGTTAAATCCACCTAAACACTTTTATTCTACTTTTTTGCTCTGAATGAAAATCCAACATAGGAAGGAACAAGAAAATGGTCAAAATCGTGGTTGATAATGCCAAATGCACAGGTTGCGGAACATGCGTTGATACGTGTCCCGTCGCGGTCTATGAAGTCAAGGACAAGAAATCCGTTCCGGTGAAAGTTGAAGAGTGTCTGGTGTGCCGGGCATGCGAAGTACAATGCCCTGAAAGCGCGATCCAGGTAGTCGAGTAAAAAACCATACGACTGATCTCTAATTTCTGACATAATCTAAGCCGAACTCCAAAAACTTCTCGAACTTTTTTCATCTTCTAAAGGTTTGTTCTACTCTCTCGGCGCGAGGAAACTGCGATTTTTCTATTCATGCAAGGTCATCTTTATTCAGAACAGTTTGATATGCGCTACTCAAATATTCCATCAGTGACTGCTTGTTTCGCCTTGCAAGTCTGTCAAGCACCTTGTTGACTCCTGTAGTGTACTGCACAGCCTTCTTTGGTCTATCGACCACCGACTGTGGCAGTCCAAGGTTGTGTCCTACTTGCCGGAGAACGAGCTTTCTGAGTGTGTTTTGCGTGGGCTGCAGCTTCAGCTCAAGTGGCAAACCCAAAGCGAACTTGGCCATTTCATATGTTGCGAAGGGGAGTCTGAGTTCTATGCCGTGAAAGTTGCAGATTTTAACGTCTCTTTCCAGATTGCTTCTGTGCATTTCTATGATGTCTTGAAAAATGGTTTGTTGGGCTTTCTCGGGTCCTTTACTGATGTAATCGTCGACGTACCTTTTGTAACCTGCAAAGAGCTCATCACCTCCTTGACCTGCAAGAACTACCTTTTGCCTCAACTGCGCCGCTGTCTTTGCCATCCAGAAAAACGGAATTCCCACACTCGTTTTGACGGGGTCGTTCTCTTCAATAAGGCGCAGCACATTAGGAAGCGTTTCCAACACATCTTTCTCAGTATAAATGCCGGAATGTATTGGTAGTTTCAGTTCCTCTGCAACGTTTTTGGCGTGTTCCGTTTCGGACTGATTCTCCAGACTCACATGAACCAATTGCACGTGTGCTCCTGACCTGTTGGCCAGAAACGCAATAATGCTGCTGTCTAATCCTCCTGAAAACGCGACTGCAACTTCCTCTAGTCCAGCTATGCGTTCGCAGACTGATTTTTCGAGGAGTTTCTCCAGTCTTCTTGAAGCATGTTCAATAGTCTGCTGCGTTGGATTTGAGGCGACAATTCTTTTTGCCCCGACAAATCTAAATCCATGTTTACTGACCTCTGCGACTGTGCCGGGAGGAAAGGAGTTAACATCTCTAATTCCAATCTTCCACAAAGCTTTGCGTTCGGAAGCCAAACCCGCAAAGATCTTATTCTCGCCGTAGTAGAGTGGTTTCGCTCCCAAAACATCTCTTCCAGCAAGGAGCCTTTCAGGCTTCATCAACACGAAGACGAAGTCGCCCCCAGTTTCTCTTACGAACTTCTTGAGGCTTTCAGTTTCACCTTCCGAAACTTTCAGGGCAAAGATTTCTGCATCGCACTTTAGGTTTTGAGCAGGGAAAATTCTGCCTTCAAAAACTAGGGAAGCGTCCCCTATTCGCAAGGGCTGAGCTTTGTCTTGGACAAGAATCCTAGAAAAAACGTGACCGATGCACTGTGTTCGAACGTAATTTTAGGCATCGCAACTTCTCAAATGCCTTTTCAACCTTGATGATGGAAGGTGATGCCATACCGTAAGCATCAGCGTGCTCCAAACTCAACGCACCAAGCATAGTAAACGCTGCTTCGGTTGCATCCTCACCATTCTTGTCGAGAAGAGCTATCAATCCGCCCATTCAGTGACTCCTTTGGACTAGCCGCTCTGCGATGATTCTATCTGCGATAGAACTGAAGGAAACGCCCGAAATATAGTGTTTCGCGTGAATATGATGGACGATTCATCCATTTGAATCATGTGTCACATTTTTCGATCGATCGATTGGCAAGACATTAATCTCTAGTTGATATAGTCTAGTTGCGAGGTTAAGGAAGTTTGCCCATTCTTCCGATAGACACGGGACGCTACGGAACTCCTGAGATGAGAAACATTTTTGAAGAACAGAATCGTGTTCAGAAAATGCTTGATGTTGAAGCTGCTTTGGCTTGGGCACACGCTGAAGTTGGTGACATACCTCGAAAGGACGCTGAAAAGATCGAGGCAATGGCTTCTCTGAAGTACGTGAAACTGACCCGGATCAAAGAGATCGAACGCGAGATAAAGCATGACGTTGCATCGCTGGTTCGTGCCTTAGCTGAAGTCTGCGGATCGAGCAGCGGCTATGTTCATCTGGGAGCGACGAGCTACGACATAGTGGACACGGCTAACGCTCTTTTGCTGAAAGACGCATTAGGGCTCATAGAGAAAAGGCTCGACGAATTTGAAAGAGTCATGATGGAAAAAGCCATTCGATACAAACGCACGATATTGGTAGGGAGAACACATGGACAGCACGCCTTGCCCATAACGTTAGGCTTCAAATTTGCCGTGTGGATGCGTGAAATTTCAAGACATGCAAAGAGACTCCAACAGTGCAAAGAGCGCATTTTGGTTGGAAAAATGAGCGGAGCCGTTGGGACACAAGCTGGTTTAGGCGAACATGCGATGCGGCTTCAGGAACTTGTCATGGACAGGCTTGGGATCGAAGCTGCTGACATTTCAACTCAGATAGTTCAGAGAGACCGCCATGCCGAACTAGCATGCGTTTTAGCTATGATTTCCTCTTCCTTGGAGAATTTCGCCACTGAGATACGAGAACTGCAGAGACCCGAGATCGCCGAAATGTTCGAATATTTCGAGCTGGATAAACAGGTTGGCAGTTCTACCATGCCTCAGAAACGAAATCCTGAGCTGTGCGAACGAGTCTGCGGTCTTGCCCGAATCATAAGAGGTCTGGTCATACCTGCTTTGGAAGACGTAATAACATGGCATGAAAGAGACCTCACCCAGTCTTCAACGGAACGTTTTCTGCTCCCCGAAACTTGTATTCTAACAGACTACTTGCTTTACCTGATGACCAGCATAGTGAGAAGCCTGCGCATCGACGAGAAACGAATGCTGAAAAACATGGCTCATGACTCAGGGGCGTCTTATGTCCGAATCAGTGATGATTGCTTTAACGAAAAAAGGTGTGAGCCGGCAAACAGCTCATGAGCTTCTTCGGAAATTAACGATAAAGAGTGAGGTCGAGAAAAGACCTTTGAAGGACGTGCTTCTGGAAGACAGAACGATCAGTGGAAAACTAGACGAGAAGGAAATCGCAGCATCTCTGAATCCAAGGAATTATTTGGGCACCTCTGTCAAGCAGGTGAACTTGGCCGTTAAGGAAACCTTGAAGGAGCGCAGGGCAAGAGGGCAACAATAACCGAGTAGCCTTAGGAATAGAAAAACAGGCGAGCCCTCCTGTATTGCCTGAAGTTTCAACCATTAGCACCCTCCCCCTATCCCTTGGGCGCCGTGCTTGATGCGCGGTAATCTTGTTTTCTCAGTATTCTGTCAGAGCCCTCTGTTTCCATTCGTTCTCTTTCTCGAGTCTCTCCCACGTGTCTTTTTTTATGAAACCGCCGACCTGTTCCTTGATTTTCTTTGCCAGTTTCGGACCGATTAGGGGTAGGTTTGTTAGATCCTCAACCTTGGCGTTTTTGATTTCTTCAATTGTCTTGTACCCTGAGTTGAAGAGTATTCTTCCGCGGACCCTGCCGACTCCCTCGAGTTTTACGAGCGGCAGTATTTCTTTCTTGACTCCCTTTTCGACTCTCTGTTCCACTTCGAACGTCAGAGGGAGGATCTCTTTATTGCCGAAGAGCATGGCCAGTTCGTGCGTTGCGTGAAGCAGCCACTTTGCGCTTTCAAGCGTTCTGTAGAGGTCACCCGGCTGAACCCTGAACCTGTCCATCAGCCAGTCCTCGCTCATCTCGTCAATCCACGCGTTGAGTGTCATGGCAGTCTTCACTTCTCCCAGAAATTCTTCGTATCCTATGTTGTCTTCCCATTCTGCGGGAGGGGCAAAGAGAAACTCTTGTCTATGCTCTTCCATGTAGAGCGCTATTTGATCCATTTCGTTTGTGTATGGACGTAAAACTGGTCCCATGTCTGGTGTGTGAGCGATCATGTGGAGAAGGCTGACCTCTGTCATGTATTCCCTGTTGCTTCTCATTCCATCACGGATTATGACTGCTGAAACAGGGTCTATGTACAGTTCGCTGACGCGCTTTCCAAACTTCGTCGCGTTGATGTTTTCACCGAAGACCTCGATCATTTCCTCATCGTACAAATACTTGAGAATCTTCGCCACTAAGCTCTTGATAGCATCTATGTCATATTGATAAGCGTAGAAGGTTCTCCCGAAGAATTCATAGATGCCGTTTTCCGTATGCGCAAAATCCGATGCGATCGTGGCGAGCACATGCGCCCTCATTATTCTCTCAACTGCCAGTCGCGACCAGATTCGCTCCGGCTTGGCGAGAACGTAACTTTGTACCAAGTAATCTGCTTCGTCACTTGTTTTGGCTATCAGTATGGCTTCTCCCGTCTTGTCGTATTTCGGTCTTCCAGCTCTGCCCGCCATTTGCTTGTACTCGAGCACGCTGATGGGATAGTAACCGTATCCCGCTTCGTAACGTCTATAATCCTGCAAAATAACTGTTCTCGCGGGCAAGTTGACGCCGAAAGCCAGAGTCGGTGTGGCTGTCAGAATTTTGATTTTCCCAGCGCGGAATGAATCTTCAATTATTCTTCTGTGTCCTCCAGCCAGACCTGCATGATGGAATGCCGTGCCACATCTGACCAGTTCTGCTAGCGATTCGCCGAGCCGTGTTCTTTCACCAGTTGAAAGAATCCTTTCGGCCTCGTGCTCAAGAGCGCGTCTCGCAGGTTTAGACAGAACGGTGACGATTTCGCCCGCCACTTTTTTCGCCATTGTCACCGCGTTCTTGCGGGTTGATGAGAAGATGAGCGCTTGACCGCCTGTTTTCACCGTGTTCAGAGCCAAGTTTATGGTTGGGTCTCTCGTTTTCTTCTCTATCTTGCGGGCGTCTCCGTCCTTGTACTGGATTTCCTCGTGCAATAGGACTCCTTCTTTCAGTGGGACCGGGCGCCATTCGGTTGTGACGTGTTCTGCTTTTAGCCACTCCGCGAGTTCATCAACATTGCTTATCGTAGCGCTTAGGGCTAGGATTTGAATATCTGGGTTGACTTGCATGAGCCTCGCCAGAACTACTTCCAAGGTTGGTCCACGCTCAGCATCGTTCAGCAGATGTACCTCATCGGCTACGACAAGCGAAATATCATCCATCCATTTGGCCCTGTGTCTCAGGAGTGAGTCAGCCTTTTCATTCGTCGTTATGATTACGTCATATCTTTCCAACCAGGGGTCTGTGCTGTCAAAGTCGCCTGTGCTGATGCCTGCTCTGAACCTCTTTCCATCTTTTTTCGTGATTGCAGCGTATTTTCCGAATTCGTCAAACTTCTCGTTTGCCAATGCCCTAAGTGGTGTGAGGTAAACGACTTTCCCGTTCTTTTCCAAGACGTGCTTGAGGGCGCAGAACTCGGCGACGAGCGTTTTGCCCGAAGCCGTTGGACTTGCCAAAACCAGGTTTCTTCCTTCTAATGCTCCAGCTTTTATAGCTTCTTCTTGCGGAGGATAAAGCTCGGCTATTCCTGATCTGATGATTAATTCTTTAACCGCTTCTGGTATGGATAAGTCGGTTACCTTCACCTGTATGCGCCTATCTCCCCAGTGTTACAACAGCATTATTACTGAGACGGTTTAAAGCGTTGCGTGTGTCAAAAGCTTCGCTTTCTGGGTTATGTTTTTCTATTAGAACGATCGAGTACTAGACAAAGGAAGTGCGTACAGGATCTGGGTTGCGATGGTTGAGAATGTCAAAGAACTGCTGAAAGCGCACAAGGGACTGAAACGTGAAGTGTACCTTGACCTTGAGAATTCGGCTCCGGTTCCAGAAGAAGTTGTGAAGGCGATGCTGCCGTACTTCAACAAAATGGCGTATGGCAACCCGACTTTGACTCATAAACCAGGTTGGGAAGCGTTTGAAACAATAATGGAGTCATCACAAAAAATAGCCTCGTTCTTGAAATGTAAGAACCTTGAGGAAGTAAACTTCACGCCAGGAGAAACAGAAGCCAACAACCTCGCAATAACCGGAGTAGCCATGTCGATGAAGGAAAAAGCCAAGAACATCGTTGTGTCAGAGATCGAACCCATCAACGTCATTCAAGTTGCTGAGCTACTTCAGAAAAGCGGTTTTCACGTGACAAAAATCCCCGTTGACCGCGAGGGCTTCCTAAACCTGGACAGATTAAGCGAAGCTGTCAATCATGAAACAGCCATAGTGAGCATATCGACCGTGAACCATGAAATAGGCACGATCCAACCGATCAAAGAGGCAGTGGAAATAGTTCAAGACAAGAACGCAGAAGCGGTTTTTCACACTGACGCTTCAGACGCGTATGGCAAGATTCCCTTCGACGTAAGAACCTTAGATGTGGATCTGGCCACTGTCAGCAGTTACAAGATTCTTGGACCTCGCGGCGTGGGTTGCCTGTACGTGAAGGAAGGCGTTGATCTTGAAAGAATCTTGGAGGGACAGATCGGTACTCAAAGACTCTGGCCTGGAGTAGAGAACACTCCGTTGATCGTTGGTTTCACTGTGGCTTCTGAACTGACTTTCAGGAATTTTGAGGGTAACACAATGAAAAT
Organism: Candidatus Bathyarchaeota archaeon; assembly: GCA_963775895.1. Lineage (GTDB taxonomy): Archaea > Thermoproteota > Bathyarchaeia > Bathyarchaeales > Bathycorpusculaceae > DASPPK01. The sequence goes on along the minus strand of CAVZKL010000009.1, from coordinate 92,195 downwards.
GCGATTTTTGCGGGACAAACTCGTCGAGGGGATAACCTGCACAATACCAGACGTAGAATCCAACGGACCCGCAGGATCGAAAAGAGCTCCTGATAACGCAAACATCAGTTTTCTGCGGTGTGAGGGAGAAGCTCTCACGATCGAACTCAGTCTGAGCGGTGTGTACGTTTCGAGCGGAAGCGCTTGTTCCAGAAGATTGCTGCAGCCAAGCCACGTTTTGGTAGCGATAGGGAAAAAGTTCGATCAGGCACACGGTAGTCTCTTGATGAAGGTTTCGAGGCTTCACACAGAAGAAGACATAAACTATACCTTGGAAGTAATTCCTAGGGCAGTTGAACGGATAAGAGGAATAACAGGTTCTGCAGCAGGTGAATACTAATGTCACGTGCACCATTACCCTATAACCCGAAAATACTGGAATTGTTTAAGAACCCGAAAAACCTTGGAAAAATGGAAGACGCTAGCGTGTCAGCCATTGCAGGAAACCCGATGTGCGGTGACATGATAACTTTCTACCTGAAGATCGATGACAAAGAAGTGATTGAGAAAGCATCTTTCGAAAGCTACGGTTGTGCAGCGAACATTGCCACGTCCAGCATAGTCACTGAAATGATAAAAGGTATGAAGCTCGCAGAGGCTTGGAACGTCTCCTACAAGAGCGTCGCAGAAGCCGTCGGTGGATTACCGAGCGTGAAGTTTCACTGTGGCATACTGGCCGTAGGTGCCCTGAAGAGAGCTATAAGAAAATATTTCAGCCTGAAAGGCTCAACCCCTGACTGGATACAGAAAGAACCGAGTTTTGAGGAAAAACAAGCTTTGGAAGAAGAACAGCTTGCGAAGATGCTTGAGAAAAGAATGAAGGCAGCAGAAGGAAAATGATGTTCGATCCCTACAAGATCCGAGAGGACTTCCCTATTCTGAAGCGTAAGGTAAACGATCACCCACTCATTTACTTTGACAACGCGGCAACCTCTCAGAAACCCCGGCAAGTGATCGAAGCAATCGAAGACTTTTACAGAAAACACAACGCAAACGTGCACCGCGCAGTGTACACGCTATCGCAAGAAGCCTCAGAGCTCTATGAAAGTGCGCATGAAGAAATCGCCAAGTTCATAGGCGCAAAAGGCATGGAAGAGACAATCTTTGTCAGGGGAACAACCGAAGCCATAAACTTGGTCGCGTACGCGTGGGGTCTTCGAAACCTAGGCAAAAACGACGAAATAATCATTTCGTTGATGGAACATCACAGCAACCTAGTCCCGTGGGAAATAATCTCAAAGATTACCGGGTTCAGAATAAAATTCATCGACATAAACGCCGATGGAACGTTGAATTATGATTCCTTTGAAAAACTTGTCTCAAAAAAGACGAAACTGGTTTGCGTGTCTCACGTCTCCAACGTCACCGGAATAGTGAATGACGTGAGAAAGATTGCTGAAATTGCACATGAGCACGAGGCAATGGTGCTGGTTGATGGGGCTCAGTCAGTCCCACACATGCCCGTGAACGTCAAGGACTTGGACGTAGACTTTCTTGCGTTTTCGGGCCACAAGATGCTTGGGCCGACGGGTATCGGAGTTCTGTACGGCAAGCGAAACGTGTTGGAAGGAATGGAACCTTTCCAAGGCGGAGGAGCGATGATACGCGAAGTCTCGATTGACTCCAAGACCAAGAACTGCTCAATAACTTGGAACGTTCTTCCATGGAAATTCGAAGCTGGAACACCCAACGTAGAAGGCGCTGTCGGACTGATGGCAGCCGTAAAGTACCTGAAACGCTTGGGTATGGAAAACGTGAAAAAACACGAAGAAAAGCTCACCGAATACGCGTTGCCACGGATGCTAGACTGTTGTGACAAACTGGAGGTCTACGGAACAAAAGAAGTCTCTGCAAAGTGCGGGATAATTCCTTTCGGCATCAAGGGTTTAAGTTCCCACGATGTGGCCCTTTTCCTTGACAATTACGGAATAATGGTTCGAAGCGGTTTTCACTGTGCGCAACCCCTCCACGAACTATTGAAATTGAGTTCGTCCGCAAGGGCGAGCTTCTACATTTACAACACCACTGAGGAAATAGACAGGTTCACAGAAGTCCTGAAGGAGATCGGCGAGTCCCTATGACCAGCGTTGAAGATTATGTGGCAAGAATCGACGGGACGTGTGGCAAAGAAAAGGACGTGATAGTCACCTTCAAGTATGAGAAGAAGGATGAAGTGATCAAGAAAATACTGGAAAGAGCCACAGTGAAGAAGTCAATAGCCGGAATAGTATCCGAGCTAGCGTACGAGAATTATTCTTTTAGGCTCTACGGAAGCGGAAAAGTGATCCTCAGAGGACTAGAGACCAAGGAAGAGCTGAACAATCTTCTGAAGCGGTTGCTTTTCTAACTGTCGGCCGCCGTCTGCTTTTGTCTGAATTCATTTATGATTTCGCGGGGCAATCTTCTAGCATCTTTGTCTATGGCCATCAGTACGCCTAGGTAGATGAGACCTCCGATTCCTGTTTCAACGAGCGTGACTGCTGCTTCAAAAAGTGTCGAGGAAGCCGTCGTCGGGTGGGGACTGACATAAAGAATTATGCCCATCACCGCTGCGGCAAAAACGTACTTTGAAATGCTCTTCCAGGGGATGTGGATCTTTGCCATGCCGCGAACGACTACAATTAGGATCAGGAACATCAAAAAGCGGACAACAGCGTTGATTATACTCACGTAGAGCGCGGCTTGAAAAGGCTGTTTCTGTGCGTAGTTCGTTAGTACGTAATAGGCGGTTGGAAGCGCGATGGCAGAGTGAAGATACGGAAGTGAGAAGGCTATAAACAATCGGCTCTTCACGAGTTGACGAAGAGAGAGCTTTGATCCTTCGTCGACTGTTTCAACGCCGTATAGAATTGAGCTGTAGAAACCGGATATCACCACTACAAAAGAGTCTAATGCCAAGACCATGAGAACGGGTCCTGCACCAGCAGCTCCAGGTCTCAGAAGTGTTATGTACGAGTCTGCAAGTGCGACGGCGCCAACCGTCAATGGCACGGCGAACATCAATACCATTTTCATTGAACTCGCCACATCGTCCATTTTCTTTTCAGCAAGGAGCTTCGGATACAGGGCAAAAGACAGGTAAGAGGAGAAGGTTATCACGTTAACAATCGTTGCTGCCGCTCCGTAAATTCCCCTAGCGCTGTCAACGTACGTGAAGAGCATTATGAAAATGTACGCGGCTATTTGATTGCCAATGACATTGTAGATGTTTGCAAGCGAACCTTTCAGCCACTCTCCGATGTATCCGATGCACAGTCTCTTCCTCAGTTCCACCGCAAAGGTCTTGACGTAGTAGAAAGTCTGAATAGCGTAGCCTACTATTGTCGCGACCACGGCTCCGAGAAGTAACTGTTTGAACCCGACAATCAACACGATGCCAACGATCACTTTAGTGATTTGCTGCACGAGCAATCCGTAACCTACATTCTGCGGGATTCTGGCTTGCAGACAAGACTCCATTATCGCTATGGAATGGATTTCGACTATCTGAATCGCCATGAGCAAGTATATTGGAAGATAAAGCATGTTGACTTGGAGTGCTGACATCACAGAAGGTATGAGGAGTACGTAAACGACCGAGGCAACTGCGGAAATCATGAGGTTTGCAAAAATCCCCGTCTTCACCGATCCCTCCTTGTCTCTGGTTACGTACCGCATCGCCCAGAATGGCAGCACACCCGCAAGAAGTACGAAGTATGCGTTTAAGTCGTTGATGTTGAACCAAATGTCGTATTCACGGCTGCGCACTAATGCGTGAGCAACTATGAACTGGAAAACCAGCCCTGTTGCGACGCTGCTTATCTTGGCAGCAAAGACTATGAAACCCGATTGCAGTCTAATGTCCTTCGTGGTCACGCGGTTACCCCGCTTTAGCTCAAAGCATACTTGCGTGAGATTATTTAATATTGCTTCGATTATGGACTTTCTTCGCGTGAGACTGCTGGCTAGTCACTTTGGACAATGCTCATTTTTCCTTGAAGAAGATTCTCGTCCTCATTTTGGTTCTACTGACCCAATTGTAGAGCGGTATCAAAGGATACTTCATCGACTGCGGCAGCGAATCCTTCAACTCCCTGTGAAGTCCCAGTGCCGATTGCCCATTCTGCCTCGCCTGAGTTATTGGAACGTAAAATCGCGTCAATTCAAGCTTGTAGAATCCATTGTTCTTCTTGAACTCGTCCAGTGACGGGTGATTTCCAATTCTTCCATACATTATCCATCGATCCTTTTTGGTTAGCGCACACTTCAATTGCCTTTGCCAACAAGGCGTTGTTAACTGCTTTGTCCCAGTGGATCTGCATGGAGAGGATTTGAGATATTCGAGACAGATTGTCGCCATGAACAAGTTGTATGAAGCCAACCAGTTCCTTCTTGCAGGTAAGCTCCGATGTAGGTGCAGTTTGGTGTTAAACGAAGTTCTCGAGTCACTTGTCGCAATGATTCTCCATAGTGAGGGAATCCTCTTTCTTGTCTTATCGGCGTTTCGTTGTATATTCTCCAGATGCCTTGCTGCGAAATTGTCGTCCGGCTCCACAGTTTTCACTGTTATCCCGCTTTTTTCGGCTTTCCGGATCATGTTGCGAGTTTTCTTGCCTATTTTCTGGAGCCAATCTTCGTAGTTTGTTACTTCGATGAAAGCAATGTTGTCGCTAGTTCCTTTCCACTGTTTTGGCGGATTTGAAATGGGTTCTGCTCCATTTCCTCTCGATAAAAGTGTAAATGTCAACATCTCTTTCGCCTAGTTTATCGATGAGCACGTCTGATGGAAGATTGTCTCTATCGTATTCCCAACTGTCTCTGGCAATTTTGAAGAATTTTCTTTTGTTTATGTTTAGGGCTTTGAGGTCGTTGTCTACGTCAAGTACTGTACGTAGCGTTTCGTAGTAGGGTCCTCGATGGTTCATTTTTCCGCGCTGGAAATAGCCATATCGGGTGAACGTGGAGAATCTTTCCTTCTTTTACCTGTTCGGCAGCCATTTTCTTTGACTGATCGTTCGCTGTGATTGAAGCAGTAGACGTCGAGTCCAAATGTCGGGAATTGGTAAAATGAAATGAGCGGATAATCTATCAGGGATTTGTGGGGCTTTGAAGGTCCAACGTCTCCACATCAGCTCTGGCGAGAAAGCGGGCTGTTCCGTGAACGGTGTAGTACTCGAGTTTTCTGCCGGTCGTCTTCTGAAGCAGGTTCATCTCTTTGTAGGGGTTGTTTGCGATGTGAAGGGCGACTTCGTGTCTTTCTTCATTCAGCAACCGCATGAGCTGTTGGTCAGGCATCGTTTTAGGCGTGAAGAACCAATAAGCCTTGACTTCCCTTGGAGGATTCGTTGATCATTCTTGCGAGTATCTTTGAATTCTTGAGGTAGTCTCCGCCGGCCTTTATTCCCAGAGCTGTGCAAATGAAGCTTCTCAATCGTGATGGGTAAGGATAGTCGACGTCGACTCTCAGTTTGATCAACACTTTCTCCGCTCGACTGATCTTACCAGAAGAATTCATTCTTCGTATAAAAACACTGTTTTCCAAAGTATCATGATTTCAAAGAAAGGTCATCAATTCACCCGTGCTTGAGCCACGATGCGAGTTTCCATTCGTACGGAATCTTGTCTGTGTCTGGCGGTAACCTATGCTCGTCTGGTTTTTCGTAATTGTAAAGTTCGGTGGGCACGTTCAAGATTAGTGCATAGTCTTCGCTTATGGTTTTGAACCCGTGCCAAACCTCGGGTGGGATGTGAACCAATAACAGGTTCCTCTCCCCGATTGTCAGCTCGTTCGTTTCATTCTTGGTCTTCGATTTCTTTCTACCGTCGTACAGCACAAGTTTTACCATGCCCTTGATGCATGCCATGTTGTCCGTCTGTTTTTTGTGCATATGCCAGGCTTTAACCACCTGAGGGTAGGCTGCTGTAACGTATACTTGTCCAAATTTTTTGAAGTGTTCCCAGTCGTTTCTGAGTACTTCTGTGAGCCATCCTCTTTCATCGGCTACCGTTTTCAACGGTTTAGTGATAACACCTTCTATCATGCTTCTCATCTCAAAGCACTATTCTCGAGTTCTCGCCTATTATTAGCCTGTGACCCTTCGGTCCCTTGCTATCAGTTGTTATTTCCGAGTTTGAACCTATCATGCTGTCAATTATGCGCGAGTTTACGCATACTGTGCAGTTGTCCATTATTATCGAGTTTTCTATTTCACCCTTCTTGATCTGGACATCGTTGCCGATCGACGTGTACGGTCCAATGTAAACGCCACTTTCTATAGTCGAATTTTCTCCCACGATTGCCGGTCCTCTGATTAGAGCTCCCTTTTTGACGATCGATCCTGTTTCCTATTGAGACGCGTCCTTGGATGCACGAAGTGTCTTCAACCGTTCCTTTTATAGAAGTTTCAATTTCATCGAGTACGAGAATGTTGGCGTCGATTATGTCTTCAATCGTTCCAGTGTCTTTCCACCAGCCTTCCACGATACGGTGGCCAACTTGGTAGCCCTCGTCAAGCAGCATTTGTAGAGCTTCGGTAATCTCGAGTTCTCCTCGCCGAGAAGGCTTCAACTTCTTTATCATCTTGAAGATCACTGGCCTAAGGAAGTATATGCCAGTAAGCGCGTAGTTGCTTGGTGGTTTTTTCGGCTTTTCAATGAGCCTCACAATTTTTCCTTTCTTGTCAAATTCTGCCACGCCGAACTGTTGAGGATCTTTTACCCTGCTAAGCAATATCATTGCATCATGTTTTTTCTCTTTGAATTCTCGAACGCACTTGGCGATTCCACCTTTAAGGAGATTATCTCCAAGGTACACGATGAAAAGATCGCTGCCAACATAATCTTCGGTCAAACCGACTGCCTCGGCGATTCCCCCTGGTTTCGGCTGACTGATATACTTGATTTTTACGCCGAATTTTTTCCCGTCACCATAATAGTTCTCACTTTTTCTGGCATCACGTCGCCCAGTATTATGGCGATATCTTTGATTCCGCTGTCTCGCAAATCCTCCAGAACGTATTGCGAAATCGGTTTGTTTGCAACAGGAATCAGCTGTTTTGGTCCAGTATGTGTGAATGGTCGCAGTCTCGTGCCATGACCGCCGTGCAAAATTACGCCTTTCATACTCACCGTTCCTTCCTGATCCGTATTGCTTTCATATATGTCAGTGCCTTGTTTTAGCTTTTTGCAGGGTTTTCTTCTGTCTGATGGTTTTCACCTCGAAAACCGCATATCGGTTGCTTCTCGAGCGCTTCCTCGTGAGATTCGCTGAAAGAACACGGAAGTCTTATTGGATTGGAGGAGTTAAGTTGTGGGCTGACGTGCAAAAGCAGGGATAATATTGAAAAGGGTCGATCTGGTGATGTGGACCAAGAATGGTTCTGAGACCTTGGACTTGGTACTGAACCGAATAGATCATGTGATACCCAGTGAATATGTTAACAGAAAGTTGATTGTTGACGATAGAAGCACTGATAAAACAAGGCAGATTGCAGAATCACACAACTGGGACGTTATCTTCAATGAAGGACAGGGCATAAGCGATGGTGCCAACACCGCTTTGCATTCAGTTACGACAGACTATTTCATAAGCTTTGAACAAGATTTGTTATTGGCTCCTGACTGGTGGGATAAGATCGCACCCCAAATTGAGGTGCCCGAAGTGGCTGTAGCGTGTGGAATGCGTTTTGCTGACAAGCCGAGGGGCGTGAGGAAACTCCAGCAATACGTAGCCAAGAAGTATCGCGGCGAATCAGAAATGGCTCCTTGGTTGAGAACTCGCCAAATGTCAGCTTTTGTTCTCGGGAAAACTCTTGACAACACAATTTACAAGACCAAAGTTGTTAGGGCTTTGGGTGGTTTTCCTAAGCTGTCTGTGAATGCGGGTGTTGAAACGATTTTGGCTTACGAGATCGCACGGAGTGGTTATCGTTGGGTTGTGGATTACTCTGTTCAGTCTGTTCATCTCAGACAGGGTTTGCAGCAGGAGCTGAGCCATCAATATTGGTATGCGACACAGCTATACGAAATCAATAGGCGGATAGAGGACAAGATGAATAAACCCCCTCCCATTACAAAATCGGCTGTGGTGTATCGTTTTCTCATCTCTCCCTTTACGGGTCTTTTCATGGCTGTAAGAATGAAGGAGCCGTCAATAACGTATATTCATCCTTTGATTCGGCTCTATTACATGAGAGGATTGCTTCAAGCTAGAACGCCGAGAGGCTAGTCCAGCTTGTGTTTGGCTTTAAGGTCATTCTCAAGCGCTATGGCTCTTTTCTTGACTTTCTCGACTTCCTCTCGTATTTTCGCGTCCTTAATTTCTTCTTTGCGTCTTTCATTAGATTCCACAATCAAACGCAGAAACTTGGAATCATAAGCCGAGAGCAACAGTTCGGTGTTGGGTATGAGGCAGTGTCCTCCTATCACGTCTGGAAAATGTAACGGTTTATTGAAGTCAATCCGATGAATTTCTTCTAACATGTCGACAACCTGGTCGAAGTCTGCGTTGAAGTGCCGCGAGATCCTGTGCATTTCTTGGAAGCAAGCTATCATCCACGCTCTGTAGGTTGTCTCGAAAAGTTTGGCCAGTTCTGTCTCAGCTGGACTCTTCAGCACCTTGACTTTCAGTCCGAGCTTCTCAAAGTGCTTTTTGGCTTGGGCAGCTGATTGTTCTGTTGCGCCACCGACATATTTTGTCCAGAAACGGATGTCTCTTTTCATTGTTTCTAGGTTTTTGTGCATTCCTCGTATCGGGGAATCGGCTATAGGAGCCTTCGTAAGCTCGTAGATCTTCTTTGTTGTCCCAGGAGGAACGGTGCTGTCGATAATAGTCAGTTTGGGTTTGACCTTTCTTATGTAATCGACCGTGGTTTGCACGAATGTGTCCTGTTTTCTGCAGGGAATGCATATGTGCATCACGTCAACGCCGTATGAAAGCTCGGTCTTTCCCGTTAGTGCTTTGGTTGTTTCTTCGTCTATGTCATGGCCATACACGTCGAACTTGTCGTTTTCTTTAAAAAGATCATAAAGTGAGTGTCCAACTTCACCTAGTCCAACGATGAGTACTGTTTCTTTGGACATTCTTTCTCACCGGAGAGGTTGAGAGATGGATATTGCAGCATATAAGCTTAAGTGTGTTTTGAAGTCGCATTCGTTTATGTTGCGCGTGCGCCTATGCGCCGTAATCTTCAAGCATACCCAAAAGCGTACTTTGAGGGGAAAAACGGTTGGAAATTGGTGGTCCCAGCTCCATCTTTTCCGCGAGATCAATTTTGCCAGTATATAGGATGGTCGAAGGTCTTGATAACTGCATTTTCTCTAGAGAGACCATTTGGGAGCGCGCGGAGCATATCGTTAACCCCATCAAAGCTCTCAAAGCCTTTAAAGACGTGTTGAAAAACGCAAGCGTGTTGCTTTTGGTTGTTCCTCATAAGCGCGCGCGTAAAGTTAACCATTACCTTGCAGAAACCCCCAAGTGAAGTAAAATCTCGTCAGAATATTGACAACGGTTATTCTAGCGTCACCCATTTTTAATGCGACAAAAAGCCCTGTTGCTGGCGAAATAAGTAACCGAAATATGACGCTCCAAGCATTCACGGGCATCCTGTCGCCAGAAAACGCTTCGACACCCTTCCACACTTCACGTTGCTGTTGCCCATGCCAAAATTGATGTTCTAGTTCGTGTCGCAGATTATGGCGAAGATGGAGACTCTGCACGCTATAATCAACATACCAATCAAGGCCCATTCTTCTCAGCTTGTAGGCCAATGCAGTGTCCACACCTGCGTTTCTCAAGACAGAGGGAAAGCCTCCGATAGCTTTGAGTACTTCCGTATTGTAAACTGTGTTGTCGAAGGTTTTGCCAAAATTGAAGCTTACTGGTTCCCTTCTCCGTAGCCAGCTACTCAAATATCTTTCGCCTCTATACTTTCTGGCAGCATACTGCTCCAATTTCCTCAACGGAACTGGCGCATCCGCAAACCTCATCCCACTTGCGACAGCGTACTTTCCGCCTGCGACGCGTGGGACGATTTTGTTAAACCAGTCCTTACTGAGGTACAAGTCTTGCTCGAAGCTTGCGAAGCAATCAGTTTCAACATGCTTCAAGGCGGTGTTTGCACCATCACTGACCCCATGACCTTGATTTGAAACAGCGAACCAGCCGAAACGCTCAGCAATAGTTCTCGTCGAGTCAGTGCTCGCGTCATCCACGATCAAGCGTTGATTAACCGCATCTGAGGGCACAACACTATTGATCCTCTCCAAGACCGCTGGCAATGTGATCTCACCGTTTTTAGTCCACATCACTAGGTCAAGCTTCAACATCCATTCTACTCCTCATGTAAACGATTATCTAACCTCAACAACGTCTTCTACTCCCTTAACCTTCTAGGCAACCGTCTAGGCATTCTAGACTTTCCTGGCAAACAACTTTTCCCATCCTGCTTTACAAAGTCTTACAGTACTATGAATCCAAGTTTTGATTCGTTGTGTTATGTTTTTCGGTTTTGCAGTGAAGTAGGGTGCTAACTTCCAGCCTTGCTGTTGCAATTCTTCAATCAAAAAACTCTGAGTCTTCGCGTTCTTATTACTGAAATCTCCAACAATGTCAGGGAGCAAGTTATGTATGTCGGTTATGATGTCGTCTGGAAAATGGGTTTCAGGAACGCGCGCACAGAAATGGTCATTGTCGCGCGTTTAATCTTGAAAGGATTTTGCTGCAGAGCGCATTTGAGCCCGTGTCAGCTTTTTTTGCATTTTTTCAACGATTCTCTTGATTGTGTCTGCAGGGTCTTCTAGTTGCGCTAACAATTGCTTGACATCATGTTTCTTTCCCAGCAGTTTTTCTGCTAGTTTGAAGGCATTTGAGGGCTCTGTTTCGAAGATGGGGAACCCCTTCTCGGAAAGAAACTCGTTAACATATTGTTCCTCGAAGACTTTAACTACTATTGCTGGCGTTCCCTGTAAGGCTGCTTCTCGGGTTATCGTACCTCCGACTCCTACGAACAGGTCGGCTTGTGCAGTTAGACTTGCTGAATCGACGAATCCGTTTGGAACCGTCAAGCCATCGACGGATTTGCGTGCATATCTCGAAAGATATACGACGTTGCCCAGTTTTGTAAGTCTCTTGGCGAGTTGGACTAGATTCGTTCTGTCCTTTGTATAAACTGCTCTTTCTTCGAGCGGTCTGATGACAATGAGTGGTCTGCCAAAATCATACTGTTTCTTTGGTTTGAAGCCTTTGATCCACGCAACTTCGTCAACGCCTTCAAAACGTGTGTATTCGGCCTTAGGGTTATAGGTTTGCAGGATTCTTGCAGGAATCGCGTTTGAGGCAACGATGTGCTTTGATAACGGTAAAGTAAGGCGGTGGACTGCATCTGCGTACGGTGTGTCTACGGTTGTGATTATAGGTTTGTTGAGTCCGAATGCAACTCTGCAGAGATCGGATGAACCGTGTGAAATTGCTACGTCCGGAGGGTTCTTTTCGAAGATTCTGGCAGAATTTGAGTTGTCGTCGTGTGCCTTCTGTTAGCCTTGTCAGTAAGGATTTGGGGTTGAATTTCCCAACGGCGACAAAGCTTTCATTCAGGTAGTCCGCCAAAGGTAGGGTGTCTGGATGTTTTCTTGTAGTCAGTGTGATTTCATGTCCCTTCCTCCTTAGGCGTTCTGCAACTGCCACGGCGTACCTGACATGTTTGCCAGTTAACGCATCATACCAGATTCTCATTCTCCCACCCTCACGAATTTGCATCCGACTTCTTTAGCAGCTTTCCTATCCTCAAGGGTGTTTCCCACGAAAAGAACCTTCTGAAAGGGTACTCTCAGCTTTTTGGCAGCGATTTCGAATTGTTCTCGTCTGTTCAATGAATCTTCCCTTGTGACCATGAAGTCAAATCTTAAACTCAGTTTCTGAATTACATTTTTGACGAGATTTCGTCCCTGCATGGTAACGAGAGCCTTGGGTTTTTGAGTAAACTCTCTGTAAAGGCTCATCCCTTCTTCGTTAGGCGTGGCTTCTTCAAACGCTTCCAGTTCGCTTTTTTCCCAGGCAAGAAAGACTTGTTTCTTCGTTTTTTCGTCCAGTTTGGCTATCGTTTCTGTTAATGGCCGAACCCGCGATGTTTTCATGATTTCTTTGAATTCTTGGAATAGCGCGTCATAATCGATCGGCAGGTTAACTAGGGTGCCGTCTAGATCGAAGATGACTGCTTCTGTCAACGGTACATTTCCCCGAGAACCTTTCCGTCCTTGACAAGCCGTGCTGGCGCGTCGATGTGGCGAATCCAGTACACGTTTTCGGGTAGTGCGTCGTATTTCGGAACGTCTGGGATCTTCTCTTTGAAGGCGAGTTTCACGTAGAGATAGGGAATGTTTGCGTAGTAGTCCCTGCGGATGATCTTGCTGGCGAAAGAGAAGAAGTAAGATGTCGTGAACATTCGTCCTGCGTTGATTTCGGTTACGCATGGCGTTCCTTTCTCGTTTTCTTTGAGGTCAACACATGCTATTCCATTGAACTTCGGGTCTATTGCGAGAACTGCTTGGCTTCCAATCTTGTTCACCCTCTTGTCATGTACGGTTCTCTGCACTGCCGGAGTGCCCGTTATTCCTGAAGGTGCAAGGTGTGGGTAAATGTATTCGATGCGCTCTCTTGCCATCGACACAACAAGCTCGCCGTCCTTCCACAGGCTGTGGAATGCAAGGTTTCTTCCAGGCAAGTGTTCCTGTGCTATGAATTTCCATGCTTTCTTGCGCGATTTCCAGTATGTGATCCATGAAAGTGCGGTCTCCTTGTTGTCGGCTGGCGTGCTTCCAACTCCGCCTGCCCCGTGGCTTGCCCTTATCCATAAGGGAGCGCCCAATTCTTGAAATGCTTTGTCGATGTCGTTTTCGTCTGCGATCTCCATCAACTTTGCAACTGGTACGTTCTTCTTTCTCCAGAGTTTCGAAGATTCAAATTTGTCTTGGCAAGTTTCAACCGTCTTCTTGGAAGGCAGAAAAACGGGTGCGTCGAGTTTCTCTCGGTTGGCGGAAACGACTTCCACCTCGATGTCGGGTTGGGCATGAAAGAACTCGATTTTTTCTTTATTAATTATCTCGTTCAACTTGCCGAATATATTCGGGATCTGTTGCTCGGGGCACATAGATATGTTCTGTCGGTTACTGCTAGGTGAATGAAGTGTTGGTCTGCTTCTGTTCCTGCAAGAAAAGTTTTTTCAGGGGCTATTCTGAGCGACATCGTGAAGTTTATTCCGGCGGGTCCGCCCGCGCCTGTCACGAGTATTCTTTTCATGAACTTTCACTTTTGTGAATGGGTGCTTTTGCTGACAGATTTGATCGTACCAATTGTTGCTTGGCACTATAAGAAATAATCGCTCCTTGCTTGTTAGCAGATAGTCAAGTTTAATAGAGCAATTATTTAAGAATCAGTGAACTGGGGGCCGGTCGTCTAGCTTGGTTAGGACATTGGCTTTACGAGCCAAAGGTCGCCGGTTCAAGTCCGGTCCGGCCCACCAATCACCAAGATTACTATTGTTTTCAGTGTTGTTCAAAGAATTGACCTGTGAAAACTGCGTCAACAAGTGTTTCAAGTGATTTTCGAAGGTCTTACTCAAATTGAAGCCAAGATTACGCGACTTCTCAACCAAATCTTGATCAACATATAAGACGAGATTGTGTTTGTTTGACATTTGTGCTTGCACCCGGGCAGGGGCGAGGGGACGTTCTATGTTATAAGTCTGGTGATTGGGCTTGAGGGTAAAGTCTTATCTAAATGCCGTCAGATACTGACAAATTGACGGTGGTGTCTGCATATTATGTCTTCTGTACTCAACAAGGCGATAGCTCGTAGCTACTTTGAGGCGTATAATACTGGAGATATAGGTGCTGTAATGAAATTCATAGGCTCCGGCTACGTTCTCCATCCTAGAGGAGGTGGAGAATCGATGAACTCAGGAGAGAAAAAGAGATGAAATGGTGTTTCTCAAGGCGTTCTCTAACATTGAAGCAGTTGTGGAAGACCAAATCGCTGAAAATGACAAGGTCGCTAATCGCATAACAATGTATTGCACTCATACCGGAGAATATCAGGGCGTTCCCGCAACTGGAAAGCGAATTGCGATATCCTACATGGATATTGTTCTGTTCAAGGCTGGAAAAATCGTTGAAGAATGGGTCGAATACGACACTGCGAATATTCTACGGCAAATCAGGGTTTCCGAGAGTCAACGATGACTGTTGGCAGGTGTTCACTAGCAGGAATAAGAAAAAACAAACGAAGTCTCATTCACGCATTGTTGGTTGGGGTAAAGTTTTATCCCAAACACACACACAAAACTACTGTCAGGTTATCTCTTTTGCCATGGTTATTCGTTCTGGTTTGTATCCAGTTCTGCTGTAAAGCTTTATTGCAGAGTCATTTGTCGCTGATACCGAAAGAGCAATTCTGGAATGCCCTTTCTCTCGACAATAATCTTCCGCCTTTTCCAAAGCATCTTCCCGATTTCCTTGCCTCTGAATTTCTCTTCAATAAAAATATCGTAAATATAGCCGAAGCTCAGCTCAGTAATCGTGCCTCTGGTTTGTCCAACGATCAAGTGTCCAACATACTTATGGTGTTCATCCTCTGCGATAAAGACCTCGCTATTTTCCTCCTTCAACACATTCTCATAATACTCAATCACACGCATATTCCATTTCTCTCTATCGAGAAGCTTTTTCTGTGTTTCAGGGATATATTCCCACGATGTTTCAACAGCGATTTTCTTCACTAATGGCATGTCAGTTGCTTTTGCTTCTCTTAAGTGAATGTTCATCAACATCACCTCGCGAATACGCGCTAAGCTTCCTAAGTGAACTCACTCTTGGATATGGCAGTGAAGATAACGCTCAAGATTGAAGGGATGATTATGGGTATTCCAACATACAATCCGCTGTTCAGTTCACCGAACAGCGCAGGGATTAACAGCGCGAAAAATCCCATAAGTGTTAGAAGACTCATCCCGAATATTGACAACCCAAAGTGTCTCCGTCCTATCGAGAATATTCCCCCCGTCAAACCAAATGCAAAAACGACAACAGCGAAGATTCCTATTAACACCCAAAGCGAACCAGGTGCCCCAACAAAAAGGAATACGATGTAGCGCGCTTCTATACCAGAAGCAATGATTGCTAGAATGGCTGCGGCAATTGGATAACCTGTTCTCTTTGTTGGTATTGGCGGTGGTGGTGGCGGTGGTTGTTGCTGTGACAAATCTTTCCCCACACAACAAAGCGTTCAACTCGGTATTAAAATACTTGTTTTTGCATCGCAAGGCTTGGGTTTGGGGGTAAAGTTTTATCGCACGCGCAATTTTAGCTCTTCGCAAGACTTTAGAGCGAGAACGAAGAAAGTCACTCATATGGAAGACACGTCTTCTGATGATGGACTGAAGCCAAGACTCACTACATTGTTCTATTCTATGGCAGCCACAGTTCTTGATGCACTGATTCTTTACTTCATTCTTGTTTTGTCAGGAGGGAATATTGACGCTGCAGGAACGCTCATCACTATCATATCGGCCGGTTTGTTGTTTCCATGCGTAGCCGTGATCTTGGTGAGCTTGTTTTGGGAAAAGAAAAACATCTTTGTCTATTCGATGATGCTCTACGGTTTGATCATATTTGCAGGATCGATCTACTACATCTACCTGTTGTCTTCAATTGACATTTGGGGAATCCTCTTTGCTCTGATCGGTATCGTCGTGACGTACCTCGCGATTAGACATGTGAGACAGTCTCGTTCTGAATGAAAGGCGTGAACCCCCAAGATCAATTGTCTTCTACCAATGCGCGCGCGGTTGGGTAAAGTCTTATCTCAAACCCAAACCCAAAAAATTCAACCAAAAACCGCAATTCCCTTCACACGTCAGAAACTATCTTTGCGAGTTGACTGACTCGAAGTGTTAAGGTTTTGACGCATGGGGGCTCTGTGTTCAGGTGACTAGGCAGAACAGATTCTATGAGACCTGTCAATCAATTCGCAAGAAATAAGAGCACAGACTTATCAGTCTACTCTAGGACGATTTGAGTTTGTCCGAATCGAATAATTCCCCCAGAGCCGCGCAGTCGGATTCCAGAGTAGTGGCGAGGAAAACAGTTTATCGCCAAGTTTCAGCCGCGTTAGGGCTTACGAGTGGAGTTCTCACTTTGTTTGCGACGAACGTTGCGTATTTTCTTTTTTTGCCCTTCCTCTACATAGGCGGGTTTCTAATGATTGTCGGCGGCATACTCGTCTGGTATCGAAAACCGATACCAGGTGGAATATTGATTTTGATGGGAATGGCTGCCGGCGGATTTTATGGACTGCCTTCCTTTCTATTTTTGATACCGGGAGCTGCAGCTCTCCCTTTACTGCCGGTTGGGTTTATTCTGCCCGCAGCAAGCTTCATATTGGCATTCAAGAGTATAGAAGGCCCAAAGCGCGTGCCAGCGTGACAAGGACGCGCGCGTTTCACATTTACGTGCACTTCGTGTACACGACGACGAACCTCTGTCAAGCCTCTCAGTTCTTTGCAACCTCTCCGTAATGATATTATTGTTCAACCACTGCTCTCATTGATCGATCGATCCATCAGTTTCTACTACGGCAAAGCACGCGCAATTTTAATAGACGTAAGAGCAGAGTCTAATCTTAAGGAGGGTGAATTGTGCCCAAAGGCAAGAAAGAGAAAGCTATGGATCATAAACACCACATGAAATCGCAGAGAGAAAAGGAACTGAAAAGGAAAGAGAAGCGGAACGTTGAACTCCCTGCAGAATATAATAAAGGTAAGAAATAGCGCGCGAGAATAGTGCAATAGTCTATCTCTCTTCAGTCTCTTAGTTCTCTCAAACCTCTTCATGAGGTAGCCACCTGACAACACTACCCTTGATTATGTCTGATATTCTGCAATGCTGTCTCAATGTTGTTCAAAAAGTCAGGTAACTTTCCAAATTCTAATTTCTAAGCTGAGAAGAAAAAGAGAATTTCTAAGATTTCTATTAGATTAGCGCGCGCGAACAATAGAATAACGAAGCATCTCTCTTCAGACTCTTTGTTCGCTTCGTACGATACAACACATACAGTAGCACGATAGACTATCGACCAACAACTGATCGCACACACAAATCGCTGACAAACAGCGCAAACGTCAAACACACAAACTACGTCACAAACCTTCCAGGGACCCTCTGAAAAGTGATGGTGTTTTGTTGGTTCGGTTTTGTTCGTGTTAGAGTTCGCATTTGCGTCTGAGGTATGCGCGCGCTGAAATTGACCCTTCAAACAGAAAATAGAAAGACATAAGCCGATTTCAAATACATAGGTTGTTGTATAATGTCGAGAGTGCGTTAATGATGGCAACAGACTATTCGTCTGCGGTCGAAATCAAGAGAATCGTCAAACGCTATGGCGAAATCTCGGCCGTTGACAACGTTGACTTGAGCATTAGATCGGGTGAAATCTTCGGTCTGTTGGGGCCAAATGGCTCAGGTAAATCGACCACCATGAAGATGCTTCTCGGTTTGGTTCAGCCTGACTCGGGCACGCTTAATGTCCTGGGGATAGATGTGCAGGGGGATCCAGTTGCGGTGAAAAGGCTCGTCGGTTATGTTCCAGAATCTCCACGTCTCTACGAGTTCCTGACTGGAATCGAATACTTGGATTTCATAGGCGACGTATACGGCTTGCAGACTGAAGCAAAGAAAGCTAGAATCAACGAGTATCTGAAGGCCCTTGAGCTAGAGGGCAGAGAAGGCGACATGATAAGCAGCTACTCCGAGGGAATGAAACAGAAGGTCGCATTGATTTCGGCGTTTATGCACAAACCGAAACTGTTGATTCTTGATGAACCATTGAGCGGTCTAGACCCCAGGTCCGCTCGAATTGTCAAAGACTTTCTGCATGAGCTGAAAGCTCAGGGAGTGACCACGATGATGTCTACACACGTATTGGAAATAGCCCAAGCGCTCTGCGACCGCATAGGCATCATGTACCACGGAAAGCTCTTGGCACTAGGTACAATGGATGAGTTGAGGGAAATGGCGAAACTGCCTGATTCCGCCTTGGAAGACATCTTCCTCAAGCTGACGGGCACTGGTGACATAAGACCAGTTGTAGAGGAACTGTTGAAATGAACTGGAAGAACGTACTGCACCTTATGCGAATAGACATGAAATCTGGTCGATTTCTCAGAGGGAGGAGACTGACAAGATTTCGCGAGAGCAGAATCTTCACTTATGTGCTCTACGGAGGGGCTTTGGTTCTGGGTCTGGTGGTGGGCGCACTTGCGGGTATGTTTTACGTTTCAGCTTCGGCGACTGATCCGAATTTTGCTGCTCTGGCTAACCAAGGCATGTTGAGCCTTTTTCTTGGTCTACCGACCCTGGTGCTGATCTATAGTCTAGTTTTTACTATGTTGCAGCAGATTCAGCGTAGTGGAGCCAAGTTTTCCCTTCAGGCGCCTTATTGGCTGCCCATCACTTGGGGGGAGCACACTCTTGCATCCATTCTGACCAACCTTCTTGGTATTCCGCTTGTTTCAATACTGTTCATCGCACCAGCCATAGTCCTGTTTTCCACGTTCACTGGCCAGGTCGCCGCCGCAGCAGCAACAATCCTCGCCGTATGTGCCTCTGCTTTCATGGCCAGTGCAGTGACTGAGGTTTTCAGAGTCCTACAGGTCAGATTCATAGGCGCAATCTACAAGTCCACTGGTCGAGCCGCGATTTGGGTGAGGTTCGTGGGTTCCCTGCTGCTTTTTTTGGTATTCTATATCGTATATTTCTACGTGGTTTCGGGCTCAGGAGGAATTTACCTGGTGCAGACTATTGCGTCGGCGCAGAGCGCGATTTGGTTTATACCTTTTGTGTGGTTGGGTATGACGCTGTACAGTTTCCTAAATGGGTTGATTTTGCAGGGCATCGCTTTCGTGGTTCTTTCCCTCGGATTCATAGCTGCCTTGTTCTACCTTGCCACTTTCCTTAACGGAAGGTACGGACTTTACGAGCCTCCTGCTATCACGGTATCACGAAGCGTTTACGCACCAAAAATTGGTCTACTCGGCAGACTAGGTTTTTCTACGACAGAGGGTGCGCTGATCAGAAAGGATCTGAAGGCGTTTACTCGTCGTCGAGAGTTGATGGTTGTTTTCATACTACCAATAGTAATCATCTTGGCACCAATCATGCAGGGCTCTAGGCCAAATGGGGAGACCAGTTCCGACCGAAGCATCATTGTTTTTGGTTGCTTTAGTTTTCCTCCTTCCGAGCGCTGCTATGGCGACAATGCTGGGTACGTTCATGATAGGTGAAGAAGGAATGACAATCTGGCGGATCTACTCATCTCCGATTTCCCCCAAGAGTCTTGTGAAGAGCAAGTACTTTTTCATAATCTTCTTCTCACTCGCAATTTTGGTTGTCACAGGCACCGTTGGATTCATAGCTTTTCACCCTTCCCTAAGGACTGTTTTTGTGGCACTGCTTGAATCGATCTTCTTGGCGTTCACATTGGGATCTATTTCATTGTCGAACGGCATAAAGGGAGCCGACTTTACTGAAGTTCCTCGACCGAGAATGATTCGAACTTTGCAGGGCTTCATCAACCTGATCTTATGTTTCCTCGTGGCAATAGCAATACTGGTTCCTTTCGCGCCGTATCTGCTTTCATCTTTTGTCCCAAGTCTGGCTCAACCTTTTATGGACCTCTATGTAGCTGTTGTGTTGAGCTCAATAATCGCTGCCGTCATAACCTTGATCTTCTACCGTATCTCAGTTAAGAACGCTGAAGAACTATTGAGAAAAGCAGAAACCTAGTCCTCGCGCGCGCCTATGATAGAATCTTGACATTAGCTTTCTCGTAGATTTCTTCGAGTTTTTGCGGCGAGAAGTCGGCATAATGTCTGGCTAAGACTGACTTCGGCACTCTACCACAGAAAGCATCAACATAAGTTTCAGATACGCCTAACCTTAACATTTCTGAACAGAACCATTGACGCAGCTTCTGTGGCGTAATGTCAATATTGATCTCTTCTCTGGCAGATTTCCATAGCTCAACAACTTCGTCTCTCTGCATCGGGAATAATCTCTGACTTCTAGAAGGCTTCTTTGTTTTCATGTATTCCTGCAGTACTTGTTCTGCTTCTTCATTGTAAAAGCTGACCCATGACTTCTTAGTTTCACCGTCATGATTGTTTGGTATTATCATTCGTTTACTGAAGTCAATGTTTTCGGATTTGAGTGATAGAATTTCTTCTCTTCTCAACCCAGTCGTCGCATACAACATGAATAATGCTTTCTCTTTCGCTGTTTCAAGACACGAGTAAAACTGTCTCAGTTGTTCTCTGCTCAGAATCTGTTTTGGTCTGAAGATTTGATGTGGAAACTTAGTCTCAACAACTTCAGGCATCTTCAAGAAGTCTCTGAAAAACACTTTTAGAGCCGTCAACGCATTTTTGTAGTAAGATGCACTGTAACCTTCAAGTGTTTTCAAGTAACCTCTCAAGTTATCTGCCGTAATGTCATTAGGACTTTTCGCAACCGCTTTGAGTAGTCTCTTTGTGAACCAGACTTTTTTCGTAAGCTGTTCTTTTGTTTCTTCTCAAGTCGACAATTTGAAAGTCATGAAATCGCTCAAGCATTTGACTTTCATTTTCTGATGGTGATTCTGGGGCTTTACGAGCCAAAGGTCGCCGGTTCAAGTCCGGCTCGGCCCACCAATCACCAAGATTACTATTGTTTTCAGTGCTGTTCAAAGAATTGACCTGTGAAAATTGCGTCAACAAGTGTTTCAAGCGATTTTCGAAGGTCTTACTGAGATTGAAGCCAAAACTACGAGCCTTTTCAACCAATTTCTTGTCTAGATACAATACGACATTATGTTTGTTAGACATTTGCGCTTGCACCCGGGCGGGGGCGAGGGGAAGTTCTTCGTTACAAGTCTGTTGTTGGTTTGGGGGAAGTTTTATCCAACAACAATCAAGCGAAGAAGGTCTTTCACTTTTAGCGGAAGATAACTTGCTCCATTGGAAGCTCTACACCTAGTTCTTGGTTGGTAGGACTGAAATCTAATCAAAAAACGGCTAGGGCCACGTGGATGGAGATGCGGATGAAGAAAGGTGTGGAAAAAAAATTATATAGCTTTGCCGTCTTTACAGAAGTAGCTCATTGGTTTACCTTTCATGAGACTAAAGTCCTTGAAAACCTGGCACCCGCTGCAAATGCACGTCTTGCTGAAATCAAGGTCTTTACAGACTGCAACACCGTTAGCACAATAAGGCCCAGGCATATCTTCCACTTTAGGCATCATAGTCGCAATCTGTTCTCTTGGCGTGTTCTTCATCATTTCATCGCTCAAGTTCTTCATCTGTTCTTTTGACATGTTCTTCATCATTTCAGGGCTCATGTTCTTCATCATTTCCAGGTTCTGCATCATTCCAGGGGTCATGATCCTCTTTATTTCAGAGCTCGGGTTCTTCATCATTTCATCTCTAGCCATTATCTTAGGTTTGGCACACGCACTATTAGCTTGGACTGGACACACTCCGCACTTGCATTTCATCATCACATCATAAGTCAACAGAACCTTAGGTTCTGTCTTATGCCCAAAAAGGTTCAAGAAATCCACCTCCAACCTAATTGCCTCAGAACAAAACACTCAATTAAGCTTTACTCTAACGTTGACCACAGCGCGCGCGTTTGGTTGATTGGGGTAAAGTTTACCCCCAAACCCAAACCGTCTTTCTACTAATAAGTGGCTTAGGCTTCATTCAACCTGCTGTGCTTGGTTCTTGGCTGGTTGAATGTTTTTCAGGTTCTCTTTTCGGGATGTCTCTTTTGAAGGCAGGAGATAGCTGATAATGACGACTGCGGCTCCAAGAGCCAGTATAGGTGCCCCCCAAACCAGATAGGAGTACTGTGCCAATATTCCTCTTCCTGATCCAAAGAAAAACGCCCAGATGCTTACCAAAACTATGATGACACCGTAAAGTCTCAGGCGACGCTTCTCCTTCTCAGTCACCATACACAGGAAATCGTAACAATATCTAATTAAAGATTATGTTCCACACTGAAATCAAGACTTTGGTTGGTTGGGGTAAAGTTTTATCCATCAACCAAGCATGGAAATTCTGTTCCGGACGTTTCCATAGACTATTTTTTGATCCTGTTGACCATCCGTATTGTTTCTCGCATGAATGCGGGCAAATCCCCAGGATAGCGTGACGTGACAAGGTTACCGTCAACAACTACTTCTTTGTCCTCGTATATGCCGCCTGCTTTCTTTATGTCCTCTGGAACGCCATCATGCCAGTAAGAAGTCAAGCGTCTTCCATTTACCAGGCCTGAGGAAGCCAAGAGCCAAGGACCATGACAGATAGAGGAAACGGGTTTGTTGGAGTTGAAAAACGACTTTGCAATGGCTTGAGCCCTGGTGTCCTTCCTAACCACCGACGGGGCTCCATCTGGCGACCCGCCAGGAATCAACAATAGATCATAATCATCCGATTGGATATCGTCAAAGCTCTTATCGACTTCGACTCCGTAACCGTGCTCTCCTTCGATATGTCCCTTCTTGGGCGCAGCTATATCGACCTCTACCCCTTCTTCGAGTAAGCGGAAATATGGAAAGAACAACTCCATGTCCTCAAACTTATCGGCGGTGAGAATAACTGCTTTGATCCCTTTTGGCATACGTGTTTGTTGCACGGGTAAGATATATTAAATCTATCTATCATTTGTGGGAGCGCGCGCGTGCGTTTCGCATCATTCGTGCCAAGACATCGTACACTAACTAAGCCTATCTGGACTGTTGCCTTTCAAGTCTGGCAAGCTTTTTATCCTTACGCTGCTTTTCTCTTTCCTTCTTCTTCCGAGGTTGAGGCCGTGTTCGATCTTGTACTGATGTTTCTCCTTTCTTCCGCATGTAACCACCTACTTCTCACAAAAGAACAAGATTCGTCTTTCTTGATGAACGATTCTTCTCTTTAGGTATAACTAAGTCATTACGATTCTTATGGCTTGTCCCACCATCTCAGGAATTTCTTGTAACAGAATCTACGTATACTCGTAGCGGTAAACGCTTTCGACATGTTGTTTCCAAGTCGGATCCCTCATGATGTTATTGGGTCAAGGTTCTAACCCTAAAGTGCAGCAAAAAGCCACTCATATTTGGATCCTAATATTCATGATACATTGAAAACGAGGAGGGGAGGTACACAATGGCTGAAAAAACAGCGAATAATTCTCCGAAAATGTTTCTACGTTTCCAGTTGTTGGCCAGTTCCGCGACTCTTCTTCTCAGTTCCCGAAAGGATTCCAAGTCTCTGGCCCGCGCACGCCTGACCTTGTTCTGGCATCATTTCTATATAGTCGGCAACTACACTGTACACGGGTGAATTTGATGATATTTGCTCACACGAGTGTTAGAACGAGCAACATGGATAAGTCGATTGACTTCTACAACAGGTTGATGGGACTTAAACTGTTGAGCCGGCGAGAAATCCCACAAAATGACGCCGAAATTGCTTTTCTGCAGGACCCTGAAGGAAAAGGTGCGAGGCTAGAGTTGACCTGGTTCAGGAAACAGAAGAAATTCGTTCAGGCAGAATACGAAGAAAGGGTGTTTGACCACATTGCCTTTGAGATCAAAGACATGAAGCAAACGATTGCCATAATGCAGAAAAACAGGATCACTATCACTGATGAACCGTACAAGTTAGGTCCAACCGGGCCAGTAATAGCGTTCATAGAAGATCCAGATGGAACATTGATCGAGCTGATAGAAAGACAATAGACGTTCCATGAAGACTCCATCAAGCAGAGCACCATAAGGTTTGTCGCGAATGTTCATCTTTCATCAAATCATCCCCTAACAAGCGCGAGTTCTTTCACATGTCAACTCGAACGATAACCCCGCTCAACGCTTTTCTGATGATGCTCGTAATAACAGTTTGGGGCGGCTCCTTCGTGGTGGTAATAATACCGCTAAATGAAGGTGTAACACCCACCGCAATCGCAACCGCCAGGTTTCTAGTGGCCAGTCCAATGTTTCTCGCAGTATTGGGCGCAAACAAGATTCGGAACAGAAAATATGAACTATCTGTTGCCCGGAAAGACATACCGCGACTCTTTGTCCTTGCCTTCACAGGCATCACCTTCTTTTTCATCGCACAATATACGGGCATTGAAATGGCAAACTCCTCTATTGCCGCAATAATGGTCTGCCTTCTATCTCCCCTATTCATAACGGTTCTTTCTTCGGTGCTGTTCAAAGAAAATCTGGCGCGTAGGCAAATTCTCGGGATCGTAATAGCTGCTATAGGAACGTTCACGATCATAGCAGGCGGGTCAATGCAGCTGCGAACCAACCTGAATTTTATTCTAGGAACCCTGGTCCTGCTTCTGACACCGATTCTCTGGACAACATTCACTCTCTCTGGTAAGACGATGATGCAGAAATATAGCCCGTTCCTGGTTTCGGCTTACGCAAGCATCTTGGGCGGTCTGTGTTTGATTCCATTCTCTCTGATCGAGGGTTCGCTTGGCAAACTGCTGTCGATGAGTCTTCAAAGTTGGGCGGCCATTCTTTTCTTAGCTCTCACGTGTTCATTGGCAGGATACTTCATCTGGTTCAATGTTGCCAGTCAAGTCAAAGCGGCGGTTGTCAGTTCATTTCTTTTTGCAGAACCACTGATCACCGTGCTGTTTGCGACGAAGTTCGGAGGAGAGACCCTGACATTGTTCACCGCAGTAGGTGGTCTCATCATGTTCGCAGGCGTGTATCTGGTTTCTAGAAAGTAGAGAGCGTAATTTCGGACCCCAAGAGTCTTAGGATGTTCCTCGGGTTGAAAACCGTAAAAACGGCTCTCTCAAGATTCTTGCCGATTTTCGGGATCAGTCCCGCAGCATCAGTTCCAAGTTTGCAAACAACTGCATACTCGAACATTCCAAGCGTCTCAATCTTGACGACATCACGATCGATCTGCAATTTCCTTATCGTTGATTTGATTTCAGAATAGGAGGCGCCAATTATCAACAGTCGGTCCAACATCGACTGCGTCCAATCTGAAAACTGCTTCTGTTGTTTGTCTGAAAATTCGGCTTCTATCTATCTTTTCTGAAAATCGACATTTGTAATTCTTATGTCCAAAGGAACGTTCTCTCGTAGACCGAACAGTTCACACAGTTTGGTAATGGCTATTTTTCTTCCATCGCCAAGCTGGGCTTGCAGACAGCACAAAGGAATCGACGCGTCGACACGCTCAGGGGCAAAGACCCCTATGTCCACGCGGAGTTCATTTTTATTATGTTGTCCATCTGTTATGAACCCTTTGAACGTTGAGAACTTGGCGATCTTCTCCAGTTCCACCGGACACAGTCCGATTTTCTCGGTCAAATATTGCAGCGCGACTTTCTCGTCCTCGCCAGAAATCGAAACTTTTATCCATCCTTGAGCATTCGCACGTGATATGTCTAACTTAACTTCTAGCGTTTTGAGGACAGATTTCAGATTTCCTTCAGCTTGACGCAGCAGGAAATCGTTGCGGGCTCTTGCCAGCAAAGTCACGGAAGGCAATCGCAATCGCCGACTAGTGTTAACATCTCTTCGTGAAGTTTCCATATTCTTTCGACTGCGGATCGCGGCAGTTCCTGTTCGAATTGCCTGGCTGTTTTCTCTATTGGGATGCGACGTGAGCCCTCGACAAGCTTATCTGCGTAGCATACAATTTTTTCTTCAAGCGTCTGTGGAACGTAAACGTCTTTGGGCCATCCGAGTCTTTTGGCCTCTTTAGCTGTTATTCCTCCGCCAACATGCTTCTTTATTATCGATACTACCTGCTCGGGCAAGCCCAAGGATGTGGCTATTTGGGCTCCCACAACCGCGTGATGTACCGTGTGGGTCTTGCCTCTTCCAATATCATGGAGAAGTGCGCCTACTTCCACGAGCTTTAAATCAACTGGGTGTCCATTTTCTCTACAGGCTTCTGCGATTTCGCAAGCCAGTTCAGAAACCACTTCGACATGCCTTATTACGTTCTGTTTGCATCCACTCTGCCTAAGAAATCTCAGTGCCTGTTCCCTTGTAGGAAGCCGATCACTCACCGAGCTCCTTCCTTAGGATTTCGACCTTCTTTGACAGCACTTCAAGAGTTTTTTCATTGTCATAGTGCATCAAGGGCTTTGCGCATGTCGGGCATTTGAAAACCAGTTCAACGGCATCTTCAAAAGGTACCCGCTTACATCCTGGCGTGTAACAGTAGTAGAAGTCATGGTTTTTCTCAAATTCAAGGCGAATGTCGAGTTTTTCAAGGACTCGTCGTTTCTGGCTCTGGATGAAGCCTTCCAGCTGGTCTGACTGTAATCTCCAATGGAAAACGAACCAGCCAGTCTTAGGATCGCGTGTTCTTCGTAGGCTCACAAGAGAATGATCATAAAGCTTGTAGAGGATCTTGCGGACGGAATTCAACCTTATGCCCGTCTTCGTGGCTATCTCATCGTCTGTCGTTTCCTCAGCGTTTTTGAGGATTTCGATGAGTTTGATCGCATCATCTTCGCCGAGTGCTTGGGCAACTCTTGTTAGAGTTGCGTCATCGATGTTTGATAACATGTTAGTCCTTTTGTTTCTCCTTTTCAACACTACTCTCTATGATATATAAGTACCCGGTTCGACTTTAAATCTCTTTACGAAAAGAAAAGTGAAGTCTCACGTTGAATTTTCATGATTCGTCTTCTTTCCTCTTTCTTGGGGAATGATACTCATCTTGGCTTTGTCGAATTTTCTCGCCAATTCTTCTCCATTGAAGAAGCGGTCAAGAAAAACTGCAAGGCTTGCGCACTCTGAATGAGGCTGGTTTCCGACGGCCACATTGAAATCTGACACTTCTTTGGAGAAGAACTCTCCAGGCACTTTTTGGCTTCCAACTATGATCAACAAATCTTTCCCAGATTGTTTGATACGTTCCATTACGTTGCTGCTCTGAATGTTCTCTCCGTATGCTGTCAAGTGGACTATGACACCGCCCTTCCTTTTCCATTCTTTTACGATCTTTTTCCAGCCCGTTCCTGCTTCGAAAAAGAATGAGCCACCCCATTCTCGTGTGACTTTGTCAATTGAATCTTTGATATTTGAATCTTCCACGTCTGACAGCAGCAGACCGTCTGCTCCCAGAGCTCTGGCCACCAAAGCAACGTGCGTGGTTAGTCTTGCGTCTCTTTGTGGCCTGTGTCCCCATCGGAGTACGACGACTTTCGACATGTTTTCTCTCAGACTTTCTCGATCTTACCGTTAAATTCCTTCAGAACGCGGTTTCTGACTTTTTCGGCGAAGGCTGGGTTTGATTCGAAAACCACGTGGACCGAGTCCGACTTGTATTCTGCAGTTGCACGTTGGCATTATTGAAAAGCCACGCCATGAAGGGCATCGTTTCCTTATTCATTTGTGCCGTAAATGATACGCGCACGTAGTCTCTCAGCTGGTTCAGTATTTCGTGCTTCAGAAGTTCGATGTTCGTTCCTTTTAGTGCCGATATGGGAACCAAGCTCGTAGCCTTATCTTTCAAGCGTTCGATTTTCTGCTGGGTCTCTTCAGCCGATATTAGGTCAATCTTGTTCAGTACCGTGATCGTCGGTATCCCGGAAGCTCCTATGCGGTCTATCGTTTCTAGACAAGTGCCGAGTTTTCTTTCCATCGTGTCCATTGTTTCACTTGCGTCAACCATCAAAAGTAAGAGGTCGGAGTATATTGTCTCTTCGAGTGTTGAACGAAAAGCCTCTATCAGCGTTAGTGGAAGCCGATCTATGAAGCCAACGGTATCCGTGAGCAAAAACTTCCTTTTCGAGAAAGTCACGAGCCGTGTCGTCGTTGAAAGCGTTGTGAACAATGATGCATCGACCTGAACGGTTTCTTCTGCAAGAGAGTTGAACAAACAGCTTTTTCCAGCCTTCGTGTATCCTGCCAGTGAAATGGTCGTAAATCCCAGTTCCGTTCTTCTTTCTCGATGTAACACTCTTTTTCCTCTGATAGTCTTCAGTTTTCGTCGTATTGCATGCACTTCCCTTTTTACGCTCTCGTAGTAAACATCAACTTCGTAGGCTCCGAGTCCCATGAAACCTGGCTGTTCTCCTCTCTTTGCAAGTCTCACTCTTTCTTTGGCTTGGGTCAGATCATATTGGAGTTTCGCTAAACGAATTTGTAGGTTTGCTTCGGTGGTTGTGGCTCTTCTCGTAAAGATTTCGAGGATTAGTTGAAAACGGTCGATGGCCTCAACATTTGTGGCTTTGGCAAGGTTGTAAGATTGAAGAGGTCTTAGCAGGTTGTCGAATATGACTTTTTCCGCGCCGTTTTTCTTCACGAGTTCGGCTAGTTCCTCAACCTTTCCGGCGCCTATTTGATAACGTGCATCCGGTTCTCTGACTTGCTCCAGTCTTCCAACAACTTCGTAGTCTGCGGTCTTCGCGAGACTTTCAAGTTCATCAAGGGCTGGCTTTTCAAAGTGCCATCGGCGTTGAACTAGGATCGCTTTCGTTCGGCAGTTTCCTCCTCATCCCCGCCTTTCTTCTTCAGCTGAATCAAGTCTCCAAAAGTCAATTCCCGACTTGGCTTCTTGGGTATTTTGGCTTCAATGACCTTAACTTCCTTCGCAAGCACGATCAGCTTGATTTTCAGTGCATGTTCTAGTGCCGCCGCAAGCTTATCGTCAGGCGTCATTTTTCCAGTTTCGATTTTCCGGAGGAGAGAGACTTTCTCGTTTATTCGCTTGCCCAGTTCTTCGTGGGAAAGTCCAAGTTGCTCTCTTGCCTTTCTTATTTTGACACCGTAATCTTCAACCAACTCCAAGCTAGTGTCCACGGATGGGGGCTTAGGTTTTGGCTGAACCCTCAACATCACCGGTCTTGCTTTTGGCTTCGCGAATGTCAGTTTAGGCTTAGGTTCATCGTAACAGATCTTTCCATGCTTTGCGCATTCACCGCAGACGGTCAGCCTTGCTCCCTCGATGATAACGTTGAAAGGTTTTCCGCCGATTCTGCATCCGCAGACTTCGCACCGCAATTGTCGCACCTGAGTTGCTCTTAATATTGAGGTCGTCTTTATAGTTGTCGAACGAATAAGCTTAGCAAACGGTGCGTGAGTTTGGAAGACGCTCTAGTGCGAATAAGAGCCGTGGGAGATTATCAGTTTGGCCGAGGTGTAGGCGCCAAACTGTTTCCAAATGGAGTCAAAATCTCCTTCTCAATGCGAACAGGCCGTATCCGGTACGTATTCTCGGGTGAAAAGCGGATCGCCACGATGCGTCCGACAGACGGTTTGTTCTCCCTCAGCATCGAAGGCGCTAACCGCATCGCCCAAAAAGCACCTTCCGCAAAATGTTTTGTAACCATTCGAGATGACGTTTCAAAATTCATCATCGAAGGAGGCGACGTGTTTGCCGCGCACGTCATCAGGGCAGATAGCGAAATACGCGCGAAAGACGAGGTGATAATCCTTGATAGTAACAGCAAGGTCCTTGCTGTTGGACGCGCTTTGTTGTCAGGGGATGAAATGAAGGCGTTTAAGCGAGGCGTCGCCGTTAAGGTGAGACGAGGCTGTCTGGATGAAGGTTAAGTATATGAGTATTCAATAGTAAGGATTGAAGTCAAGGTGGTATCATGCAGAGACGTGTTAATCCAAGAGAAGCCAAGAGAATGATGCAACGAATGGGCATGAGTATGGATGCGGTCGCCGACGTTCAAGAGGTTGTGATAAGAACAAACAGCAAGGAAATCAAGATTGAAGAACCTGAAGTTGCGATACTTGACGTGCAGGGACAGAAGATTTTTCAGGTCACTGGAGGCAAGGTCACTGAGAAGGCCGCTGAGCACAAAGCGGCCGGAATAGCTGAAGAGGACGTTAGGCTTGTCGCCGACCAGACTGGGAAGAGCTTGGACGAGGCTCGCAGGGCGCTGGAAGAGAGCGGTGGAGATCTGGCCAAAGCGATTCTTCTTTTGCAAACAAAGTTTTGAAAATGCTTTTGCGTCTTTCAGTTGACCAGTCGCTGCGCAAAATTAGCGTTAGAACTGTGTTTCGAAACTGCGATCGAGGAAAACAGAATTGGCGCAACCATCTGCAGAATCTATCTGAGAAAAACAAATGGAAATGTTGTCAAGTGCAGGAACTCAGCATGGAGTTCTGAGCTTAAGAAACGAGGATTCCGCTGGTTTTAAGTTCAATATGCTCTGATATTGTTGGCGAGGTCAGAGACGCGCGTGTTTGACATTGTGTCAGTGGGGCACTTTCTATAGATTCAATTCTGCTACCTGATAGGAAAAACCGATTCGTTGTATTAGGCGGTGCTTCCGCGTATGTCTCACTTGCGGCTCGGCGTCTGGGTGCTCGAGTCGCCGTGGTTTCCAAAGTTGGCTGTGACTTCCCAGAGGCTTACAGATGGTGGCTTGGGCAAGAAGGCATTGACCTGTCAAACGTTACGAAAGATGTTAATTCGCAAACGACCCGTTTTGAACTGAAGTACAGTGCTGATTTGTCAGAACGATCTCTGCGGTCAGAATGCAGGGCCTCTCCAATAACTATTGAAGACCTGTCGCATGTTCCCAAAGCTGAAGCAGTTCACGTTGGATCTATAGCCCACGAAATCGGTTTTGACGGAATCCAAGAGCTGAAAGGCTGCGGGAAAGTCGTTTCCCTTGACCCACAAGGACTCGTAAGGAGTTTCGATGATGCAGGGACCGTAACTATCGTTCCCTTAACCGACAGGCGCATTTTAGAACTCGTTGACATCTTCAAATCTTCACTCGTTGAAATTGAAGCTGTGACTGGGTTGTCTGAATTGACCTCGGCCATCAAGGCGGTTCATGATCGTGGTGCCAAAATCGTCGTAGTCACCTTGGGGGCTAAAGGTGCTGTTGTTTCGGTCGAAGGAGCGATTCACGAAGTTCCTGCGTTCACGCCTGAAAGACTTGTTGATCCCACTGGTGCTGGAGACGCTTTCATCGGAGGTTTTCTGGCAGAATACGTTCGTGGCGAGGATATCTCTTGGTGTTCATACGTCGGTTCTGCGGTTGCTTCGCTCGTGGTTGAAGGTGTGGGCCCCACTTGTTTCGGCAATGGTGATGAGATTTACCGAAGGGCTCGAGTTCTGTATGAAAAAGAAATTAAGGGATGAAGTGTATTCTATTGCAACATAATTTGATTCAAGAGAGGCACTGAACGTGGGACGTATAGAAAAAGGCGTGAAATGCAACATATCCGGTTGCGGCGGGAGTGCTGTTCGCTCGCTTTCAGCTCCAAAGGTAAAGAAAGCAGGGTTGAAAGTGACCGACGAAAGACACGCATACTTGTGCAAGGAACATTACAAGGAGTACAAGAAGAAAACGAAAAAAGACAAGCAACTTGAGAAGTGGCGGTACAGCGCCTAAGCATTGGGAGGAGCATAGTCGATGAGAATTTTACAGTTGCATTCTAATTTCATCGTGTACAAACCAGTTGAAAAGGAGATTGCGCTCGCTGAGGAAGCAGACAAGAGAGAGAATCGTCTAGAGGAACTGATCGTGCTCTTCACAGCCGTAGAAGAAGGCGACGATATATCAGTCGGACAGAAGGCAATTGACGAGGTCCAAGCCTTCCTCGGAAAACTTGGAGTAAACCGCATTCTAATCTACCCCTACGCTCACTTGAGCAGCAAGTTGGCAAAGCCTTCAGAAGCACTGAAGATCGTGAAAGCGATGGAATCTTACGCGTCCGAGAAAGGCATAGAAACACACCGTGCGCCTTTCGGGTGGAACAAGCAATTTGCGATCTCGGTTAAGGGGCATCCTCTCGCGGAACAGTCACGTGAAATTCTACCAACAACCAGTAAGGCGAAGAAGGATGAAGAAAAGATTTCCGAAGCGGTGAAGGCTGAGGAGAAGCTCAGATCCTACTGGTACATTCTACAGACAGACGGAAAACTCGTGCCGGTGGAGGAGTTCAAATTCAAAGGGCACGAGAATCTGCAAAAGTTTTCTAGATACGAGATATCCAAGGTGAGAGCGAGCCAGCAGATGCCTCCTCACGTAACACTTATGAAGAAGCTGGAAATCGCGGATTACGAGCTTGGAAGCGATCCAGGCAACATCCGTTGGTACCCAAAGGGGCGCCTCATCAAGGCTCTACTTGAGACTTTTGTCAGTGCGAAGATGAACGAGTATGGGGCCATGGAAGTCGAGACTCCAGTGATGTATGATTTTCAGCACCCAAGCTTGGCAGATTACCTGAACCGTTTCCCAGCCAGACAATACTTGCTGAAATCCGAGGATAAGGAGCTCTTCCTGAGGTTCGCCGCGTGCTTCGGACAATTCTTGATGGTGCATGATGCTCAGTTCTCCTACAAGCAATTACCCATGAAAGTCTACGAGTTAACCCGGTACAGTTTCAGGAAAGAAAAAAGCGGTGAAGTTGTGGGTCTGAGGCGACTCAGAGCATTCAGCATGCCTGACTGCCACGCGTTCTGCGAAGACTTACGACAAGCAAAGAAGGAGTTCGAGGTTCGGTTTAAACTGAGCACGAAAATCCTGGAAGAGATTGGACTCAACAAAGACGACTTTGAAGTGGGGATCAGATTCACCAAGGATTTCTATGAAGAAAACAAGAAGTTCATAGCCTCCTTGGCAAAGATTTTCGCTAAGCCCATGTTGGTCGAAATGTGGAACGAACGTTTCTTCTACTACGTGATGAAGTGGGACATGAACTACGTCGACAATCAGGACAAGGCTGCGGCTCTTTCAACAGATCAGATTGACGTTGAGAACGCCAGGAGATATGGGATAACGTTTGTTGACGAGAAAGGAGAGAAGCAATATCCGCTCATACTGCATTGTTCCCCAAGCGGAGCTATCGAAAGAGACGTTTACGCGTTGTTGGAAAAAGCCTACAAGATGCAGAAAAAAGGCAAACCGCCAATGCTTCCCTTTTGGCTCTCTCCCACGCAGGTCCGTCTCGTCCCCGTGTCCGACAGCTTTCTCAAAGAAGTAGAGAAAATCGCCGAACAGATAGAAGCACATCACATACGCGTAGACATTGACGATCGCACGCTCACACTGCAGAAGAAAGTGCGGGAGGCCGAAATGGAATGGGTTCCATGCGTAATCGTTGTAGGTCAGAAAGAACTTGAATCCGGAGTGCTTCCTGTACGGGACCGTTCAACTGGAGAACTGCGCAGGCTCAAGTTGGCGGACTTTGTGTCTGAAGTTGAAAAGACAGTCAAAAGCAAACCGTTCAGACCTCTGCCTTTACCTAAATATCTGTCGAAAAGACCTCAATTCTACGGTTAGTGACGGTGAGAACTGGTGGGTCTTTCCAAAAGATATATGAAACCTTGACTTCTTAGACTAAATTCGCGTTTCAGGAGGGAACAATTTGGACAGCGAGCTGCAGGTCTATATAGATGAAAACTTCTATCCAAAGTCTGAAGCGAAGATTTCAGTTTTCGATCATGGTCTACTCTATGGTGATGGCATATTCGAAGGCATCCGCGCCTACAACGGAGTGGTTTTCAGGTTAAAGGAACACATAGACAGACTTTACAGTTCAGCTCACATGATAATGCTTCAAATCCCCATTAGTAGAGAGGAAATGATACAGAGAACGCTTGAAACCCTGCGCAGAAACAAACTGAAAGATGCCTACATTCGTCTTGTGGTCACAAGAGGCAAAGGAGACCTTGGACTGAACCCGCGCAGATGCCCCAAACCGACGATAATAATAATAACCGACTCGATCATGCTGCATGGCGACGATGCCAAGGAAAAAGGTATAGCCGCGCTGATTTCATGGGTTAAGAGAGATCCCGTTGATGCTACGTCGCACGAAATAAAATCTCTCAACTACCTCAACAGCATTCTAGCCAAGATCGAGGCGAACATATGGGGAGTAGACGAAGCAATAGTCCTTGATAAGA
The DNA here is from genome assembly GCA_963775895.1 of Candidatus Bathyarchaeota archaeon. Classification (GTDB taxonomy): domain Archaea; phylum Thermoproteota; class Bathyarchaeia; order Bathyarchaeales; family Bathycorpusculaceae; genus DASPPK01. The sequence goes on along the minus strand of CAVZKL010000009.1, from coordinate 58,233 downwards.
ACGGCTTTGTGTGCGAGGGAGTAGCCGAGAACATATTCATGGTGAAAAAGGGGAAGCTGTGCACACCGCCAACCTACACGGGGGCGTTGCGCGGCATAACCGCGGAAGCGGTTCAGGACTTGGCAAAGCGATTGGGTTATGATGTGAAAGAAACAATCATCACTCCGTTTCAGCTCTTCAACGCTGACGAAGTCTTTTTCACCGGAACAGCTTCGGAAATCATACCACTCAGAGAAATAAACAAGAGACAGATAAATGACGGCAAGCCTGGTGCAATCACAAGACGATTGCAGGCAGAATTCACGAAACTCGTTCGCGACCCAAAGGAAGGAATAGTCATCTATCAATAACGCCAGAATTAAGAGAGTTTCAGCCTATTTCTACCCATGTTTCTTCATGAAGCCTTCAACTTCATCAAGTGCCTTCGTTAGATCCTCAGGCGGGGGAAGGACAACTCCTCTCACGTGTCCAGCTCCGTAAACAGGATCGAAGCCAGATCCATGGACAAAAAGCACACCCGTCTCTCTCAGGAGATCGAGTACAAATTCCATATCTGTCTTCCATTTCGACCCTACACCGTGAATCTTGGGAAAAACGTAAAAAGCTGCTTGCGGTTTTGCGCAGCTGATTCCTTCAATCTCGTTCAGCCTTTTCCATGCAAAAAGGCTTCTCTGTCGAATTTTCTCGACGGTTGGTCCAATATGGTCCTGAGGGCCATTCAAGGCGGCTACTCCGGCTTTTTGGACTGGCGTGTTTACGCAGAGTCTTAGTCTGCCCTCTTTCTCTATGCACTCCTTCATTTCTCTTAACCGACCATCTGAACTGTGGAAATAAACGTAGCCGAGTCTCCAGCCTGTCATCAGATAGACTTTCGAGAAGCCATTTAGCCCTATAACTGGTACGTCTTTGGCCAAGTGAGCTGTGCTAACGAGTTTTTTCTCGAAGACTATTCGGTCGTAGATTTCATCTGCAACGATTGGGATGTCGTGCTCGGCGGCTATGTCGGACATTTCTCTTACTATTTTTTCGTCATACAGTGCCCCGCATGGGTTGTTTGGATTTATTATTGTTATGGCGCGGGTTTTCTTGGACACTTTCTTTCTAATGTCGTCGGTGTCTGGTTGCCAGCCTTTTTCTTCGACGGTTCTATATGTGATGGGAATTCCACCAAAGAATTTTGCATAGGCAATGTATGGTGGGTACGTCGGTCCTGGAAGGAGAATTTCGTCTCCACGGTTGATGAGTGCTGCCATCACCATTTGGATACCTTCAGAAATTCCAGAGGTTACAATGACGTCGTCTGGTGAGAATTCAACATCGTTGACTCTTTTCTCTTTTTGACTTATCGCCTCTCTGAGCTCTTGCAGTCCCTCTGAAGGTGAGTAAGCGTTCGCTTTCTCTTGAACTGCTTTGATTAAGGCTTGTTTTATGTGGATTGGCGTGTCAAAATCGAATGCGTTTGGGTCGCCGATGTTTAGATAGTAGATCTTCTTGCCTGTTTTCGCGACCTGTTTCGCGTATGGAATGACGTCACGAATTGGATATTCAACTTCGCGCACTCTTTCTGTAGGTTTGACGCTTGTCAAGAGTGTCACGCTTCTTCGTGTGGTTGGCTCGAAAAATGAAATAAAGGTTGTGGATGCGCTACGGGACTTCAAAGGTTGCTGACGCTACTGTTCCGTCCGCAGTGTAAACGGTCACAGTTATGTTTTGGGTCGAATACTGCTTCCAATACCACGGACAGACTATTGCAATATCTGATCCCACGTTGATCGTGTATCCTGTGACTCCAGTGATTGGAACTGTTGTGTTATTCGTACTGACTTGCACGGTTGTGATCGTGGCGTTGACCTTGGAAAACTCGCTGTTGTGGACGGTGACATTCACGTAGAAGCTGTTGTCTGAATTGGACAAGAAGGTTGCGCCTGTGACTTTGATGTACGGGATGTGGAAATTGTAGACCTCTGAGAATCCGTTTGAGTCGGAATTGAAGTAGACTGTTATTCTCGCGTCTTGTCCTATAAAGCCTGACCAGTTATAGTTGCACGCTACTGTGGCTTGCTGTCCTGCGCTTAACGTCGTTGGATTGAAGCTGGCATTAGCTTGGTTGATATAGATGCTGGTAACATTGACGGCGCTGAGCGAGTAGGGCATATTGGTCACGTTGACTGAGAAAATTCCTGTGTCGCTCAAATCGAAATTCACAGCTGTTATGTTTGCGGCCACGCTTAGAGGCGTTACCGTGGTGTTGGAGACGCCGACGAATCCTTGCAAGGTGTAGGCGTTCACCGTTACGGTCATATTACGCAAGTTGCTCCAATCCCACTTGCACGCAAAAACAACTGATTGATTTATGCCAATCGTTGCTGGTAAGGTCGGGTTTGAAAGACTTCCGTTTATTACGAAAGTGCTGTTATCATATGAAAATGTCATGTTTGAAACGTCTACACTGTTGGTTGATTCATTCGAATTGAACAGCGTCACGTCAACTTCATTGGTGTTCGTAGCGTTGAAGCTGATTCCAGCAACTTGCAGGCTAACGATTGCATTCGCCTCCGTTGTTATTTGAACCGCATAGCCCTCTTCAGTCTCCACTCTCAGAACTGGGTTCACGTATCCTTCCCACGCAACGTTGCAGGTGAAGTTTATCGTTTCATTTGAATGAATCACCTGGGGAAGAGTAATAAAATTCAAGTTCGTGTTGTTCACGGCGTTGAAGTCGAACAACACTCGGTTCAGAGTGAGGTCGATGGGTGCGTTCACGCTCGTGACGCTTACGTTGAAGTAGTTGACGCTTTCCGACGCGTTGAAAACTGCGCTCATCACTAGTCGGACGCTTTGTGTCTGCACCGAGCGTATGGCTTCCGTATCATTGCTCGTTAACGCGTGCACAGTTATAACCTGGCCAGCGGCGTCCCCCCACACCAGTGAACAGTTAAAGGTCTGAACCGTACCCCGCGCGAGAATGAATGGGAGTGCCGGGTCGGTGGCTGACGCGACCGTCGTGTTCAATCCCGTTGCCGTCGCGTAGATCTCTGTTATGTTCGTGTCAGAGACAGAGTGAGAAGGGTTCATGATCGTTACGCCAAAGTGTCTCGCGTTGCTCACCTGAAAATTCAGATCAGTGATAGTCACGTCGATGACTTTCTCAGGTTCCAGAAAGAAAGATGACATGGTCCATCCATAAGATATTATTGCGCCTACTATGGCGGCAATCAAGATCAAGATGATTGTAAAAACGGTGGAAACTGCCAGGGTTCGACGTTTCATGTGCAAATTGCTCCTTCAATTTTGAACGTTTGTTGTAGAACATATTTCTCAGGGGTAAATAAGCATTTCAGAACGAGACTGTCCTCCCTTCACGATGGGTGTTATGGGGAAAAGGGTTCAAACCATTCCAACGTCGCTGAATAACTCATGATTCATAATCTTCTGGTATGAAGCCATGGTTTGCTTCAAATGCTTTTCATAGCAACGAGACAGCTAAGTTTAAATCTCGTACGTTTTCAATATTTGAATTCAAAATTCGATGGGTTTCCTATGGTAGAGGTCGATGCCGCAATAGTGGGCGCAGGAATAGTCGGTTTATCAACAGGATACCACCTCAAGAAAGCAAACCCTGACCTCAACATCCTGATTGTCGACCGACTCGGCGCCGCAGGACAGGGCAGCACAGCGAAGAGCGCAGCTGCTTTTCGTTGTCTTTTCACCTCAGGCACAAACTTCGCTCTTGCAGACTCGTCAGCAGAGTTTTACCGTCACGTACAGGACGATTTGAGGTTTGACTTGAAACTGCGCTGGGCTGGTTACCTGTGGTTTTTTGATCAAGACGGCTACCGTAGGATGCTTCCAGTCTTGAAAGAACTGGCGGGCAGAGGCTTCAATTACGTTGAATACGATTCCGCAGACTTGGCTGGGAAACTTGGCATGCGGACTGATTTCGAGAATGATGATGAAGCCAAAATGATGGGTTTGGGCGGCGTTCACAAAGGGGTATTAATCCCAAAGGCAGGCTTGATCGATGTTGATTCGCTCGTCAAATTCTATGAGTCCGAGTTTCTCAAACTCGGTGGAAAAATACAATACCACACGGAAGTGAATAGACTTATAGTCGAACCTCGTCAACCTTTAGGAATGCCTGGCGAACCGTACTTCTGGCAAGACGCATCCGTCACGGGGGTAGAAACTGCAAAGGGCCCGATAAAAGCCAAGAAGACGATAGTTGCAACGGGGGCATGGGCTTCCCAACTTTTGGACCCAGTTGGTGTTGAATGTTTTATCAAGGCGAAAAAGAGGCAGATATTCTCCATCAAAGCGAAGACTGATGAACTGAGGAAGTTGCTCTTCTGCAGGGAGTTCAGCAAAGCGGGATGTCTACCATTCACGATTCTTCCAAAGCCCACGGCTTACATTCGTCCAGCACCTGAAGAAGACGCCTTGTGGCTTGCTTATGCTGACGAGTTTCCCCGTGCCTTCAAGATCGAGGATGAACCTGAACCTGAAGAAAACTACTACACGTATGGCCTTTACCAGGTCATGGTGAAGTACTTCCCTCAATTCACTGGCAGCCAACCTTTTTCAGCTTTTGCAGGGCTGTATGAAATCAATAGCATCGACGGTCAACCGTTGATTTTTGAAGAGAACGGCGTCATGGTTGCTGGCGGTGCCAGTGGAAGTGGAATACTCAAAGCTGACGCAATTGGGAGAATAGCGGCAGCCCTTTACAGGGGAGAAGAATATGCCTATCTTTACGGCGACAAGAAATTCAAAGTCACCGACTTGGGGCTGAAGAACAGAAACGTAGAACCAGAAAAACTGGTGATCTAACGGCAAAGGGTTAGCCTTATCTGCCGTCAACTGAATATATTCACAAACTGATTTTCAGGAAGGTAAACGACATGTTCGGTTGGAACGGAAGAATTTTGCACGTGAACCTCAGCAAAGAAAAAGCGGTCGCAGACAAGTACGACGCCAAAATGGCAAAGAATTTTCTGGGGGGCAGAGGGTTCGCCGCCAAAATCCTTTGGGATGAACTCAAACCTGGGGTGGACCCACTTTCGCCTGAAAATCGACTCGTCTTTGCTGCAGGACCACTAACAGGCTTTGCACTTCCAAGCAGTGGCAAACTAATCGTAGCTGCCAAGAGCCCACTGACTTGGGGTTACGGAGACGGAAACATAGGCACCCTCGCCTCCGTTCAAATGCGCAAAGCTGGATATGACGCCGTTGTCGTTGAAGGCAAGGCCAAAAACCCGATAGTTCTACTGATTCGGGATGATGCCGCAGACTTCTTTGACGCGAGGGAATTGTGGGGTGCCAACTCTTTTGAGACCGAAAGAAAACTCGCGGAGCCCTACGGGCGGATGGCAGGCATTCTATGCATAGGCCAAGCTGGAGAAAACCTCGTGAAATACGCTAATATCGTTTCCCAAGAAGGCCGCGCTGGAGGTAGACCTGGCATGGGCGCCGTCATGGGCTCCAAGAACCTGAAGGCGGTGATTTTTATCGGCTCTAACGAGTTGCCATCTGCCGATGCTAAGGAAATCAAGGATCTCGGAGATGAAGCGTACAGAGAAGTTCTCGCGAAGCCTAACTATGTTTTCTGGAAACGTCAAGGCACGATGAGTACGATCGAATGGAGTCAAGAGAACAGTGTGCTTCCAACGTGCAACTACCGCGAGGGAGTTTTCAAAAAGGCAAACGGCATAGGAGGCTTTGCCATGGAGAAAATGAAAGTCTCCAACCGTGGTTGCCCCATGTGCAACATGACCTGCGGCAACGTCGTCAAAGATTCAGACAGAAAGGAGTCCGAACTTGATTATGAAAACGTCGCCATGCTTGGATCAAACATCGGATTGGGCAACCTCAAGAGTGTCGCGGCACTAAACAGAGTGGCTGACGAGTACGGTTTGGACGCCATCTCGTTAGGCAACGTTCTTGGCTTCGCCATGGAAGCATCTGAAAAGGGACTTATCAAAGAAAGGTTGCCGTGGGGCAAATACAAAGCAACCAGGGCCCTAATCACGGACATTGCGCACCGGAAAGGCTACTTGGGCAATATGCTAGCCGATGGAGTCTATGCGGCTTCACAAGAAATAGGGAACGGATCGGATCGGTGGGCCATGCATGTTAAAGGTCTGGAAACTTCGGCGTACGATTGTCACACAACACCCGCCATGGCTCTCGCCTACGCGACATCTTCCATCGGCGCTCATCACAAAGACGCATGGGTGATTTCCTGGGAAGTGAAAACCGGCAGAGAAGGATACACGACCGAGAAGGTTGACAAAGTCATCGAGTTGCAACGCATCCGCGGAGGAGTTTTCGAATGTTTAACGGTTTGTCGGTTACCGTGGATCGAAGTGGGGTTTGAGCTTGAGTGGTACCCAAAGTTCTTGCGTGCAGTGACAGGAGTGGAAATGCCTTGGAAGACTCTGGACTTGATCGCCGACCGAGTCTTCAACCTAATCAGGGCTTTCTGGGTCCGCGAATTTGGCAGCAAATGGAGCGCTGAAATGGACCTTCCTCCTGCGCGCTGGTTTGAGGAGCCCTTGACCCAAGGACCGTTGAAAGGCAAGAAACTCGACAAAGCCCAATTTACCAATATGTTACAGGCATATTATCAAAAACGAGGATGGGATGAACGTGGGATACCTTCAGGGTCAACGTTGACGAAACTAGGGTTGGAGGATGTGGCAAGAGAACTCAGTGGAAGGGTGAAGCTTTCGCTGTAGCGAAGCGCGCATCCTTCACGTTAGTAAGCGATTGCTGTCCTGACCACGGTTTCAGTTTTTTCACCACAGACTACGCACGTTCCCTTTGTTTCTTGTTCTGCATCTTCCGGAGTGCCTAACACTCGGGCGTTGGCAGTTTCTTCGAGTTTGTGGCCACACTCTGCTTTTCCACACCAAGGTACTTCAACGATTCCAGCATGTTTTTCAAGGAGTCCTTTTGTTTCTTCGAGAGTTTTAGCTCGGTGAAAGTGTCGATTCGTCCACTCCCACGCTCTTTGTCTCAGGTCATCAGTCATGACGTTCGCGATGCTGTTGACGAGTTCTGGCAGTTCATTTCGCTTGCAGATTTGTTTTGTAAGGTTGTCTCTTCTGACGATTGTGACCTCGTTTCTTTCGATGTCTCGCGGGCCTATCTCAACCCGAATTGGCACTCCTCTCAGTTCCCAGTCAAAGTATTTTGAGCCCGGTGTGATGTCTTCTCTGAGGTCAACTTCCACTCTGAACCCTTTCTGTTCCAGTTCATGTGCGGCTTTCTGGCATTCTTTGTTCACGAGTTCTGTTTTTCCCTTGTACGGAATTGGGATAATTATGATCTGGATTGGCGCGATCTCAGGCGGTAATGTCACTCCATGGTCGTCGCCATGCATGATCAGTACTGATGCTATTCCTCTTCCTGAAATGCCGGCGCATGTCTGCCACACGTATTCTCTGCCGCCGTCTTTTGTTTCGTATGAGACGTCGAATGCTTTTGAGAAGTGTTGACCGAGGTTGTGCACCGTGCCTATTTGCAGCGTTCTGCCGTCTGGGCAAATCATGTCGAAGGCAGTCGTGTATTTTGCGCCAGCAAATTTGTCCCATTCGGGTCTTCTTGAGATGTAGTAGGCCACGCACAGTTTGTCAAAGATTTTCTTGTAGTTGTCGATTTCTTCTCTAACTTCTGCTTCAGCCTCGTCTTCTGTAGCATGTGCAGTATGCGCCTCTTTGAAATCGAACTCTCGCATCCTCAGAATCGGTCTGGTTGCTTTTGTCTCGTACCTGAAAACAGTCACTATTTGGTAGAGCTTCAACGGCAGATCGGTGTATGAGCGTATCCACAAATGCTGCATAGGACCTATGATGGTTTCACTCGTCGGCCTTAGGGCCAGTCGCGATTTTAGCTGCGCTTGTCCGCCTTGGGTCACCCAGAAGACCTGAGCTTCAAATCCTTCAACGTGTTCAGCTTCTTTCTGCAAGGATGCTTCTGGGATTAGAAGTGGAAACAAGGCTTCACCGTGTCCTGTCGAGTCCAGCTGATTTCGAATCACCCTGAAAACGCTTTCACGTATTTTGAACCCGTAAGGAAGCCAGACTCCCAGTCCTTTAATCGGATACCTGTAATCGAAGATTTTTCCTTCAATCAAAACTTTTCTAAACCATTTGCCGAAATGTTTGCTCCATTTTTCTCTCGAGATCACTTTTTCATCCGTTCTTGTTGTTCTTGCCATTAAGATCTCTCCCTTTGTTTTCTAGAGGTAGAATATAGTTTTTCCGTGGATTTTTTCATAGAATGGGCTGCGTTTTCACAGAATTCAGCGATGTGGAACGCAATCGCCCATTTTGACCACTTGCAACCACATCGACGAAGAAACTATTAAACATTTTCTCCCGGAGCATGGAGCCACATGCGCAAACGCTTTAATCTCAACGCAGCAAATTCAACACTAGTTTTCAACAAAGAGGAATGAACTCAGAATGGGTCCCAAAGCAATCTTACTTATCGCTGACGGAATGGCGGATAGGCCCTTGAAAGAATTGGGTTGGAAGACGCCTCTGGAAGTGGCTAAAAAGCCTGCAATGAACCGAATAGCTGCAAACGGCATCTGCGGCATAATCGATCCGATTGCTCCAGGCATCCCACCAGGAAGCGATACTGCGACGCTCGCAATGCTTGGATACGACCCGTCAAAGGTTTACAGGGGGAGAGGCGCGCTCGAAGCACTGGGCATGGGTCTTGAGGTTCTTTCCGGAGACGTTGCTTTCAGGTGCAATTTTGCGACCGTCGATAAAGACCTAGTTGTCTTAGATAGACGAGCAGGAAGAATCGCTAACGAAGATGCTTCGCTACTTTCGGCGAAACTTCAGAAGGTCAAACTCGTTAAATATCCAGACGTCAAGTTCACGTTCAAAAACGCTGTTCAACATCGAGCAGCCCTCATCATCCATGGGCCCAAACTGTCTACCGCAGTGAGCGACTCTGACCCAGAATCCGCTGGGAAGAAAGTTTTGGAAATAAAGGTTCTGGACGGAACCAAGGAGGCTCAACGGACAGCGGCTATCGTTAACGCGCTCATGGACAAGTTCCACGAAGTCTTGACAGAGGACCCAGTCAACAAGGCGAGGGCCCGACGCGGACTCCCAGAAGCTAACATCATTCTGTGCAGAAGCGCTGGCACTGTTCCGCAAATACCTTTGCTTCAAGAAAAGTTCGGCATCAAATCTGCATGCATCGCCGGGGTTTCCCTAATAAGAGGAGTTTGCAGAGTCGCAGGAATGAAATTGATCGACGTTAAGGGTGCCACCGGAACCCTGGAAACTGATTACCAAGCAAAGGCAAAAGCTGCTGTACGTGCATTGAAGTCAAACGATTTTGTATTGGTTCACGTGAAGGCGACTGATGTTGCTAGTCACGACGGGAACGCCCACTTGAAAATAGATGCGACAGAGCACGTTGACGAGATGCTCAGCTACATTATCGATCACGCCGACATGACGTCCACGTATCTCGCAGTCACTGCTGATCACACCACCTCCTTGCGGACGAGAAATCATGAGGGTGATCCCGTTCCCGTGGCGATAATGGGGCTAGACGTCCGCCGTGATGATGTGACCGAATTCGGTGAAAGAACGTGCGCAATGGGCGGATTGAACAGAATAAGAGGCATTGACCTTATGTCGATTATGATGAGTTTCATCGGTAAAACCAAGAAGTTTGGATCCTAACACAAACGCGCTAAAGAATTTGCATCAATCTCCATTCTCTGTAATCGGTGACCACTCTGACGTAGCCTCTGAGCATTTTGTCCGTCTCACCATCGCCTGTGTCAACCCGCAAGACTTTGCCTTCAATATTCTGCAGTTTGCTTTTCGTTGCCGCAACGATGATTCGGGCTTTTCCGACTTTCTCAATTATGCTGGGGCTTATCTGCTGGTTTCCTCTTCCCAACAGTATACCCTGGTGTCCGATCGGCGAAAGAACAATCCAAGTGTTTTCCCAACTCTTGATCAGGTTCAGAATCTCCTTTTCGTCAACGTCAAGAGCAACTTGTCCGTTTTGATAGACGTCAACTCCTAAAACCGTTTTCTTGACTCCTAACATTTCTGCAACATGTTTTACGGTGGTTCCAGGACCGAGAATCAAAGTCGCTCGACGAGGCAATTCCTCCATTATGAATTTAGCGATTGCCTTCTGATTGTCAGCTTCGTCGTCAGTGTCGGGACTCACCTCTTTGCTCCCTTGAATGTGCGCCGGAAGAAACGGCGCTTTCAAGAAGCCGTGAAGTTTCACGGCGAAGACATCGTCCCGTATTGCTTTCTCGTCAGAATCCATTATTTCCAAGTCCGTTGGTTTTGCACGCCCCTGTGCATAGGCTAGGACCACTTCCACTGCGTCCGTGGGGTTGACTGCAAAGATGCCGCTGTACATTTTCACCCCGGAAGGTACGCCGAGCACGGGTGTTTGGCGACGCCTTTGCATCGCGTCGAAGATGTCTTTCGCTGTTCCGTCTCCGCCGACGAACACTATCAAGTCCGCTTCTGAGGTTATTAAACGGTCAACCGCGGTTTTCGTGTCCCTCGCTGTGGTTCTTTCTCTGATTTTCATAGGAAGGATTTTGACCTTGAAGCCCGCAGTTCTCGCTTCGTTTTCACCCATTATGCCGGGGCAGGTGATGACTTCAATGGACTCTCCGTTCAGATTCTTTTTCAGCTTCTCAAGGAACTCGATGGCTCTGGCTGGCGCTATGGGCGTTGCTCCTTTGGATATTGCTTCGTTCAGCACGTCATCTGTTCCTTTGAGTCCCACTTTACCTCCCATTCCTGCTATTGGATTAACGATGAAACCTAGAAGCATTTCAGTCATCTTCAAATGAAGAAGAGCGGGTATAAACCGTTTATCATTCAGGAATATTCTGGGTAAATGGTGAGGTTGACTAAGCCGTTCAAGAATAGTGGAAAAGCCTGTTTGGTCTGAAAACTCTTATATCTAGAAATCTTAGACCGTTGCTCACAAAAGGAGAACGTCAGATGGTCAGGCGGAACATGAAAAAGCTTCTCGTGACGGGCGCCACTGGCCAGATAGGTTCAGAACTCACCCCTGCTTTGAGAAAGAAATACGGCAACGAGAACGTTATTGCGGCAGGTCACAAGAGGAAACCGACTGACGCGCTGATGAATTCAGGCCCCTTCGAAGTCATCGATACCAGTCAAAAAGAAAAAGTCAAAGAAGCGGTTGAGAAATACGACGTAGACACAATCTACCATTTGGCCGGCATTCTTTCTGCAACCGGAGAACAAGACCCGCAACTCGCTTGGAACGTGAACATGGGCAGCCTCTACAACATTTTGGAGACTGCGAGAGAACAGAGGTTGACGCGAGTTTTCTGGCCGAGTTCAATCGCCGTCTTTGGGCCAACTGCGCCTCGAGTTAATACGCCCCAAGAGACGGTGTTGATCCCCACAACAATTTACGGAGTGGCCAAAGTTGCAGGAGAACTTCTCTGCAATTACTACTTCGCGAAGTTTGGCCTAGACGTTAGAGGACTGCGTTACCCAGGCATAATAAGCAGTGAGACCCCTCCGGGAGGGGGAACCACGGACTACGCGGTGGGAATATTCTATGAGGCAATAAAAAAGAAGCAATACACGTGTTTCGTGCGTGAGGACACGGTTTTGCCTATGATGTACATGCCCGACTGCGTCAAAGCGACCATAGACCTCATGGAAGCTGACCCTTCACAAGTGAAACGTCACGATAGCTACAATCTAACGGCAATGAGCTTTTCTGCGGCTGAATTGGCAGCAGAAATCAAAAAGCACATTCCGGAGTTCAAATGTACTTACAAACCCGACTTCAGGCAGAAGATTGCTGACTCGTGGCCGATGTCCATCGATGACAGCACCGCTCGTCGAGACTGGGGCCACAAACCCGTCTACGACTTGCGCAGAATGACCAAAGACATGATAGAGAAACTGTCAAAAAAGTTTGCTGATGGCAAACTTTAGCAATTCAGCGAGAAAGAGTTAAGTGAAGGAGAACAAAAAATACAGCAAAAACGGAAGGACAAACATGAGAAACCCAACAGGATTTCTGCGCGAAGAATATGAAGCACTGGTGAAGAGCGAACTTGACTGGAAAATCCGAGTTCTACAAGGTCCAAGCACTCCTTGGTGCACTGTTGACGGAAAGAAAGTTCTGATGTTCTGCTCCAACAACTATCTTGGACTCAGCAACCATCCCAAGCTTAAAGAAGCCGCGCTCAAGGCTGTCCAAACGCACGGCGCAGGATCTGGATCGGTAAGACCTATCGCAGGAACAATGGACTTACACGTCGAGTTAGAGAAGCGCCTCGCAAAATTCAAGCACGCCGAAGCCTCACTTGTTTATCAGACGGGTTTCGCGGCAAATGCTGGATTGATTCCACAGCTAGTTGGCAAAGAGGATTTGATAATCAGCGATGAACTCAATCACGGCAGCATAATTGACGGTGTTCGGCTCGCGCACGCCGAAAGGGCCGTTTACAAGCACTCTGACGCGAATGATCTGGCACGCGTCTTGGACGAAGCAGAGAAGCACTCACCACCCTACAGGCGAATTCTGGTAATCACCGACGGCGTATTCTCGATGGACGGAGACATCGCTCCGCTTGATCGGATCGCTAAAATCGCTGCCGAGCATGGCGCAATGGTCTACGTCGATGATGCTCACGGTGAAGGAGTGCTGGGTGAAGGCGGCAGAGGAATAGTTTCGCACTTCAAACTCGGTCGCGACGAAGTCCAAGTGGAAATGGGCACGTTTTCAAAGGCCTTCGGCGTAGTAGGCGGACACGTATCAGGGTCAAAGGACCTCTTCAACTTCGCCTACAACAAGTCACGAACGTGGCTCCTCAGCGGATCACATCCGCCAGCCGTGGCAGCCGCATGCATAGCTGCAGTGGACGTATTAGAAAGCGAGCCTCAGCATGTGCGGACACTCTGGGAAAACACTAGGAGTTTCAAGAAGGCTATGAAAGATCTGGGCTTCAACATAGGAAACAGTGAAACGCCAATCACGCCGGTCATCGTTGGCGAAAGCGGTCTAGCCAAGAGACTGAGCAGTCGACTCTTCGAAGAGGGAATATTTGCATTGCCCATTGTTTTCCCGATGGTTGCAAGAGACAAGGCCAGAATACGGACAATCATGAACGCAGCGTTAACCAAGAAGGATCTCGATTTCGCCATAAACGCTTTCGAGAAAATCGGAAAAGAACTCCATATAATCTGAGTTTCAGTTCCTTTCTTCTTTTTTCAATTCGGGCAGTCTTCACTGGGCTGCTCTTTCGAACTTTCTCCAGTACTAGATCTACGTCTTTCAAACCAAGTTTCTCTAGAGCTTTTCTAGTTGGGATGCCGTGTTCGTCCCAATCGACTGCTTTGTAGTACCTGCTTTTGTATTCTTCGATCGCGGTTTTGTCAGCTGTTTTTCCTTTGTAGGGACCTGAAGGCAAGGGTTCATAGAACCTTGGAGGGTTATCGTCGTCTATCGTGGGGTTCCATTTCGTGTCCGGACCGCCTAGAAGAAGAAGGGTTCTCTGAAGGTGAAGAGTCTTCCGCGCCTTGGTTTTCACCCACTCTTTCAGAGTCAATCTTAGGCCAGTTACGGCTGAGTAGAGGTCAAATCTTGCGTTCTTCGGAACCGAGAAGCAGTTAAAGTCGCAGTAGACTCCTGAATCGTTGAAGATCTCGATTAGTTCACTGTTCTTGTCCAGTGGCAGTCCTGTCGTTGAGGTGTGATCCCCACATTGCACCGAGCATGCGTATGAGATTGTTTCAGGATAATCTTTGCCGCTGCGTATACCGTGAGCGCCGATTGCTATGCCTTTAGCTTGCACCGCGTAAGCAAGCAGATCCTTTTTCTTCATCTTTCCGATCTTCAGTGCCGCACGGTAAGTTCCTTCTGCCAATACATCCCCTATTCCTTTTCGAGTGGCTATTCTCTTTGCCAATTCAGCGAAAGCGTCGGTATCGCCCCATTTTGGCTCCAAGCCACCCAGATCCTCTTTGGTCAAAATTCCTTTTTGGAACAGTTCGGCAGTAAACGCCATTACATTTCCTGTTTGTATGCCGCAGAGTCCTAGATCATCGATCAGTGACGATAGAAAAACGTTCTCTTCAGGCGTGAATATCCCCAAGTTGGGCCCCAAGTATGCCTGCAACTCGTAGTCCGGGTTGTCCGTGATTGCTCCTTTGTACTTGCCATTCTTGACGACTGAGAGTTTTAGACAGGTGGTTGGACAGCCGAAATCACCCCAGTACTGTTTGACCCAGAGCCGGTTTTCGAACTTGTCGACACCGAAGCTCTTTTCGTCATGCCATTCTTCTTGCCAGTTGCGAACGGGTTCTGAACTCAGTTTGGCTCCCACGACGTAACCTGCACTTGCGGTTCCCCATCTTCGCCACATTTCCGATTTGTACACGTTCTTGCATATGATCCTGATTAATCTCTTAACTCTGCGGATATCCGCCGCTTCTGGCAGCGGGCCAGTTCCTCTTGCGACCACCGCTTTGAGTTTTTTTGTGCCCATTACTGCGCCGTAGCCCCCGTAGCCTGCCGCATGGGACCATTTTGTCATGACAACAGCAGTTCTGACTTTTTTCTCTCCAGCAGGCCCCGTGTAGAGCATTGCAGGTTCTTTCCATTCGCCAAACAGAGGATACTTTTTTTTCAGAAGCCCTCTGCATTCTTTTGTCAACGTTGCTACTGTTTGTTTTCCATTTTTACCCCAGAAGTGGCTAGCGTCTCGAAGTTCAACGTCAGCATCCTTGATGAACAAGTAAACGGGTTTCGCCGATTCTCCGCTCACGATTATACCATCGTATCCGGCGCATCTCAATTCGACGCCGAATTCGCCAGAAAGGGTGGAGCCTACGACTCCATTGCTCTGAGGCGACTTGCCTGAAACGCATGTTCTCCCTCCCGGATAATATCCCGTTAACGGTCCCGTTAGAAATAACAGAAGGTTGTCGGGTCCGAGTGGGTCTATTCTGTCCCATTTTTTGCCAATTCTGTCCCAGAGGATTTTTGTGGCAAGGCCTCTGCCGCCAACGTAATCTTCGAGTATCTCGTCGCTGAACTTTGTTTCTCTGATGGTTTGGGTTGATAGATTAACGTCGAGAAACTTGCCTGCATATCCCATAATCACAAGTATTCCTCCGCTTGGTCTCCATAGATCTTGGCGCCCAGATCTCTGGCTATTTCTTCTGGCTTCCTTGCGTAGAGTTTGTTGCCGTCTTCGTTTCTCGGGACGGTTTTGAGCACGTTCCAGTTTCCTTCGCGGCAGGCTTTCACGCATTGTGGGTCACCATTGCACAGATCGCAGATGACGATGTGTTTCTCCCTAGGATGCATATGGGGGATTCTGCCAGGGCAGGCGACTATGCACTTGCCGCAGGCGACGCAGTTTTTGTTGTCGACGAGTACGGCGCCTGTTTTCTTGCTTATCGAGAGGGCTTTGGTCGGGCATGATCCAACACATGGATAATCTTCGCATTGCGCACAGAAGTGTGGGAACTCCAACCCGGGAGCCAGCATGAAGACTGTTATTCTTGAAGCTGTGGGCCAAATTCGGTTCTCATGGAAGAGTGAGCATGCAATTTCGCATTTTCTGCATCCGCTACATTTCGATAGTTCTCTTGCTATCCAGATAGGCTCTTTTTTCGATGCCAATCCTAAACCTCTTGGAAGAATCTTGTTGTTCTTAGTTGCGGGCTTGATTTAAGTCTGATGCCACCATGGTTCAATTGGTATACGTTCTGATTCACGAGGTACCCGAGAGGCGTGACGCGTGCTTCTTAGCATTGCAGTTGCTTGGTAGGATTCGAGGGCTTAGAGCGTATTTTCAGGGAAGTAGGTTCATTGAATTCTGCTGTTCTTCATTCTCTGCGCGCAAATCGTATAACTTTCATGACCGCTATTCTACTGTAAGGAGATGCAGGAAAACTCGTGGAACGTGTATTCACGAAAACACGACTAGTGTAGGATGGGTGAATGATTTGAGAGTAATTGCTGATCTGCACATTCACGGCCCTTATAGTCGTGCGACCAGTGAAAGAATGTGCGTTTCAGAAATAGCACGTTTTGCACAGATCAAGGGTCTTAACGTTGTGGGGACAGGAGATTTCACGCACCCACGATGGTTTGAGGAGCTTCGCAACAACCTTGTTCCAGATGTGGATACGCATCTTTACAGACTCAAAGATAACAGCTCGCCAACCGTGCGTTTCATGATAACCACTGAAGTCTGCACCATTTTCCAACACAAGAACGACGTTAAGAAAGTTCACCATGTCATACTCTCGCCGAGTCTCGAGGCTGCTGCACAAATCAACGATGGGCTTTCAAAGCACGGAAACTTGGGAATTGACGGCAGGCCCACGCTTAACATTTCAGCTTCGAATCTAGTTGAGGAGGTCATGGAATCGTCATCGGCTAACATGATTTTTCCAGCTCATGCTTGGACACCATGGTTCAGCATCTTCGGTGCGTTCAGCGGTTTTGAAAGTGTTGAAGAATGTTACGAAGATATGACCAAGCACATTCACGCTATAGAGACAGGGCTCTCTTCCGACCCCCCGATGAACTGGCGCCTTAGTAAGCTTGACAAATTCGCATTGGTATCCAACAGTGACAGTCACAGCTTCTGGCCGTGGCGTATGGGACGGGAGTCCAACGTCTTCGAATTGAAAAAGGCAAGCTATGAGCAGATTACCGAAGCTATTAAGCTAAAGGATCCTTTACGGTTTAGATTCACGATAGAAACAGACCCGGCTTATGGGAAATATCATTGGACTGGGCATAGAAATTGCAATGTGTCTCTTTCATCGAAGGAAGCGACCAAGTTTGCGAACATCTGCCCAGTGTGTCGCAAGAAACTTACGAAAGGCGTTGAACAACGGGTCGAAGAGTTGGCTGACAGACCCGAAGGTTTCACTCCTGAGGGAGCCATAGGTTTCATGCGCTTGTTGCCTCTTTCGGAGATAATTGCAACGGTCTTGGGTTCGGACTCTCCCTACACTCAGAAGGTGTGGAGTATCTACAATTCGCTTGTGGCAAAGTTTGGCAACGAATATGCCGTTGTTATCGATGCTCCACGAGAACAGTTGCGCGAGGTTGCAGGCGACGAGATTGCCGACGTCGTCGTGAGAGTGCGCGAGCGGAAAGCCAAAGTCATCCCTGGTTATGATGGAGTCTACGGGCAGCTAGTGCTCGCAGAGAAACACTCTGAAACCAAAATAGTCTCCAAAAGAGTTCAACAGTTGAATCTTGGAGACTTCACTTTGTAGGCTTGTGACCGTGGTTTTTCTGTAGATGTGTAAAACAGACGTACGACAAGACTTATTAAGTCGTAATAGACAAGATACGTGCTGGTAGTCCAATGCAAGTCCTAACGAAGCAAGCAGCTGCAAAAGACGATAAAATCTCAAAGGTCATAGACCGAGTCCTCACGCAGATATTCGGAAAAGAAGCTACTCTTCTGATCTACAAGCACTTGGAAAGGAACTACTCGGTAAAACGGGATGAGATAGGCGAAAAGCTGGAGTTGTTCGCCAAGGGTCTTGAGGACTTCTGCAAATCCGGCGCATATGTCATAGAGGGCAAGATCTTGGAAGACATTTGGACAAGCTACGGGTCAGTACGCAAACTCCAAATTGAAAGGCCTCGAAACACGGCGAGCTTCGTTACTGAAATGAGGCTTCTGGTCAAAGGGTCATAAACAGCCTCTTATGAGTCATATATTTGCGTCTTAGCGAATTACGAATGTTAGTTTTTTATTGCGGGCTATAGCTTTGTCAATTCATAATCATTGAGATTTTTCAGAAAGGCTTAACTCATCGGAAAATAAATAACTCGGGCCTTCATTAGAGCATGGAGAAGGCGAAGCGATTGAGTGACAAAAACATTCGGCAAAGACTATTGAAATACAACACGCCTCGCAGAATAGTGCAGCTATTGTCATTCGTCTTCTTCAGTGCCATCGTGTTCAACGTGGGCGCCTTGGCAGTTTTGTTTCCAGTCTTATGGACTTGGGGGCTGAAGACAAACACTGTGGGCGATGCCTTTACTGCCATGCAACTTATGCTTGGCGGGTGGAACCTCACATATGTACTGTTTCCTTGGCTTGCCCTAGCGTCTTTCGTAATAGTGGGTGTGTTGATCGGCAAAGCGTTGTGTGGATGGATGTGTCCTTTCGGTTTTGTTCAGGATCTTGTTGGATACTTCCGCAGAAGACAGACGGACGTGTCGGCGCGAACTCACGACACCATGGTTTACGTCAAGTATTTTGTGCTTGCAGCGACCCTGTTTATCAGTGGGACCTTTTCAGCGTCAAAACTGACCGGATCAGGTTCCTCTTATGCGAATGCTCTGGGCGTTTTTGCACAAGCACCTTTCACGGTTCTCAGTCCTTCAGAAACTTTGTTTGCGACCATACCGCGATTGGTCTCGAGTTTTCAGATTTCCGCAAATGTGGGCTCCGACATTCTGAATGGGATTTCTGGTTTACCACCACTTTTTTGGGTGCAATTTGCCATTGTGATCTTAGTTTTAGTTTTCGCTGCCTATGTACCCCGAAGCTTCTGCAGATACCTTTGTCCGCACGGTGCCATAATGGCTTTCATGAACACGTTCAGCTTCATCGGCTTGCGCCGTGAACCGTTCAAATGCGAGAAGGGCGGTTGTCGCTCTTGTGTTTTGGTGTGTCCGACTCGTGTACCGATACTAGATCTTCCTTGGGAAAAGTTCAGTCATCCAGAATGCATATACTGCATGAAATGCGTTGACGCATGTGAGCATGGTGCTATCAAGCTAACGTACCCGTGAATGTTCAGTCGGTCAGTTTTTCTGAGCCCAGAAACTCCTAGAGTATTCGTTCAAGACACTCTTGTAAGAGTCTTGTGTCTGTAGGGCTATTCTGTCCCAACTGTATTTTTCCTGAATTCTCTTGTACGCCCGGTTTTTCAGATTATTTGCCTTGGGTTCGTCTGTTAAGACTCTGATAATTCCCCATGCCAATGAGTCCGGGTTTCCTGCATAAACCTTCACTCCGTCGACGTCATGGTCGACTATTTCTCCGAGTCCCCCTGTGTCTGAAACTACTACGGGACTCTTCGCCGCCATGGCTTCGAGTGCAACTATTCCGAACGGCTCAAAAAGTGATGGCACGACCGAAACATCAGCGCACGTCTGCAGTTTCCTGAGTGTTTCGTCGTCAACGAACCCCGTGAACATGATTTTACTGTCTATTCCCATGCTCTTAACAAGAGCTGACAACTGTTCTTTCATGTAGCCGTTGCCGACGATGATAAATTTGGCGTTCACCTTGTCAAGCACTTTTTGAGCGGCGTTTACCAGCACATGAACTCCTTTTTCATACACAAGTCTGCCGACGAAAAGCACGATTTTCTCATCTGGCAAAGCAAACCTGCTTCTGAACTGCGTCAAATTCTGCTTTTCAATGCCAGCATAGACCTCGGAGTTAACGCCGTTTGGTATCATTATCTGTTTGTCTGGCGGAAGCCCGAAGGCCCAGCGAACGTGTGAAACCATGTATTCGCTGCAGCATATCACCTTCCAAGCCTCGTACGTAAGCCACGCTTCTGTTTCATGAATCATCCTTTCATAATCGTAGTGTATTCCGTTTCGGCGTCCGATTTCTGTTGAGTGCATCGTGGCGAAGAGCGGTTTTCTGAACACATGTTTCAGGCCAATTCCTGTGGTGGCAACGAGCCAGTCGTGAGCGTGAAGAATGTCGATGTTACCATCCAACCCTCTTATGATGCTTGCTGCTTCCTTTTGCATGTTCACGTTCATCATGTAGACCCATGTGGCAAAATCAGGTGATGGATTCTTGTAGGAGTCTATGCGGAAGATTTCAACTCCGTCCAAGACCTCGTGCTGGGGTGCTCCAGGAAAATCGCAAGTCACCACGTACACTTTGACGCCGTTTCTAGCGAGGCTCTTTGAGAGGTAGTACACGTGCGGAGAGATCCCGCCAATGATTCTTGGCGGAAATTCCCATGTGAACATCATTACGCTCAAAGCATTGTTCATCAGTCTGCTCCCTTTTCTGCCACGTTTTGGTAGACTTTGAGGATTTCCTTCACCCAGTCATTCGACTGTGGCAGGATTACCTTTACTTTTTCTCGCGGAGTCTGGTACAACCTTGTGATCTCGTTGCGCATCCATGCTGATTTGACGATGAGCTCTTGCGCCTCGTACGATCCAAGCCATTCGATACTTTTTATGGCCATGTTGAACGGCGTGTTGACGAAGTGAGATCTGTGGTCCTCTAGACTTTCCACCGAATACACAAATGGGATTCCTAGAGCTTTTTTCAACGTAGTTGCGGCAGGAATGAAATGCCAGTCGTGCACGTCTATGAGGTCTACTTGCTTCTTTGTGTCATAGTAGATGTTTGCCGCGACTCTCTCAACTTCTTGATTTAAGGTTAAGACCCATGTGAGCACACCTATGTGTGTGTGAACCGGGTTCGTCACCCAAAAGGCTTTGACTCCGTCGGGCCCGTCATTTTCTCCTGAAATGTAGTCATGATAAGTGACCACGTACGGTTGAGTTTGATACTTCACGAGCTGAGATGCAAGATTCTTCACGTAATCTGCAAGTTCCCCGACAATTCGCGGTGGGTATTCCCATGAGAACACTATTACTTGCATCAGCTTTTCCCTACGTGAAAAGTGCACAGACTTTTATTATTCCGCTTCCTGTCAGGTAGTAGCGCTTTTTTCCTTCGTTGTCTGTGAAACTCTGCGCGAACCCTTGTGCCTTGAAATTATCGAGAATTCCTTCTAGTTCATTAAGGTTCACACCCATAACTTGAGAGAGTTCTTCGCTTCTTCTAGCAAGGTCTGGAGCCGTTGCACAAAGGTTGTGCAGTGTTTGGAGGATTTTCTCTGAGAGAGGGAGTTCTTCTCGCATTTTCCCACTTTCAATTTGACTACTGGGACATACTCTCTGAGTTTTTGTTATTAAACAATGCGTGTCTGCGATCTAGAAATACCGAGTTGCTGATTGAATTTCGGTGTTCAGACCATCCAGTCTTCTCTTTAGAAGGTTCACTAACGCTTTTCTTAGCTCTTCTCCTTTCAGTTTGGTAAGGGCTGTTTTCTCGAGTTCCTTGGCTAGCGCGGTGTCTTGTAATGATTTTTCGGCCCATTTCTCGAAGTCTCCACGCTTAATGTGGAATTCGAGTGACTTCGAACTGATTTTTGCGATGGCTTTTGCAAAAGCCCTCAGCCCCCAGATCATTGTTCCAGTGTAGTATTTCTCACCTGCTCCCGTGTAGAAGAGGAAAGGTTCATCGGCGACGACGGCCGCAACTCTCACCCTGTTTTCGAAGTCCAATATGGCTGCCTGCGCAGTGACGAAAGCGTCTGCTGGTGTTCCGAACGGGCTGAAATAAGAATGAACTTCACCTGGTCCTCCTCCGGAAGTAAACATGTAGTACAGGTGATCACTGGTTTGGAAGTATCTCCACGTCTTCAGGAACTGCTCATCTTCCGTTTCCTTCACAAGCGGTTCTAGTCGTCGAAGGCTTGTGTAATACGCCCATTGCATGGCGTTTCCGAGCCAACAGCTCGCGTCTCTTTCCAGGTCGGCCCAAGAAACTGTTCCGCCAAGTTCTGGAACGTCAAGTTCACCAGAGGAAGTGTATTTGTCGGCAACTTCTGACGGAGTGGACATGTGAAGGTTCCACCATTTCAATATCTCACTCGGTAAGTGTCGAAGGAAGTCGTGGATGCCGGTTTCAGGCCAATGGTGTTCTCCGAAGGTTTCGTAGTCGGGAAAGATGGTTATGCATTCACCTGGTGTGGATGAAAGCCAGTTTGCGTACTTGTCGGCAGTGAGTGGCCATTCGTTCCACCACCTTGCTGAGAATCTGAACCCTATGTCGTCGGTCAGCTTGTAATTGCGGAGGAGCACTTTGATCTTTTTGGAATCTTTGGGCGAGTACAGGTAGTTTGGTGATTTTCCTTGTAGTATTCTTTCGACGCCTTCTGTGAAAATTCCCTTGTATCCTAACTTTTCCACGGTGCGTGCCACCGCGTTATTGTAAAGCAATTCAGTATTCTCGAACACTGTTGGAGTATAGTCAAGCAAGTCTTTCATTACCTGTTGATGCATCTTCACTTGTTCAATGAATTCGTCTCTTTCAGGGTACAGACTGGCAAGTGAATGAAAGTAGGTTTGGCTCAGAAACTCGACACAACCAGTTTCTGCGAGCTGTTTGAAGGTTTCCAACAGGTCAGTGTTAAACATTTCACATTGTTCAAGAAAAACGCCCGATACGCTGAATGACACTTTGACCTTTTTCTTATCGTTCTTGTACCTGTCAATCAGTTCGAGCAGAATGTTGTTTGATGGGAAATAACATTTTCTGCTTGCTCTGTCGAAGATCTCCTTGTTTCCCTCTTTGTCAAAGTAATACTCAAAGAACTCTTCTTTTTTCACGTGCCGGAAGATTCTGTTCTCCCAGAAGAAGTCTTTTTTGATCCGGTGAGGCTGATGAACCTCGAAAATCAACATTACATCGGTCAATGTTTGTCCTCTGTGTCTTTATTATCTGTGGGCTCTTTATTTTTGACTTGCTATTTCGACCAGATGATACTAGTCATCGAAGATAACATGCAATGGATTTTCCAGTTGATTGGGCAATCTGGAGAAAACCTGCTCACAAACGATGAAGGAAAAATTAGAGGCTAGGGTTTTTTTGATGCTGCTTTTTCTAGAGCGGTGACTCCTGGTAACTTTTTGCCCATGAGGAACTCTATGAGTGCTCCGCCGGCTGTGCTTATGTAAGAGATTTTGTCAGTCAATTTGAAAAGCTCTATAGCGGCTATCGTGTGTCCGCCTCCAGCAAGTGAAAATGCTTTGGAGTTTGCGACGTTCTCTAACACGCCTCTTGTTCCATAAGCGAACTTGCTGTCTTCATATTTTCCCATGGGTCCACTCATAACTATGGACTTTGCCTTGCTTATGATTTCCCCGTAACTCTTCACTGTTCTTGCTCCGATGTCAAACATCGGATATTTCGTGGGCAACTCTTTTGCTGTGATTTCTTTTCTTTTTCCATCTTCTTCAACGGCGAAATCTTCGGGGGTTTTGATGCTGTCCTTGTACTTTTGCATGAGTTCCTTTATGCCTGGTACGAGTTTCATAGAGTCATTCTTTTCTAGGAATTCCATGTTTGCTTTGCCTAGGTCATAGCCTTTTGCAACGGTGAAAACCTGTCCTATCACTCCGCCGGTGAGAACTTGAGTCGCGATTCCTTTGTCTAGCACGTACTTGGAAATTTCAAGAGAGTCGTCTGCCTTGGCTCCTCCAAAGATGAAGACGCATGGTTTCTTTGGGTTTTCGAGCACTTTGTTCAGCGATTTGAGTTCTCTTTCCATTATACGTCCTGCTACACTTGGTAACACGGGCGTGAAACCTACCATGGATACGTGGGCTCTGTGGGCAGCTGCAAAAGCGTCATTGACGAAAAAGTCCGCGAGGGGCGCAAGATTCTTGACAAGGTCCGTTTTCGCTTGGTCTTCAGGTGTTCCATCTTTGGTTTCGAGTGGAAAGTTTCTTACGTTTTCTAGAACAAGGATTTCGCCGCTTCTGAGAGTTTTTATCGCTGCTTTGGCTTTTTCTCCGTAAAGGTCGTCAACGTATTTCACTGGTTTTTTCAGTATTTTGCCCAATATTTCAGCGTGCTGTTTCAACGGAATGAAGTCAGGGTCGCCTTTGCGTCCTTGATGAGCGAGAATCACCGTTTTCGCGCCTTTTTCCGCGAGTTCTTTAATCGTGGTTTCAGCGTGCGCGCGAATTCTTGTGTCTTCAAGTATTTTTTGGGTCTTTGGGTCTATGGGGGAGTTGAAGTCGACTCTGACGAGAACAACTTTGTCTTTGACTTTGATATCATCTAAAGTGAGGAATTTTGCCATTTGGGTGTCCTCCTCGTAAAGAGGAAAAATGAGGGAGGGTATTTTAGATTTTGGATAGAGTTTTTGATTTTGTTAGAGTCCTTCTTTCTGTCCGATCATTTCCATTTGTTCGACCATGCGGCATGAGAAGCCCCATTCGTTGTCGTACCATGCTAGGACTTTGACGAAGTTCTTTTCGATGACCATCGTAGATTGCGCGTCGAAGACTGCTGAGTACGTGCTGTGAAGGACATCACTTGAGACAATCGGGTCTTCAGTGTACTCCAATATTCCCTTCAACGGTCCCGTGGCGGCTTTCTTGAAAGCGGCGTTGACTGTTTCCTTGGTGGCTTCCTTCTTTAACGAGGCTACTAGGTCTACTATTGAGACGTCTGGAACAGGGACTCTTAGGGACATTCCGTCTATCTTTCCTTTCAGTTCGGGCATGATTTCGCCGATTGAGCGTGCGGCACCGGTAGTGGTTGGAATTATGTTTATTGCGGCAGCCCTTGCGCGTCTCAAGTCTTTGTGAACGAGGTCTTGCAGTCTCTGGTCGTTGGTGTAAGCGTGGGCTGTAGTCATGAAGGCTCTTTCTACTCCAAAGTTCTCATGCAGAACTTTGGTGACTGGACCAACACAGTTTGTCGTGCATGAAGCGTTAGAAATGATGGTGTGTTTCTTATGATCGTAAGTCTGGTCGTTAACTCCTATGACCATGGTTATGTCAGGGTTCGTTGCTGGTGCCGAGATCAGAACCTTCTTTGCTCCTGCCGTCAGGTGTTTTGATGCTCCTTCCCTGTCCGTGAACAATCCTGTTGATTCCACGGCCAGGTAAACGCCGAGGTCTTTCCAGGGCAGTTGTGCTGGGTCTCTTTGTGCTAAGACTTTTAGTTCTCTGCCGTTTACGACGAGATCGTTTCCCTTTACCTGTACGTCTGCGTTGAATCTTCCATGGACTGAATCGTATTTGAGAAGATGTGCTAGTGTTTTTGCGTCAGTTATGTCGTTGACTGCGACGAAATCAACCTTAGCTTTCTGTTCGATTGCGGCTCTATACAGAAGACGTCCGATTCTACCAAAACCGTTTATTGCGACCTTAATTGTCATTTATGTTCACCGTTATTTGTTCGGAAATATTCTAAGAAGGGAGGTTATTTAATTTTCCGCAAGCGTACAAAAGAAAGAGGAGGTTGAGTTCAGCGGAACTTCATCAGTACCATTTCCGCTGCTAGCACGAACGGTTCCCATGTTTCGCAAACGGGCGGTGCATAAGCCGTGTCTGCTTTTGACAAGTCTCTTGCAGTCATTCCTCTTTGTATAGCGAGTGATATCGCATTGATGCGTTGGGTGACCTCTTCTCCGCCGATTATTTGAGCGCCGATGATGCGCTGTGATTCCTTTTCGGCCACCAACTTGACCTTTATTGGCATGGCTCCTGGGTAGTAGTCAGCTTTGGTTTTTGAGGAAATTGTACCTGTTACTGTTTCGATGCTGTTTTTCTTTGCAGCCGTTTCCGTCAGTCCTGTCCAACCGCAGTCAGTTTCAAAAAGTCTCGAGATCGCCGATCCCAGTGCACCCGTGAAGACTGAGTATCCTCCTGCGGCGTTGATTCCAGCGACTTTTCCAGTTCTCACCGCCACCGTGCCCAGTTGTGGCAGTGTGGGTTTCTGCGTCACTATGTTAAACGTCTCGGCGCAGTCGCCTATCGCGTAGACGTCTTTGACGCTTGTCTCCATTCGCGCGTTAGTTTTGATAGCTTTGGTTTCACCTAGAGCTATGCCTGCGCTCACTGCAAGTTGAGTGTTTGATCTGACTCCGAAGGCGCTCACGAACAGATCTGCTTCTATTTTTTCTCCGCCGGCCATTATGCCTGTTACCTTGTCGGTTCCAAGGAATTCGTCGACGCATTTTCCGGTGAGTATTCTTATTCCCTTCTGCTCAAGCATGTCTTGCAGTATTTTGGCCATTTCTGGATCCAGCGGTAGGGGCAGTACTTGGGGCAGCATTTCTACTACCGTTACTTTTAATCCTCTTTCGTGGAGTGCTATCGCGGTTTCAAGGCCTATCAGCCCTGCGCCCATCACGACTGCTGTTTTTGCACCTTTTCGTACTTCTTGATCGATTCTGTCTCCGTCTTCAAGAGTTCGAAGAGAGTACACTCCTTGCTTTTCTTTTCCCTTGATTGGAGGCGTAAAGGAACTGGCGCCCGTTGCAATTATGAGGGCATCGTAAGGTGTAATCTCTTTCTGCCCATCTTTGCCAACCGCTTCAACGGTTTTCTTTGCGGTGTCCAGAGCTGTGACTTCCGTTTCAGTTTTGAGGTTGATCTTCATCATTTGGAAATAGCTGGGCGGGAAGACTATCAGGTCTTTGAAGCTTGGAATCTGACCCCCTATGACAAAGGGCAAGCCGCAACGTGAGTATCCAGGATTCTTCTCTTTGGTTATTATGGTGATTTCTGCTTGACGGTCGGTTTTTCTGGCGGCCGATGCAGCGTCAACACCTGCCGCGTGTGCTCCGATGATTACTATGCGTCTGCCCATTCAGTTGCCTTCATTTCTTCTGTGTTTTGTGCCATTCAACTGCCTTGTTGAAATCCATTATGTTGGCTAGCTCTGCATTGAGGTTTGAGGGTTTCACCACGAGAAGCCAACCTTTTGCATATGGATCCTCGTTGAGCAGTTCAGGCTTTGACTGTACTTCGGCGTTCACTTCTTCTATTGTTCCACTTATCGGTGCCACCAGGTCTGAGACTGCTTTGACCGATTCGACTGTGCCATAAGGCTCATTTTGTTTTGTTTGTGATCCAGTGCTTGGTAGTTCCGCATACACTATTTCTCTCAGCTGTTTTTGGGCGTAGTCTGTTATGCCTACGCGAACTTTGTCCCCTTCAATTTTCACCCATTCGAATTCTTTAGTGTAGTATAGTCCTTCGGGTACTTCGTATCCTTCTACTTTGACCATGTTTGTTCACCTTTAGATTAGTGCAGTTATTCTTCACATCTCAGCCTTTAAGATTAACTGTTATTTTCCCTGAGAACGGAACACTTGAATTCAAAATGGAGTTCATGCATATGTGATGGTCAACGTTCTCTTTTTCCTTGGATGTAGTCTTCAACTGCTTGTTTGGCCGATGAGTCGGGCACTTGAATCGGTGGGTGTTTGAAAGCGTATGATGATATGCTTAGCAATGCTCCGCCGATCTTGCGGTCTAAGGCTATCTTCACGGCTCTGATTAGGTCGATGACGACGCCCGCACTGTTTGGAGAATCTTCTACTTCAAGTTTGACGGATATCGTCAAGGGTCTGTCTCCGAATTTTCTTGCCTTGAGCCAAAGATAGCAGATTTTCTTGTTGCCCAAGAATGGCACGTAGTCTGATGGTCCGATGCGCGTGGGCAACTCGTAAGGCACCATGCTTGTTACCGCCTCCGTCTTGCTGATCCTCTTGGTCTTCAACCGTTCCTCAACGGTCATGTTCAAAAAGTCTGTGTCTCCTCCGAGGTTCAGCTGGTATGTCTCGTCGATTATGACACCTCTATCCACACAGAGTCTTGCGATGTTTCGATGAAGAATGGTTGCGCCAAGTTGGCTCTTGATGTCGTCTCCCGCGATTGGAAGTTTCTTGTCCTCGAACTTTTTGCTCCACGTTGCGTCTGACGCAATGAATTCTGGCATACAATTTATGAAAGCGCATCCAGCATCCAAAGCAGCTTGCGCGTAGAACCTCGCAGCATTGTGGCTTCCAACGGGTAAGTAATTTAGGAGTATGTCCGCTTTGCTGTTCTTCAATACGTCCACAACGTGTTCGGGCTTGACCTCATTTTCATAAACGTTAAAGATTTGTTTCATGTGGCTCGCTACGCCGTCAAGAATCGGCCCGCCGGTGACCTTAACCCCCAAGTTGGGCACCTTGGCGAACTTGGCACAACAGTTCGGTGCTGTGAAAATGGCTTCGGACAGGTCTTTTCCTATCTTGTCTTTGTTGACTTCAAAAGCCGCTACAAACTTCACATCACTTATGTGATAGGCGCCAAATTTGACGTGCATCAACCCCGGCACGTCCGCGCCCTCTTTCGCATTCTTGTAGTATTGTACTCCTTGGACGAGGGCAGACGCTGAGTTGCCCACTCCAACCAGCGCTACATGAATTTCTGACAAATTGAAGGTTACCCCTTTGAGCATGCTTGGTCTAAGCCTTAAAGAGCGTCTGCTGTATAACTTTTTCTGGGATCATGGCAAAATTAAAAGGGAGCTTGAACTAGTTAGACAGAGGGAAAAAGAGGCTGAGCACCGTGAGCGGAGACGAGATTCTCGTGAGATATGAACCCTTCAAAGAAGTTGTCATAATGGACCGTAATTACTTCGCAACACCCGACGACATTGCGAGGTTTGCTTCGATAATCGCCGGCGGCAAGGCTGCTGGGTTGTACTGGGCTGAAGGGGTGGTCTTTCTGTACTTCCCACTTCCGGCGTCGACTGAAACGACTGCCAAAATGCTTTTGGAGAAGGGGCGGGTTTACTGGACTTTTCTCGGTTATTCCTTCATGCCCAAGTATCTATCGATAATTGAAACACGGGAGAAGATGATCGTTCCAATCGTCGACATGAATTCAAATGCACTCTTCAAGAAAGTTGCGGCTTGGTTGAAAGAGCAGAAGTGAACGGTTATTTCCCTTCGGCTTCCATTTTTGGTGCCTAACCCCTCCGTACGGGTGAAGCAAGGTCGAAACGGGTGCACGTTAATTCATGTTTATGTCTTGGCAGGTTTTCCCCGCTTTTTCTCCATGAATTCTCTGATGTACTCGTCAAGCTTTCCTTTCTTCTCAAGGTAAACGCCGTATCTCGCCAGCGCACTCATTGCTCTTGCGGTGTCCTCGGGTGATGAAAAAGCTGGGACGCCGAATCTGTCGAACCTGAGGCGAATGCTCAGCGCCATTTCTGTCTCGCCGATGTCGCACGCAACTATTGGTTTCTCGTATTTGTTGGCTACTTTCACGACCCTGTCGACGAAGTCCTCTTGCAAGGACGGCATCTGGTGTAAGCCAAGAAATATTATTCCGTGAATCTCTTGGTCTTGGAACAGAATCTCTGTTGCGAGTTCGAACATCTCTGAGGTTCCTGAACCAGTGATGTCCACCGGGTTCGAGTTTGTTGCAAACTTCGGAAGTCTGCCTTCGATCTTCAACTTTTCGAACTTCTCGATTGTTTCTTCGGAAAAGCGTTTGACTGTTAGTCCTTTCACCCCACACTCGTCAACCGCCATTATTCCGGGGCCTCCTGCGTCGGTGATTATGCCGACATTTGTTCCTCGGGCGGGTATCTGCATCGACAACGCTTTTCCAGAGTGGAAGAAATCGTCCATGTCATTTGCTCTCAGGATTCCCGTTTGCTTGAAGGCGGCGTCGTAAATCTTGTCTGAGCCGGCTATGGCTCCTGTATGTGAAGCGGCGGCACGTGCACCTGCCTCTGTTCTGCCGGATTTTAGGGCCACCACGGGTTTTTTGGCGGTGATTTCTTCAGCTGCTTCAAGGAACTTTCTTCCCGATTTTATGTCTTCGACGTAGAGCAGTATTACCTTTGTTTCCCTGTCGTGGTACAAGTAACTGAGCATTTCTGCCTCGTCCACGTCGATCTTGTTGCCAAAACTGACAAACTTGCTCACTCCTGTGTGCAGACCAGTGAGGTAGTCGAGCGCTGCGATTCCGAAAGCCCCGCTCTGCGTGACGATGGATATGTTTCCGGGCATTGGGCGTGGGGTCGCAACGACTTCGTCTCCTGTGGTTAGGACTTTCGTCTCGGGCAAAAACAGCATGTCGACGCCTGTTCTGGAATCGTAGACTCCGAGACAGTTTGGTCCCAAGACTCGTATTCCCGCTTCTTTGGCTATGGTCTTGACTTGATTTTCAAGCTCGTGGTTTCCAACTTCTCCGAATCCAGCGGTGATTATTACAGCGACCTTCACCTTTTTGGCAGCCGCGTCTTTCATAATCTGGAGTACCACGTTTGCTGGAACAACTATGACTACTAGCTCAACTTCCCCCGGGATCTTCGTCAAGGCAGGATAACATTTTACACCTAAGATTGATTTTTCGTTTGGATTGACAGGGTATATCTGTCCCTTGAAAACCTGCCTTCGTTGGTTCTCAAGAAAGTTCTTGAATATTATTTGTCCTGCTTTTTCGGTTCTTTTTGTGGCTCCAACGATCGCGACTGATGAAGGGTTGAAAAAAGCGTCGAGGACCTTCGTCGTTTCTTCCATGGGCGTTTTCACTGCTTTCTTCTTACAATAACTATGGGTTTATGTTTTACTCTCTCAAGCATTTGCCAACTTACGTCAGCGAGCCCTACTTGGAAGTTATCGGCCATTTCCCATACCGTTCTTCCGGCTCCAAATCCTCGGGAGCGATTGGCCATTTCGGCAAGGTGCAACGCTTCATCCATAGACAGTCTATTTCCAGAAACTGCCAACGGTGTCGATCTCTTCTCGAGTTTGAAGAAACGTCCAGAAGCATAGGAAAGAAATCCTCCAAATGAATGAATGCCCCTGATCGGTCTCGGACGTGGCGTGAAGTGGAATTTGTTTAAAGAATAGGTTTTGTCTGTGTCTGCTATCATCACTGAAACTCTCTTCCCAAGGTCAAGTTGTACTTGTCTGCGTATCATTGAGGCTATCCAACCGGCATTTTTCAGAGGAATACTCACGTAGGCGTATGGCAGGTTGCTTCCGTCGATGCCGCCTTCCGACCCGAACATCAATGCTTGAAGCAAACCTGCGTGTCGAAGGGCAACCTGTTTGTGTTGGCTTCCTTTCTCACGAGGGTATTCTCTCAGCCTTTTCAGCAGACTTGTTCGAAGATGGCAAACGGGGCCTAAGAAATAACCCCAGGCCGTGCGCATCCAGAACGCGGCTATGAATCTTGCACTCAAGGTTGGTTTGACTCGGCTTTCATCCACTATGCTGTTCAGCGCGGTTGAAATTGCTTTGTCTGAAACGACGATGAGGTCGTTGTCGGCGACTTTCCCGTCTATGCTTCTGACTATTATTCGTAGGTAGTTTTGTCCAGGTTTCCAATATTCTGTGGTCACCGGCAGAAACTTGTACTTCGTCATATGTATCGCGCCAATGCAATGAAGAAAATTAAGGGTCTACAGGGCTCGGAACTTTTCTCTTACTTCAATTACGTTGCATTCTGTCGGTTTCATTTTTCCTTCAGGACAGAAACCCAGTTCAACGCATGTCGGACCACAGTCTTCAAACAATGCAGGGGCCGCTTTCTTCGATTGCTTAAGCATTTCGACGGCGACTTCCCGAATCTCCCATTGGGCGCGTGCGCAACATCTTAAATTGAAGAAGTGTCTGAGTTCCCTAGCGTTCATCGTAACTATTATATTGGTTTTTGCGGCGTTTGGAAGAATGAACCGGGCGTCCTCCTTCGGAATTCCCGCTTTCAGCAGTTTCTGATAGGTCTCGGAAATCCTTTCCAGCGTTTCATCAAAGGCTTTCTTGGCGTCCTCATTCTTGGCTATGCATGGAGGAGTGACGTACTTTGCCAACGTGTCGTAGGTTACATAGCGTTGGCTTTGCTGGGTGTATGAGGCGATGCGGTGTCTGACAAGTTGATGTGTCATTGCTCTTGAAACATCTTCAATGCTGAATGTGAATGACGCGTGTTCTATGATTGATGCGTGCCCATAACCAGTTACTTTCTTGATTTTTTCTTTGGCTGTTTCGCGGTCTATTTTTTCCAGAATTTGTGAGGGTCTCCCGCTCTTTATCGTTGTCAGCGCCGCAGTGCCGCACAGTAATTCTGCGTCTGCTGTGTGACGAAGAAGCTTGACTTTCACTTTTTCACCCCTTATTTTCCCAACGCAAAGTCTGATTCAATCTGCTGTCTGAATTTTCTGTAGTATTTGTCTGCCTGCGCATATAAAATAGCGCTGTTGTCGTCTAGACGTGGGCGTAGACGCGGTTGCTGGTGTACTTTCCAGTCTGCATTTCTTGTTCTATCTCTTTGAGAAGCAGTATCCTGCGGAACGTGGGCGGATGTGTTGAGAACCAGCTGTTTATCGTTTTCCACGTGGATTGGGCTTCTTTTTCCATTGCGAGTTCGAGTTCTCTATCGTCGAGCACGCCGTCGTGATCTAGGTCGTATTCGTCTTTTTTGCTCATTATCTCGGAGATCTCTTGCTTTGCCATGGAAGGGTCTCCTATGTAGAAGGCTCTGACGCCTGACGGTGCCTTCGGTGAGAGCGAGAGTCCGTAGGTGATCTTTGCTAATGCGCTCTCAAGGCTGTCGGGCGAATTTGTGACGTAGGCTGAGTAGGCGTCGGCAAAGTGTTCCCGCAATCGGCTTAGTCTCAGCACGCAGAGAAGTGAGATTATGTAGACGACGTAGGAAAGGATTCCTATTGCGAGCAGCGCGGCTCCAACGTCGCCTTCTCCTTTCTTCCTTGAGCCTCCTGACATCCATGCCGCCGTTGTTGTTCCCCTTGCGATGAGATAGGCAACCAACGGCAGTGCTGATATCACCGTCATGACGACGTAGTCTTTGTGTTTTAAGTGTCCTAATTCGTGTCCGATGACGCCTTTGACTTCGTTTTCGTTCAGATTTTTCAACAGGCCCTCATGGACTGCCAGAGTAGCGCTCTTGGCTGTTCTTCCGAATACGAAGGCGTTTGGTGTCTCATCGCGAACTATGGCCAGTCTGGGCATGACTAGTCCACTTTTGTCTGCCAGTTCTTTGACTGTTGATTCGAGCCACGGGTTTTGGCCGGGCTCCAAGTATTGGAGGTGCGTCGACATTCTGACGATCGCGGGTCCGATCAGGTACTGGAATAGAATGAAAACTAATGGAAGACCTACGATTAGGATCGCCCAGTAGGCCAGTCCGATGTCCACAACGAACGCTTGGACGATGAACAGGATGATTGCTAGAAAACTTGCGAAAATGAGGGCAACAAGAAATATGCTTGTTCCCATTGCGAGTCTGAGTTGAGAGAGTCCTGCCAATTTTTTTCCTCGTTCTTTATGACAGAAAAGTGCCTCAGAATTAAAGTTTTCCCAGCTGTTCAAGAGGAAGATTAAGATAGATGATTCGTACACAACCTAAAGAAGCGACTGACACAGTTCTCTTTGCTAGGTGAATGCTAAACTTGGCCGTTCCATTGCTGAATCTGATAACTGTCATCATGGAATTCGCGAGCAGTTTCATAAGTTTCATCATCGGGTACTATGCGTTGAAGGCTTATAGGGCAACGTCGGCGAGAGGACTTTTTCTATTGTACTGGGGTTTCATAATTCTCGGGGTCGGCACTTTTCTGCGAGTTTTCACTGCCACGTACATTAACGTTATGATTGGGCACCAAGCCCGTGCACAATTGGTCAGTCTCATCAACCTCGTTGCATTAATTTACAGCATAACGCAGTTGGTGGCTTACAGTCTTTTTGTTGCGACTTACGTTTTCCAGTCCAGACTCTACTGGCGAGAAAGCTGCGGTAACGGGAACTGTCGTTGCGGCTGCTGCTGCGGTCTTTCCAATTTACAGGTTGTTTTTCATTCCATGGCTTGAACTCGTGGCTGTGACGATGCTGGCGTTTGTCGTCGTGAGCACTTTTATGAACTGGCATCTCAGAAAGAGCAGCGAATCAGCGCTTGTGCTTCTGGGTTTTGGACTCATACTGTTGAGCCACGTCTTCTTCCTGTTTCTGCCTCTTGAAGAATTGCTGCTGTTCGTGGGAGAGGTGACCCAACTAGCTGGTTTTCTCTGTCTGTCAGTGATGCTGGCCAAGGTGAGCAGGACGCATGAGTAGGGAGCACAAGGAATACCGGTCAAAGGCTCGCATCTACGCTGACATCCTCAATTCCATTTTGAAACACGGTGGGAGATCCGGGCCACGCGCATTCTTTATGGTGCCAACCTGTCTTATGATCGTTTGATGAAGCATCTTGGCCAGCTCATCGAGTTGAATCTGGTCGAGGAAGAGAAAGTGGACGGAGAGAACGTTTTCAAATTGACCGACAAGGGCAGGGCGTTTGTTCTAGAGTTCATTAAAGTCGAGAAGTTCGCGGAAGCCTTCGGAATAGCCATTTGAGCAGACAAGCCGCGTGTTTTTGGTGCTCCGGCCGGGATTCGGACCCGGGTCCGCGGCTTTCTCCCATGTTTGAGACCGTCGAGAGGCCGCTATACTTGACCGGACTATACTACCGGAGCACTGGACTAGACTACTTGCGCTTGCAGTATATTTTTGTTCCGTCAATTCTGTGTGGTCCGCCTTCGAAAAGAGCTCTCTCGAGAAGCGATGCAAGGTTCAACGTTGATTTCGAACCGCCTTTTACCAAATCATCCATCCGTTCAGTGAATAAGTGCTTGTGGTTTTGCCGTCAACTCAGTTTCTCGATCAGAGCGACCAAGTCTGCGGGTGAATTGCTTAAGTAGTCGGCTCCAGCGCGAATTAATTCCTCCTTTTGCGCGATGCCTCCTAGGACGCTCACAGCCAAGGCTTTCAGTGCATGGGCTACCTTTATGTCTGAAGATGCTGTCCCCTACGACTACCGCTTCTTGCGGTGAGACTTCCAGTAGTCTCAACAGGATTTCCAGGTGTAACGGGTGAGGTTTGAGTCGAGGAGCTGATTCCCGCGTGATCACGGCTTGAAAGTATCCGTTCAGCCTGAACTTGGAAAGTAGGCGATCTGTGGCTTTTTGCCCATTAACGGTGAGCAGCCCGAGTTTGAGCCCTCTCTTTTTCAAAGTTTTAAGAGTGTCAAGCATTCCTGGGGTCAAGCGCGTAGACGCTATGTTCTCCAACTCGTACCTGTCCAGAATGTTGAAGACGGCGTCTCTTAGTTGATGATAGGTCTTGCCCTCTATTGGCCTATCTCGCAAGTATTCCTCAAGCTTGTTAAGTGCTTCAAAATAACTTTCGCTGGGCGAAAAAAAGGATGGCAGAATTCCTTGACTGATCAGGTACTCTGTCACTTCAGCGCGTGCCGCTTTTGAATTCACCTTGTACTCCACTATTGTACCATGAAGATCGAAGATCACAGCCTTAACAACCATCTACATTATCGCCTTCGATTTTCCGCTTCAGACTCGGTATCTTATCGCCAAACGCGCCTATATTTAGATTCATTTACTGTTACGATTTTGCATGAGGCGACTTGGCTATGTAAGGAGCCGGCCCAATTGCGTTATTGACAAGCTTTAAATCTTGGCTATGATGCACAACTACGCGTTCAGAACATCATAGTCCTAAAGGGATTTTTTCATGAATCCTGTTGAAGTGATCGCCGTTGAAGGTTTGCCGCTTATAAAAAAGGGAGACAACCTTGCTCAACTCATCTGCAGTGCGGTAGAAAAACAGCATAATTCAATCCAAAGCGGAGACGTTCTTGTTGTCACTCACGTGGCTGTTTCGAAAGCTGAAGGCAACGTCATAAACCTTGACACGGTAACTCCACGCAAAATGGCGAGAGAAGTGGCTGAAAAGACGGGAAAAGATCCGGCACTTGTCGAAGTGATTCTTAAGGAATCGAAAGACATCGTGCGCATGAGAAAGGGTGTGTTGATCACAGAGAGTAGACAAGGCTTTGTCAGTGCTAACTCTGGCGTTGACCAGTCCAACATTGAAGGAGCGAGAAACGTCGCGCCATTGCCCAGAGACCCTGACTTGTCGGCTAGAAGGATCAGACAGGGCATAAAGAAGCTTACAGGACGTGACGTTGCAGTCATTGTCTCCGATACGCATGGACGCCCATTCAGGATGGGTGAAGTGAACGTTGCCGTTGGCGTGTCAGGTCTGAAGCCGATCAGGGACAGAAGGGGAGAAAAGGACCTGTTTGGTTATGTCTTGAGAATAAAGCAGACTGCCATCGCAGATGAACTGGCATCTGCCGCGGAGCTTGTCATAGGGCAGGCGAACGAAGGAATTCCTGTGGCCATCATCAGAGGGTACAGTTATCCAAAGTCAGAAACAGCAAAAGCGACGGAACTTGCAAGGCCAAAAGAGAAGGATATGTTCAGACAGAGTTAGACTGGTCGATCTCAGTTCGCTTCTTTCTCTATTGTTTTCCAATCATTTCTAGGACTGTTTTGGCTAACCGAACTTTGTCATCAAGACCTTTCATAATGGTGTCGGTCACAGAAACTCTCATCCCTAGGCCTTGAATTCGCTCCTTCAGATTCTCATCCAGCTGTGTCTATAACGAAGCCGTCAAGAAAATCCTTGTAAAGCATGGCTACACCATAGGCAGAGACGTCCAAACCCAAACCGCGCATTAGCTTATCTGCGGGACCCTTAATTGTGGCACCACCTACTATTGGGCTAACTCCCACTATGGTGGCTTTCGTCTTCTTCAGTGCGTTTCTGACACCTTTCACTGAAAGGATCGTGCCAATGCTCACAATCGGGTTGCTGGGGCAAACGATGATTCCTTCGGATTGTTCTATGGCCTCAAGGACTCCTTTCGCCGGTACAGCCTTTTCAGCGCCTTCGAAGTCGACTCCTGATACTTGGTCTTTGGCCTGTCTTTTGATCAAGTATTCCTCAATGTGTATTCTACCGTTACGCGTAAGAACGAATGTTCGGAACTCGTTATCTGTCATGGGCAGAATCTTCGCGTCAAGATTGAGAGATTTGCAGAGAAAATCGGTGGCTTGAGATAGGCTGAACCCCTTTCTTAAGAAATAAGTCCTTCTTACACTGGTGGCAAAGTCTTTGTCGCCTAGATTGAACCAAGTCTCCTGCCCATACTGCTCAAGCATCTTGAGACAATTGAAAGTGTCGTTCTTAATTCCCCATCCTTTTCCTTCGTCGACAACGCCTGCGAGCGTGTACATGATGATGTCCAAGTCGGGAGAAACGTGCAAGCCGTGAAAATCAATGTCGTCTCCCGTGTTGACGATCACTGTTATCCTGTCGAGTGGAACGATTTTGGCAAGTCCTTGGAGAAATTTTGCGGCACCGACTCCGCCTGCGAGCGCTGTTATCATTCGCGAGTCCTCAAAGAGTCTGTGCGAATCAGGCTTTTATCGGCTTTCATTTTGCCACACCTGTCTTTCAGACAGTTCAAGTCTGGTTTGTCAATTCTCAAATCTAGCAATGACACGAAACACAGAAGCTCATATAGACCCTAAAAATGGGAAACAGTGTTCTGACGAGAAGGTGCAACGAAAGACTGCAAGATGGATTTGAAACTAAAAAAAAGTTATGGGGAGGTTAGTCTTCTTCGGACATTCCGCCGCCTGGTGGTTTCCCTGCGCCGCCTGGTCCTTCCTTCGGTTTCGTTGAGGCTATGACGTCGTCTATTCTCAGAATCATTGCCGCGGATTCTGTAGCTGATTTTATTGCTTGCTCCTTCACTATCAATGGCTCGATGACGCCTTTTTCTTTCATGTTTTCGACTTTGCCGGTGAAGACGTTTATTCCCTTGTATTGCCCCTCTGGCTTTTCATGGGCCGCTCTTAGTTCCACGAGTACATCTATTGCTTCAAGTCCACCGTTTTCAGCAAGCGTCTTAGGCACTACTTCCATCGCGTCCGCGAAGTTTTCTATTGCCAGTTGCTCCCTTCCGCCGACGTTCATTGCGTACTTGCGCAGTTCCCTAGCTGCTTCGATCTCGATCGCGCCGCCGCCTGCGACTATCTTGTTGTTTTCTATGACGTCCGACACAACCGATAACGCATCAGTCATCGCTCGTTCCGCTTCGTCGACCATTCTTTCGAGCCCAGCGCGTAAGATTACGGCTACCGCGCGTGGATCTTTGCATTTCTCGACAAACACCATCTTGTCTTCGCCAAGCTTACGCTCTTCTACTAGTCCTGCTATGCCCAAGTCCTGAGACTTTAGATCGTTGAGGTCTGTGCTTATCCTTCCGCCAGTGGCTTTTGCAAGTTTCTCAATGTCTGATTGTTTCACGCGCCTCGCTGCGAGGATTCCTTCTTTTGCAAGGAAGTGTTGAGCCATGTCGTCGATACCTTTTTGGCAGAAAACGACATTCGCACCTGAGGCTTTTATCTTTTCCACCATTTCCTGTAGCATCTTGTTTTCTTGGTCTAGAAAGGCCTTCATCTGGTTTGGATCGCGTATTCTGATTTCAGCGCTCATTTCTGTCTTTTCAATTTCCAACGCGGTGTCAATCAATGCTATCTTCGCTCTTTCTACCCGTTTGGGCATGCCTGGGTGAACCACTTCTTTGTCTATAACCAAGCCTTTAACCAATTGCGATTCAAACAAGCTCTTTCCCGTTTTCTTTATGACTTGCACGTTGTCTATGTCAGCGACGTTCTTGTCTCCGCGCTTCTCTACGATTTGCAGTACAGCGTCAATCGCTATGTCAGCCAGGTGTTCTCTTGCGTTCCCGACTGCTTTGCCTGACATTGATGTCATGGCGACTTTCTTGAGAGTTGCCCGATCATCCGATTCAACTTGCATTGCGACTTTGTTGATAGCTTCAATCGCTTTTAATGCCGCCTTGCGGTAGCCGCTGACCAATATCGTGGGATGGATGTTCTGGTCCAGCAGTTCTTCTGCCCTCTTGAGAAGTTCACCCGCCAAAACAACAGCGGTTGTTGTTCCGTCTCCCACCATGTCGTCTTGGGTCTTTGCAATCTCCACCATCATTTTTGCTGCGGGGTGTTCGACCTCTATCTCCTTCAGTATCGTCGCACCGTCGTTTGTTATGGTTATGTCTCCGAGGCTGTCGACGAGCATCTTGTCCATTCCGCGTGGTCCCAACGTTGATTTAAGGACTTCCGCGATGACTTTCGCAGCCGTGATGTTGTTTCTCTGAGCTTCTTTACCTCTGTTTCTAGTTGTTCCTTCTTTCAGGATCAGGACTGGTTGTCCCGAGGCTGTCGTCGTTAAGTAAGCCATACATACCCTCCATTTAATCCTAGAATTTACTAATCGCAAATAAGCAGAAATGCTCGATAATATAAATCTTACCTTTGCTTCTTTCGATCCCCAAATGGGCAGTGTTCTCTTTTGTTGATCGAGCCGTCCGATCAGGTGCCCACGTTGGCTTCGGAGTTTAGAGTGTAACAGCTTAAATCTTGGCTTACGGTGTTGATTGCTGGTGATCGGATCTTGCGTGTCTCCGTTCGATACTTCACGGTGCTGCGGGAGATCGTAGGGAAGAAAGAAGAAACGCTTGTGTTGCCAAAGGGCGAAAAGGTGACCGTAAATAGTGTTCTGGAACGCTTGAGGAAGAAGTACGGTAAAGCCTTCGATGAATATGTGTACGATCAAGAAAGCGGAGAGGTGAAGGGCTTTCTGCAATTTCTCGTGAACGGGCGCAGCGTATCTGGAGCCAAGGCGATGGATTCTTCTCTTTCAGACGGTGATGTTCTTGCGATTCTTCCACCCGTCAGCGGCGGCTAAAGCAGTTGTTATGGTCATTTCGGAAAAAACGTAGGAGCGCTCAACAGAATTGTTGAAAACCGTCGTCGGCAGCTTTCCACCCTGGGACCTCCCATTGGAACAGGCGATTGAATGGACCGTTGATCTTCAACTAGAACATGGCATGGACGTAGTTTCGGACGGCGAACAAAGAACAGACATGATAAGTTACTTCAGCTCTTTGCCAGGGCTGGGAATGAAACCGACTGGACCTTACGTCAAATCCGCGATTCTTCCACCGAGTAATCCTGAAAACCACGTTAAGCTTCAGGATCTTCGTTTTGTGAGAAACTACTTGAGACGGAAAGGAAGAGAAGACGTCAGAGTCAAGGTTTCGATAACTGGACCAATCACTCTGGGTTTTGCGTGCGCCTGCAACGGCGTGGAGCACTACAACGGCTTAAGAGACACGCGGCTTTATTCAGATTTTGCTGCAAGCGCTCAAACCGCTGGTAGATGAAGTCGCGAAAACTGGGTGTTACGTTCAGATTGACGAGCCAAGTCTTTCGATAAGGGTGATGGAAGCTTCACAAGCTGTCAAGATCGTGAACCAAACGCTGTCGGATCTTCCCAGTTCAATTCGAGACGAGGACAGACTCGTTGTTCACGTTTGCGGTCCGCTGACGAATTCCTTGTACCGTGATCTCATGGGCTTGGAGGCGTCTGTTCTAAGCTTGGCTTTCAGTGCTCCAAACGTAAGAGCAAACTTGAATGTGGTTTCGAAGTCGTCTCTCGTGTCGAACGGAAAGAAGTTGGGATTGGGCTGTGTTTCAGTGCAGGTAAGGAAGAAGGAAGAAGTGGAGAGTTTTGAGCAAGTGATTCGAAGGCTTGAGATCGTCAAGGAGACATTGGGAGACGAGTTGGTTGCGTTGGTGCACCCGGACTGTGGAATGAGACCTACCTGTCGAGAAGCTGTGGAACCGATACTGGATTTGGTGGCTTCGTCAGCCAAGTATTTCGAAGCGAAGAAGTAGTGCAAACTTGTCGTGCTGGAAGAAGGCGCAATCCATGAGTGTGCGCTTTCGGATTTGTGCATAAGTGGGAGATTTCGTCTTCTTGGTGTTCGTTGAAGTTGAGCGTTTGCGCTGCTCTTTCTTCGTTATGCTCCCCAGAAGGGCACTTTTTTCCTCATGATATTGACATACTCGCCGAGTGCCTCCTGCTCTTCAGGTGTCAATCTTTCCGCAAGTTTTGTCTGCAGAATTTTGGCGTGCGATTCTGGCACTTTAACGTAGAGCACGTCTTTTTCGAAGACGTGTCTTCCCACCATGGGTTTGTCCACGGAAATTGCCACCTGCATTCCCTTTCCAGCGCAGGATATTGCCTCGCCTTTGTCTTGAATTTGCTGGATTTCCCCTATCTCTTGACCGTCTTCGGCTCTTATGAGCGAGTATTTTGGTTTAATGCTTCCTGCGAGCACTTCGATTCCGAATATGGCGGGTTTAGCCCTTCGAAATATGTAACCTTCCATAATTCTAAGTTTAGCAGGTTTCACGATTGCTTCGAAGTCCTGTTCAAGCCCTGCTTCCCGCTTTCCTTTGTACCAATCCAAGTATTCTTCTATCACGTGATAGATTATTCTGTCTCGGAAAACGGTGACTCCTCGAACGGCGGCTTCTTCTTCTGCATCTGGAAGGATTCTGACGTTAAACGCCAATATTGCGCCGTACAGCGGCTCATGTTCTTTGACGGCTGATGCTTCCGCCACATCCCGTTTTGAAATGTCTCCAACGTCCGCCAGCCTGATCGGCACTTTGTTCTGTTTGAGAATTTCCGCCATGGCTTCGAGCGAACCTAACGTGTCAGTTTTTACGACGACTCCGTCTATGTCTGTGGCGATTCTTATTTTCTCGATTTCTTCGGAGATCAACTTCGCATACTTCTCTGGATCTCCATGTTTTGGAACCGCGTAGAGAGTTGCGCCGGCCAAAACTCCTTCAAGATCAGGAGCGACTATCTTCACTCCAGCCGCTGCTGAGATCACGTCGACAGAGGTGAACTTGTCTCTTGGGTCCCTTATTTCGTCCAACGGTTTTGGAACAAGAATCGCGCGTGTCCGTGTCACGATCGGTTTTTCCCGACCGCCGACAACGATCAAGTCATCCTTGGACAGGACTCCGTCATAGATTATCGTGTTGAGTGTCAATCCGAGTCCTGGTTCTTCTTTGACTTCTAAAACCGTCCCTTTTGCGGGGCCTTCTGTCGTTTGCAGCTGTTTCTTGAGGAATTGCTGAGTCAGTCCCACGAGGACCATGATTAGTTCGGGTATTCCCTCGCCGGTTTTGGCGCTTGTTGGCACTATGGCGACGGTTGACATGAAATCCTTGATTTTGTCGAAGCGGTCTACTTTGAATCCCATTCGTGAGAACGTGCCTATGATGTCGTAAATTCTGTTGTCCAAATCTTCTCTGACGTACGGGTCTTGCAAGGAGTAAGATTTTGAGAAGGGTGTGTCTGGGTAGGAATTCCAGCCTGGTACGCGATCAATCATGTTTGCTGCAACGAGAAACGGGGTTTTTCTGGCTTTCAGAATCTCAATACACTCAGAGGTTTGAGCTTCAAAGCCTCTCAGGACGTTGATTACGAGGATTGCTATGTCAGCGACACTTCCGCCTCTTCTGCGCAGGTTTGTGAACACTTCATGTCCTGGCGTGTCCACGATGAGTAAGCCTGGAATTTCTATTTCGCCCTTCATTCTCGTCAGCATGGGGCCAACTAGTTGGTTGAGGGTTTCGACTGGAAAGTAGCTGGCGCCTATGTGCTGTGTTATTCCGCCGACTTCTCGAGCCTGCACGCTTGTCTTTCGAATCTTGTCTAACAGGGAAGTCTTGCCGCTGTCAACATGTCCAAGAACACACACGATCGGTTGACGAATCGGCACTTCAACATTTCTCCGTTAGTTGCGGTGAACAAGGCGGCACATTGAAGCTTAATAAATACTTGTCCTAATAAATCCTCAGTTAAAGAGGCGAAACAAGTGTCCTACTGCTGGAAATGTGGAGCCCCACTTGCCGAGGGAGACAAGTTCTGCACGACTTGCGGCGCAAAGGTCGCCAAGATCACACGCGAAGAATTCACGGTTTCCGCTGACAACCTTACCGATAGAGTGAAGCAACTGCTTCACGAAGGAAACGTCACTAGGGTCATAATCAAAGACATGAGCGGTAGAGTTCTCCTGGAGATACCTGCAACGATAGGTGTGATAGGCGTTTTTATCGCACCTTGGCTGGCGGTTCTCGGAGTTATCGCTGCTCTGGTTACGAACTGCAAGATAGTCGTTGAAAGAAGGGAGCAATAGCTACTCAGGTTTGGCTATTATCAGGACTAACCCTAAGGCCATAAGCAGAACGCTCAGGAGACCAAAGAAATCGGTGAACATCTTCAGGGTGCCAGCGCTCGTAAGAGTATAATAAAGCGCTATGATTCCTACTGCTAACATTAAAAGACCGAAAAATTTCTCGGCTGTATTTAGTCCGAAACTGCCTTCATCGCTCATCTTAGTCCATTCCTTGCGGTATACTCCGCACTTAGAACGATATACAGTTATTTTATGGTTTCGCTGCAACAATGGCAGTCCAAGGGCTTTCTCCATGCTTTTCAAGGAAATGTATGGTGAATCTGCATTGTCGTCGGTTGTCTAGAAGTTCGTCTTCGTTGGTTCGCCAATCGCTACTTTAGGTCCTTTCATTTGTGATTAGTGTGGGACCATGATTATCCGATGATGTGCACTGATCACTTCGTTTCTTCAAGTTTCTGAGGTAAGTACTCATCAACAATGTACGTTAAACCGTATCTGCTGAAAGCCTCTTGTTCCGCCTTGCGTTTTATTTTCATGAATGTCTTTATTTCTCTTCGCCACAGAGGATCTTTGTATCTTGGGTCTTTCTGCAGTTCGTAAAGTCTCTTCATGTCCACATCATCAAGTGGGTCCGTGGGCAGCTTGTAATTTACGATGTCGGTTGCCCACACTCCGCTCCATTTTGCGTCAGGCGTGTTCAGTTCTCTTAGGTGTGCAGCGTTTGCCGACCCTGAGATTATGACCATGGCTATGTGCATTCCCCACGGGTCGCCGTCTGTGAAGATGTAGACTGGAAGGTTAAGCTCCTCGCTCAGTCTTCTTATGAAGTGTCGAGTCGCTCTCGGCGCCTGTCCTGCGGTCATAACGAGGATGGAATTGTATTTCTTATGTACGTTTTCTTCGATGAATCGAGTGAACAAACCGCCTTTCTCGATAGCTATCACCTTGTCTGCGGAGGTTTTTACAAATTCAGACGAGGTCAAGGCAGGGCCGATCAAAACGCCGTCTGGGTGAGACGTCAAATCCAAGGTTTTTCCTTCGTAACCTGGCACGGTGTACTCGATTGTTAGATTGCCGAACACGGCTGAACGTTCTTCGGGGAAAATGTTGAAGTCCTCTCTGGAAAAGCCCAGAATCGTCTCCAAGTCGGTTATGATGTTGTTTGATTCTTGTTGATCCTTGAAAGTCATCTCGTAAGCTTGGGCAGAGTAGTAGACATCTCTCAAGGTTGAAGTCTTGCGCTGCGAAGACAACTCGTTTGAGAAAAGGGCAGCCCAAACCAACTGTGTGAAAGGCTTCAGGTGGCTGATGTTCCGCGCGCTTCTGCGGACTCTTCTGTCGCCCAGAATGAATTGCCTGAGTG
Source organism: Candidatus Bathyarchaeota archaeon (assembly GCA_963775895.1). Lineage (GTDB taxonomy): Archaea > Thermoproteota > Bathyarchaeia > Bathyarchaeales > Bathycorpusculaceae > DASPPK01. Next base: position 14,222 of record CAVZKL010000009.1, on the reverse strand, counting down.
CTTCATCGTACATGATGTTGTCAGTCGAACGGCTCGGCATGTCAATTGACGGAAAATTGCTCTTGTCAAGTTGATCATAGATGTCAATTCCAAGTTTCTCAAGACTCTTCAGAACCTCTTTCTTTCTCTCACTTATGGTGAACTTACGCTTCTTCTGATCCATATTTTCTCACACTCGCAAGAAGCTTCTCAATGTCAGGGACCTGTTTCTTTTTGGCTAATTGAGTTGAGAATTCCGCGATTCTCGGGAGATACTTGCTGAAGACTCCCAGCCTTTTCCTGTCTTTGTCCACGTGCTCCCTTTTTGACAGGAAAAGCTGGATTTGGCGGGCAACTTCTCGTAGTCCATTGGCTATTTCCCTCCTGATCTCGGGTCTGTCAGCAATGAACTCTTTGCCTACGGTCTTGTAAGGAACCTTGGTGCTGCAGATGTGCACAAGAATGGCAACAGGCATCTCAGGCGTAACCCTGTACCTGCGCCAGTTCATGGCTTGTATGACTCTGAGTGTAACATCGTTTGCTTCATCATACAGGAGCGGTATCCTGTTAGCGAAACGATAAACGATAAAGTTGCCTCTTGCCGGGATTTCACCATCATACGCTATGCCGACTTCGACGATAAAGGGATGCCCAGCATACGTTGCAGGTTTGCGCTGGTGAACAGCCACGAACTCGGGTTTTAGTTCCTTCAGGATTCCTGTTCTCAGCAGATCTTCGCCAAGAGGCGATAGACAACTTGCGTCTGGAGGCAGAAAGTCATTGAACTTCTTCAGCATGTGCATAAGCCTAACGATCTCTTCGTGATCGAGTCTCTTGGGGTTCTTAGACGGAGCGAGATTGCTGAACTCCAAGAACTTCCGCGCGGTGATGTCTCCCACTCGGTGAAAATGATTCCTCAAAAAATCCAGCATGTTCTTGTAAGGCGTTATTTGAATCAGTCGCTGAAGCAGTTCAACGTCCACGCCGTAAGGATGCGGTCTGGTCTCCTTGGGCGGAGTTGGCATATCCTTGGTAACCCGGGTGAACTCGTAAAGTCTGCCTTTGGGGTCGACAAAAGTGAGGTTTGCGTATGGGTTCACCATGGCCGTTTGTTGGAAGTAGTCCAGTATCTTGGGCATAGCCCTAAAATAGTCGCCCTCAAGCGTGAATTCAACGATGGTTCCTCGCCACATTTCCTTGTTTATTATCACTTTTCGGTCAAGAATGAGCGGACGATTGCGCTGGATGTCGATCATCAACTTGTAAATGTAAGTCTTCGAGATGCCCGTGCTGGAGATGATCGTTGCCGGCTGATGCGTCGTGATCTGTCCGTAGAGGATTGCCATTTTGCCGCCGAGTCCGAACGTGCCTCGTTGCTGTTTCAGCTTGTATTTTGAACCGAAAAGAATCTGTCCAAAAGCAGACGGTATATGTCGCGGCGGGACTCCGATGCCGTTGTCTTCGACGCGCAACTTGTAAATCTGCGTGTCTTTAGTTGCCTCTCCCTCGTAGGACAAGCGGACATAAACGTCTGGAGGTATTCTGTGGCTTTCCGCGGCGTCCAACGAGTTTTCCACGAGTTCTCTGACCGCCACGAAAATGGCTCTGGACGGGTTTGTGAAGCCCGCGATGTCTCTATTCCTGTAGAAAAAGTCTGCAGCAGAGATTTCCTCAAACGTCTGAGCCACTTAAGCCTTCCCAGCCTTCTCCAAACGGAATATTCAGTGTGATATGCTCCGCTCGTTCTTTAACTTAACTACCACAGATTTGTCATTTTTCGTAAGGAGAAGGCAACAGCTCTGCAAGAGTCTTAATGTCAACCGAGTCAGGGACGATTCTGTGTCCCTTAGCCTGTGCCATGATTATCTTTATCTCGGGGCTGAACGCAAAGTCGTGGATATACTGCAGACAAGCCCCACATGGTCTGGGCGGTTTCTGCCTTTCCGCTCCCATCACGATGGCCACCTGCCTGATCTTCTTGTTGCCATGCAAAATCGCATGATCGATTGCGCATCTTTCAGCACAAGTACCAATACCTGAAACCCAGCTCTCCACGTTGCAGCCTTCATACACATTTCCATCTTCAGCAAGTACAGCCGCACCTACCGCAAGGCCCCAAAGTACGTGTGCTTTTTTCATAGCCTTCAAGGCTTCTTCCAACAGAACCCGTTCTTCTTTGCGAAGCAAAAACGATTTTTTCATTCGATTGCACTAGGCCAAGGATTTCAATTGATCTTTTATTAAAGAATTCTCCACGGAATGCTGTCTGGCATTCGTGTTTCTTAATGTTAGATCAGTGTTTTGCTTTCGCTAAGCGTGTGTAATAGTATTCTCCGACTTCTTTTTGGAATTTGTCAAGCTTCGAGCCTTCCTTGTTCACTCTCGGTCTCTTGGTGGTCGGGTCTCTTCTGAAAGTAACTTCCATCTCTTTCAGGAACGTGTTCATTCCTTTCCTCAAAGTTGTAGGCTGGTTAGCAACGCCTTCTACGCCGGGTTTTCCTGTGAAGATCATCAGATGGTCGGCTATGAAGTCCTGCGTGACAACATCATGTTCTACGACGAAGCCTGTAACATTGCGGCTTTCAACAACTCTTCTGATTGCCCTTGCCATGTTCAGACGTTCCTCAACGTCCAAGTAAGCGCTGGGCTCGTCCAGCAGGTAAAGTTCAGCATTTTGTGACAGACATGCTGCAATGGCTATTTTTTGAAGTTCTCCACCGCTGAGTTCTGCCACATCTCTGTCAAGTAACGTGTTTATGCGCAGGGGCAGAAGAATCTCGCTTCTGTACCATCCTGATTCGAAGTTCTCTTTTGCAAGATGCATGAGAAGTTCTTGAACTGTCCCTTGATATTCCGCCGAAATGTATTGAGGCTTATAACTCACCTTCAGCTGGCCAAACTTCTTTTCGTTGTCAGGCTCTTCAATTCCAGCCAGAATCTTCACAAATGTGGTTTTGCCGGTGCCGTTGGCACCCAGAATTCCGATTATTTCTCCTCTCTTGATTTCTCCAGAGTGGGCTGTGAGCTTGAATCCTTTGAACGTTTTCTCTATTTTGTCCCATTGTAGAAGCGTTTCGCCTGCTTCCACTCTTTGGGCGGGCGGTTTTTCATGGAAGATTATCGGTTCTTTTCTGAATCGAACGTTCTCATCTGGGATGTAGCCTTCAAGGTAAATGTTTATTCCGGTTCTAACTCCGTGAACGTTTGAGACTATGCCGTAGACACCGGGTTCTCCGTAGAAAACGCAGATTTGGTCTGACAGATAGTCTATTATGGCTAGATCGTGCTCGGCGACGATGACGATTTTCTGTTCTGATTTGAGGCTTCTAATTGCCTTGGCTACGACGAGGCGCTGCTTCACGTCCAAGTAGCTTGAGGGCTCATCGAAGAGATATACATCCGCTTCACGGCATATTGTGGCAGCCACAGCCAGTCTTTGCAGTTCGCCGCCGCTGAGAACATCGATCGACCGGTCCCAGACCTGCTTGAGTTCAAGCTGTTCAGCCACTTTGTCAAGAGTGCCTCTTTCATTCACTTTTTCCAAGAGTTCTCGTGCATTTCCTGACACGGCTCTGGGAATCTTGTCGACGTACTGAGGTTTTTGTGAGATCTTGAGCTTGTTCTCGCTCATTTTCAGGAAATAGTCTTGGAGCGTTGAACCTCTAAAATGTTGGATTATCTCGGTCCAGTCTGGAGGGTTCCGATAGTCACCGAGGTTCAGTTTCACGTCTCCTGAAAGGATTTTGAGGGTGGTTGTTTTGCCTATGCCGTTTTGTCCGAGCAAACCCAGAACCGTCCCAGGGGATGGCGTGGGGAGCCTGAAAAGTTTGAAACTGTTCTCTCCAAACCGGTGACTGCAGTCCTTTTCTAACTCGTCCGGCAGGTTGACAATGGAAATCGCCTTGAAAGGGCACTTCTTAACGCATATTCCACACCCTGTGCACAACGACTCAACTATGATGGCTTTTTCGTTTTCGAATCGTATAGCTTCCACTTTGCTGCGCACGATTGGGCAAAAACGGTAACAAAGCTGATTGCAACGCTTTGGTTTGCACCTGTCTGCGTCTAGGACAGCGACTCTCGTCATTATCAATCCGACAGTGAACGCTGGCTAATGGTGGTTTATAAATGTGAACCTTGAAAAACAGGATCAAAGTTTCTATCCGATCTGTCGCCAAAGAAAAAAACACAAAAAAGAGTGATTAACGCTGAACCTACCATTCCTCTTCTTCCCAGTCTTCCTCTTCCTCTTCCCATTCCTCTTCTTCTTCCCAGTCTTCCTCAAACACCATTCGTTTTCACCTCCGTCGCATTCCGAATAGGTAGAGTGGAGACGCTCATGAAATCTTTAAACATTGTCATTCGTCAATTGTCGAGAACCGAACGATGAGTTTTGAATGAATGGTCCTTTCAAAGACTTTATTTCACGATTCTTCCAGTCAAGGAAGCAATTGGCTCCTTCATATCCGGTGTCAAATATGCCCAGCACATGTTCGATGAGTTGTGCGCCGCCCCGATTCTGCCCTGGGTGTCGATGGCAACCAAACCCATCGCGTTGTATTCTGCTTTGATTCTGTCGTTCACAATCTTGATCGCAAGTTCAACAGCCTTCTCTGCAGATTTTCCGCTTTCCATGTAGTTGCAGACGGTCTTTGACAAGACCAATCGAATGGCAATTTCACCTACACCCGTGGCGGAACAGGCCCCAGCCCGGTTGTCCGCGTAAGTTCCGCATCCGATCAAAGGCGAATCCCCGATTCTGCCCGGAAGCTTCATGGGAAAGCCGCCAGTTGAGGTTGCGGCGGCCACGTTTCCGTTCTTGTCTAACGCTACTGATCCGACGGTTTCAAGGTTGAAGAGTTCGGGGTGCTTACTCACCAGTTCGCCGAGTTTCGGGAGCTCGTACCTGCCTTCCAGTAAAGCTTTCTTCTGTTCTTCATAGTAGCGAAGTCTAAGCTCACTTACGGGATTTCTTCTCGGAAGGTTGTGCAGCCTGGCAAGTTTCTCAGCTCCTTCTCCCACGACAAAAACGTGATCTGAATCTTCCATCACGATCCTCGCCAGACGGACGGGATTCTTGATGTCTCGTAAGAGTCCAACTGCGCCAGCCTTCAGATTTTTCCCATCCATTATTGAGGCTTCCATCTCAACTTGTTTGTCAACGTTCAGACTTGACCCATAACCTGCGTTGAAGGTTCCATCGTCCTCCAGTATGGCAACTGCTTCTGTCACGCTGTCGAGGGCTTCTCCGCCTTTCTTCAAAATATCGAAACCCACGGAAGCGGCTTTCTTGACGCCTAATATGCCGGGTTGATTGCGTTCAGGCTGCCATCTCCCGGCGCCACCCTGTACTACTATTACTGGTTTCTGCTTTTCTGGCAAGTTTCTATCACTTCAAGTCTGATATGCTAGCCAAGTAATCGAAATTTAAGCGTAGCGCCTCGAACCGTCAAAATGGATAAATCTCTGCAATGGAACACTATTCATGGGATGATGTGAGGCGACGGCTGGGAGCTTCTAGCAATGAAAAAGCCAAATCCACACTGACCCTTGAAACCAGATTTTTCAGAGCTTACGTTTGAAACGGTTAAATTTCAGCGTGACAACTCTGGCAGTGGTGTGTACAGTGCTGAAGGACTTCAACCTCATCGGAACCACGTATCGGAGATCCGAGGGCCAAGCTCGTTCAGAATTACGTTATCTTCTCGAACAGATAGGCGACCCGACTGCGCTTGCAGATCGGACAGGAATTTCCGGCGTGGTCGTTGCCAAGACAACGATTCGATCCACTGAAGCAATAAGGAAATTGCGTGAAATCCTTCAGGCGCGTCCCTACGAGTTTCGCTTTTTGCTTCGAGTCCTTCCTGTTGAGAGGGTGGTGCACACCGATATTGAAGAAATTCAGAGTGCAGTGAAGGAAATGAGTTCAGAAATCGCGGATAACGAGACTTTCCGAGTTACTGTTGAAAAACGTTTCACGACAACTTCTTCCAAAGACATCATTGAGGCTGCCGCAATGAACGTGAAGAGAAAGGTGAATCTGTCAAATCCTGACAAAATCCTGCTCATAGAAGTGGTGGGGCGGTTGACGGGAATTTGCGTAGCAAAACCTGATGAAATCCTTTCTGTCCTCAAAGAGAAAGTCCTTTAGCGTTTGGTAGTCGACAAAGCCATCATTTCAATGACCAAATCGGTCAGAGCTCTTTTCTCATCACAGTTTTGCATGACTGTTTGAAGCTCTGCGCTTCCAATGTTGAAAATCCTTTGAATGAGTGGCATTTTGTCTTCAGACAGTTCGAGCACTCCGTCTTCTGGTTGCTGAGCAAAGCACTTTGAAATCAGCGATAATGTTGATCTTACTGTCTTGAGCTGTTTTCCCATAATTAAAACCGCTATACATCGTGAGGTTGATCTGATCCCCATGAGTTCAGTTGCCTTGACTATCTGTTTCTCAGCCGCAGCGTAAAGCAAAGTCTCCATGGGAAGACTCTTTGAAATATTCTTGTGGGTCTCGAACGCTGTCAGCGCGTTCAAAGCCGCAAAGTACAGGTGTTCCCAGGTTGCAACTCGATTGGCATCGAAAAATTGAACATCCACGTTTGACGGCTTTTGTTCTTCAAACGAGAGCAAAAACCGCTTGGGGTTCCCTATCTTGACGTTCTTGAAGCCAGCGATTTCAGCGTATCTGCGAAATTCCTCGATGAATTTCAGCAATAATTTTCCTCAGTGATTTCTTTCACAAAACGTTTCACTAGCTTGGCTGGTATCCCCGCTTTGACCAGCTTCTGTGTTTCTTTTTCAAAGGGCTCTCCGTTTTTCCTGCAGCTTCTCAAGATTTTACAGATTGTTTCCTTTATTTCCCAAGGAAAGACTATCCAATCACTCGTCTCCTTCGCGTAGTAGTCTGGTCTGACGATGCTCCATGGTTTGTAATAGACGGTCACTATCTTCAAGTCTTTTGCGCCTTGTTCACAGACGTGTTTCTTCACCAAGCGCAGGCTCTTCCCTGTGTCTGCGACTTCATCCACGATCAATATTCGCTTATCGGCAGCGTGAATCGAGAGTGGCTGGGTGAGACTTGGTTCGTCTCTCGTCTCTGCAAAACCGAGATAGAACTCTGCTCTGACGTTCGCCAAGTTGGGATTGCTTAGCAAGTCAGACAAGACTCGTGCTGGTGGCCATCCTCCTCTTGAAATGCCGACAATAATGTCCGGCTTGAAGCCATCCGCTTCGGATTTTATCAGCCAGGTTCAACAGCATGTCGTATATCTGATTCCACGTCGGAGCTTCGAACTTCAGTTCCTTGGGCAACCTATCGTCCTTCCTGTTTTAAGAAGGACTATTCGGGAATTTATAAGTATAGAACAAAATTGAAGCGAGGACTCTTGAAAGAAGCAGGTCAGCCGTCGTTTTCAGTCTAATTCTCTAGGTTATATAGTTCAGATCCTCTTTTCGTCCTTCTCCGATTTGCCTTATCAGCTCGTACTGGGCCTCCAACAGTATCTTCAGTTTTTCCACGTCATTCTTTGCGTCCTCAATTTCCTTGGTCTTCCCAAGCAACTCAGATTTTTGAAGTTGCTCCTGAAGATTGGCGATCGATATCTGGACTATTTTAACTTTGAAAGCAAACATCTGAAGAATGTACAGGAGGCTCAGCTGTGAAGACAATTGTTCCAATCGGTCATATTCGATTTTCTTCATGATCGAAGCTTGGACTTTTTGGGCTTCAGAAGTCTCTTCTGATTTGAGTGTCCTGTCGTATCTCTCTATTCTCTTCAACGCTGGATCTTTGCTTTCGTCAAAGAGTTTCTGCGTTCTTGATGCAGTTTTTCTGAGTATCTCCAGTATCTCGTCCATGTTTGTCGTCCACCAGATTTCCAAGATATGTTAAGTCCAAATGATAGAGATGTCAAGTTACATTTAAGTCTAAGACAAGAAGTGTCGGCCCTTGCGGGTTTTTTTCTTCTGGCACCCTTTGTATTCAAGAAACTAGTTCATGAACTCGGCGAGATGGGATCTTGAATTTGTGATTCTGTCGCAAGATGATTCGTTGTGCCCATTGATGCTGTTCAGAAAACGAAAATAACGCGCGCGAACATAGTACCTAACAATATTCCATTGATAGGTTAATGTGGAGCAGTCTGCTTGTCGTCTAGTGCCTGCAACTCTATCCTATTTTCGCTCTTGCGATGTTTCCGGCGGAATATTCTTCTTCACTAGGATTGGAATGAGTAAGCCGTACGCTGAGATGAATATGAGTGGTGTGTGCAGGATCAAATTCCATAAGGTATAGCCTGGCATCATGAAAAATGACATGGCGTTAAACATACCGATTACCAGGCCAACGAAACTTGTGGTTCTTAGAACAAACATGTTTACCTTCGGATAGATTAGGGTTAGGATGGCTATTATGAGGGGCGTGGTGGGACAGTACATCACTCCAAAGGAAGATGTGAGTACCAACAAAGGATTGAAGTCTGGATTCAGACTAGCGTTTATCGGAGACCAAAAAGCTAGGAAAACAAAGGGCAAAACCCAGTATCTCCAAGCGGGGAGCCTCTCAAAAGTATACTCGTTATGGGGTCTGTAGACTTCCCACATCCAGAACAGGCCCACGACAAAAATAGGGACCAAATTACCTGTTATCACGGCAAGCCCATAGTGTTCAGTCACAGCGATGTGATTGCTGAAAGCAAAGAAGAAGAACAGGATTCCGAAAAAGGCGTCGGTAACTCTGCCTATTTTCGATCCGTATAGATACAAGGCTATGAGAAGTACAATAGTGATAACGTGAATTATTGGGCTGAGCCACAGGTACGCAGCAGAGGTTTGGATCAGGACGTCTTTAATCACAAGTGAGCTGTCTTGCGGAGAGAAAGGCACAGCGGCAAAAGATGGAATAAACACGCAAACTAGAAGCATTACTAGAACCAGTAGGGTCTTTCTGCTTTCCTTCATAAGCTCATCAAGGCAACTATAACTACGCGCGCGTTTTAAAGTTAAGCTTGACGAGAAACGCAATAATCAAGCACACGGGGACTGCTACTTGTTTCACATTGTCGCAATGTTGAAATACTGCAAAGAACGAGCCATCATCAGCGAATGAGGGAGGATGCATGACTTCAAACGAAGACAGCAAACAAGCTGCACCCTGCGGTCTCTACTGTGGCGCTTGCATCGACCACTTGGTCTACAAAAACTGTCATGGCTGCGGCTGCAACTGCGACTCATGCGCTGCTTCAAACCATCACAAGCAATGCGACATCTACGAGTGTTGCGTTGAACAACGGAGTCTTGAAGCCTGCGGCGAGTGCGAAGAGTTTCCCTGCTCTCGGCTCATACAATTCTGCTACAACCCCGTGTGGCAGCATCACTTGACAGTCATCGAGAACCTGAGGAGACGTAGAGCCGTCGGAACAGGAAGATGGCTAGAAGAACAAAAGAAAGCATGGAGCAACGACTGGTACCGGAAGAAATGGCTCTGGCTCCAGAGAGAATGCGAAGACAGGCTGAAAAAGTCTAAAGAAGAATCAGAGCTGTAATGGGAAGAGAATTATAGAAATGCCTGGCGCGCGCTCATCCTCGAAGTCAAGACCTATTCTATAATCCTCTTGAAGCTTGCTGAGGCTAGGACAAACATTATTGCATCGAAAAGTGCAATGGCTGCCAAATCGATTGGAAGGTTGACCAAGTTCCCGCTAATCATCAAGCTCCTTACAGCGTCGACTATGTAGCTCATGGGGTTAACGCGTGAAAACCACTGCAAGATGGGCGGCATCATTTGAACAGGATATAACGCGTTGCTCGCAAAGAAGAGTGGGAAGGTTATGGCTTGGCCTATGCCCATGAATCTTTCTCTAGTCTTCATGAAAGACGCGATGAGGATCGATATTGCTGCAAAGCCTCCGGAAGCAAAGAATATTATCAGAAAAGCTGAAGCAAAATACGCAATATTAGGTACAAACCTGACTCCGATGAGTAACGCTACTGGAACGATGATTAGGGCTTGAAATATTGCCCTAACACCTGACGCCATCGACCTGCCTATGACAGTGGCGTATCTCGAGGCAGGTGTGACTAGGAGCTTTTTCAAAATGCCCGACTCCCTTTCCCAGACGATGGTTAAACCATAGAAGATGGAGACAAAAGTTGTCGACTGTATCAGCACACCTGGAGTAATGTAGTCTGTATAAGGTATACCGCCAGTGGGTATTGCCTTGACGGCGCTCATAATGGGACCGTAGATGACGATCCATAAGATAGGTTGAACAGCCCTAGTGTAGAGTTCTGTTCTATCGTGCTTGAGTCTCCGAAGCTCAAGTTCAATCATGACAAGCATGTTTCTCAAAGAGTCCATCAAATCTATCCCCTCCTGATCCTGCCTCTAACTTGTCTAACCTCGCTGATTCTGCCACCAGACTCAAGTCTGGTTCCAGCATACTTCAAGAAGACGTCATCCAAAGTCGGCTTGGTTATTGAAATCTTCTTTACGGTAACGCAACTTACTCTCAAAACCTCCATAATATCAGGCAAAGCCGTCTCTGCGTCTTTGACGACGACACTTAGCTCCGAATCATCTACGATAACATCATTGACCAAGCTCAACCTTCTAACTTTGTTCAAACAATCTTCGTTGATATTATTATCCGCGCTTAATAGAATGACTTCTCCTCCAACAGAACGCTTGAGCTCTTCGGCAGTACCCCGCTTTGCGATCTTCCCGTCGTTGATTATGGCTATCTCATCAGCGTAGAGGTCAGCTTCATCCATATAGTGCGTATTGAAGAAGACTGTTGCCCCGTATTCTTTCTTGAAAGATGTGAGTTCCTCCCAAACAGCCTTTCTAGCGGAGGGATCCAAGCCTATGGTGGGCTCGTCCAAAAACAGAATCTTGGGCTTAATTAGCATAGTGCTTGCGGTCTCAAGTCTTCTTATCATTCCACCAGAGTACGTCTTAACGAGATCGTTAGCAACTTCGCTCAACCCCATTATTTTTAAGGCATCCTTAATGATCTCTTTTCTTTTAGAAGGGGAAACGCCGTAGATTTTAGCATAGATTAGAAGATTTTCGTAGCCACTTATATCGGTCCAGACACTCACTTCTTGGGGAATATAGCCAACAAGCCTCCTAATTTCAGCGTTCTCACGGACAACATCTAGTCCGAAAACGTAAGCTTCGCCAGAAGTGGGCTTGAGCTGCGTGGTTAAGATCCTCATCAGAGTAGTTTTGCCAGCCCCGTTAGGGCCAAGCAAAGCGAAAACCCTACCGGCCCCGACCTGCAAATCAATACCATCTAGGGCCCTTACCTTACCATCATAAACCTTTGTTAACCCTCTAACATCAACAGCGAACTCCATATTCCACCAAGCACCTCAGTCAAACGAATAAACGGTTCAGAAAAACCAACCACGATTTAGGTCTTTCTTTTTATGGTTGGGCGGGCGCAAAATTAGCGCGCGCTCTTCCTTTTTCAGGGTCTGGTTTGCAGGAGTGTGCCATTAGAAGCGAATGTGGAACATTAGATTTATTGTAGCATCATAAACACGTTAAGGTTCAAGCGCGTGCTGGACGTGATGTTGTTGAGGCACAAGAACATCGCGAATACCTAGATCTACACGTAGCTAGTAGAGTTTGAGAGCGATGAGTACTGCTCAGCAGTGGCCAGTAATGGCGATGAGGCCAAAAACTCATCGAAGCAGGATTTGATTACGTCTGCACCCATAACGAAACAACGCTGTTCAAAAAGAGAAATTAGCGCGCGCGCTTAGCAAGGAAACATAGAAATAGATATTCTTTACAACAAGTCTACGAAATTGTTAGAGATAAATGGTAAATAGAAGGTGATGCGATGACAACTAAAAGAAAGAAAGAAAGGATGAAAGAAGAAAAAAAGAAGAAAGAAGCAATGAAGTAGAAATGATGCCTATTGTACCAAAGCTTCCCATCACGCTCGCGGTTCCTTAAGGCGCGCGCTAGACAGTTCTTATCAAGATATCTGTTCCGTAGTAACTTTTGAGAAACTGAATAACATCTTCATCTTTCACTTTAAGTCCAACATTCACCTGTTTAATAGCTAACGCAGGGTGTGTCTTTGGAACTACCTTAAAGTATTCTGGCTCTACATTTCTTTTCTTTATGATATGAACTCTAAATCGTTCAAAGATTTGTCCTGGTCGATTGATTTCAATCAAAACATCTGGAGGCGACATTCATTTCACGTAGGAATTGCAGACAATTCTTAACGCTTAATATGTAACCCCAAGTATCTAAACCTTCTTTGATTAGCTTTTCTTCAGCTTTCTCCACACGCATAGCTACTAGCGTGCGCTATCATGGTTTCACCCTGAACGCAGAACCACCCCGAAAATCTAGTTCTCTGCCAAACAAACTCCAAAAAGAGGAGTAAAACTCCCATTAACCATGCAAATCATCGTTATCTGGAGGGGGTAGAGGAGTAACTGATAAAAAATAAAACTTTACCCCCAACCAACCAAAATGGCTTAAGAGGGACTGATAAAAAAGTCCTCTATTTCTTCGTGCTTTCTTGAGTGACTTTGTCTCTTATCCTGTGTGCGGGCATTTTCCTGTAAGATAGGGAGCACTTCCTTTTGGAGCCTTGCCTCGTTGCTGCCCACTTTAGGATAGGCACCACCGCTTCTCTTAGCCCTTGTCCGTCTTTTGTCAATGAGTATTCAACACGAGGTGGGATTTCAGCGAATGACTCTCTTTTGAGCAACTGTTCATTTTGAAGTTGTTTCAGCGTGTCTGCAAGAGTTTTTGGGCTGATGCCATGCAGTTCTTCCATGAGTTTGTTGAATCTGAGACAACTGTAGTTCCCGATTACATTTATGATAAGAAGTGCCCATTTCTTGCTAATCACATCTATGACTCCTTCAAGCGGACAATAACAAACCACTTCATTCTTGTTCTGCATAACCGTCACTTTCGCTGTCAATAGCGGCTATTACACTATAAACTTGATAGTTTAAATACTTTACTTTCTATAGTTAAACGAAAAGTGAGGTGAAACAAATACATGAACGATGAATGTGGTTGTGGTATGCATCATGGGAGACATGACAACTATTGTGGGTGGGGTATGCATGGACATGAGCATGGTTACAGAAGACGCTTCCTTACCAAAGCTGAGAAGACTGAGAAGCTGAAGAACTACGCAGAAGAATTGAAGAAGGAGCTTGAAGCAGTCGAAGAGAAAATCAAAGAAATGCAAAGTTGAATATTCATACAATTGATCGGTGTGAGAATGAATATGTCGAAACAAAACAATCTCCATGTTTTTTCCGCTGGTGCAGTAGCACCACCGATAAAGAAATGTGCGGAACAGTTCAAAACAAAATTCGGAACAGAATTTGAGTTTACTGTCGGAAAAGCCGAAAACCTCATAGAAGAAATCGCAGAAACTAAAGAAGGCGACTTGTTAACCTGTGGTTCAGAGTATATACTTGACCATGCACAGTTGAAGGGATTAGTTCTTAAAGAAACAAGAAGAAGCCTTGGTTCAAGAACCTCTGCCATTCTTGTGCAAACTGGAAATCCTAAGAAGATAAAGTCAATGTCCGATTTGGCAAGAGAAGGAATGCTTCTTGGTGTTTCTGTAAGTGGCTGTTTGACTGGAGTCTGGGATGATTTAGCAACTAAAGCTGGATTTGCCGAGCAAATCAGAAAGAATACCGTTGCTTATGCCGATGGATGTGGCGAATTGATGTCTTTTATCAACAAGAAGAAAGTGGATGCAATTCTTGGATGGAATGCCTTCAAAAACTTGAACATGGAAACTATGGATAGAATAGAGTTGCCGAAAGACCTTCAAGTGCACAGAAGCACAGCAATAGGGGTTATCACTTTCTCCAAGAACAAAGACCTTGCAAAGAAATTCATCGACTTCCTCGTGTCCGACAGCGGTAAGAAGATTTATGAAGAATACGGCTGGCATCATTCAAGCTAGAATAGTCTTTTGACAGTTTTTCAACCAGTTTTTTTTGTGTGTGTGGGATAAAACTTTACCCCAACAACCAACCAACCAAAACGACGACGGACGACGATGACCACGACCACGAACCACGACGACCACGACGGACGATGGTGTATACCCAATTCAGGATACACTTGGATACCAGTGGAACAAGACAAGGATAGGATAGTCAGTTGCTGCTACGAGGGGTAGAATTCACTCAAAAACTTACCCCCTCATAATGAACCTAAGACCAATAGCGCGCGCTAG
>CAVZKL010000008.1:0-14360 GCA_963775895.1 Candidatus Bathyarchaeota archaeon | reverse complement strand
TGATTGGGTTTGCGCGCGCGCTCTTCATGCAAATCCTGAAGGACGAGGAAGACCACCACGACACTTTCACAACCTTACTGGAACAAGTGTAACATCGGCAACACAGCTAAAACTCGTACTCCTCATCTTTTTCTATGATTCTCTACTCGTAGTGTTTCCCTATTCTGCGAAAGTTTAATTCGTTCAAGTCATCCTTAAATTGAAATGGGTGAAAGGATGAACCCCAAAGACAAGAAGATACCGACCTGTGAAAAGTGCGGCTTTCCCATCGACGACTGCAAATGCGTCTGTCCGTACTGCGGCGAATCTTCTGACTGCCAATGCTGCACAGACGACGCCGTGACCGGTGGCTGAGGCCAAGGCTTTTAGCTTCAACGTTCACTTTCTAAACTCTCATAGGAGCAGAGATCATGGCCGAGATCAATTGGATGGCTGGTGGTCCACAAGGGGCAGGAGTCGACTCAGCAGCAAACATTTTTGGAAGAGCCTGCGGTCGCGGTGGACTCTACGTTTACGGCAAAAGAGAATATCACTCAAACATCAAAGGTCTTCACAGTTACTTCCATCTTCGCGTCGCAGACCACGAAGTTCACGCCAACGTCAACGACGTAGACCTCTTGGCAGCATTCGACGCGGAAACGATCGTGAGACACATCGGCGAAGTCGTTCCCAAAGGCGGCATAATCGTTGACGAAGCTCAACTCAACACAGAAGTCTTCAACATTCCAACCTTGCCTTATGAATTCAAAGACGAACTGCGCAAATACGTTGACAAGAAGGGCATAGGTAAAACCCTGAGCGAATTTCTTGAAAGTTCAAGAAAAGAGGGAGTCCAAATCTTCTTGGTTCCATACATGGACTTGTTGCAGCAAGTTGCAGCCAAACTCGCGATTGAGAAGATCAGCACTGTCACCCGAATGATAAACGTGCTGACGATAGGCGTTTCCTTTGCATTGCTCAAGTATGATCAGAGTCTGGTGGAGAAAGCCGTAAGAGACATTTTTTCTGACAAGCCCAAGGTAGCCGACATGAACATAGTCGCTCTCAAAGAAGCATACGCGTACGCCGAGCAAACCTTCAAGAACAGCTTTTCGCACGAGCTGAAGAAGATCGACACCGCCGAGGAAAGAATTTTTCTCTCGGGCAATCAGGCAGTGGCTATGGGCAAAATCCTCGGAGGATGCAGGATTCAAACGTACTACCCCATAACTCCAGCGGCAGACGAAAGCGAATACTTGGAAGCACACGAAATCCTCAGGACAAAAACCGGCGAAGGGTCGATAGTAGTCGTGCAAACCGAGGACGAGATCGCGGCGATAAACTCTGCCTCAGGAGCCTGTTTGGCCGGCGCCAGAGCGGCAACATCCACATCGGGTCCAGGCTTTTCCCTAATGGTCGAAGGGCTCAGCTGGGCAGGCAACTGCGAGGTGCCCGTCGTAATAAGCTACTATCAACGCGGAGCGCCAGCCACAGGCTTGCCAACTCGCTTCGGCCAATCAGACTTGCAGTTCAGCGTGCATGCTGGCCACGGAGATTTTCCAAGGATAGTGCTGGCGTCGGGCGACATCCAAGAGTGTTTCTACGATGCGGCTGCAGCTTTCAACTACGCCGAAAGATATCAAATGCCCGTTATCCATCTCATCGACAAAGCGTTGGCCAACAGCTCTCAAACTTACAAGACGTTCGAGATCGGCCAGTTCAAGATCGAAAGAGGCGTAATTCTCGGAGAGAACGAGCTGAAAGACCAGCAGTACCGACGCTTCAAGCTCACGGACAACGGAGTTTCCCCGAGGGTTTTCTTGGGAACGAGAAACGGAATTCACTGGTACACGGGTGACGAGCACAATGAAGTCGGACACATAAGCGAAGAACCAGTCAACCGAGACATGATGATCGAGAAAAGAATGAGGAAACTCGAGATAGCCGACAAGGAGATACCGATCGAGGAAAAACTCAACATCTTCGGAAATACAAGCTCAGGCAACATCGTGTTAAGCTGGGGCTCTCCAAAAGGAGCGATACTTGAGGCGATGAGCAAACTAAGTCAGGAAGGCGCCGATTTTGGGTTCATGCAGGTTCGGATGATAAACCCGCTTCCCAAAGAATACATCGGGACTATGTTGAAAAACGCCAGCAGAATCATCACGGTCGAAAACAACTACTCGGGTCAACTGGCCGAAATAATCCGAGAGAAAACAGGTATCCCCGCGAACTTTCGAATCCTCAAGTACAACGGAAGACCCATAACAACAACGGAAGTGTATACTGCGTTGAAGAACGCTCTCCTCGGGCAGCCCTCCGAGAGGCAGGTGTTAACTTATGGCTCATAAATTGTCGGATTTTAAGACAGACGTATTCGCAGACTGGTGCCCCGGCTGCGGAGATTTCGGCATAATGACCGCGATACAGATGGCTCTAGTAGAGCTCGGACTGGAACCACATCAACTCGTCCTGGTGTCAGGAATAGGCTGCTCAGGCAAGGTGCCTCACAACATCAACGCCTACGGAGTGCACACACTCCATGGAAGAACATTGCCTTTTGCCACAGGAATCAAACTTGCCAACCCCGAGTTGGAGGTCATAGCCATCGGAGGCGACGGTGATGGACTTGGAATTGGAGTTGGACACTTCGTGAACACGGGCAGAAGAAATCTGGACATCACTTACATAATTCATAATAACGGCGTCTACGGTCTGACAAAAGGCCAAGCATCGCCCACGTTGAAGCTTGGACTGAAGACAAAAGCCATTCCGAAACCAAACATCAACCAAGCGCTCAACCCGATCGCCCTGGCACTCGTGTCAGGTTACACTTTTGTGGCAAGATCCTATGCTTATGATGTCAGCCACCTGAAGGAGATGATAGTCCAAGCTGTTCAGCACAAGGGTCTGGCATTCATCGACGCGTTACAACCGTGCCCCACGTACAACGACATAAACACGAAAGATTGGTACGCTGGCGAAGACAGAAAGGATCCCAAAACAGGAAAACCGCAATCCAGACTCTACAAACTGGAAGAAACAGGATTCGACCCTGTCGTTCATAACGAGGCGGAAGATTGGAACAAGAAACTCCAGGCGATGGAAAAGGCCCAGGAATGGGGTGACCGAATACCCATAGGACTCTTCTACAAAAACGACTTGGAACCCACTTTCATCGAACGCATAGTTCACAGGATACCGTTCTACCTTGCTAGTCCGCCTGCAAAACAAGAGATCAGCGACAAGGACGGCATTTCAAATGCTGACCTCACGGAGTTCTTTGAGGAACTGAAGACATCGTGATTTTGGAACGTGCTGGAGTGAAAACTGGTTGACACTTAAGGATTACGCAGAAAAGCAGGACGTCAACAAAACTGGGGAGCCAAAGAGTGAACCTCACAGAGGACAGGGCAACGTCTACGTGATTCATAAGCACGACGCATCACACCTGCATTATGATTTGCGCCTTGAAATGGACGGCGCCTTAAAAAGCTGGGCAATTCCCAAGGAACCTCCGCTTGAACCAGGCGCAAAACGGCTTGCAGTTCAGGTTGAAGATCATCCGCTGGAGTATGCGACTTTCGAAGGAACAATTCCTGAAGGCGAGTACGGTGCGGGAACTGTGGAGATTTGGGACAGAGGAACTTACAGGTTAGTGGACAAAAAAGAAGGCAAGGTTATAGTGGACATAGACGGCGAAAGGCTTAGAGGCGTCTACGTTCTTGTTCGGCTGAAGAACCCCAAGAACTGGTTGTTCTTCAAGAAGAAGTGACCTAGCCGGGTGGCAGTGTGTTCACACAACGGTCAACGTGCCGAATTTTCCCGCGTTGAGTTGGATTTCACCTCTGAAACTCGTGACGTAACCATTTTCGATTCTGACCGTGTCGTTGACGTTGACCAATTCAATCTGGTCATTCCAAAGCGTCAGCTTAACCGTGCCCGTCTCATCTGCGATCGTTGCTGTGGCAACACGGTATTTCTGATCTCCAAACCTTGACGTTACCTCGCGAGGGTCCGATTTTTCAGAAACTTTTGCTTCAATGTTGACTCGCTTCAACCCATCATGGAGTTCTTTAATCTTCAAAATCTTCACTCTCACCTAAGACATTCTTTCCGCCAGGGCGAATTTGTCACCCACCGACCTTATTCTCACTTTCACTCGTTCCCCAATCTTACAACGCGGCACGAAAATCAGAAAACTCTCTATCCTGGCTATACCATCTCCTCTGCTTCCGATGTCGTCTATGGCCACTTCAATTTCCTCATTCTCTTTCACAGGCTTAAACTGCGTGACGAATGGTCTACTCGGGCGATACCTGCTCTTGCTTCCGAATCTTCGCGGCTTCTGGGGAGCATTCTTCGTTTTTTCTGGCAGCCTTCTTGGCATGTTTAGTTTTCGTCCTCAACGCGGAGCCAGCCCCTTCCGCAAAAACCCTTCGTGCCGACAAAGACACTTGAGCATGGGCAGAGGCCGGTTAGTTCCAAAAAAGTTCTCTTCAACCATATAAGTTTTGCGAGCTACTCATACGTCGCGCGCCCTAAAAGGTTGTTTGACGGAAAATGGATAATCATCCGAACAGGAAGCCTGAGACGAGTAACATGATGAGGTAAGCCAAGACCGATGGTATTATGCTCTTCAACCATGTCATTTCGGCAGTGAAACGAAGAATCATAGCGCCAAGCAAGATGGTCCACGCATAGATTATCAGCTGGGTTATCGTTCCAATCGACCTAACGAGCGCAGTTTGATCCAAGATCGAGTTGTACTCAGCTGTTCCTTCACCCACGACGCCACCGATGACTGCAAAAGGATACTTCGCCTGAAACAGAGTTGCGTAAGAAACGATGTTTACCACTGCCTGCACGACTACGGTGATTAGGATGAATCCCACAGCGATCAAAATCAGTCTCCAAACGACTTTTCCACCCAAAGCTCTTCCTAACAGAAACAATAGCGCACTGAGGAGCACCCACGTGATCACGAACTGAAACAAGGATTGAAAACTGAAACTGAGCATGCTGCCGATACCTGCTGAATCCAGCCATGAGTGGAAAACGCCGTGGAAAAACAATCCGTCAACTAGCATGGTCACGGTCGAATTGCTGGCCCAGTCGAATACCAGCTTGAAGCCTGTGATGTTGCTCCAGTCCGCATTTGAATTGCTGAGACCACCCAGAAGTCAGGGGCAAGGTTAGGTTATACCATGAATTGATCGTAGAATTTGAATAGTCCTGAGTGAAGTCATGGTAGAAGTAGTCAGACGCTGTTGTCGAGAAGAGATAAATCGACGCGTTTTGCGGCTTCTCCTGTGGATTCACCTGCTTCAGTCTGAAGGAAAGTTGATCGTATCCGCCGGGTGAAGAACAGTTCACGGGACCTATGTTGCTCAGTTGCATCCAGACTTGCGTAGTGTTCGATGTTGAAAAAGCGATGCTCGCGTTCCCGTAGTAAGTCCCAACGATGCTGTCGTTACTCTCAGAAATCAAAGCGTTGGACGCCCACAAAGTGCTATTTTGTGTCCACTCGTCTTGAAGTTGTCCGTTGGGCACCGTGGCTTCAAGGGTTGTCTTCGACATGGCTACGTAAGCGAATCCCATGTTCGCAATGACCAAAATAACGATTATAAGAATGGGACCTACGTAACTGGGGCTTTCAGCGATCTTCTTGAATGCTTTTCGAGGGGCGTAAATGACTTCGAGTATGTTGGGTATTCTCAATGGTTAGCGCTCCGCACTTTAGTTGTGTCAGGCTTATTAATGGCTTTCTACATCCCCGCTTTCAAACGTCTGTAGGTTGTGTAGTCCACATATTCCAAGAAGGGATTCTGAGCTTGGTATTTGACGGTGAGTTTTTGGTTTTGTCTTTTTTCCAGTATCTGGGAAGTTGTCACAAGTGAGTAGGCGTCACTTCCTGCTCCTGAACCATAACTCGCTACCAGTATTCTATCATTGGGCTTAGCTATGTCCAAAACCGCAGCTAGACCGACTGGTGAGGCGCCTGAATACGTGTTTCCGAACTTGGCTACTTGAAGCATCGGCAAATACTGATCCTCTTTGAACCCAAGTTCCTTAGCGATTCGGATTGGAAACTGGACGTTGGGCTGGTGAGCCACAAAGTAGGTTACGTCACCAACTTTCAAGTTGAGTTTGTCCATAAGCTTCTTAGACGATTTTCGAACGTGCTTGAAATAAGCAGGGTCCCCAGTGAACCTGCCGCCGTGCATGGGATACGCTTCACCGTCTCTCCGCCAAAAATCTGGAGTATCTGAAGTGCATGAGTACCAGCCTTCAATCTCGGCGATGACGTCGCATTTCCCGAAAATGAACGAAGCCGCACCATATCCTACAAATAGATCTAATTCTCCGCCTGGACAGTCTCGTGGAGCCGCTTGAGAGTTGTCACTTCCAGTCACCATGGCGTATTTGATGTCTGACTTCGGATAGTTGACGAGCGACGCTGCGTCTTTGAACATGCTCGTCGCCGCCTTGCAGGCGAACTCTGTGTCGATAGCGTCGACTCCCTGCACGTCTTCGTCCTCTTCCCCGAGTCTGAGCACTTGCGCAACCTTTGATGCGATTGGCTTAACGGCGTACGGGTTTGATTCCGAACCAACGTAAATCTTGCCGATTTGAGAGCTGTCAATCCCAGAATGTATGAGTGCAAGTTTGCCAGCTTCAACTGCAGCAGTTATCGAGTCTTCGTCTATGAACGGCACCGAACGTTCAATGTTTTCCTCTTTTATTCTGAACCTTGAAGCGTAAACGCCGTAGCCTACTATGCCTGGAAAATCGTACTCTTTTTTTGGCTTTGCTATCTTGTACTCTTGGTGCGGATAGTACTCATCCGCAAAGGTGAATGCCAAAGAGATCGTTGGCACGACATCGCTTTTCTCAACCGAGTAGCGTCTTCTGAACCTTGGAACAACGCTTCTTCCTTCAAGTGACGAGAAGTCCACGCTCTCGTTGCACTTCGGCATCCGATCTGTTAAGTCTTCCTGGGACGCGGATTCTGCCGTCATGGAAAGAGACCACGCCGTAAATGTAGTTTCCAAGTTTGGTAAACTTGTTCGTCGGTTCACTCACCATTGTGCATACTTCGAGCGTGCCTTTTTCGAAGAAAAGATCGGTCTTGGCCATTTTCCCGTAGCTTTTCCTACCGCATTTGCCGCAGTAATCTCTGATTTCAAAATATTCCTTCCCGCACATCAGGCAGCGGTTCCCGCGCAACCTGTCACCAAGATAGGAGACTCTTCTCTCTATGGGTTCGCTGCTCATTCTCAGTCTCTCCCAAGAATGTAGGTGTAACCCTTTGTTCCGAAACCTTCGAGTTCAAGGACACAACCACACTTCAACTCTTTATCGCACTCCACTTGTCGGCCGCTCGCCTCGCCTCTGAGTTGCTCGGACGATTTCGAAGATCTGGGCGCCTCCCGTCGCTCCCAACGGGTTTCCGTCGGCCTTCAGCCCACCGCTCATGTTCACGTGCAGCTTGTGCCCTTCTATTTCATAGCATCCTTTGTAGTCTTTGCAGCTTTCGTACACTTCTTTCCATGCGGTCCCCGGCTGGCAGAACCCCAAATCCTCGAGCGAAACCATTTCCATTACAGTTGACTGATCATAGAGTTCAAGAACCTGAATGTCCCACAGGTTTTTTCCGGCCCTCTTGAGAGCGTTTTTCATCGAATATCGAGTCACAAGAAAGTGTGTCATGTCTTCTCTTGCCGGGTACGTCAGATAGTCAGTGGCTGAGGACGAACCCAGAACGTAAACAGGCTTGTCTGTAAACTTCGTGGCGACACTTTCGCTGGTCAGAATGAGCGTGGCTGCACCGTCTGAAATCGGTGCGAAGTCGTAGAGTCCCAGTGGCTTATTTGCCTCTTTCCTTGCTTTCAAAACTTGTTCGACCGTTATCTTCCTCTGATACTGTGCATATTCGTTCTTTGATCCGTGGAAGTGGTTCTTGACAGCGATCTGAGCCAGAGCGATGTTCAGTTTTTCCAAGTCGTCTCCTTTCAGCCCGTATTTCTTGATGTAAGCTCTCAACATGAGTTCATGGTTTGCTTCAGGCGTACAACCTGCGTAGTAGCTCCAGGGGTCCTCAAGCAACATCAGATCGTCGCGAATCTTGTCCCACCGATCAGTCATCTTCTCTATTCCGCCCACAAGCACCATACTGAATCGTCCAGCTTGAATCGCGTTACAGGCGTTTGTCAAAGCTGAACTGAAGGAACGAGTAACCTCCATCGGAGCGTGAAGCTCAGTCAGTTCCGAGAGAAACCCCTCTTCCAACCCGAGTTTATTCGTGATCGGGAGAAAGTAGTCCGAGAGATAACATGCTTCAAGGTCTTTGCGTTCTATGTTCGCTTCCAAAGCCGCTTTCAGCCATGCTTCTTCAATCAGCTTTTCGGGCTCTTTCTCATAATGTTCCCCAAACTTTGTTCTTCCAGCAGCAACGATGGCTGGACGGTTTTGCATCGTAATACTCCTTCAAGTTCGATTAGCAAATATGCTTTTCAAGAGCGCTTTTAAACCTACCGTTAATCCAAGGAGGGACCGAGATGGACAGCGGCCATGAAGATTTTCAAAATGAGAGCAAGTTCCCGGTAGAACACTGCTTTGCCAGAGCGTCGTTTTTCCATCGGGTTCCTATGAAATAACTCGTTCTGGAAGGTGCGGTGCTTCAACCTTCATGTGCGCCGACGAATCTGGTAATATCGCCCTGGATTTGACTTATAGAGGATTGATTTGAAAGTTTTATATACTTCGCGAGCAGTTTTAGACCTGAGCGAAATGGCTGAAATTTGTTCCACATGCGGGCTACCGAAGGACTTATGCGCTTGTGGCGAAATCGAGAAAGAACAACTGCGAATCCGCATACGCTTGGAGACACGGAAATTCGGAAAACCTACAACGATAGTAGACGGCATAGACGAGAAGAACACCGATCTTGCAGGAATCGCGCAGAAATTGAAGGGCGCTTGTGCGTGCGGTGGGACGGCCAAGAATGGCCAGATCATGCTTCAAGGCGATCATAGGGAGCGGGTTCGCGAGTTCTTGATAAAGATGGGGTATCCACAAGAGAATATTGAGCTTCAGTGAAATCAGCATAAGAGGTGCAAGCGCAACATGGGGGTGCTGCAAAACATCCGTGAAGTATTGAAGACCATAAAGCGGCGACCACCTTCCAAAATTTATTGCCCAAAATGTGGGAGCCCAGCAATCCACTTCGCCGGCAGTACTGACTTTTGGCTTACACCGACACGCTATTTATGCAACGAGTGCGGGTATCTCGGACCAGTGGTTATGGAACTTGAAAAAGAGGAAGACTAACCGAATCAAAATGCCAGTTAGTCAGGGAGCTCAAGGTTCAACTGTTTCTTCAACGTCTTGTAACGGTTCCTCACAGTAACTTCGGTGACACCTGCCGCTTCGGCTATGTCTTTCTGAGTTTTCTTCTCGTTGTTCTTCAAGCATGCAATGTATAGTGCTGCAGCTGCCAAACCCATCGGGTCTTTTCCGGCAGCAGCTCTTCTCTTTCGTGCTTCCCTCAGGATCTGAATTGCGATTCCCTGAGTTTTTCCAGATATTCCTGTTCTTTCTGCTATTTTTGAAACGTACGTCAATGGATCTGCTATGGGCATGTGTACATCGAGTTCGCGCAGCAGTAGCCTATAGCATCGTGCGACGTCTTTCTTGTCCACTAAGCTAGCTTCAGCTATCTCGCGTAATGTTCGCGGTGTTCCGCTTCCACGGCAAGCAGCGTAGAGTGCGGCTGCAGCGATTGCGGCGATTGATCTACCGCGGACCAGGCCCTTGTCAAGAGCTTTCCGGTAAGTTACGGCTGCTTTCTCTTTTATAGGTGGAGGAACGTACACTTTGTCCGAAAGTCTGTCAAGCTCTGCCATTGCCTGAGCCAGGTTTCTGTCGATTGAAGAATGTACTCGTGACCTGATCTGCCATTTTCTAAGCCGCCACATCTGCAGACGGGTCGACAATGGAAGTTTCCTCCCGAAAGCGTCTCGGTCAACTTGGCTTATTGCCGTTGACAAGCCTTTATCGTGAACAGAATAGGATGTTGGTACGCCGACACGGCTTCTTGATGCTTTCTCTTCTTGTGTGAAAGCACGCCATTCGGGTCCTTTGTCCATCATTTGTTCATACAAAACGAGTCCACAATCACCGCACACGGTCTCGCCCGTGTCATAATCATGAACAAGGTTAGAACTACCACACTCGGGACACTTGTCGACTAAGCGTTGGCGAACACCGCTTTCCTTCTTACTCAATCCATTTCGCCTCGGTATTTTTCGTAGAACCGTCGTGGTTCTTCATCATATTTCAGAAAACAGTACGTTCGGTTCCGCGTAGCTAACCACGTGAGCCGTTTAAATATATAAGCTTTGTGGTCTGTTCAAGAATATTCTCTCCACAAATCCTGAATATTTACGACTGCTACTTACTCTGCTATAATGCGTCATAATGCACGTTCATTCGAGGTTTGGTAATAGTAAGGCTTTAATCAAAAACAGCTTATTAGAGAGTTGACCCCTAAAAAGCCTGCCCTCATAGCCCGGTGGTGTAGTGGACAAGCATAGCGGGCTTTGGACCCGCCGACGAGAGTTCGAATCTCTCCCGGGCTACCATTTTAAAACTGTAAATGTACACGTGCGTTAAACTGGTAGAAGAAGAGAAAAATAACTATGGGCACACGGCCCATGCTCCATGTGTTCCCAGCGTTTCTTATTTGCGCCATCCGTTTTTGAAACGGGATCAGTTCCCTTCTTCACATCCTATTCGTTCCATTTTTCTATGAGTAGTCTCTTTTCTCCTTGCTTGAAGGTTACCTTGACGGGAATTGCATCTGTTCCACGCTTAGTTTTCTTGTATTCTTTGAACGGGAACATGCTGTCCTCAGCCAAGTCAACAGGGAGGTAAAGCAGATACTTGCCGTCTTTTCTTCTGAACAGACGACCTCTTCCTTCACTGACCATTCGTTATCACCTCGATTACATTCTGGGTTAAAGACCTAAGCAGTACGGTAGAATACTATTTAATTCTTTTTATCATCAAACTCAAAAAGAAACAATGGATTACTATCTGGATTGCCGTAAATTGAATTACTTGAAACGAGTCTAGGTCAACCACTCGAGAAAATGGAACAACGAAAAATGTCCCTAGGCGTAACGCTAACCCACGTCAACCATTCAAATCTACTCATAACGTATCAAATACAGTGGCTTACGCGCTTCTTTCTTCTTAAGCTCCTGAGGAGATTCCTCCAGTGACACGACCGTCGCTGAGACGAGAATTCCTTCTTCATGGAGCATGTCCGACGGAACTTCTGAGCATTTTCTTGTGATACAGTCTTTTTTCATCCCGCGTTCGCCTCGCTATCCAATTAACATGTATCGCAAGACTTAATAAACGTTTTCAAAAATCAGAAACCTTCAATACGCCGAGGGCATGCCAAAGTTGAACCAGTCAGAGAATTGGGAAAAATTCATATCAGCCGTTCATTCGATGTTCGTGAAAATACACTTTTCATCTGCGTTAGGACATCGGAGTGCAGGGTGAAATAGACATTTTCTTCCATCGATGCTCTTGAACTTGTTTTGGAACTCGCTTTTTGCCTCTTGCGCGCGCCGCAAGGCTCGTCTTGATATCACTTAGAGTCGAGTTTGATTCTAAGGTATCGCACGAACTCTTAAATTACGGAAGCTACGTAGGGCGAGGTATGGATAGTTCAGTCAAGCAGGTGAAGGGGCTTTCGCAAGCTGACGCTGAAAAAAGACTTCAGCAGTTTGGACCAAATCGGTTGGTTGAGCCTCGACCGTTGAGTTTTCTCGGTATCGCCAAAGAAGAAGTTACCGAACCAATGATCTTGCTGTTGCTCGTTGTAGGCGTGGTCTACACGGTCTTCGGAAGCCTTCTAGACGCGTTAACAATCTTCAGCGTCATTTTCGTGTTGGTTTTCGTTGAAATCTGGAATGAGTATCGAGCCAAAAAAGCCATTTCCGCACTTTCCGAGCTGGCGGCTCCAAAAACTAGAGTCCTTCGAGATGGCATAATCGTTGAGGTTGACGCGGAAAAAGTCGTTCCTGGCGATGTTTTGATTTTCACTCAAGGCACACGAATCGGTGCCGACTGCAAATTCGACGTGTCCTACGACATCCAAGTCGATGAGTCAGTATTGACAGGTGAATCTCTTCCCAAAGAGAAGAATGTTGGAGATGACGGTTTTGCCGGAACCTTGATTCTTTCAGGTGAAGGAGAAGGAAAAGCTTATGCCACTGGCAAAAACACTAGATTGGGCAAAATATCGGTGCTTGCTCAAAGAATCAAGCCTCCTAGAACACCGTTACAATTGGCAATGAAGTCGTTGTCGAAGACTCTTGCATGGATCGCAATCTTCTTCAGTATTATCATACCGCTCTTGGGTCTCCTCCGTTTTGGACCTGCAGGATCTTGTCACGCTGATTCTAACTGGGCTCGCAATTGCTTTTGCAGCCATTCCTGAAGAATTGCCGATCATTATCACAATGATCTTGGGGTTGGGCTCTTACAGGCTTTCGCAGAAAGGGTTTCTGGTCAAGAAGCTCAAAGCCGCAGAAGTTCTGGGTGATGCGACGGTCATTCTCACTGATAAGACAGGAACCATCACTGAGAACAGAATGCAGGTTGCTCACATTTTTCCATTCAACGAAGAAGCTAGAACGCTTGGTGCAGCTGTTGCCACATTGACCGAAATGTCATTGTCTCCCACTGACAAAGCAGTTTTGGAAAAAGCTGGCGAACTCGGAGTCAAAGCAGAGTTTGGGAAAGTCATACGCGAACGCGGTTTTGACAGCAGTAAGACGAACCAAGGCCGTCCTTCGAGAGAGGAATGGTGGTTTCTGGCTTTCGGTTGTTGGAGCGCCAGAAGAGATCTTGAGATCGGCAGGCAGTCGAGGTGTTTTTGATGAAGAGCTCAAAAACGAGACTGCAAAGGGAATGAGGGTGATCAGTGTTGCGGAGAAAATTGTTTCTGTTGATGAAGCGAATTTGCCCTTCACAGAGTTGGAAGATAACTGGGATTTCGTAGGTCTGATTTCGATTGCTGATCCCCCGCGAAAAGGCGTTAAGGAAACCATAGCGACGATGCGTAAGGCAGGAATCAGGACTATAATGGTCACAGGTGACCATCCACAAACCGCAGCCTATGTCGCCGAAGATGTTGGAATCCCCTCAGATACCGTGTTAACCGGGGAGGAACTGGACAAGCTTTCGGATGAGGAACTGCGGATGAATGTGAGAGAAGTATCTGTCTTTGCGAGGACGACTCCCGAGCACAAGTATCGACTTGTAAACGCGTTGCACGCAAATAACGAAGTTGTCGCGGTTACTGGTGATGGAGTCAACGACACGTTGGCCCTCAAAGGAGCTGATGTTGGAATTGCGATGGGTGTGAAAGGAACGGACGCGGCGAAAGAAGCAGCAGACGTTGTGTTGACCGATGACAACTTCGTTACAATCGGTCAAGCAGTGTTTGAGGGACGCAAATTCTTTGACAACCTCAGAAAAGGATTGAAGTACTATCTGTCCTGCAAAGCTGCTTTGATCTCCATTTTCCTACTGCCTCTAGCCCTAGGCGTGCCCCTGCCATTTGCTCCGATACAGATAATCGTGCTTGAACTCTTTATGGATCTCGCTGCCTCGGCCGGGTTCGTCACGGAACCGGCTGAAAAGACCATTTACAATCGAGCGCCAAGAAAACCAAAAGCGAAGTTTCCTGATTCAAAAATGATAATGGACATTGCAGTTTCTGGAGCAAGTCTATTCGCGGCCGTGATGCTTGCATATTTTTACGCACATTGGCAAAACCTATCAGTCGTCGAAACACAGACGTTTGCCTTCTCTGCTTGGATAATGGGCCATATAATCTTGGCCTTTGTCACGCGCTCAGAAAAAGAACCGCTCTACATCTTGGGACCAGTATCAAACAAGGTAATGGATCTGTGGGCAGTTCTCGCATTCGTGTTCTTACTCATTGCAGTGGGTGTACCGTCATTGGGTTTGCAGCTCAGGCTTTCCACGCTCACCGTTAGTCAATTTGCCTTGATCTTCGTCTTCGCTCTCCTCGCGATTGTTTGGCGAGAAATTGCGAAGATCTTGCTTTTCAAACCAAACTCAAAAAATGAGTAGTGTGTCTTTAGAGGGTTATGTGGCAGGCTAAGTTGAGAATACCCATTGTTCGAGGGTGGTTATGTGGACATTTTGATGGTTGGCGCGCGCGGCGCATGCATTCTTTCGCAATCGATCTACTTGAGTGTCAGCTTAGGGAACATCCTTACATACAAGTACACAGTGAAAACACAACTGCAGCAAAAAGCGGACGCTGA
>CAVZKL010000007.1:0-38807 GCA_963775895.1 Candidatus Bathyarchaeota archaeon | reverse complement strand
GCTTGCTCAGCAACAGTAAAGCGGAATTGATTACTACTGATATGCACCCAGCTTCTGCAAGAACAACGGCTAAGACTGGATTTAAGATGCCGAAGGCGGCTAAACTCAAAGCGACTATGTTCCAGATAAAAGCGTAAACTATGTTCCCCTTCATTCTGTTAAACGCCTTCCGACTCAGGCTAATCGCATACTCAACCTTTGTCAAGTCATCTCCAAGCAGAGCCACGTCGGCAGTCTCAATCGCTACATCGCTGCCAGCCACACCCATCGCAAACCCAACATCCGAATTAGCCAACGCAGGAGCATCATTCACACCGTCACCAACCATCGCAACAACACTGCCTCTTTTCAGTTCCCCAATGGCCGAAACTTTCTGTTCAGGTAAGAGCTCAGCCTGGTACTCATCAACTCCTATCTGTTCAGCGATAGATTTGGCAGTCCGCATGTTGTCGCCAGTTATCATAACAGTTTTGACTCCTATACGCTTAAGCCTCTGTATAGCTTCCAAAGAATTCTCTCTGACTGTGTCAGCCACAACAATGACGCCAATGACATTTTTATCAAGTGCTACGGGAATAGCTGTTTTCCCCTCGCTTTCAACCCGATTCATCAATTGATTCGCTTCTTCTAAAATCTCCGTTTCCATCATATTTCTTCCAATTAGGATATGCTTATTTCCGTAATGGGCGTCCACACCATGCCCTGGAATAGTCTTAAAGTCTGTGGGGTCAGGAATTTTCATACCCATCTCAGTTGCCTTAGTGATGATGGCTTTGGATAGGGGATGCTCTGAGAATTTCTCGGCAATTGCTGCATACTTGATTGTGTCCATTTCAGAGTGATTACCGAAAGTCTTTATCTCAGTAACTTTGGGTTCGCCGATGGTTAACGTGCCAGTTTTGTCGAATGCGACGAGCTTAACGTCTTTTAGCTTTTCGATGTGTGTGCCGCCCTTGATTATTATGCCATTCATGCTAGCATTACCGATAGTACCGGCAACAGCGACGGGAACAGCTATTGAAAGGGCGCAAGGGCATGCGACTAAGAGAACAGTCACGGTTCTAACCAGTGCCACGTCAAAACCAAAAGCGAAGTAACTGACTGCAAAGACAGAAGATGCTAAAACTGCCATGATTGGCAAGAAGTAAGTGGTAAATCGGTCTGCAACGTTCTGTATGGGTGCTTTTTTCTCTTGAGCTTCTTCAACAAGTTGGATGAGATGAGCAAGTGTGGTGTCCTCAGCGATTTTTTCAACTTTGATTTCTAATGCCCCATGTTCATTGAGTGTACCAGCAAATGTGCGGTCTCCCACTGTCTTTTCCACAGGAATTGATTCACCCGTTATCGTTGCTTGGTTAACTGTGCTGTGCCCTGAAATCACGGCTCCATCAACGGGTATTTTGTCGCCGGGTTTGACTAAGACGATTTCGCCTAACTTGACCTCGTCTATGGGTACTTCAACTTCTGCACCGTCTCGACGCATGCGAGCTGTGGTGGGACTCATCTTTACGAGAGCCTCAAGCGCGCCTCTTGTTCTATGGATGATGTAGTCTTCAAGCGTCATACCTGCTAGTATTATGAATGCCACTATTGCTGATGCTGTGAGGTAACCAACTGCTTCTGCTGTGCCAGTGGCTGATGCTGAAGGCAGGACGAGACCAGCTACTACTGAAATGAATATGGCGATAGTTGCAAACAATTGGGCGGTAACATTCCCATGCCGCAAGGATCGAATGCCATGCAAGTAGATGCGGTAGCCTAAGGCAACGGCGATCAAAGCAAAAGCAATGCTGATTTCATGCGCGTAAGTTACTTGAGTTCCAGGTATTAGAGCGCCTGCTAAAGCGAATAGCCCAAGTAAAATTACCAGAATTACGCCTTTGACGTGTTCTCTCATTGGATTTCCTCTCTTGACAATATCTCAACTTGGTAACCGAGCTTTTCAATGCGTTCAGTGACCTTGGAGAGATTGATTTTTTGTGTGTCGTATTCTATTGTGACCTTACCTGTTATCTCGTCAACTTTGACTTTTGAGATTCCGTTTAATCTGGATAGTGCGTGTCGGAGGTTGTCTGCCTTGAAAATTGCACATGTGCTACATGCAGTACAATCTTTTTTTGAAGCCTTCAGGACAACTTTCTCAATATTCATTGATTGACCCAAAAGCAGGTAGTTATATTCAAGAATTTAAATCTATTGTTATAATCCCGTGTTTCACACACATATGTCCTTAGAGATCAGAGGATTTCCAGTTTACGCATGCCTTCAAAAAGTTCAGGATTAGCAATGCTATAGAAAACCCATTTTCCTTCTTTCCTGTCCTTCACCAACCCAACATTCTCTAGAATCCTCAGATGATGAGAAGCGGTAGGCTGAGTTAAGTCGAGTGCGACCATGACTTCACAGACACACATCTCACGGGATGATAGTAAGCCTAGAATTCTAAGCCGAATGGAGTCTGCAAGAGCTTTGAAAACCTTGCTCTTCGCTTTACTTCTTTCCGAACTCATGCCTTTATTGGCTAGGTCCTTCAATTCGCCTGCGTATTCTGAGGCAGTCTCGCTAGAGCAAGTTCCTAATTCGGCTAACCGTTGTAATCTCTCACTTATTTTTGATGCAGCCATATCTTTTCAGATAACCAGTAATAGCAACGCATTTAAATATGTTTTTCTGCATCTTCGTTAAGGGACCGAGTTGAAGCGAATACTTTTTGTCTGCGTTGAGAATGCGGGCAGAAGCCAGATAGCAGAGGCCTTCGCCAACAAATATGGAAAAGACAAATTCATCGTTTCCAGCGCTGGCAATAAGCCAGCGAATAAAGTCAACCCCATAGTAGTGGAAGCCTTGAAGGAGAAGGGCATCGATATATCAATGAATAAGCCCAAGCTGCTCACTTTCCAGATGACTCAAGACGCTGATTTGATTGTTACCATGGGCTGCAATGACAATGGGGTCTGCCCTGGGCCATTCTTCAAACCAACAATTGACTGGAAGCTTGAAGACCCCAAAGGAAAGCCGATAGAAGAAGTGCGAAAAATCAGGGACGATATTGAGCAACGCGTCAAAGAATTGATCATAAACAAGAGTTAGCGCGCGAGTTGGGAGAAGCAAGATAATGAACCTAAAGAAAGCGTTTAAGATAAGGCAAGCCCGACTTGAAGACAAAGAATGCATTAGCTTGTTACTTTCAGGTTTTAAATTGCCTCTCGACGGACTTGAAAATTCCAAAATGTGGGTTCTTCAGGAGAGCAATGGAAGCATCCACGGTGTGGCAGGTTTGGAAGTATGGGGAGGAAAAGGACTTTTGCGATCCGTTGCAGTAAACAAGAACCTGCAAAATCAAGGGTATGGGTCTTCTCTAGTCAAACATGTAATAAATGAAGCAAGGAAGAATGGAATTCGTGAATTGTTACTGCTGACAACTACAGCTCCAGACTTGTTCCGAAAACTAGGGTTCAAGGAAGATAATCGTGAAAATGTTACTGGAAGCATTACCAACTCTATGGAATTTAAGAGCGCGTGCCCAAAAACGGCAATTCTGATGCGTTTGAGTCTTAGTACTAGCACGCGCTAGATTCTTTGCTAGACAATGAAAGAAGTTCGGTTATCTAGCACGCGCGCGCTAAATTGAGACAAAGGCTTAATAGCTGAGTTACATATTACACGTTACACATTACATCCATGATGCGGAGCTGGAAATATGATTAAGAAGGGAAATATCAAGGAAAACGTCAAGAAAATTGAGGATGAGCAGAAGAAAGTCGCAATGATGGTTTGCTGCCCTGAAGGTGAGAGCAAAGTGGTTTCGCCCCAATTGAAAGATGAGATTCTAATGAAATTGGGAAACGGCCTTGGAGAACGAGGCAATGTTGTAATGACGAGACTGGACGATGCGGATTTGAAGCAGATTGACGCACTCGTCGAGGTTGAAGCTTTCAAAAGCCGATCAGAAGCAGCAGCGTTCTTTATTAGACAAGGTATGCTAGCTCGAAAAGGCCTTTTTGAGAGAGTCATGCCAACCGTCGAGAAGATCAGAGAACTCAAAGAGCAAGCCAAAAGAGAACTCGGCAAGAAGGAGACACAGTGATTTGGAGATGGTCACATGACTGAAGAAAAGCAGAGAAGAGAAGTACGCGAAGGCTATGCCAAAATAGCGACGAACCAGAGTTCCTGTCGTGGCAACAGCACATCTTACGAAGGCAGCAAGAAGATGGGATATTCCGAAAAAGACCTCAAAACTACTCCAGAAGGCGCAAACATGGGCTTGGGCTGCAGAAACCCCCTAGCGTTGACTTCCCTTCAAGAAGGAGAGATCGTCGTCGATTTGGGTTCAGGCGGCGGATTTGATTGCTTCCTAGCTGCCAAGAGAGTGGGTCAGAGAGGGAAAGTGATAGGCGTGGACATGACACCCGAAATGATTGACAAAGCAAGAGAGAGAACGCTAGAAAAGGCAAATACGCAAACGTCGAATTCAGACTAGGAGAAATTGAAAACTTACCTGTTGCAGATAACACCGTGGACGTAGTCATTTCAAACTGCGTGATCAATTTGACTCCAAACAAAAAGAAAGTCTTCCAAGAAGCGTTCAGAGTGCTCAAGTCTGGAGGAAGACTGATGGTATCAGATCTCGTATTGCTGAAGGAGCTCCCCGAGGCAATGAAGAAAGGAATGAATCCGACAAGCTGCGTTGTGGGCGCAATAATGAAGGACAAATACATAGAAACAATAAACGCGGTCGGATTCAAGAACGTGAGAATAATCCAAGAAAAGTCATATCACTCTGAGGATCTTACCAGCGATCCTGATGAAGAAGTCCTAGTCTTCAATCCAAAAACGGATGCTACCGAAACCAGGAAAGTGTCCGAACTGAACAAGAAGGCAAAACAGAGAATGAAAGAAATTCTGGAGGCAACACTTAGTATTAACGTTTCAGCGACAAAGCCGCGCTAGCGTCGCGCGCGCGATTGATAAGACAAAATGTTAAGGAGGTTTCTTATGAAAAATTCTTTGGGTGCAGAGACTATCGTTCCCACGACACCTGTCTGGGTTGTAGGAACTTATGATCGAGAGGGAAAACCAAATGTCATGACTGCTGCTTGGGGAGGAATTTGTTGTTCCCGACCGCCATGTCTCTATGTATCTCTGAGAAAAGCTACGTATACCTATAGAAATATTATGAAACGGAAATCGTTTACAGTGAGTATTCCATCCGAAACCTATACCAAGGAGGCTGATTATTTTGGCATCGCTTCGGGGAAAACGGTGGATAAATTCTCAGCAACAGGGCTTACTCCTGTGAAAAGCGATCTTGTTGATGCACCCTATGTGAAAGAATTTCCTCTGATAATAGAGTGCAAGGTTATTCAAATAATTAAAATTGGGCTACACACAGAGTTCATAGGTGAAATCGTGGATGTCAAAGCTGATTCTCTTGTGCTTAATGAAAAGAACCTTCCAGACATTAAGAAAGTGAAACCGATCATCTGGAATCCTGCACAAATGACATATCATAAAGTTGGGAAACGCACAGGACAAGCGTTCTCAATTGGAAAAAAGATACGAAGAGCACGGCATTGAAAAGAATAGTTCGTATCCTGTGTTAGGGCTCTTTAGAGTATATGGTTAGCGTTCTGCATCTGATACTTATGCGCGCGCTTATTAGCACTAAACACTAAGAATAGAAAGTGAGGTGAATGATATGGGAGTAAAGGAAAACCTTGAGTTGATGAAGACACTTGATGACGCTTGGAATGCTGGACCTAAAAGCCCGCTTTGGGAGACGTTCAAGAAGCGTCATAGAGAAGACGTCAAAGTCTACTGGCCGGCTCAACCTGACCCTACGAGAGGACGACACAACCACGATGTCGAGGCTACGGAGTTCTTCAAAACTTTCGACAACAAACTAGTCAACAACCCCTACAAGATCGCTTTCGGTGACGGAGACCACACGTGCACAGTCGCCGATTGGACAGTGACAATGAAGGGACCCATGAAAGGCGCAGATGGAAAGATCATCCCGCCCACTGGAAAAACGGCAAAGCTTGAATTCTGCACAGTTGCTACCTGGAAGAACGGCGAAATCGTTGAAGAAAGGCTATTCTATGATGTTGTCGGGTTTATGAAGCAGCTTGGGCTGTCCAAATAGGTCAACGCGACTCAGTTGAAGTCAGATATGTTGAGGTAGCGCGCGCGTGGCTTGTTAGATATGTATATAATCTATCTTCCTTTCTTCTTTCTATGGATGATGGTATGGTACGGGTTAGTGTGGAAGGAATTAAGAACGGCCTTTACGCCAACACCGTAGCCCAGACAAAAACGTTCGACATGAACACAGAGGCCGCCATGTTTCCAGACGAATTCTACAGCTTCGTCAAAGAGTTGCAGGAACAACTAGCAGGAGGAAAAATAGACAGGATACTCATACAAAGACGGCCCTAATCCTCTTTTTTTGTATTAATAGTATGATCACTAGCGCGCTCGGCATTATTTAGCTACGCTGCGCGCGGAGAAATCGATTTAGCAACAGGCTGGCGTGCCTAAAAAGGAATAAATACCACTTTTGACCATTTTAGGTACAAGCCAGCGTACAATTGGTTAGGTGAGGTCACATAAATGGCACGACGACTGATAGTAGCTAGGGCACTATTGATAGCTGCAATAGCATTGTTAGGCTTTTTGATATACATCTTCTATATTGCGAAGATTGTGCAGCCTTCATCTTGGACTGGGGAGACGCTTCTTATTGCGGCATTCCTGCTAATAGCTGCAGGTGGGTTTGTTTCAGTCTGGGACAAAGAACGATAGATCGCACTTTAACATCAGCCCAATAGCCCTTGGCGCGCGCTACTAACTATCAGACCTATAAGAAACAATGGACATAGATAGACTCGGTGAGAAGATGCCAAAGAAAAGAGCACACGCAGGACTCAAGAAGAAGAAGAAACGTTAAGAAACATAATCAACGCGCGCTTTGAATTAGAACACGTGTTCACAAAAGAGTCTTTTCGTAGATGTGGTGCGCGCGCCTTCTTCAGGGTATTGTTTGCAGAGATGTGCCATTTGAAGGTAAAGTGGAACATTAGATTTATTAGTGGTACGCAAAAAGTGTGCAGGTAATATCGCCGGCGCAAAGTAAAAATCGCTAGGGCTTGACCTTTCTTTGCTTTTGGATCAAACGATTTCTTTCTAGATCGACCTTGTTCGGTAGCATATCTTAATTACCTCGTGTGGCGGGTTACTCTAGACCAGGGAGACGGGAATGCAGCCACTTGAGCGTTTCTGCGACTTCACACTTTCAACCTGTGCGATAATAGCGCTCGCAATCGACGGGTCCAAGAAGCACAGTACGCATCCGCGCTCGGTCACGTTCTTGCAGACTTATCCTGATGGCGGTCTCCTTGAATAAGCCTGTCAAATCAAAGTTGCGAGAGAAAGTCGACCTACTTATTGTGAACGCCAATGAGCTTGTCACGCTTGCTGGAAATAATCAGAAACCCCGTGTTGAGAAACAGATGCTGGATCTGGGAATAATCCGTAATGGTGCCGTGGCAGTGAATGAAGGAAAAATCGCGGCTGTCGGGAGAACGCCAGAGATCACCAAAGCTCTACAAGTCGGAAATCATGGTGAACGCAAACGGCAAAACTGTACTGCCGGGCTTCATTGATTCGCACACGCATCTGGTTTTCGCAGGATCGCGCGAAGACGAATTTCAGCTCCGCGTAGAAGGGGTCTCATACATGGAAGTTCTTCACGCGGGCGGAGGCATACTGAAGACTGTCAAAGAAACGCGGCGAGCTAGCGTGGAGAAACTCGTTGAAAATGGAACCGAAACGCTTAATGCGATGCTGGAGCACGGAACCACGACCGTTGAAACCAAAAGCGGCTATGGTTTGACGACGAAAGATGAGTTGAAGATACTAGAAGTAATGGACCGGCTGAACCAGCTGCACTCCGTTGATTTGGTTCCGACTTTTCTTGGAGCGCATGCTGTGCCTCCAGAGTTCGTGAACAACCCTGACGACTACGTGAATCTGATAGTCAACGAGATGATTCCCAAAGTAGCCGAGAAAGGACTCGCCGAATTCTGCGATGTTTTGTGTGAACGAGGTGTTTTTAACCTGGATCAGTCTCGTCGCGTACTTGTCGCAGGAAAGAACCTGGGCTTGAAACCGAAACTGCATGCTGACGAGATGAGCCCTCAGAGTGGAGCAGAGCTGGCCGCGAGCGTCGATGCAGTGACCGCTGACCATCTGGTTTTTGCCTCGAACGAAGGCATCAAAGCAATGGCCAACAAAGGCGTCGTAGGCACGCTGTTGCCCGCAGCCGCTTTCAGTCTTATGAACGGCCATTTCGCAGACGCGCGGACAATGATCAACGAAGGCGTTCCGTTAGCATTGGCCACCGGCTTCAGCCCCGGTTGTTGGGTGGAGAACCAACAACTAGTCATCGCTTTCGCATGCCATTTCATGAAGTTAAATCCCGCTGAGGCCATAACCGCGACAACGATCAACGCTGCTCATGCCGTGAACCGAGCGAATGAAATTGGCAGCATAGAAGCTGGGAAGAAAGCCGACATAATCATTCTCAACATCCCGAACTGCAGGTGTCTCGGCTATCGCTTCGGCGTCAACCTCGTTGAAAAAGTAATAAAGAGCGGTCGCATCGTCGTTGACAAGGAAGGGTCTCGAAGCGAGTTTCGAATTTTAGAAGAACAGGAAAAGTAAGACGAGTCTTCTCGAAAATTCTCGTAAAGAATTAAAGTTACCTTTGACGTACCTTTTGTTGAGTCGTGAAAGCGTTTGGTCAAACTTGAAAGGCCTATACATGCTCTGACCGGGAACAAGCTGCACTGCAAGAACTGGCAGATTGAAGGAGTTCTGCGAATGTTAACCAACGTTCTTGATCCGAGCGTTGCTAAAAACCCTGATGAATTAATCGTCTACGGTGGAACTGGTCGAGCTGCCCGCAGCTGGGATTGTTTCGACGCCATAGTTGAAACCCTGACTAACCTTGAAACTGACGAAACCATGCTCATACAGAGTGGCAAGCCTGTAGCCGTCTTCAAGACCCACGAGTATGCTCCTAGAGCTCTCATCGTCAACGCAATGTTGGTTCCCAAATGGGCGAATTGGGACTACTTCTACGAGCTTGAACAAAAAGGCTTGATCATGTACGGACAGATGACCGCCGGTTCATGGGCTTACATTGGAACGCAGGGAATTTTGCAGGGCACTTACGAGACCCTGGCTGAAGTTGCCAAGGAACACTTCGGCGGAAGCTTAAGGGGAAAACTCGTGCTAACAGCCGGCTTGGGTGAGATGGGCGGGGCCCAGCCGTTGGCGGTCACGATGAACGGTGGCATCGTCCTTGTCGTGGAGATCGACAAACGGGCCATTGACCGCAGGCTGAAGTACAAATACTTGGAGACGTGGACGGACGACATAGACGAAGCCCTGAGACTCGTCAGGGAGGCAAAGGAAAAAACTGTTGCCAGAAGCATAGGACTTCTCGGCAACGCCGCAGAAGTACTTCCTGAACTGTTGAAGCGCGGCGTCACCCCTGACGTTTTAACTGACCAAACAAGTGCACACGACCCGTTGAACGGCTACTATCCCGCGGGTATGAGCAAAAAAGAAGCAGATGAGCTCAGGAGAACTGATCCCAAAAAATACGTTGATCTTTCGTTCAGAAGCATGCGCGTCCACGTGGAAACGATGGTCAAAATGATGCGAAAAGGCGCCATAACCTTCGACTACGGCAACAACCTTCGCGAACAAGCATTCAAGGCCGGCTACAAAGAAGCCTTCGCATTCCCAGGCTTCGTGCAGAGATACATCCGGCCCATGTTCTGCGAGGGCAAAGGACCTTTCCGTTGGGCATCACTCGTCGGCAGCGAGGACGACATACACACCCTCGACAACGTCATCCTAAAGGACTTCGCATACAACGAACAGCTCTGCCGCTGGATAAAGAAAGCCAGAGAACAGGTCAAGTTCCAAGGCTTACCCGCAAGGGTCTGCTGGCTCGGCTTCGGAGAACGCGCAAAATTCGGAAAAACCATCAACAGAATGGTCGCAGAAAAGAAGCTCTCCGGCCCAGTTTGGATCGGAAGAGACCACCTCGACTGCGGAAGCGTGGCTTCACCCAACCGCGAAACTGAAGGAATGAAGGACGGAAGCGACGCGATCGCAGACTGGCCAATACTGAACGCGTTGATAAACGCCGTCAGCGGTGCAACGTGGGTCAGCGTGCATCACGGAGGAGGCGTGGGCATCGGCTACAGCATTCACGCCGGCATGTGCCTCGTGGCAGACGGAACCAAGAAAATGGAAAAACGAATAGTGACCGTCCTCACGACTGATCCTGGAATAGGAATCGTACGCCACGCAGACGCAGGCTACGAAAAAGCACAGAGAATAGCCAGAGAAAAAGGCATCAAGATGCCCATGCTAAAATAGCCCACACGAGCGATCAGATCATCAGAAAGAGGCCGAAACCCAATCGCACGCGGTAAACTCAACCCCATGAGACCAGGAGACCCAGCGCAAGCCAAACCATGTTCAACCACACTAATCACCAGCCCCAACCAAAGCCCCGCCCACACCGCAAACATATTTGGATCCTAATATTCACGATACATTGAAACCGAGGAGGGGAGGTACACAATAAGCCTTTTTTCAGCGAATAACCACCTCTCTCAGCGCGAGCATCGTTGTGATGCACCGCAGTTCCATCGAGAACGATGAGCCATTCAAGACAAGTTGCTACTCGCGTAATAAAGAAACGGCAACGCAAGAAGAACCGTGTTGCGCCCCCTCATCGTAAGGGAATAACCAACTCTCAGCGGCGGCCCCTCGATCGACCGATCTTTCTATGAAACCGTAACGGTTGAGAACCTTCAACTTGTCAGACAACGTTCGCGAATTCACCCTCAAAATCTTCTTCAACTCCCCGAACCCCGTCGTCTCTCTGAGAAAAAGTATGTAAAGAATCTGAAGATTCCACTTCTGAGACAAAAGGTCGAAGCTCTCTTCCAAACTCCTAATCGTCTCCCTCAGCTCTTCCAAACCCAGCTTCTGAGCCCCGAATATCTGCCGCAGAGTCTCCTCTATACCCTCAAGGTTACTCTTCATCCGAGACTCCACCAACCTGCGAAGCTCGTCACCCAACACCGTTCGGCGGTCCATACCAAATTCCAGCTCGACCACGTAACAATCATCAGGTTTAACTCTTAAATCTAGTGTAGAAAATACACCAAAAACCCCAAAAGATCCAAAACCGGCACGTCCAACCTCAGCACAGTCAACTCTGCACGCAAAGCAAAAGAGTTTTTAGCTCCCCGCACAAACAAAGAGAGGTGTTTGAATTTGCCTTTCCGCGACAAGATCGACAGAGTCGCACAAGAAAAAGACTCAAGAATCATCCTCGCCCTTGATTTTCCATTCGAGAAACCAGCAAACAGACAAGCACTGTTCACAAGAGCCGAGAAATTGCTGAAACAGGTTCATCCGTACGTTTGCGCCGTCAAATTCAACCATCACCTCGTTCTGCCGCTGGGCACCTTTGACGGCGTCCAAAAACTGGTTCAGAAGGCACACGACAAAGGATTGGTGACCATCATGGACTGCAAAGCCAACGACGTAGGCTCCACAAACCAAATCATCGCCGAATACTACTACGCCGCCGGATTTGACGCACTCATAGCGAACCCCTTCATCGGATGGGAAGAAGGGTTGGAACCCATCTTTAACACGGCCAGAAGATCGGATCGGGGCGTGATTCTTCTCGTCTACATGAGCCATAAGGCAGCGTTCGAAGGCTACGGACAAACCATAATAGACGCCAACACCGGCAAAAAAATGCCACAGTACATCTCCTTCGCCAAGAAAGCCCTCAAGTACGATGCAGACGGCGCCATCGTGGGAGCAACCTACCCAGAAAAAATAAGAGAAATCCATGAAATCCTCTCCAAAAAGGTCCCAATATACTCGCCAGGAATCGGAGCACAAGGCGGTGCTGTTGAACCAGCGATAAGGTCCG
Source organism: Candidatus Bathyarchaeota archaeon (assembly GCA_963775895.1). Taxonomy (GTDB): domain Archaea; phylum Thermoproteota; class Bathyarchaeia; order Bathyarchaeales; family Bathycorpusculaceae; genus DASPPK01. The sequence continues at coordinate 26,767 of CAVZKL010000007.1, read as the reverse complement.
GTTCTCGCTACTTGATCGTAGGAAGAGAGATAACCCAGGCAGAGAACCCGGCTGACGCGGCTAAGAGAGTCAGAGACACCGCACGTTCCGTCAAGTGAAACCCCAAGACGGCACGCCTCTGCGTGCACGTCTCAAGGACTATCTCCCGCGTCTTTCCCAGAGCTCTTTCTTCAACAGATCCCTCACAGACGACCTTATCGCCGAGCTTCTGCTGGGATACATGTTTGCTCTCACGAGCTCGTCCAATCCTTCAAGATAAGCTTCTGGCAGTAACACAGTAACGAGTTTCAAGCCTTTTCCCTCTGACATGTTTAGAGTATGATATGCAGCAAATATAAGATTTGATGCGAAGCAGACACAATCCACATAGCTTCACGACGCGATAAGAGCGCTTCTCCCGAAATCTATAAAGCTTCTCTAAGCTTCTTCAGTCATGACAAGCCATGTTTCGCGTACGCGTAAACAAGATTGAATCTATCCGAGACATTGACGGAAACCTTGGCAAAAGGATAGAGCTCATCGAGGATCGACAGGTTTCTCAAACGGTTCTTAGACCCCAAACAGAAGAAGCCAAAGTCGTGCAAGATGTACTCCAGACTCTGCAACAGCAAATGCCCATTTTTCCAGGAAGAATGGATTTGACGATCCCGAAAATAATCCTATTCCTCACCGAACAAGAGTATGAGCTGCTGAGCATCGATTTTGACGTGAATCAGATCTACGACATCAGCCTTGAAAACCAAAGCGTGAAGTTTACGAAAACTGCATAAGCTCTCCTCTCATCTGCCTCAAAGCTAAATGCTTCGGATGAAAGGACAGTACAAACATCATGTTCCTCAACTTCGCGCAGATCTCATCCATGTTTGACGGATGCTCGCTCACGCAGTAAATGGGAATAGGCTCATCATCACCGTTTGCGTAGTACACGTAGATAGATGCGAACTTTTTCTTGAAGGTTCTGACCTCAAATTCCATTTTCAATCGACTAGCCATCTTCTCCGCGGCAGCCCGAACAGGTTCCAAACGCTTTCCCCGAGACATCAAGACTGGAAGTGTAAACAAACAGTTTCCCATTATAATTCTCCAACATCTTCAAACACCAACAGAACGTTCTAACAAACGTCTTTTAAGAAGAACGTCGAAACAACATGTTTACACAGAAGAGAGATGGGTTTAAGTGAACGCCTTGGACACAGTCAGTAACCATGAAAGCCAGAGTACACGTCTACATCAGCGGGAGAGTGCAAGGTGTCTTTTACCGATCAGAAACAGAGTACGAGGCGAGAAAGCGAAAGGTGACCGGTTGGGTCCAAAACCTGCCTGACGGCAAGGTTGAAGCCGTATTTGAGGGAGAAGAGACGGAAGTAACCAAAATGGTCGAATTCTGCAGACGCGGACCTCCTGCGGCAGAAGTGACGTCTATTCAGATTCTGAAGGAGCCCTATTCCGGTGAATACGCTGACTTTGAAGCAAGATAGTTAGAGCCGCCTCTCAAAAAACGAAAGGGTACTAGGCTCTTTTCTTGGGCACCTTGAAATGTGACGCTTTTCCCGCGCTTACGTATTCCCCCCCAGCTTGGCGCACCGCGGATGCAATCTTGGAGAAGTTATCTGAGCCCAAGAACTGACGCGGTTTGATTATCACGTAATCATCCTTTTCCTCGAAGCTCAGCAGGCTCTCCAGATCGTCAGAGAACATCGCCTTGATGTCTTCAAGGGCTTTTGATCTTTCGACAGCATGAGGTGCTCCAGCAACCGATGCAGATTGGCTCAAAGACAATGGCGGGGGCGCAGCAACAGGCTGAGTGATCTGTTGCACTGCCAGAGATTTCAACGACGAAGAAACCGTCTTCAAGTCTTCCGTGATGCCGCTTAAAATGACAACGAGTTCTTCAACTCTCTTAATGAGGGTTTCAACCTTCGCCCTATCCATGCTCATCAGCCTTCAACCTTCTCAAACCTTAATACCAAAACCATTTATTAATTGTTTCCGACCTTTTCACCAAGCTAAAGAGCAGGAGTAACTTCACATTTGATCGAGATTGACGGCAGCAAAAAGGGAGGAAGTGGCACGATATTAAGGCTGGCCGTCGCCTTTTCGGCCATAAAGAGACAACCTCTCCACATCTACAACATTCGACACAACAGACCACAACCTGGTTTAAAACCTCAACACATGGAGGCCGTCCTCACAGCCGCGAGGTTATGTGATGCCCAAGTTGAAGGAATCAAGGTCAATTCGCGGGAGTTATGGTTCAATCCAGGACCAATCAAAAGCGGGAGAATCGAAGCTGAAATTGGGACAGCTGGAAGCATCCCTATGCTTCTGATGACCGTGCTGCCCATCTGCGCTTATGCCAGTAAGCCAGTCGACTTGTTCGTTACGAAGGGAGGAACAGATGTCACCCATTCACCGACGATCAACTACATGCGCTTCGTGTTGTTGCCAGTGCTCAGGAAAATGGGTTTGAACGCAACCATAAACGTACGCAAGTACGGTTATTACCCGAAAGGGAACGGCGAAGTGACAGCATCAGTAGAGCCTACGAGGAATTTGAACCCTCTGCGACTGGAGAACCCTGGAAAAATCAGAACCGTCAAAGGAGTGTCCGTCTGCACCTTTCTTGCGGAAAGAAAAGTGGCGGAAAGACAAGCCCAGACAGCAAACGACTATTTCAGGGAAAAAGGGTTCAACACAAGCATTCTGACAGTGAACGATACATCCAACCCTCTGCAGAAGGGCAGTTCACTCGTGCTCTGGGTTGAAACCGATACTGACGTGATATATGGTGCCGACGCGATCGGCGAATTGAAGAAAACGAGCGAAAAAGTCGGAGAAGAAGCCTCAAAGAAGCTCTGGGAGGAAATCTGCTGCGAAACCAACGGTCGATGTACACTTGGCCGATCTACTTATACCGTACGTAGCTTTGGCCCGTGGCAAGTCAAGCTACCTAACACGAATGGTGTCAGAGCATTTGGAAACGAACATTTGGCTAGCTGAAGAGATTTTACAGGCCAAGTTCAAAATAGAAAAGCTGAACACGCTTTGCAGAATAGAGAAGGTTGGCTAAACTCGAATGAAGAATTACGACCGCGAGAAGTTGATTCAAAGGTACTATTCTGCTAGAGCGCAGGATTATGATCGACAAAAGAGTAGAACTTGGCAATCGACTCGAGGCTTCGGAAACAAGGTATTCCAAGAAATACTGCAGGGACTGAAGGGTTACAACAACAAGTCGCTGCTGGAAATCGGTGTCGGAAGCGGCAGAAATGCTAAGCTACTGCTTGAGAGAATCAACCCGTATCTCGTGGGGCTTGACCTTTCAAAGGAAATGCTCAGAGCCGCTGGCAGCAAATTAGTTGCTCATAGAGAAAAATTCGATCTAATCCTAGGCGGCGCTGAAGACTTACCGCTGATCGACGAGTCCTTTGACGCAATTCTCTGCATTAGCACCATGCACTATTTTGCTGACCAAGAGAAGGCTCTTAGCGTCTTCAAAAGGCTGTTGAAAAAAAACGGAGTTCTGATCTATGGCGATCTGACTGAGCACGAGTCAGATGACGAGGAGTTTTTTGAGAATTTAGAAAGGACCATTTCAAAAGCACATTCGAAATACTACAAAGCTTCGGAAATGAAAGGGTTAATGGAAAAGAACGGATTTCATGTAGCCAGAACTACGACTATTGAATACCAAAAAAGGTACGATGCACTGATTGAGGACAAGGGAAGATACTTCGGGGTTGGAATCGACTCAGTTAACAATCTCACACAAGCTGCTGCGTCAAGAACAAGGAAGCAATACACGTTAACAGACACGGGGTTGACCCAGTTCTTCACCGTTATTTCCGCAAATAGAAAAGCGTGATTGGATGCAAAGGCAATCCTCGTGCCTCAAGGTTCCGAAACGACAGGGCGAGAAGACTCTCATTACTGCGAAGCTTCTAGGACTAATACAGAAAGATCTGGAAATTGGGAAAGACGGTGATTTCCTATATATACCACTTATTCGCCGACTTTCTGCCACCGATTTGAAAACGCTCAAGAAAACAGGGGTCAACTTCAAGGTTTCAACTAGACTTTTTGATGAAAGGAAGAGGAAAACTCGAATCAACGCAGTGTTAAAGTCCGAACTGTCTCCTCATTCGCTTGCCAGTCTGCCACGCGCCGCAGACTTCGTGGGCGAAATAGCCATAATAGAAATTCCGCCTGAATTGAAGCCTTGCGAAAAAATCATCGGCAACGCGATTCTAAGAGTGAACAAGAATGTCCGCACGGTTCTTGCGAAGGCAAGCGCTGTCAGTGGAACTTACCGTTTGAGAGATTTTAAGGTCATAGCCGGTGAAGGCTCAACCGAAACGATTCATAAAGAGGCTGGGTGTCGGTTCAAGGTGGATGTCACGAAGGCCTATTTTTCGCCTCGGCTTTCGCACGAACACCAAAGAATAACATCTCTCGTCAGAGAAGGAGAGACTGTTGTGGATTTGTTTTCAGGTGTTGGTCCGTTTGCCATAATGATAGCTAGGGCTCATGCGAACGTGAAGGTCTACGCTGTAGATGTTAACCCGCACGCAGTTGAATATTTGAAGACGAATATTCGACTTAACAGAGTGATAGGCAGGGTGTATCCTTTCTTGGGCGATGCTCGAAAGATCACAGATGAGAAGCTCTCAGGCATCGCTGACCGTGTTATCATGAATCTGCCTGAGGGGGCAATCGAATTCGTTGGTACTGCATGCCAGGCTCTAAGATCGGAGGGGGGCTTCATACACTTTTACAGTTTTATCAACTCATCAAGCTCGGTTGAAGACTGGAAGCTCATCTTCAAGGAGGCGGTTGAAAAGTCGGGACGGAGAGTTGAAGAGTTTGTCTGTTCCAGAATGGTTCGTGAGACAGCTCCCCACGAGTGGCAGTCTGTTCTCGACGCACGGATCAGTTAAGCTCTGACGATCAAAGTGATTTTTGCTTGCTGTTTCGGGTTTTTCAGCAGCTTGACAAGTTCTCTTGACATTTCATTTGCAGCTTTGTTTGCTTGAATCGCCAACGTCCGATTGTTTATGTATCCGCCTTTTCTGATGACGATATCGCTTGCGTGTGCAAGAATTAGATGAGCGTTTCCAACGGCGTTCACAGTTTCAACGACTCCATTGACCTCGATCAGAACTGCGAGCTGAGCATGATCATTGCGAAGCTTCTCTTTGAAGTCAGGGCTTAGATCATCTATTGCTTTGTTAGCGCCAACAGCGAGGATACAATCGCCTTTCCCAGTCAAAAATGGGTCTCTCGTGATTTCGAGTGTGGTTTTGTGTGTAGCTTTTACGTTCTCATGTCCATGGGCGATGATGACTTCTTTCAATTCATTTGGACACAAGTTACTCCAGAACCTCTATTGAGTCAACCTTCCCGTCACCGTCTAGATCGAATCCTTGAATAACCTTGGCGAAAGTCTCATCTCCGTCGTAGTTTTTCAAAGTTCTGCTCCAGAAATTGGTCAGTGCCAACACGCAGGCTTTCGTTCCGACGGCTTTGTTGCCTGCAAGCACTATGATCCTCTTGGTTTTTTCCCACGGGTTGACAATCTTGGCCACCAACCCTACATTGTCCGCGGTGTAAACAGCAGAGGTTCTTTTCGAAACTAGACCGCCAAATAGAAAACCCTCGGTTGAGGAACGCATGTCGAACCTAATCGGCAAGTGTTCGTTGACATCTTGAGTCAACAGGTTTGTTCCAGGGCCACCGACGAGTATCAGATTGTTCTTCTCCTCTTTTTCAGCCTTGACATCGACATCGAGTTTTATTGCAAATTCGTCGGGCATTTGAACAAACTGGCCGAGGAAAAAAGCTAGATGAGCTGCATAATGTCCGTCTCTGGCGCTCGTTTTGAAGGGCCCGTGAGGCGTCGGGCTGCCAACGACTATCTTGCCCTCAAAGGCACCGTCCTCTTTGATGAATTCTTTGAAAAACTTGTGCACTCGGTCTTCCATGCTTAAGAGGGAAAGCTTTCTTATCGGCCTATATCCTTGTGGAAGATCAATTCCAAAAGCCGAAGAGGTTGTTCTGAAATATTTCGCCGTGGCCCCTTTTTTCACTTCTTCTCTTGCTACTTCTATTGCGCCGGCTTCCTCCAGTTTTCTTATGTGATAGTAGACTTTCTGCTCGTGAATATTCAGGGCCTTCGCTATTTCAAGAGGATACATCTCCTTTTCAGAGAGCATCAGCAGAATCTTCCAGCTTAGCTTATTGAATATCAACTTTAGCCTTTGCGGATCTTCCACTAGCTTAATGTCCTTGACTTTCTGGGTTTTTCCATCGTCTTTCAAGAGTAGTTTCTTGTCCAAGACTCATCCTCGCCAGAAGTGTAGGGCGACAGAACCTTTATAACTTTTTTATTAATACTCAATGAAAATCATGAAGGTTGACGACCTGATCAACGTTGCGATTTGAAAAGTGGATCAGAATTTTCTTTTAATGCTCAGGTTTATGTATTAACAATGCTTATTAACGCAAACCTGTTCGGATATGGCTTAACCACAAAAACGAATGAGGCACCTTCAAATGTGCGGAATATTCGGTTGTATTCTGGAAGAGGAAAAAGCTGCCCCAGTCATACATGCTGCTCTGAAGAGACTGGAGTATAGAGGCTACGATTCCGTTGGTGAAGCCACTATACATGAGGGTATACTCTACGTAAAGAAGGATCAGGGAAAAATCGACGATGTCCATAGGCTGCGCAACCTAGATGATCTGCCTGGAAGCATCGGAATAGGACACACACGATGGGCGACTCACGGTGCTCCTTTGGAAGTGAATGCCCATCCGCATGTCGACTGCGACGGACAAATAGCAGTCGTGCACAACGGAATTATCGAGAACTTTGACGAACTGCGTACGGATCTTGAAAATCGCGGTCACGTTTTCAAATCCAAAACCGACACAGAAGTCGTGCCTCATCTCATCGAAGAGATCCTCAAAGGCAATCCTTCGCTCAGTTTGACTGACGCCGTCCTTGAGGCAGTAAAGAAGCTAGAAGGATCGTATTCCATTGCCGTCATCTCGACGAAGGAGCCTGACAAGATAGTTTGCGCTCGATACGAGAGCCCGCTTGTTATCGGTGTCAATGGAAAGAACATTTTCTTCTCATCTGATATTCCAGCCTTTTTGCCGTTGACGAACAAGGCGTTGATAGTTGACGATGGCGAAATCGTGACGATCACGTCAGGAAAAACTGAGATTAGGAAAATTGCGGATTCACGAATTGTTTCGCGAGAACCGAAAATCATCGATTGGAGTCCTGAGATGGCGGTAAAACAGGGATACCCGCATTTCATGATAAAAGAAATTCACGAGCAGCCCGATTGCCTCCGCAACACGCTCAGGGTTCAAGAGCATTATGCGGATCTTATGTCAACTTTTCTCGACCGTGCCCAGGATGTCTATCTTGTGGCCTGCGGAACATCATACCATGCATGTTTGGCGGCGTCATACATGTTTTCAAAGCTCGCTTTTCTTCCCAGTTATCCGATAATAGCCTCTGAATTCATAGAGCAATGTGGAAAATCAGTCAATATTGACAGCACGATCCTCGCAGTAAGTCAATCCGGCGAGACCGCGGACACTCTTGCCTCCGTTAACGCTGCGCGTCAGCGAGCGGCTACAATTTTGGGATTGACAAACGCGATCGGTTCAACTTTGACGAGAGTTTCAAGGGTCTACATTGGACAGCAATCGGGGCCGGAGATAGGTGTTGCAGCGACGAAAACGTTTACTTCGCAGCTATCAGTGATTGCGCAACTTGCTTTGAGGCTTGCCAAAAAACGCGGGAAGGTTTCACAGGATGAAATGGACTACTTGGCCGAACGGCTGAAGAGGCTGCCAGACATCGTTGAAGAAACAATTCTGAAACAGGAAGAAAAAACGAAGCAGATAGCTAAGAAGTACAAGGACGCCAAAGTGTTTTTCTTTCTTGGCCGGGGTATAAACACGGCAACGGCTTATGAGGGAAGGCTTAAGCTTATGGAAATCGCCTACATCCCGGCTATAGCTTTTCCAGCTGGAGAAAGCAAGCATGGGCCCATCAGTCTCATAGAACCGGGCTTTCCAGTGGTGTTTATCTGTGCAAGGGATGAAACTCGCAGGACACTGATTGGAAACATAATGGAGATGAAGGCGAGGGGGGCTTCCGTAATCGCTGTTATAGAGGAAGGAGACGAAGAGATCAAGAAGCTGGCGGACGACTTCATTGAAGTTCCGAAGGATATTCCAGAAGTTCTGTCGCCTGTGCCTTTCGTTGTTCCGTTACAGATGTTGGCGTATTACATGGCTGTGGAAAGAGGCTACAACCCGGATAGACCGAGAAACCTAGCTAAGTCAGTGACGGTCAAATAGGCAGGACAGAATGAGCGCGCGTTCGGCTGCTTGTCGCGTCTCTAGTCAAGAGAATTCTTCGCGTGCTTGTTGCTCAAGACTCTTCCTGCTTTTTGTTTTTCATTTTCTGTGGGTGTATTCTTTAGTGCTTAAATGGTTGGCTGAGGTTGATGGATGCTCGCGTGATCATCTGATTCGAATACGTTAATAACCGACAAGCAGGTTGTTTATGTTCGGTGCGTTCGGTGGAAGCTAGCGAGTGGGATAGACTCGTTCAGAACCTGATTAAGGAGGGCATTCTTCATTCTCCGAGAGTCATCGAGGCCGTGCGTAAGGTTCCGCGTGAGAAGTTTCTTCCTGAAAACATGCGTTCTTACGGTGCTGTCGACACTCCGCTTCCGATAGGTTTTTCGCAGACTGCTTCTGCGCCTCATATGGTTTCGATAATGAATGAGGCTTTGCAGCTTGAGGTGGGTCATAAGATCTTGGAGGTGGGGGCGGGTTCGGGCTGGCATGCTGCGACGATAGCGGAGTTGGTTGCTCCGAGAACGGCGCCGCGAAGCGGGTGGGGGCACGTGTACACGGTGGAGATTGTGCAAGGTTTGGCGGATTTTGCGAGAAAGAACATTATGAACTGCGGTTACGGTGATAGGGTGACGATTGTTCATGCGGATGGTTCGGAGGGTTATGCTGAGAAGGCTCCTTACGATCGGATTCTGGCCACTGCGGCTGCGCCGAGCATTCCGAAGCCTCTTGTTGATCAGTTGAAGCTTAGTGGGATAATGTTGATTCCTGTTGGCAGCCTGTCACTGTTTCAAAGCTTGATCAAAGTGACTAAGAATAGTGATGGAAAGACGAAAGAGGAGAATCTGGGCGGAGTGGCTTTTGTGCCGTTGACGGGGAAGTATGGGCACAAGTTTTGACGGTGGAGTCGCTTATGAGATTTCGAGTTTTTCTCTGTAAGCCTCGAGGTCCAGCCAGCCGTGGCCGCTGATGTTCATGCAGATCGTCTTGTTTTTGCCTGTTTTTTCGGTTTTGAGGGCCTCGTCGATTGAGGCGCGTATTGCGTAGCTGGATTCTGGTGCGGGTAGCCATCCTTCTGTCTGTAAGAAGAGTCGTGCGGCTTCGAAGATTGATTTTTCGTTCTGGGGGTACGCTACGGCTTTGACTATGCCGTGTTTTCTGAGCAGGCTTACGATGGGGCCGGCTGCGTGGTAGCGGAGTCCGTCTGCTTTGATGGGGTTCATTTCGGTTTTGTGGCCTAGGGTGAACATCTTTAGGAGTGGTGTGTGTTCGGCTACGTCTCCGAAATCGTACTTGTACTCGCCTTTCACGAGGTTGGGGGCGGCCATGGATTGTGATGCTAGGAAATCGCATTCTCTTCCGTGTTTGAGCGTTTCGCCGATGAAGGGGAGGGCGATGCCGCTGAAGTTTGAGCCGCCGCCTAGGCAGGCTACGATGAGGTCGGGTTTTTCGTCTATCATGTCGAATTGTTTGATGGTTTCTAAGCCTATGACTGACTGGTGCATCATGACGTGGTTTAGGACTGAGCCGAGGCAGTAGACCGTGTTGTCGTGGGTTTCGGCGTATTCGAGGCCTTCCGATATGGCGATGCCGAGTGAGCCGGGGCTTTTGGGATGTTTTGCCAGCACGTTTTTGCCGAATTTGGTTTGTTTGCTGGGCGATGCGAAGACTTTTGCGCCTAGGAGGTTCATCAGAGTTTTTCTTTCGCTCTTCCAGTCGTAGACTGATCTGACCCAGAAGACTGTGCATGCGAGTTCGAGGAGTGAGGCTGCGTAGGCGAGTGCTGTTCCCCATTGTCCTGCGCCGGTTTCGGTGCTCAGGTTTGTTTTGCCTTCTTTCTGAGCGTAGTAAGCTTGTGCGATGGCGGTGTTGGTTTTGTGGCTGCCTGTGGGTGACAGGTCTTCTCGTTTGTAGTAGAGTTTGACTTTCTTGAGTGCCAAGACGTTTTTCGAGTCGTTTGGCACGGTACAGTGGTCGTGGTCTGCCCATGTGGATGTAGAGTTCGCGTATTTCTTGGGGTATGGTGATCCAGCGTTCGGTTGACATTTCTTGTCCGAGGCATTCTTTGATCATCGTTTTGGCCAAGAATTCCATTCGTGATGGGCCGCTTTCGGGTTCTTTGGGAGGTGGAAGCGGCTCGGGCAAGTCGGGTACGATGTTGTACCATTTTTTGGGGAATTCGTCTATCGGGAGAGCGATCTGATCTATTTCCATGCGTTTCACCAATCTTGAAGACGTCTAGTATTGTGTGAAGTGGATTAAAGACTTGCGCAATGCACGAATTGTCTCTGTTCGGACGTGAGAGAGGTTGTTGGGTTGAAGGGCTTGTGCCAGAACACCGCGTGCATTGGGGTTTGGCTGACTGGGCGTGCGATGTTGTTATTCGCTGAAAAAAAGCTTATTGTGTACCCTCCCCCTCCTCGTTTCAATGTATCATGAATATTAGGATCCAAATATGCACGCGTGCGGGTGGGCCCTTCCAGAGCAGGGACTGTGGCGTGTCATCGTGTACCAGTGTTTGGTCCTTGGTGTACTAACGCTTGGCATTAAGTATCCGCTTGCCAACTTATGTTTGGTGATTTCAATGAGGAAGAAGAGGATAGCCATTGTAGCTGCACTGACGACACTGGCGCTTATCGGAGCGGTCTTCGCCGCTGTTGCGTCTCTTACTGGGCAGCGTGCGAGCAACGAGTTGGACAGTTACACGAACTTGAATTGCGCCAATAAGACTCACCAAGGTTGGCGACTTACCCAGCGAAGTCTTTTCGGGCGTCCCGTACACGTTCCATGTTGTGACGGAGAACCTGAACCCGTCAGAGTCCTATGCTATCAGAATAGTTTTTGACGTCTCACAAGCATCGTGGATAGTCTACCCTCTGATGCCGTCGCCGACAAACAACTGGTCTGTTTCAGGTTCCCCCGTTTCCACGCCGATCGTGCCACCGTTCAATTATAGCGCTTTTAGCCAGTTGACTCCTGACATGGTTACGTTGACTTTCCGCGGAAAAACCGTTGACCTTGTCTACAACGAGACTGAAAATTCCCTGAGTGGGCCATTCAGACGTGTTCACCGCGGCCGTTGGTTACTATGACAGTTCAGCGGTAACGGTTCAGTTCAACGACTCAGCGCTCTCAGCGTCGACGGGCAGTTGGACGATACGCATGTGGGCGATCTTCGCCTAATCTCCCTCTTTTTTTTGATAGTCATAAAACCGTAGCGGGTATCAGGAAACGCGTCCGAAGCCTATTGAGTCCTGCTTGTTGATGATGGTTCTTGCTCGTTGAACATTACCAAACAGCGTCTAGAGATGAAAGCGCCTGCTCAAGTTGACAGGGCTGCTTCTGTCGAAGAAGCTATTGCAAAGCTGCGGACGGAGAAATACGACCTCATCGTTTCTGATTATCAGACGCCTGCAAAGGACGGCTTGAAACTTTCGAAAGAGCGCGCGCTAGTACGCAAGACTAATCTCTTTGTAACTCTAAGATACATTGTGAGGGACAGTTGGGACGTAGGGATGGAATTTGAGAATTGATCTTAACTGGAAACAGGAACTTGCTCTTGTCCTGATTGTTGCAGCTGTCGTGGGTGGGCTCTGGGGAGGGTTATGGGCCTACAGTTATGAGCAAAGCCCCTTGTTGAACAAGTCATTGCAGAACCTGTTTGTTTCCAAGGATCAGAGTATTTCTGCTAAGAGTTTTTCAGAAGGGTCTGGAGGGTCATACGTTTTTCCACCTCCTCTGTATGTTTTTGAGTCACTTGAGTATCAAGTTGAAGTTGGCAACGTGACTGGAGGGTGGCTTGAGGTGAATCTCACGAGAGATGGCAAGGTTTTGAGAACCGAGTTAATCTTTGTCTCGACCAGAATAGTTGTGAGCGGCTATGAGGAATTCCGGTCTCAAGTTTCGAACGTGGATGTGGTTTTTACGTCCAAAGGATATGATACTCGTGTTCAGTGGGTTTATGTTCAGGTGACTCACTGGGTGCGAAGTTATAATCCGCTGTTCTATTCCCTGGGTCTCATGGCGGCTGCAGCCTTAGTGGCTGTGCCATTAATGTATCGCCGGAAGACGCGTTCGCAGAAGACTTCCCAGAGTTGAGCGTCTATCGCGTGCGCTAGTCGTTCTGAGAGTCCGTTTTTAGCCTACTCTGTCTCAATCTTGTAAAGAACGTTCAGGCCTTTCAACGTGTGATGAATCTTGTCGGTGAGCTGAAGTATGTCCCCGAGGTCAACATTCCTCTTCCAATCGTAAACGTGGTCGTGGTAACCTCTTAAGGGTTCAAAGCCTAAAGAACGAAGTCTTTCAACAATCTCAACGGGGCCAGAGCCCTCACTGTTAAACCATATCGTCAAGTACGTCTTCACAACGTAACACCCCAAACTTCTCTAAGAAATGACGCACATCAATTAATTCTTTTCCTTTGCAGCTCAAGCGCAAACTTCCTCATGGATAGTCTCTTGTCTGAGATACGTTTTCTCCACGCGCTCGCTAGATGGATTAGTGTGCGCAAAAGTAGAAGCGAGAAGGACGAAGTGGCTATATACAGGAAACGAAAGTAGACTATCTCAGGGGCCGGTAGTCTAGCTCGGTAGGACATCTGCTTGACGTGCAGAAGGTCGCCGGTTCGAGTCCGGTCCGGCCCACCAACATTTCATCGTTGTTTTGAGAAAATAAACTATTTTCGAGTTTTTCTCTACTGTGAACGTTGTTACTGTCATTAGTAATTTTGTTACAGTTTCCCGTAATGCGTTCTGCCCAAGACACTGTTCTCTCATTTTTTGCCAGAATCGGTAGAATATCTTCTTTGAAGCAATCAAGTTTTCTGAAGATTCTGTGCAGTAGCACTCTTTCATAGTTTGAACTCACAGCTTTCATTCCCCTTAGGAAATCAATTTCAGCTTTGCTGAAAAAGTAGTTTTTGTCCTCTTCTGATGTTATGCCGTTTATTCTAGTAGTAATTACCGTTTCAGTCATGTTTGCTCATCCGATGTCGATATAATGGTCAAATTGGGCTTAAAAGGCTTTCAGTTGACGTTGCGCGTTGCATGATTTCCGCAAAACCAGCCAGCAGATCATCTTTCTCCTTTGAGCCAGCCTTTGATTCCAAGTTCTCTGACTGTGACAGCTATCGGCTCAGGTTCATGTGACCTATTCTTGCCTTCTTCGTCAATGTAGAATATTGTTGGTTTTATGCAGAATGTACCCTGACGCATCGGCTTAAGAACAAGCTTGACCTCTTCTGTCTTCAACGGATCCAGTTGCTTTCCCCTCAAGTTCAGGTCATTGAGTTCTAAACGGCACGTTTCAGGTTTTTCTATGATCTTGAAGCTTTCGGGAATAGCGCCCGCAATCTTGATCATTGATGCGGTGCCTTTTCCTGCGTTAGCGAGTTCTATTTCCAGGTCGAAGCTGTCGCCCACTGCCAGTTCTTTCCGGCTGCATATGACGTTTGCCTGTATCTGTGCATGCTGAAGTTTTTCCAAGCCCACTGCTCTTTCCGAAGTTGGCGTTGGACTGGCAAATGATGTTGTGGAAGTGATTATAGGAGCGTAAAGCACCTCAGCCAGGGATGCCGCAAACTGCTTTTCTTCCCTTACCCTTTTCAGCATTCTAAGCACTTGCTCCCTTTTCTCCGGATGTTCTGCCTTCGTGTACGAACCAGCTGACGTTTGCAGTAGCTTTTCGACTATCGTGTAGAGTTTGGTCTTTTTCTCAAGGTCATCTTCTCTCACAGCGCTGTCCATGTGTACGTAGGCATCAAACAGTAGCCGAGTTGCCTTAGCGTATTCCGAAGCATGATCGAAACCGGCTTTCAAATAATAGTCAGCAGCACTTTCCAAATGTTGCAGAGCCGCGGCATGCAGTCCTGCCTCTCGAGTATCTGTGAATTTCGCTCCCGCCTCGAGAGCTTTGCAGAATCGACTGTGACCAAGCGTTAGCAGATTTGTCTTCTCGTTTGGACTGAAATCCTTGGCCTTTTCAAAAAGCTGCGATGCTTCCAGATACAACGCAGGTGATGCTTGGGCTTCGGCTTGCGCCATTTTTTGCCAGGCACGAGAAAGATGAAGGAGGTAGTTGATTTCCTTCTCATCCTGTTCGGATTCCAGCCCGGGAATCATTCTTTCCAAGCTCTCGGCCACCTCGCCGTATTTTTCGGAGCTTGAGTAGTGGTCACCTTTTTTGTCAAGGATTTTGGCTTGCTCAAGCACCACCCTGGCAACGCAGTACTCATGTCTTAGTTCGGTTGCTCTGAGCATATCCGTGATCATCTCCTTTTCGTCCATGCTCTCAGTCTTGATGAGCTCTGACTGGAAAGAATCTTCAGCTTGGTTGAAAAGTGTGGCCGCTTGCTTGAACCCGTTGAGTGCTTCTTCGCTTTTTTCCTTTCTGCTCAAGTCTTCCGCATATTCCACTTCGGCCCAAGCGGCATAGTTTGACGCCATATAATTCCATTGTTTGATCGTTTTGTGAATGGTTGCAGCTTTCTCGAAGTGTTCTTTTGCTATACTATATTCCTGCCTTTCATGATTGTGCCTGGCCCTTTCAATCTCGCTCCAGGCTTGCATGTACAATGCGTAATTCGTGTAGAAGTCCTTGAGCTGAGGGATCTTGCCAGCAGCTCCCACGTATTGACTTGACGCCAGCTCGAATCTTTCAGCAGCTTTTAAATGTTCACCCAGAGAGTCATAAGCCTGAGCCGTCTTCCACTCACACTCAGCTATACTGCTTACCAGATCGAGTTTTCTAAATGATTCAGTGGCTTCTTGAAATGCAGCTATGGCCCTCCTCAGTTGATCCCTATCGCCAGTGTATCTGTAGAGACGGATTAACATGTCTCCCAACTCAATTTGTGACCCCCCCAAAACAGAAAACAGCGAAACAGCTCCCCTTTTTTCGAACATTGACATATCCTTGAGACAAAGTTGTAGTGATTCTTCCCTGTCTGACACAACTTCTTCGAGCATTTTCCTCTTTGTTGCCGGATCTTTGGCCAAGTCTGCAAGCGCCAGTTTAATGTCAGCAAGGCCAGCAATCATCATTCCTCGATTCCACAGTGCTGCGGGCGGAGTAATTCTGTCGCTAATACTGATGGACATTTTTCTGTGTTCAAGTGCTTTCTCTAGAGATTCTTCTTTCTCTTCGGGATTTGCCTGTATTTCGGCTAAGTGCACGAAAGAGTAACTGGATATGTGATGCGCCAGCAGTATGATATCTGGGTATCCTGAGTCTTCAGCTCGCTCCTGATAAGTTGAGGCAGCCTTGACTGCCTTTTCTAGCAGTTCTCGTCTTTCTCGTAAATCTGTTTTACAATGAGCCAGTTTTGTATAATATTCAGGTTGAGGCGCCTCTACCCAGAACAAACCATCGCGTGGTGTAATGAAGGCAATTTGAGAAAACTGATTCTTAGCATCAATTGCGTGTTTAAGGGCCACTTCAATAAGCTGCACCTTTTCAACAACATTTTCGGTTGCTGACACCTTCCAAACAGTGTGATATGCTAACCAATCCAGTGAGCCGCCGACTACTATTTTGTCCTTTGCTTTGGTGCCATACTCCAAAGCTTTTTTCAGGTTCTCGATTGCGCTGTTCGTGCCTGGTTCCCAGCCTATGAGCTGAACTTGAAAACAATATGAGTGGAAGAATTCCAGGAAAGCTGTCTCTTCAGAAAGCTCCCTGGCCTTCAACCAGTAGCCTGCCGCTTTTTCGCGGGTTCCCTTCTGTTCATCAGGGTTCGGGATAAAATAGCTCAAAGCTTCCAGATAAGTAGCACTTCTTACGTAGGCTCTTGTGAGTTCATAGAAATCTCTTATCGACCGACCGAACGCTGAAAGAGAAGTGACTGCCTCCTCCCCGGCTTCCACAGCTTCGCGGGTTCTTTTTTCTCGCGGTTGGCAATCCCATTCATAGTAGTTTCTAAACCCAGCGCTTGTGGAGAGTTGATTGTATGTTCTTCCGTATTCAAAAGTGTCCCCAGCTTCCTTGAAGCCGTTCAACGCCTCCTTAGTCAGTCTCCAACACTCATCAATGAGTCGCTTCTTTTCATGCGCTTCTGGCGCAAGCCAATAGCCTATGTAAGCAATCATAGCGTTACATCGCAATGTCCTCGCCGTTTTCACGGACTCTTTCAGTTTTCCATAGAACTCAATAGCCTTTTCATAAGTGAGCAACTGATTGACGCAACCTTTCTCTAAACTCGTCCTTGCTTTCAGCCTGAAACGCAAAACGGTAAAAAGCATATCCCAACCGCTCATGAATTTCTCCCATCTTCGAGAAATCATCTTGGGACAGCAGATTCAGCGCTTTCTCATATAATTCGGCAGCTCCACACCAATCATATTCCTTCTCTGACTGTTCTGCCTGATGCAGAATCTCCTCCACACTTGACGCCTCTGATAACAGTAAACCATTAGAAGGTTAAGAACAAGTATCTGAAAAGGCTTTTCAATAATGACGTTTTCAACGATTACATTCAGATCTTCGGTTTGCGATGTAGTTTTAGCGCCCGCGCATCACACTTCGAAGAATCATACAGTCTCATTTCCAAAACTGATTTTCTGTAATATAGTATGAGGAAGGCAGAAGCCTTTTCTGTTTTTGAGTTCCAAACAACTAGCTTTGAAGAGGCATCTCTAAAACAGGTTGGCAAGCATGTCTGACAAAATCGACGGCAAATGGAAAACTTGGAACCCTGTCATCGGCTGTCTACACAGCTGTAGCTACTGCTGGGCGAAGAGATTCGCTCTTGAGAGACTTAGTAACACTGAAAAGTACAAAAACGGGTTTGCGCCGAAACTCGCAGAAAATGAGCTGAGCAAGCGTTTCAGAAACCAGTTTGTCTTTGTCTCAGACATGGGCGATCTCTTCGGCGAGTGGACACCTAAAGAATGGATACTGAAAGTCATAGACGCAACGAGGCAAAGTCCCATCAAGCGACTTTCTGTTTTTGACAAAAAACCCTAGTAGATACAAAGAATTCGTTCATCTGTGTCGAAACAACATTGTTTTGGGAGCGACAATAGAGACCAACAGGTCAAATGACTTCTCGAAAGCTCCGCCGGTGGCTGAAAGAGCAAAAGCAATGATTGATTTGCAGTATGACCGAAAGTTCATCTCTATTGAGCCCATAATGGATTTTGATCTTGAGATATTTGCCAAATGGATTGAAGAGATAGCACCGATTCAAGTCTCTGTAGGCTATGACAATTGGAACAACCGTTTGCCTGAGCCTTCTCTGTCAAAGACTTTGCAGCTCATAGAAAGATTGAATGAATTCACGCAGGTCAGAGAGCGAAAGTTGAGAGAGGCATGGTCACGATGATGTTTTGGGTTGTGTTTCTATAGGGAGCAGGAGCTGCCTGCTCTCAACAAGTTTTGAAAAATGGAGATGATGAGAAAATGAGTATAGAAAAAGTGAATGTCGGCATTGTCCTGTCAACTACGCTTGAGAAATGGCGTATTGTTGAAGCTTTCTGACATTTCAAATCCTCTCAATATTCCACGTTATTTCTGATTAGGTCGCTCTTGGTCTAAACAATTCCATCCGCTTATCAATAACACCAAGCAGGGTATCCTTAACTCATCTGTCATTGCAGGTTTTTGGCAAATCTAATATTTGCAAAGTATTCTACATGTATTCGACCCAAAGTGAAACACGAGATTGCGGCAATAATAGTTGCGGTAGTTCTCGCAATTTTGCTCGGAGTTGGACTTTGGCAAGGAGTGATTTCTATTACTGACGTAAGTGCGTGGCTCACTCCCGCAATTCTTAGTGCGATCGTTGGTGTTTTACTTTGGAGCTTTAGGGATCGAATAGAAGCGGCACTTAAAGGAAAGGCAGAACCACAAAAGGTTGAAGTGATTAATCTTCTTCAATCACCAGCAGTACTCGACTTCAGACCGTTGCCTCATTATAAGGGCTATCAGCTTCCGCTAAAAGTAGAAGTCAAAAACCTTAGAAATGGAAAAAAGACAGCTACGGCTACCAATGTCGGAGCTAGCACTGCTGAATACAATCTGCTTGAGATTTCTCAAAAACTCGAAGTAGCAAAAGGTCCGATAGATCAACCGCTGAATGAACTAATAGCAAAGTTTGGAGTAATCCGCGTCCACTGCGTAAGTGGGGATGCGTTAAATTGTCGGGCACAAGTTAGAGTGAGAATTATTGAGATGTATGGACAGGTACGTCCGACCAATTTTGTTGATTGGGGATATTTGAATTGGTTTTCCGTGGCAATCAAGCGGGAGATCCAGCAAAACAAGTTTGACGAAATTTATCCTGTCAAGCATCTTGGCTTGAATAAGTATCTCAGGAACACTACGGTTGACTTGCATGAGGGGGATGAAAAGGACTTGCTCATTTTCTATATGATCAAAGATTTGCCTAGCGTATTCCTTTGCACAGATATCGAAACAGCCCATGCAGGTAGCGTGTTCAGTAGCGGTCAAACATTGAAGTTTGAAGTTGAAATTGGACTAACGGCACAGAGGTATCCAAAGAACATTTGGACTTTCTTTGTTACCGTAGAGGATTTTGATGATTTTAAAATAGAACGAGGATGAGGGATTTTGAGTGTAAAGATTAAGGAAAATAGGGATAAGATTCTACTTTGGCTAAAAGAGGAATCACTAGCTCCAGAAGAAATCGTTGATCCGAATGCTTACTTCAACTTTAAGATAAAATCAGTGGATCTATGGTTAAACGTGGTACAAAGCGTACACTTCGTTGACAGTTTTGTGATCGGAACCAAGTGGACTCTTGGAAACGACCAACTCAATCTTCACAAGAATATTATGGATGATTCAAAAAGGATAGCGTACTATTGGGATTTACAATTCACGTTGCTGAATGATAGTCAGCTTGGTGAATTTCAAATCAGTCCAAAGCCTCCCCATGATTTCAAGGAGCTATTTGTCTCTTCAAACCGTATTTTCTATGACAACTTAACGAAACAGAACTTGATGAATACTGTCTTTGCTGTCCACAAAGCTATGGTAAAGTCTGTTTTTCTTTTAGAAAAGTATGGTGGAGTTTTTCCTCCTTATTCACCGATTCCAAAGAAATAGGCGCGTGCGAGCATCAGCATTCTATGAGCATTTTTCAAAACAGATTTCAGTTTCCGTAGTTATTCTCTTCTTCAATGCGGTTGCCAATACAAGTTAGCGCGCACGTTTGTGTGCTCAGGTCATTGTTTGTGGCCGCATTCTGGGCAAAAACGTGCTGAGACTAGAATTCTGTTGTTGCAGTTAGGGCAGATTTTTAATACCAGTTTGGTTCGTAGCAATGCCCCGCAAAAATTACAGTATGTTGAAGCTGATGGAACTTGTCTTCTGCAACTTGGGCAGGTCAAGTATTGCCCAGGCAAAGGAAGGGGAATCAGAACCCAAGCTCCAACATTCAATTCGTTCACATCGATCTAATAGAGAACGTCCTGTCTATTTTCTCTTCTCATCTGTTTCAGTGTCGCTACAATAGAATTCTGTCTCAAGCATGTGCTATTGAACATTTTACGTATCCAACAAATTCCTGCAAGACCTTTTGTTCAACGGCGCAAACACATATTGTGACGTGCACGCGAACTTCATTACTTGCCAGTGGTTCTAAAAGCTCAATAGAAAAAGAGAGGGGGTTGTTTTGCCTATTCAGCTCGCTACTTTCTGTAACGTACTGCTAGGTAGAGACCTTGGAAGAGCGCCCCGAGAGCTATGAGCCCGCCGCCTTCTGCTGACTTGTCAGAAAAAAGCAGCAACACTCCCATCACTATGCACACTGTTGGAAAGGTGTAGGCGAGCACTTTGACACTCACTGACATTTCTTACGATCACCTTCTGCATGGACCACTGAAAAAGAAGAAGCCCAACAAGCGCGAACAAGTAAAGCTTAAATCCCGAATACTGCAATAGCAGTTTACGCGTGTTTGGGAGGTAAGCTGTACTAGTGCAAACTGGTACGGCTTGCTTCTCTTTCATAGTGTTTCCATGACTAAGGCGAGCGCTGTATCTAGTGTCTGCTTATTTAAATCCTTTTTACAACATTGTTGAATTAAAGTCATAATGCGCGAGTTAGAACATGTTCAACGTAGACAATAATAACCACAAATGACATGATGAAAGCAAGTCTTTCTCACGAAAAGCGGTTCAATTCATGTCAAGTAACAAATTGTTTAAGACTTTCTCCCCAGAAAATGTACCATGTTCGCGCGTGCCCTTCAATTAAGAAACCACTACCTTAGGAAAATCATAAGTAAAGTGTGACTTCAATGAATCTAATGAATCGGAAGGCAAGAACATGGAGAATCTGTTTGAGAAAAGACTTAGGCCCCTAATGATCGACCCATCCCTACTAGTTCATCGCGAATTCTGGGACTCTTCGGAGACCTTGAAAAAGTTGTTTCCCATAGTCTACGTCCCAATGAGTCTTCAAAGAATTAACGATCATGAGCTTGGTGAATTCTACGGTGTTTATATCAGAGAACGGCAAATGCTCAGCTCGCAAAACGTGATAAAAAAAACCAAAGAGAATTTTCAATTGTTCAATTGGGAAGAGCATTTTGAGAAGATACCTGAACCGCTTCATAATGGCTTTGAGAACCTCAGAAGAAAATTCGAAGAACATGTTGTGCCCGCTTCAATTAGGGACATTCTACTAGACGAATTCGTTTTTTGGCTACCCAGTCAACTATTCTCTCGCGCCTCAAGAAGAGTTTCAAGATTTTCGAGAAGTTGGACGCTATTCCTCTAATTAATCTGGAAGATATTGCTCCTGAGGAATGGCGGAAGACCGTGCGGGGTCTCAAAAACGCTATCGATTTTGCAAACTGGATTGCTACAATCGGAGCTTTTTCTATATGGCTAGGACCTGTAGCAGGATTCCTTGGAGGTTCTGCCGTCACTGGAACAAGACTTTTGTTGATAGACCCTGCTTAGAAACATTCCCACAAAACTCTCATGCCTACTATATCCAATCATTGGTAGCGCGCGCTTGTAGTTTAGCCCGCGCTAGAGCATTCGGAAACTACTTTCGCTTTCTGAACAGCTTCACTCCATCGACATCAGTAACGAATTCAAAACCCTGCTCTACTAGCTTCGCTGCTTCATCAACAGTTTTTGCTTTCGGTGTCAAGTCAACACCGAGAGATTTGCCTTCTCATAGATCTGTTTTAATCTCTCAGGAGAGTAGTCGGTGTAATTTCTTGCGAGGATAGTCTTTGGTGTTCTTCCACAGTATGCATCAATATAACGGTCATTGTGTTCTTCCACAGTATGCATCAATATAACGGTCATTGACTCCCAGCAGAGCCATTTCACAGCAAAACCATTCCCGTAGACGTTGAGGTGTAATGTTCATTTTGGTCTTGTCTTTTGCAGTTTTCCACAGCTCTCTTTCTTCACTTCTGGGCATCGGAAAAACTCTTGGACTTACTGAAGGTCTCTTAGAAGTCAAGTATTCATTCAAAGCTTTCTCAGCTTCTACATTGAAGAAGCTCACCCAAGACTTCTTAGTATCGCCCTCATGAACGCAAGGCGTAATCATTCGACCATTGAAATCCACGTTTTCAGGCTTCAGGTAAATGACTTCATTGCGTCTCAACCCACTTGTTGCATAGAGCAGAAACAACGCCTTCTCCTTGGGTAGTTCAAGGGATTTAAAGAACGTTTGAAGCTGCTCTTTTGCCACAATATGCTTTGGCTTAAACGGTGGTCTTGGAAATTTGAAGCTCTCAATTAATTGGGGCTTGGCTAAGAAGTCTCGGAAGAAAACTTTCAAGGCGCTCAGAGTGTTCTTGTAGGTGTGGCAACTTGCACTATTCAGACTTCTAAAATATGCTCGAACGTCTTCAACTGTCATCATGACAACAGGTTTTGAAAAGTGTTCTAAGAATTTGCGGGTATAATAGACATGGTCATGAGTTGTTTTCTTTTCACGTCTCAGGTCTACAAGTACAAAGTCACGGAATTTTTCTAACAAATCGTCAATCTCTTTAGGCTGCATTTTGCGAAATAAGGGTCTTTTGATGCTTGACGTGCAGAAGGTCGCCGGTTCGAGTCCGGTCTGGCCCACCAAAACAAAGCAGGGCATCTTTGGTCGCCGGTGCTACTAAAACAATGTAGCTATTGAGAGACAATTACTACATTGTTCGTGCACCCATCTGATTGCGTCAGGTCCATGAAGTTGCCATTTGGCAAGAGCGCACGCGAGGTAGGTTTGAGGTATGAACGAATTAGTTGAAGAACCGCCAAAAACTTTAAATTGGCATCTACAATGTATGCTTGTGGTGTTTTTTTGGTTAAAGTGAAGAAACATTCTGGAGCTACGCAGGATTTCGATAAGGCAAAACTTAAAGCTTCTGTTAAGAAAGCTGGAGCCAAAGAGGAACACGCAACAAAGGTTGCCGACAACCTTGCAAGTAAAGTAAAGGAAGGAACGATGACTGTCGAGATAAGGCGATGGTGTATAACCGAACTTAAACCACTAGACCCAAAAGCTGCAAAAGCCTACGAGACATTTGAAAAACCAGCAAAGAAAAAGTAAGTCTCGCCAAAAATCCATATACTTCTCTTTTTTTAGAAAAGTCACTCCTGAAGGGTTGATTCTGTTTAATACAACAGCGCGCGCTATTAATGCCTCGTGATATAGAAAACTGCCAGTCATATGTGGTATGCAACGTTTTTATTCTTCAGTGTAGACAGCGGGCAATGCATAAATCGTCTGTTGTTTCAAAGATTCTTTATGACGAGGTCTTCCTACGCCAATAGTTGACGTCAACAGAGTTCTGACTCAATTGGCCAGCAAGAGACCAGTCTTCCACTCAGAAGCTGACTTTCAGCACGCATTGGCTTGGCAAATACATCATGAATGGCCAGAATGTTCAATGCGCTTGGAATTCAAGCCTCCACATTCTAAAGAACGTGTTTATTTGGATATTTGGGCAGCAGACAAAGAGACAGTATTGGCAATCGAGCTCAAATACAAGACTCGAGGACTTGAGGTAACGGTTGGAGGCGAGGACTTTCATCTCTTGGACCAGAGTGCCCAAGACCTAGCGAGATATGATTACCTAAAAGACATTCAGAGACTCGAAAGAGTCCTTTCTACTAACAGAATCATCGCTTACGCAATTTTTCTCACCAACGACAGCGCTTATTGGAAAGAACCGATAAACAGCCAAACAGTCGACGCAAGTTTCAGGATTCATCAAGGGAGGAATGCAACAGGAGAGTTGCGGTGGGGAACAAAGCCTCAAAAGGTACAACTCACGGAAGGGAAGAGCCCATCCTCATCAGAGGTGCCTACAATTTCAATTGGCGAAACTACTCTCGAATTGCTGAAACCTCGTATGGCGCTTTCAAATATCTACTTGTCAAAATCGGCAGCACTTAAGACGATTCAATGCACCGTTTTTATTCTACAGCGCAGGGGTGCGCCCGCAAGATGATGTAAAATGGTTAGGACATCTGCTGGACGTGCTGAGCGAAGCGGAGTCCTTGAACGCAGTGAAAGGACAGAAGGTCGTCGGTTCGAGTCCGGTCCGGCCCACTTCTATGTGGGTTCAGGTCTAAGCAACTCGCACGCGATGAATACTGCTCAGCATTGGCCAGTAATGTGGATGAGGCAAAGAAGCTAATTGAAGCAGGTTTTGAGTTCGTGTGCAGTCATAATGAAACAATGCTATTCAGAAAACGAAAATAGACGCGCGCTATTGACTGGAAACTGATATTCTAATTGATGCAAGCTTACGGAGAGAACTTACAAATACCCGAGAAAAGAAGAGGGAAAAGTTTGAATCATTCTTGCATGGCTAGGGTTGTGTTGGACCCCAGATGTAGAACTCGACTTCGCCTCCTATTGTGCATGGTAGATATGGCACTGGCGGATTGTCCTTTGTCCCTAAGTATCCTCTAATGTCATGATAGCCCATTGATCCGACTGCTTTGAAACTTATCGTTATGTTACCTCCGATGTCTCCTCCTGTGAAGCCTCCTGTCACTACGGGTCCTTCAGTCTGCAGGTGCGATGTCGCAAATCCCCAAAGGTTGTTGTCATAGGTGAACTTGAGTACGTCTACTTCGTTCATGGGGTTAAGCCCCATTGCGAACGCGGCTGTTCCAAGTGGCCCTCCATATATCTTGAAGGAGTATTTGGTCACCATCTTTGTAGACGGTTTTCTGAGGGCTCAGCTGCAGAGTCGGCATGATGGTGAAGGTGGCGTTTATTATGCCTGTTCCAACGCCGTTCTGGGTTGCGTTAACGAAGTGAGCGATATCAGAGAAGTCATATGGTGCAAAGATTGTGGTGCTGAAGTTTCCGCTTAAGGGGACTGTTATCCCAGTCTTTATGGGATAGTTGCCCAAATGCCCCGTGATGCCTGGAACGTCAAGAATGAATCCGAACCAGGTTAGATTCACTGTAGCTCCAGATTTGAAACCGATTCCTTTGACGGTGATTGGTGTGTGTACAGGTCCGGCGGGTGGGGTGAGCGTGATAGTTGGGGAGGGATCCGAAGATGCTGAAGTACTCTGTGCACGAATTGTGAACATGGCGACGCTGCCTACTGATACTGCTAAGATAATCGTAAGGAGTAGCGCAGCATAGTTGCGTACGTTTTTGCTCATTCTGTTTCACCTCCCCTTCTGTTTTGTGTTTAGCTTTGAGGATTGAAGGCTCAGGAACCTATAAATGTCTAAGACGATGTTACTATAGTACTGATTTTCGAATAGCTGGTTTCTTTGATGCACAAAGACGATCTGAAGAAGACGATTGTAGAGATGCTTAACACCGCAGAAATGCACGGCTATGAAGTCCAAAAGCAACTGGCATCCAGAGGCTTCAGGCCGAACATTAGCTACCTCTACAGAGTGCTCGCTGAGATGGAGACAGAGGGCTATCTGGAGGGCACCCGAATGAAAAGCGCCCTCGGACCGGAAAGGAAGGTATACAGGCTGGGCAAGAAAGGTTCGAAGAAACTGGATCAAGAGCTGAAGGAAGCAGTCAAAACCATTCATGTCAAGTACATGCAATATTTGGCGAAACTTCCTCCTGAGAAGAGTGCCATTCGAAAACTGCAACGCTTGCTCGATTCGCAAGTGGGCAGAGGCGACACAATCTTGGTGGTTGCACCCAAAGTCTTCTATGATTGGATGATATCATCCTTAGGCAACGTGCTTGAGGATGGAAAAATCTACTTGGTCAAGCCCCAGTCCGTGAAGCTGAGCATCGAATGCGCAAACCTCATTGTTCTTGATACCCCCGTTGAAAACATATCCCTAAAGGATAACTTTGTTGACGCCGTGAGAGTGCATGGCGAACCCGAAAATGTCCACCGAGCCCTGAAAGAGTTACACCGCGTTTTGAAGAAGGATGGAAGTCTCGCGTTCATCGTTCCTTATTCTCATCCGAATAAGGACAATTACCCTCTAACGATGGGGGAATTTGTTGAGAAAGTGGAACACGAAGTCTTGGAAGAGGATAAGACCAAACTTGACTACGCATTTGCTGAATCTTTGTTATCCCGTTACTTCCGCAAGGTTAAGCGTCATCGTCTTGCCCATCTCGCAATCTTCGTTGCAAAAGGCAAGGTATAAAAACGAGACAAATCGTGCGCGTTAGCCTCGGTATATGTATTCTGGTACTATAGCAAAAAGTCCTTAGGTCCTTATTTGGGTCGTAGCAATTAAGAAAGTTTTGGAGACGAAATAACGTGCAAATGCAAACGAATCATGCCGCAGTAACGCGTGCTGTTAGTATCATGTGCCTCGCAACTATAGCACGTGGAGAGAAAAGCCTGTGACACAATCTCAAAGCACAAGGCTTTCAGCCAGCAAAGTTGGCGGGATCATGGGACCCACCTCAATTCTGACTTTGGCTGTCCCCGTGGTTGCACTGATCGTGGCGCTGTTGAGCAGAAGCCTTCTTCTCCTGACTTATGTTCATGTGCTCACCGGCGGAACTTGGACTGGCATAGACCTGTTTATGGGGCTGGTCATGAGCCGAGTGCTGGGTGGTCTCTCCACTCAAAGCCGTGTTGAGGTCATAAAAAAACTCGTGCCGATCATGTTGTTCTTCATGCCTGCGTTGGCTTCGGTAGCCATAACTGCCGGCGTTTACCTAGCGATCAGTCTGGGTTGGAGTTTCTTCTCCACACCAATAATTGCGGCCTTTATCATCGTGGTCATCTTATCGGTCCAAGGCTTTGTTCTGATACTGCCCAACGAGGTTCGCGTCTTTCTCGAGCTCAGGAAGCCAAGCCCAGACACAGAGAAGATTGTGAAACTTGGCATGAGAAACTTCTACTTCGCTGGCAGCCAGACGGTATTCCAGATCGCAATCATATTTGTGATGGCCTATATGGGTACCATATGATGAAAGAAGCGTTTGTACCTGAAC
>CAVZKL010000006.1:0-33922 GCA_963775895.1 Candidatus Bathyarchaeota archaeon | reverse complement strand
GGGTGGGATTTGAACCCACGAACCTCTACAGGATAGGCGCCTCAGGCCTACGCCTTTGACCAAGCTTGGCAACCCCCGCGGCCGCAGTTGGTCGTTCTATCTCCTAACCCAATGTATGAATTAAATCTTATCCACGCTTTCTTGAAGAGAAGATATGATTCTGTCGTCTGCTTTAGACTATTCGAAAATCTTCCTTGATTGTTGTCAGAACGACGTGCGTGTTCGTTCGTTCAACGTATGGCAGTGATAACATTTTCTTCGTGAATCTGCTCAAGTCTTCTCGGTTTTTGAACTTTGCTATTATGGCGGCGTCAGACAAACCCGTTAAGTCGTAGACGCAACACACGTTAGGTATTTGGGCAATTTCGTTTTCCATTTCCAGGAGTCTTCCCTTTGAAACGGTTATTTCCGTTACAACCGTCAATTCGTACCCGAGCTTTTCTTGGTCCAGTAAGGCCGTGTAGCCTTTGATGATTCCTTCCTCTTCCAACTTCTTAACACGCGAGAGCACCGTCCCGATGGAGATTCCGCACTTTTTGGCTATCTGCCTTGAGGAAAGCCGCGAGTCAACTAACAATACTTTCAATATCTTGAGATCTGTCTCGTCCAAACGCATCTTTCTTTCACAACCGCTACGCAATTGTCCAATTGATAGCTTAAATATTTAACATTCGCTGCAGAAGAGGGCAACAGAGTACGTGTGTCTGCATCGTAGATCGATTGTGTGATACATCTGACACTCTAGCTGTGAAAAAGCCTCGAGGGCATATGTATTGAGAGTACCTCGCCGTTGCCAGGCGCTGAGGAACCAAAAGAAGAGTATTCTGACGAAAGCTTGGAAACTTTCGGTCTCAGATTTTTGGTTTCAACGACAAGTCTTCCATTCTGGTCTTCTTCAACAATTCGATGTGTTTGACAAGTGCGTTCAAGACAACTTCAAAGACCTCTTTGCCCTTTTTGGCCGAGGCGGCTGTCTGCTTACCGAAGACTCCACTGGATGTTTCGTCAACGGTGTCGAGCGGGAGCGTTATACCGCTCATCTCCAGAGCGTGCGTGTACGGTTTCTCGTTTCTGATTTTGTCACGGTTCACCAAGTTTGAATGTAATGCCAGGTTCACTGAGGTTTCTTCGGCGCCGGCGTGGCGTCTTTCGTCGGGACTAAATATGTCTGGAAGAAGATTTTCCGCGGCGGGCCACCATTCAAAGATCGAGATAAAGACGTTTTGTTTTCTCATTTCTCTTGCAATTTCTCTCAAGGCTGCTAGGTTTCCACCGTGCCCGTTGACCACGAGAATCTTGTGCACGCCATAGTACTTCAATGAAAGGCAGACTTCTTTCACATACTTCTTGAAAGCTTTTGGCTGTATTGATATCGTTCCCCAGAACTGCTTATGATGTGGACTGACGCCAAACGGAATGACTTGCAAGCAGACGACGCCCGTGCGTTTGGCGGCTTGCTGAGCGAATTCTTTGGCGATCAAATGGTCTGTTCCGAGGGGGTTGGCTGGTCCGTGCTGCTCGTTAGAGCCCACAGGAACGATTGCAATGTCGTTCTTTCCGAAATAGGCTTTGGCTTCTTGCCAACTCATTTCATGGAGTAACACTTTCAACGAGATGCCTCCTACAAAATGGTTTAATTACGAGCCTACCGAATATAAGTCTGCAATTTGGTTTGGTGGAGAACATTTGATAGCAGTGGTTCTCGCAGGCGGCTTCGGAACAAGGTTGCGGCCTCTGAGCTGCACACGCCCAAAGATACTTTTCCCGATACTCAACAAACCGCTTCTGCAGTGGACGTTTGAAAGACTCTCACAAAACAACATACAGGACGTTATCCTTGCGGTTTTCTATCAAACTGAAGTGCACATAAGACAACACAGGATTCCAAGATCCGGAATACACGTGACCTATTCCCACGACCCACTCAGCAGACCATTAGGCACCGCGGGCTCCATCAAGAGGGCCAAAAAAGAATCGGACATAGTTCGTCTTTCTTGGTCTTGAACGGAGACGTATTCGCCGACGTGAACTATTCAGAAATCGTGAAGCGGCATGAACAGAAAGGATGCATGGCAACTATAGCTCTTCATGAAGTTTCAGACCCAACCAGGTACGGAGTCGCCAGTCTGTCAAAGGACGACCAGATAATAGGGTTCGTTGAGAAACCTTCCCACGGAGAAGCTCCGGCCAACTTGATCAACGCTGGCGTTTATGTACTGAGCCCCAAAGTCTTCGGCTACATTCCTGAAGGACGCCCTGTATCAATCGAGCGTGAGGTTTTTCCAAAGCTGGCGGAACAAAATGAACTGTACGGTTACGTTCATAACGGTTTATGGATGGACATAGGCAAGCCCGAAGACTATCTTGAACTTAACGAAGTGATGCTTGATCGTGCCAATATCAAAGCAGAGTACAAGAGCAGAGGCAACGTCGAAATCAAGAGACCTGTTGCTTTCGGCAAAGACGTGTCGATTGGCAAAGGTTCAGTAATCGGGCCCTACACGATTCTCGGGCCCCGCGTGACGGTGGGAAACGATGTCCGCATCTGCAATTCAATTTTCTGGACTGCTGCGGAAGTTTCTGACTCCGCCATGATTGACAGCACGATAGTGGGCGAAGGCGTGTATATTGGGAAAGAGGTGAAAGTCAAAAAAGGTTGCATGATCGGGGACCACGCGAGAATCAACGATGGAGTTACACTCGCGCCTAGGACCTTTGTCTGTCCCGCGGATCAAATCACACGCAGTTCACAATGATTGTGCGAGGTTAGAGAATGTCGAATGAAGGAAGATTGTTTGGAACGAACGGCATCAGAGGACTCGCCAATAAGGATTTGACCCCGGAAATGGCTGTGAAAGTGGGGTTTGCAATTGGCACATTCTTTGAAAAGGGCAAGATCATCGTTGGCTACGACGCGCGAACAAGCGGGCCCATGCTTGCAAGAGCCGTCATCTCAGGGCTGAACGCCACAGGATGCACCGTGTTGCTCGCAGGAATGACTCCTACGCCAGCCCTCCAATACGCAGTGAAATGCCACAAGGCGGATGGCGGAGTCATAATCACCGCTTCACACAACCCTCCAGAGTACAACGGCATAAAGGTGCTATGGAAAGACGGAGTCGAAATATCACGCAAGCAAGAAATCCAAATTGAAGAAATCTATCGTGAAGAGAAGACAAGCTTCGCGAAATGGAATGAGCTCGGAGAACTGCACGACCTACCCGGAATAATCGACGAATACGTCAACGCCATAAAAACACACGTTGACGTCAAGAAAATATCCAAAAAGAACTACCATGTGGTCGTTGACCCGGCGAACAGCGTAGGCGCGCTCACCGCACCGAGACTGCTTCGCGAATTAGGATGTAGAGTCACAACGATAAATGCCAACATAGACGGAACTTTTCCTGGAAGGCTTCCTGAGCCACGGCCTGAGAACCTCAGAGATCTAGCACTGACCGTGCAAGCTGTCAACGCGGATTTGGGCGTTGCTTACGACGGAGATGCTGACAGATCAATTTTCGTGGACGAAAAAGGACAGATCCACATGGGCGACAAGAGCTTTGCACTTGTGGAAAAGTACTTTCTGAAAGAACACCCGAACGAACAGATAGTCACACCCGTTAGCTCATCAACTCTGGTTAAAGACGTGGCTGACGCGTACAAGGGAAAAATCGTCTGGACCAAGGTTGGAAGCGTAACGGTTGCACAGACGATGAAGAAACTGAAAGCCAACCTCGGTGGAGAAGAGAACGGCGGCATCTTCTATGGCCCGCATCAGCCTGTAAGAGATGGAGCAATGTCGACCGCTTTGATATTGCAGATAATGGAAAAGACCGGGAAGAAACTCTCCGCCCTCATCGAAGAATTGCCAGAGTACTTCCTCGAAAAAACAAAAGTCGACTGCAAGGAAGAACTCAAGGAAAGCGTCATGAAAGCTCTCATTAAGGAGCTCAAAGGATTAAACGTCAACACGATAGACGGGGCCAAAATCTGGTTTGGGGACAACCGATCCATTCTGATCAGACCAAGCGGAACCGAACCAATCTACCGGTTATACGCGGAAGCCAAAAGTGAAGAAAAAGCCAAGAAACTCGTTGCAGAATATACGAAGAAGCTTCAGGCAATAATCGCCAATCTGAACCATTGATTCTGGAGCAGAGTTTAACGGGGGAGCTTGAAACGTCGCAGCCCTTAATAAACGTGAAACCGGAAGACATCAACACCGCCGAAAAACGCGGAAGGTACACCGCTTGCGTAGTAGGTTGCGGACACGACGGCATTCTTCAGGCAGTCCTGTTCGCCGACTCAGGTTTCAAAGTGGTATGTTATGATTCGGACCAAACCGTCGTCAACAACATTGCCAGGGGAAAAGCCTCCTCATCAGGAAGCGAAATCGAGTTAAGGTTAAAGAGCAGCGTCAAAGCGGGTCGTATCGCAGCGCTAAATGACCTTAAGAAAGCGGTCGCTTCAAGTGACGTAATAGCCGTAACTATTCCCCCAAAGATTGACTCCAAGAAGAAAGTTGATTATTCAAACATCGAAAGCATGTGTAAACGAATCGGTTCAAGTCTTCGGCTTGGAGCGTTGGTACTAATCATGAAGCCTACTGGGATAGGCATCACGGAAGGCGTAGTGAAAGAAGCACTCGAAAATGCTTCTGGCTTCAAACTTGGCACGAACTTCGGTCTGGCCTACAGTCCTTTAACTTCAGCTTCAGAATTGGGACGCCTCGTGGCTGCAACTGACAAGACCAGCCTGAACCTTTCTGTTGCGGTGTTGGAACCTCTGACCAAGAGCGGCTTGATCAAGACAGAAAATGTAAAGGCCGCGGAAATGGCGGTTCTCTTTGGGGTTCAAAAAGGCGACGTCAACCTTGCCCTTGCAAACGAACTAGCATTCTTGTGTGAGAAAATGGGAACGGATTATCTTGAAGTTTCCCGATTGCTGAAGGCGGACGCGATCGGTTCTTCCTATTCAGGAGCACTTTCTGGAACAAATGTGAGGGAGGAACCATACCTTTTGTTGGCTGACGCCGAAAACCTAAACGTGAAAATGCGAGTTTCTTCGGCTGCGAGAGAAATAAACGAGCAGATAGTGAAGCACTTGGCCAACTTGGTCAAAGACGCCCTGAGAAGTTGCGGGAAGAGTGTCAGGAGAGCTCGCGTTTCCCTACTCGGAGTCTCGCAGACGCCTAATATGAAAGACCATCCCAAAAGAATAGCGAAAGACCTCGCTCAATCACTAACGAATAGAGGTGCGAGAATCAGCGTTTACGATCCTTACTTTTCGGAGAATGAACTATCAGATTTTCTGCCCAATTTGAAGAAAAATCTCACAGAAACCATCGAAGGTGCAGACTGCATAGTCATAATAACGGGACACGACCAGTTCAGCCGACTCGGACTCGGCAAACTGAAGATAGCTATGAAGAAGCCAGGTGCAATAGTTGACTTTGAAGGGATAATGGAACCTGAAAGGGTAGAAAAGGAAGGTTTCATATATCGTGGACTTGGAAGAGGAGTGTGGACGAAATGAAAAAGCTAGGTGCAGCAGTTGTCGGAACAGGCTTCTGGGGTAAGAACCACGCCAGAGTCTACAACGAACTTGAAGAAACAAGTCTTCTAGCCGTTCACGACATAGATGCGGAAAGAGCTAAAGCGGTGGCTGGACAGTACGGTGCCAAGCCCTACTCGAGCCTTCGAAAGATGCTTCAAGACAAAGACATACAAATAGTCAGCGTCTGCACTTGGTCAACAAGCTTGGCGAAGGTAGCCACCGAAGCCGCAAGAGCTGGAAAACACGTTCTCGTAGAAAAACCGATGGCTGCAAACGTCAAACAAGCCGAGAGACTGCTTGAAGCAGCCAAAAAGAATAGAATCCACTTGACCGTCGGCTTCCTCATGCGTTTCATCCCGGGGCTTCAGCAAATAAGGGCAGGGGTCGAAGACAAGACGATCGGGCAACTCGTCTGTGCTGCGGCGAAGAGAGTCTCGCAGTGGCCAGAGAGAATTGGCGATGTGGGAGTGGTCAAAGACACCGCAATACATGACATCGACGCGATGTTGTACCTCTTCAATGAAGACCCCGTGGCCGTTTACGCAAAGACTGGGTCCATACGGCACAAGAGGTTTGAGGACTACGCACAAATTCTGCTTACCTTCGAGCGTGGAAAGACCGCCTTCATCGAATCCAACTGGTTGACACCGTACAAAACCAGAACTCTCGTAGCCACTGGCACGGATGCTATAATGAGTTTGGACTACATTACACAGGAACTCAAGATTGAAAACGTGAAAGAAACCGTTCAGCCGAGATACGCGTCAGTAGAACCACTAAAGCTGGAACTTCGCCACTTCGCAAACTGTGTCCTTGAAAAAGAGAAGCCTCTCATCACAGGGTTAGACGGCATGAGAGCACTGAGAATAGCTGAAGCAGCCTTAAAATCCTCAGCAACAGGAAAAATAGTTAAGCTGAAGTAAACTAGCTGAAATCTTTTTATTTTTTCTTCAGACTGAACGGCTTTCCTTCGAAGAGAATCTTCTCAGGAACCTTTTCCTTCCACTTTTTCAAGAAGGGCAAGTCTTCATTTTCCTTTCTTAACTCATCTGGTAGCATTTCAGGAATCTCTTCTCGAATCGGGTACCATCGCAGACATTTCGGGCAAACGATGAGTCCTTCAACGATCTCTTCTTTTTCTTCGAAAACATGCAGGTCAAGCGGGTGATGCTTGTCAATCGGGCAAGCAAGTATTTCCATCAGCTTCTTTTTAATAACATCACGCCCCAGTCTATCTTGAACGCAAAACTATAAAGCTTTTCCACCTTGTTCCAAGCCTAGCATTTGTTGCAACTGACCTAGCTTCGTCAGTTCTTTCAACATCTAGCGCACGTTTCTGATTCGTTCCTATGCTTGACAATTGACCCAAACTGCCATAGCAAGTGCAATGTCAAATCTGTTCAAGACGAAGCTCTCTTGGCTTGCAACGGTTTCACTTTGATATCCAGAACTACTTGATACCAGTTTGGCCCAGTTTTTCTCACTATTCGGTCAAAGGAAACTTCAAAAACTACTCCTAGGGTTCGGAGTCGTTGGCCCACCTTGCTCTCAACTTTTTCAACGGGATCCTCACCCTTAGCGGCATGTATAAAATCATAATAGTGAATCCATCCTCCAGACTCTTTCAAGGCCAGCAGGGCGTAAGGAAGATATTCGAGTGCTTTTTCCGGCAGAGGCATCAGAACCCTGTCTGCCACGCCGCAGAGCTTCTCTTGGATGATCTTTGCGGCGTCACCGAGAATGGGGATAACCTTTCCGTAGGCTCTGTTCATTCTGATGTTCTTCTGCATATATTCGACTGCTACAGGGTTAACGTCTATTGAAAAAACCATGTCGACTTTTGCATGTTTAGCGATGATTATCGAAAAACATCCGACCCCAGCAAACATGTTCACGACAATCTCACCTTTCTCGACCATACTTGCGATTCTGTTTCTTTCATAGGACAATCTGGGCGAGAAATAGCATTTTTCAACGTCAACGTTGAAGAGGCATCCTGACTCCTTGTGAACGGTCTTGGTTTTTTTCTCTCCAGCGATGAACTTCAGCTTTCGAAGCCTGAATTCTCCCCCGACAGCACTCATCTGGGCCAACACGGTCTTCACGTCTTTATGAAGCGCCATGATGGTCCTTCCAATATCCTCGTCGCACTTCCCGGTCCAGCTGGGCGAATTATTGCTATGTTACCAACGATGTCGTACGAGTTGTGACCACGACCTGAATTCTTTGGAAGGGTTTCTGGAACCCTTTTGCTCAACCGTCTGCTCAAACCGCATCATTCTCACTGGATACACTATAGTCTTGACTGGAAACGTTTAAAAGCAAAATGGCTTTCCTCTGTAGGAAGAGGAATAAATTTGGAAAAGACATCTGGCGGTATCGTTTACGAATGCGTCAGATGCGGCGCAAAGGTTCCTTCTGACGAATTGGACATGCGCGGCGGAGAAATAAAGTGCATCGTCTGTGGCTACAGAATTTTGAAGAAAGTGAAGCCACCAGTGGTTAAGCGCATTCCGGCCAAATAGTAAAGAAAAAAGAGAGAAAGTGGTACTCAGACACTTGTTGCATCGCGCTGCTTTAGGTCCATTGGTCCGCTAGAAGATCTCTTTCTCTCCGATTTTGCGAAGAGTTTTCCCTCGCAGTTTTACAGTCGGTCCTACTACTTCATCAGGTTGCTTTTCAACTGTTTTTCTCTTTATAGTCTCTCCGCAGACGCCTCTGGGCAATAGCCGACGTTTCACACACATTGCATAAGTGCAGTTTGCTACGTTACACATGTCCTCTGTCCATCTGCACCATACACCGTCTTGTCGGTAGACTGCCGAGTCTTTTGCGCACTTGAAGGCTTCGCACGTTTGATAACAAGTTTTGACCTGTGCCAATACATGCCCAACCTTTGATCAGTTGTACCAAAACTTCATTGTCGATAATTCTGTTTCTCTCGTAGATAACTCTACCGAATTTTAATATAAACTTTTTTCCTCAAGACTCCTTATGCGTAATCTCGCTTTCAGCTTTTCGAACTCTGAGACGTCTTCTTCTGTACACTTCCAGGGAAAGAATCAGAACCACTACCAGGATGATCAAGATTACCGTAGCCAGCACGCTTGTTTCAACGAGCATTCCTGCAAACACGACATATTTATCAACACTTGATTTGATTCGTCGAGGTCAGAGTCTCAACATCTATGCTCTGAGCTGCAATGGGTGTAGAAGCTCCGTTTGATGAGACAATTATGTCTAGTTTTCCGCCAATCACGTTGTTAAAAGTGACAGTGCCGTCTGGCCCTGTGCTGCTTTCAGCTTGGGTTTGTCCATTTCTGACTAGGCTGACATTCATGTTTGCGATGCCTTGACCGAAGTAGTCAACGACTCTCACCGAAACCGTCAAACCGTAGAGGCTGCAAGACACGTTCGCAGCTTGATCTCCAAACAGGTCTACAGTTGTTCCGTTGAGTCTCTCCTTAGCTGTTGTCAAGAACGTCCACCTTATACTTGCCGAAAGGAGCGCTGAAAGTTGCGACTCCACTTGCATCAGTACTCGTTTCAATGATTGGTACTCCCAGAAATTCCTGTATCCTTACCAATGCGCCGCTGAAATTTCCACCACCTGCCTTAGTAACTGTCACTTGCAATGTGGAGTTGGGGCAGTTGATTTTCAAATCGAACCAAGCCACCGGCGTGTCATTGACTAATAATCTAGGAATAGTCGTTATGTTGAAAGAAACTTCGTAACGCGTTACATTCAGGACGTACGTTACATTGGGCAACAATGATCCCACTACAACAGATCCGTTGATGCCGGTCGTAAATGTTTGGTTGGACGGGGCGAGATTTATTCCCGCTTCAGGAACATTCACTTCGGATCCGTTCAGAAGCGATACAACTTGAACTCTGAGATTGGTTAGGTTGCATACGAGATCAAATGCCAGTGTGCTATTGTCTATTCCGACCAGCGCGGGGGCTTCGCCAACCTCCTGGCCACTGGAAATCGCTGTGCAATCAAAGTTGCCAACCTCCAGCGTCAAAATCACTAATCCAGTCGAAGAAGTTGTCTGATTGTCTGCAAGCGTCCCGTTCTCGTAAGCAGTTACGATGATGTTAGCGACCGTGTCATTTGCAAGGTTCTTTGCAGTGACGTTAATCGCGAAACCAGGCACGGTGAAATTCTGCAAATCGTCTACACTCTTCTGAGTTGGTCCATTCGTCGAAACGACTTTTACGGCGTAAGATCCTATCGACGTGTACGTTGGAACGGTCCAATTGAAACTGATCAACCCCGTTGGGTCGCTGATGATCGCTACATTGTTAATGCCCTTGCCAGCTATTGACACGGTGACGTTTTCGTCTGGTATGGTACAGAGCTTTAACGTTAACCGTTTCGCCTCGGTGGTACTGCGTGGAGTTTGTCAACCCAACGGTAAAGTTGCCGCTCGCCAAGGTGCTGTTTAAGTATACCGCGTAGAAGCCAACTAATTTCGTGTTGGCGCCAACCGAAAAATCGGCTGGGTAGTTTGCAGTTGCGGTTCCATTTCCGATTGAAGAAATCGAAGACGTAGAGATCGCCGTGTATGTGGTGTTGTCAGGGGCGACAACAGTGACATTTGCATCGTAGGTGCTGTTCGCCACTCCACCTGTCACATTCGCCAGTACAGATATTTGATCGCCTTCTTGAAAACTCTTCGGAGTTGTGGCTGCCCCGATTGAATACGCTGTCGAGACAAGGAAAATGGCTGTGGCGGTTTCATTCGAGGTCAAATCTATGAGCTTCAGGTTGTGGTTCCCTTCAGCCGCTGAAGGAACCGTGAAGGTTGTTGTGACATTGTTCTCAAGTGCGGTTCCATTCGCAACGACCGTGCTGTCAAAAAGAAGGTTAAAATTGCCGTTAGCAGTGGTCAGGTTTCCGATTACTTGGACCTGGGTGCCAACTGTTCCTGACGGCGGAGTGATTTGAGTTATTGCTATCACAGCCGAAACGCTCGGCGAGAGCGAAATTGTAATAACGCCCAGTGCCAACATGAACAGACACGTAAGCTGTCCGATTCTTCTAAGCCAATTTTTCAATGTTTTCCCTCGCAGTTTGCATGAACGGTTTGAACAACTTTACCGCTGAGACCATTTTAAACTTTGCCTTTTAACGCATATCCTCTTTCTTGTACCTTTTCCTTCTTGGCAAACGAGGGCCAGATCTTAATCCAACAGAATGAAAGGTTCGATGACTTTTCACAAGAGACTCTGACTCTCGAAAGATGACTTCAAAAAGAAAGATTTGACAAGTCAAACCTGCAGCTCTGGTACATAAAGTATTAATTTTCGTTGCCTCATCAACAGCTAGACTTAGAAGGTTAAACCCTTGGTTACGTTGAATCTCGACAAAATCTTCAACCCAAAGAGCCTCGCAGTCATCGGAGCTAGCGACGAAGTAGGCTCCGTTGGATGCGCTTTGATGAAGAATTTCATTGATCTGGGTTTTGAGGGTAAGATCTACCCCGTAAACGTCCGCAAGAGCGAGATCCTGGGACTTAAGGCCTATTCAAGCGTTGAGCAGGTTCCCGACCCCGTTGACCTCGCGGTGATCGCAACTCCAAGTCGGACCGTACCAGATGTGCTTGAACAGTGTGGAAAAGCAGGAATTTGCGGAGTGATCATAATTTCCGCAGGCTTTAAGGAAATTGGATCAGAAGGGGAGGCACTTGAGAAGAGGATTCTTGAAATTCGCCAGAAGTACGGAATACGCATAGTTGGACCCAACTGTCTAGGCGTGATTCGTCCTGGCATTCGCCTAAACGCTACGTTCATGAACATGATGCCTAAGCCTGGTAACATAGCTTTCATTTCCCAGAGCGGTGCTCTGGGTTCAGCCATTCTCGATTGGGCGATCCATGAAAACATAGGGTTCAGCAACTTTGTTTCTGTGGGATCGATGATTGACGTTGATTTTGGCGATTTGATCGACTATTTCGGTACCGACCCAAAGACTCGGAGCATTTTGATGTACGTAGAAGGAATAACCGATGCTCGAGAGTTCATGAGTGCTGCTCGACACTTTGCGCGAACAAAACCGATAATTGTGGTCAAAGCCGGCAAATTCAGTGAAAGCGCTAAAGCAGCGGCTTCTCACACCGGTTCCTTGACAGGCGAGGACATGATTTATGACAAAGCCTTCAAGCGAGCAGGAACAGTGCGGGTCGACGAAATCGCAGATCTGTTCAACTGTGCACAAGTCTTGGGGATGCAACCTCTGCCGCAAGGTCCCAACCTGGCCATAATCACTAACGCTGGCGGCCCCGGTGTGATGGCAACTGACGCTCTGATAGGTCAAGGGTTGAAACTGGCAAAGCTGAGCCAAAAGACGATGGAGAAACTCAACGAGATTTTGCCTCATTATTGGAGCAGAGGAAATCCGATCGACATTCTGGGAGACGCCAAGGCTGAAAGGTACACAGCCGTCCTGCAAGCCTGCTTGGACGATGAAACCGTCGATGGCGTGATGATAATCTACACTCCGCAAGCAGTGACTGAACCGGTTGAAGTTGCCAACAGCATAGCTGAACTGTGCAAACGCAGGGGTTTGCAGAACAAAACGATTTTGACCTCATTCATGGGTTATGGAACAGTCGAAGAGGCCAATCGCACTTTTAATCAGAATCGTATTCCAACCTATTCCACGCCTGAACAGGCAATCAAGACCTATAGCTACATGTATCAGTACAAACGCAACTTGGAGTTACAGTACGAGACACCTGGAGAGCTTCCAGTTGACGTTGTCCCGCCAAAACGCCCCCTCATGGTGATCATGAGAAATGTCGCCTCAGAGAATCGGGAAATACTGAACGAAGCTGAGGCCAAGAGTTTCTTGGAATACTACAATCTGCCTGTCGTCAAGACACGAGTCGGTCAGACCGAGGATGAAGCGGTCTCCTTAGCATCACAGATCGGCTATCCCGTCGTGTTGAAGATACTTTCTCCCCAGATAGTCCACAAAACCGACGCAGGAGGTGTCGCGCTTGACCTCAATGACGAAAACGAAGTGCGCAGCGCTTTCAATCGAATCGTGAAGTCCGCAAAGGAATACGATCCCACGGCCGAAATCTTGGGCGTGACGGTGCAGCAGATGGTTAAGAAGCAGGGCTACGAGGTTATTCTTGGCGCCAAGGCGGATCCAGTTTTTGGCCCAGTGATACTGTTCGGGATGGGTGGCGTGGGCGTTGAGTTGTTCAAAGATTTCGCCATTGGGCTCCCTCCTCTGAATCAAACCCTGGCGCGAAGGATGATGGAGGAAACCAAGGTCTATCAACTTCTGAAGGGTTACAGAAACGTTCCGCCCGCAAACATTCCGCTTCTTGAAGAGATACTTGTGCGGTTCAGTCAGATGCTGGTGGATTATCCACAGCTCAAAGAGGTCGACATCAACCCTCTTTTTGTTAACGAGAAAGATGCCGTGGCCCTTGATGCGCGCATCGTCATCGACAAACAACGCGTTTTCAAGAGATTCGAACCGCATGAACACTTAGTGATAGCCCCCTATCCGAAGAAATACGAGACGATTTGGACACTGCGAGACGGAAGAACAGTGATCCTGAGGCCCATAAAACCTGAGGATGAACCGATGTGGCTAGAAATGTTCCAAACCTTCTCCGAGGAATCGATACGTTATCGCTTCTTCCAAGTCCTGAAGGACACGCCGCATGAGACCAGAGTGCGCTACTGCAACATAGACTACGACCGTGAAATCGCCATCGTCCCTGAACTCACTGAAAACGGACGCAGAAAAATCCTCGGAGTAACGCGTGTCAGCATCGAACCAGACGGGAAAAAGGGCGAGATAGCGTTCATAGTCGCCGACCCATGGCAACGTCTTGGATTGGGAACAAAGATGGTCGACTACGCGCTTGAAATATGCAAGGACATGAAGATTGAAACGGTCTACGCGATAATACTCCAAGACAACTATCGAGCCATCAGCTTGATGAAAAAGATGGGGTTCAAAGTGGAATATCAGAATGATGGCACGGCTAAAGCGATACTGAGCCTCGTAGAGGAAGAAGTTCCATGCGTTGAGCCAAGTGTCGCCGAAGAACCACAACT
Organism: Candidatus Bathyarchaeota archaeon; assembly: GCA_963775895.1. Classification (GTDB taxonomy): domain Archaea; phylum Thermoproteota; class Bathyarchaeia; order Bathyarchaeales; family Bathycorpusculaceae; genus DASPPK01. Next base: position 20,275 of record CAVZKL010000006.1, on the reverse strand, counting down.
CGGAAAAGAGCAGGTACAATCAGAACAAGAGGAGCGAAGAGAAACAGAAGTAGTGCAAGAGTAGCATGACTGATCTGTCAATGACGATTTGAGTGCGAGAACATTTATATCGCGCCGTTTCGCTTTTTATGTCATTATGACATACGTCATACGTGTTGCAAGGAGCAAGAAAAGGCGTTTACGCAGAACAGACAACAAACGCGAAGCAACAATGAGAAAATCGTTTTGCAAACGTAAAGATTATCTACTCTCAACGAATCTCACATTCCCCCAATGAGATAGGTGTCTGATTAATGTCCAACTCGGTTTTAGTCGTTGGAGGAGGCATAGCCGGAATACAGGCTTCACTAGACCTAGCCAACCGGGGAACCAAGGTCTACTTGGTCGAAAAGACCCCTAGCATAGGCGGACGGATGGCTCAGCTAGACAAAACCTTCCCAACGCTCGACTGCTCAATCTGCATTCTTGCTCCCAAGATGATCGAGTGTTACAGACACCCAAACATCGACCTGCTCACTTATTCAGAAGTCGAAGAAGTGAAAGGGGAGGCAGGTAGGTTCACGGTCAAGCTGCTGAAAAAACCTCGATACGTAGATTCAACTAAATGCACAGGCTGTGGGACGTGTATGGAGAAGTGCCCGGTCAAAGTTCCGAACGAGTTTGACATGGGTTTAGGAAACAGAAAAGCGATCTACATGCCGTTCAAACAAGCAGTTCCTCTCATAGCAACCATCGACACAGAACACTGCCTGTATTTCACCAAAGGAGTCTGCAGAGTATGTGAAAAAGTCTGCCCGTCAAAAGCTGTCAACTTTGAACAGAGACCCGAAGAAATCACCGCAGAGGTTTCCTCGCTGATCCTTGCCACAGGCTTCGACGTCTTCAATCCATCGGCGATGAGCGAATACGGCTATGGCAGATTTAAGAACGTGATCCAATCGATGGAGTTTGAAAGAATAATAAGCGCTTCAGGACCAACCGATGGGCATCTTGTAAGGCCGTCAGATGGAAAGGAACCCAAGAGCCTCGTGTTCGTACAATGTGTAGGTTCAAGAAGCCGGCATGGAGAATTCCCATTCTGCTCAAGCGTCTGCTGCGTCTACGCAACAAAAGAATCAATCCTGACAAAAGAGCATGCTCCAGAAACTGACGTCAGCATAATGTACATTGACATGCGAGCGGTCGGAAAAGGGTTCCAAGAATTCGTCGACCGCGCCAAAGAAGAACGTGGGATCAAATACATAAAAGCTCACCCAGGCGGGATAGCTGAAGATCCAGTCACCAGAAGTCTTCAAATCTACTACGAGGACATTCCTACTGGCAACATGAAGAAACTCGACGCTGACATGGTCGTTCTCTGTCCAGCATTGATCCCGAAGGAAGACAACCGAAGAATTGCCGAAGCAACGGGCTTGGAACTAGACGACTACGGGTTCTTCAAATCCAGGAATAGTCTGACAGCACCAGTGGATACCAATGTACCCGGGATCTACGTCTGCGGCTACTGCCAAGGCCCGAAGGACATACCCGAAAGCGTAGCTCAAGCAAGCGGAGCAGCTGCCAGAGCTGCGGAAACGATAATGTGCGCCACCAAGGGGGTAAAATCATGAACGAAAAAGAAAAGCCCCGAATCGGGATTTTCATTTGCCATTGCGGCGTCAACATAGGCGCTATAGTGAATGTTCCAGAAGTCGTGGAATACGCGAAAACCTTGCCCAACGTCGTACACGCCGAGGGCAACCTCTACACGTGCTCATCCGAAGGATTGAGCAAGATAAAAGAGGCAATCAAGAAATACCAACTCACCAGAGTAGTGGTCGCTTCCTGTACACCTCGAACTCATGAACCTCTGTTCAGAAGTGCGTGTGAAGAAGCAGGACTTAACAAGTATCTGTTCCACATGGCCAACATTCGCGAACACTGCAGCTGGGTTCATCCGAAAGAACCGGAGAAAGCAACAGAAAAAGCCAAAGAAATGGTCAAGATGGCGGCGGCCAAGGCTGCGTTGCTGGAGCCTCAGGAAGAACCCGAGATCGACGTAGAACCCACGGCTCTCGTTTTAGGCGGAGGCGTATCGGGGATGACGGCAGCGGTTAGCCTTGCTAATCAGAGATTCAAAGTGCACTTGGTCGAGAAGGAGACTGAACTTGGGGGGAAGTTGAAGGAACTGTACAAGCTCTATCCAAACGACTGTTACACGTCAGACGTTTTAGAGGAGTTCAAGCAGGCGGTGAGGTCAAATCCGAACATCACTGTTCACACTTCTTCAACCTTGAAGCAGAGCGAGGGCTTCATAGGTAACTTCAAAGTCACGATAGATCACAAGGGCAAAGAAGAACCCTTTGATGTTGGGACAATAATCGTTGCCACTGGGGCAGACGTTCTGAAGCCAAACGGAATGTACTGTTACGGGCAAAGCAAGAACGTTGTCACTCAACTTGAGCTTGAGAATCTCTTCAAAGAAAAGAAGATTGGGAAACCCAAGAACGTGCTCATGATTCAATGTGTGGGTGCTAGAGAAGAAAAAGAGGGCGGAAGGAATTATTGCTCCAGAATATGCTGTGCCGTGGCTGTGAAGAACGCACTGCAAATTAAAGAAATGTCGCCTGAAACTGAGGTTTCCATCCTGTACAGGGACATGCAGACCTACGGCAGGGAATTTGAAGAACAATATGAAAAAGCGAGACAAAATTGCGTTCAATTTCTGAGATACGATGCTGAGAACCCACCAGAGGTCATTCCGTGTCCAGATGGCAAATTCACGGTCAAGGTGCACGATATTCTGCTGAATACAACTTTAGAACTTGATGCGGACCTCGTAGTTCTGTCCACGCCGTTGATCCAGCGCGAAGAAGCGAAGGAACTCTCTAAGCTTCTGAAAGTCCCGCTTGGCGCCGACGGCTTCTTCTTCGAAGCACACGTCAAACTCAGGCCCGTGGACTTTGCTACAGACGGAATATTCCTTTGCGGAACGGCCCACAGCCCAAAGACCATTGCCGAAAGCATCGCCCAAGCCTATGCAGCTGCTTCCAGAGCAGGCATTCCAATGGCTCTGAAACGGGTCAGAACTGAAGCAATAACAGCCTTCGTCAACGAAGAACTCTGCACTGGGTGCGGGACATGCGTCAAGCTCTGTCCATACAATGCAATACAAAAAGATGAACACGGGATCGCGAGAGTCAACGATGTCCTATGCAAAGGATGCGGCGTCTGCGCCGCAAGCTGCCCGGAAAAAGCCATAAACATGAGACACTTCAGCGACAAGCAGGTACTGGCCGAAGCAACCGCGGCTCTGGGAGGCGCATAATATGGCCGACGACGATGGTTTTGAACCGAAGATAATCGGCTTTCTCTGCAACTGGTGCAGTTACGCGGGAGCAGATTTGGCTGGAGTAAGCCGAATACAATACCCTACTAACATACGCATCGTTCGAGTTATGTGCAGCGGCAGGATTGACCCGACGATTCCTCTGGATGTTTTGCTGATGGGAGCTGACGGAGTGATCGTTCTAGGATGTCACCCAGGTGACTGTCACTACGTTGAAGGTAACCTGTACGAGGAAAGAAAAATCAAGATGCTGAAAAAACTTCTAGCCTTGACCGGGCTAGAACCCGAGCGTCTCGAACTCGAGTGGGTTTCGGCGTCAGAAGGACAGAGATTCGCCAAAATAGTTACCGAATTCACAAACCAAATAAAGAAACTTGGTCCCTCACCGATTTCGGGAAAACGACCAAACAGGAAAGTTCTCGAGAATATGCAAGCTGCAAAAGCCGCGGCTTCCGACTTCAGACTGAGGGTTCTGGTCGGAAGAGAAAGAGAGCTGACCGAAAAGGCTAACGTTTATGAAGAAAAGATATCGCAGAGTGAATTCGATTCCGTTTTGGAAGAGGCTGTGGAAACTGAATTCAATCGCCACAAAATCTACCTATTGACGAAGACTGAACCCCTATCTGTCAAGGCTTTAGCGAAGGCTGTTGAGAAGAAGCCTGCTGACGTGCTCAAGGAAATCGTCGCTATGCGCAGGCGGAACATGATAGGATTGGACCACGTTGAGGGAACAACCCCGTTCTACAAAGCACTGGAGGTTGAATAGATGTCCGAAGAAAAAGATGCAAAAAAGAAAATAGGCGCTGTCCTCGTAGTCGGCGGCGGTGTTGCAGGCATACAAGCCTCACTGGATTTGGCTGATTCCGGCTTCAGAGTGTACTTGATTGATCAAGGACCCAGCATAGGCGGAGTCATGGCTCAACTTGACAAGACCTTCCCAACAAACGACTGTTCGATGTGTATCCTGTCGCCGAAGCTCGTGGCAACTGGAAGGCATCCGAACATCACGATTTTGACGAACGCTGAAGTCACTGGTCTGAAAGGCAAAGCCGGCAATTTCGAAGTTAAACTTCGAAGAAAGAGTCGTTACATAATCGAAGACAAGTGCAACGGTTGCGGTGTGTGCGCACAGAAATGCCCCATCGAAGCTGTTGACACGTACAATGAAGGACTGGGCAAGAGAAGTGCAATCTACGTTGAGTATCCACAAGCCGTCCCATTGAAGTACATGATCGATCGTGAAAAATGCATCGGATGTGGAACGTGCTACGAAATCTGCAAAGCAAACGCGATTCAATACGACCAAGAAGACAGTGAAACAACAGTTAAAGTGGGGTCGATAATTCTTGCTCCAGGATTCGAATCGTTCGATGCAAAGCTAAAGAGTGAGTATGGATATGGACGTTTTGCCAACGTTGTGACCAGCATCGAGTTTGAACGCATCTTGAGCGCTTCAGGACCGTACGGAGGACTGGTTTTAAGACCCTCTGACGGAGAGATTCCGAAGAAGATAGCGTTCATCCAGTGTGTGGGTTCAAGAGATTTCCAGCTTGGAAACAATTACTGCTCGGCTGCCTGCTGCATGTATGGAATGAAGGAGGCAGTCATAGCAAAAGAGCATACACCGTCAAAACTGGACGCAACGATGTTTTTCATGGACATGCGTTCCTACGGGAAAGAATTTGATGCGTACAGGAATCGCGCCGAAGACGAGTACGGCATACGATTCGTCCGGTCGAGGGTTGCAGGTGTAACTGAAGATCCAAAAACCGCGAATCTTCACGTGCACTATGTCGAAAACGAAAACCCTAAAACTGAAGAGTTTGACCTGGTCGTTCTCTCGACGGGAATGCAGCCTCCTAAAAACGTTGTGAAACTGGCTGAGACCATCGGGATTGAGCTCAATAAGTACAAGTTCTGTGAAACACAGGTTTTCTCGCCGATGGAAACGTCGAAACCGGGCGTGTTCACCTGCGGCGCGTTTAGCGCTCCGAAGGATATTCCTGAAAGTGTTGCACAAGCAAGCGGTGCCGCCGCCAAAGCAATGAGCATTATTGCTTCTGAGAGGGGAACCCTAGTTACGTCGAAGGAATATCCTCCTCAAAGAGACGTCAGCAAGGAAGAGCCACGCATAGGCGTTTTTGTATGTCACTGCGGCATCAACATAGGCGGCGTCGTAAACGTTCCGGCAGTGGTGGAGTACGCTAAAAGCCTACCCAACGTGGTCTATGCTGAGGCGAACCTTTACACGTGCTCACAAGACACTCAGAAACTCATCACCGAAAAGATCAAGCAGAACAAGCTTAACCGTGTCATCGTAGCGTCGTGTACCCCGAGAACTCATGAACCGCTGTTCAGAGAAACCGTGCAAGAGGCAGGGTTGAACCAGTACTTGTTTGAGATGACAAACATCCGTGATCAGTGCAGCTGGGTACACATGCATGAACCCAAAGAAGCAACGAAAAAGGCCAAAGATCTGGTGCGATCAGTTGTCGCCAAAGCCGTGCTTCTGAAACCCTTGGAGAGACCGCTCATAACCATCACCCCAGTGGGCTTGATCATCGGAGGCGGCGTATCGGGAATGACGGCCGCTCTGGAGTTGGCCAAGCAAGGTTTCGAGGTACACCTCGTAGAAAAAGAAAAGGAATTGGGCGGACACCTGCGAACGATTCAGTACCTGCTGGATAAGCGAGACGACCCGAAGAGTAGACTCGATGCGCTCGTCAACGCTGTCATGGAAAACCCCAAGATACACGTCTACACTTGCGCGGAAGTGGTCGACGTGTATGGTTTCGTCGGCAACTTCAAGTCCAAGATAAGGCAGCAGAACGGCCAGTTGAAAGAGGTGGAACACGGCGTAGTGATAGTCGCCACGGGTGCGGTTGAGTACGAGCCCACAGAATATCTGTACGGCAAAGATCCCAGAATCACGACTCAACATGAACTCGAACAGGAAATTGCGAAGGGTAAATTCAACGCCAAAAGCGTTGTCATGATTCAATGTGTCGGCGCCAGAAACGAGGAGAGGCCCAATTGCTCAAGGATTTGTTGCGGGCAGGCAGTGAAGAACGCCCTGAAGATCAAGGAAGTGCATCCTGAAACCGAAGTGTACGTCCTGTACAAGGATTTGAGAGCGTATGGTTTTAAGGAAGACTATTACCGCGACGCAGCGATGAAAGGCGTTATCTTCGTCAACTACGGTGATGACAGAAAACCGCAGGTCACCAGCGAGAACGGCAAATTGAAACTTGCTTTCTGGGAACCAGTGCTCAAAGAAGAGGTTGAGGTTGAGCCGGATGTCGTGGTTTTGAGCGCGGCTACGATTCCTAATCCTGGCAACAAGCGCTTGGCAGAAATGCTTAAAGTCCCCCTGACGAAGGATGGTTCCTTCCTGGAAGCCCACATGAAACTCAGACCGGTCGACTTCGCGACGGAAGGTGTGTTTCTCTGCGGAATGGCCCACTCTCCAAAATACGTTGACGAGAGCATTGCGCAGGCTTGCGCCGCGGCCGCAAGGGCGACGACGATACTTTCCAGAGACAAGCTTGAGATGGAAGGAATTGTCGCAAACGTGAACGAAGATTTATGTAGTGGTTGTAGAATCTGTGAATACCTATGCCCGTACGGTGCGGTAGAAATGAAGGACAAAGAAGGGAAACCCGTCGCGCACATGATTGAAGCTCTCTGTAAGGGTTGCGGCGCATGCGGTACGGCGTGTCCGACCAAAGCGATTACGATGGGGCACTTCACAACTGAAGAAATACTTGCGCAGGTCAAAGCCGTGTTAGTGGAGGTAAAGGCATGACCGCGAATAACGGGTTTGAACCCAAAATAATCGGTTTTCTGTGCAACTGGTGCAGTTACGCGGGAGCAGATTTGGCTGGAGTAAGCCGAATACAGTATCCGCCTAACATAAGAATCATACGTGTTATGTGCAGCGGAAGAATCGATCCTGCCTTCGTCCTTGAAGCTTTCAAGGATGGTGCAGACGGCGTGCTGGTGGCGGGTTGCCATCTGCCCTCAGACTGCCACTACATAAGCGGGAACTTCAAGGCACTGCGGCGAATCACCCTTCTGAAGAGGGCATTGAGCGAATTTGGAATTGAGCCAGAGCGCTTGCGACTAGAGTGGATTTCAGCCAGTGAAGGAGACAAGTTCGCCTCGGTTGTTCGCGACATGGTGGAAGAAATAAAGAATTTGGGACCAAACCCTGTCAGAATGGAGGTCAGAGCGTGATGACTGAAACGAAGTCGGTGAAGGCCTCGGAGATCAAGTCTGATTTCAAATACAAGGTTTCGAAAATGCATGGCGGTGAAAAACTGATGCGCTGTTTCCAATGCGGAACGTGCACATCAGACTGTCCGATCGCTAGGTTCAGTGACACTTACAGGCCTAGACAGATAATTCGAATGGCTCAGCTTGGACTGGAAGATCGAGTGTTGAACAGCGACACATTGTGGCTTTGTGCGGCATGCTTCACGTGTACAGACCGTTGCCCGCAAGACGTGGAGGTTGCCAGCGTCATACGTGTATTGCGGAATCTGGCAGCAGAAGAAGGACACGTACCTCAGGTGTTCAAGGACGAATGCGCGAGCATACTTGAAACTGGCTATGCGTACAGGATTCCAGAATTGCGTTTGAGGAAAAGGGAGACTTTGGGTCTACCGCCTTTGCCGAAGGGCAATCCTGAAAGGATAGGCAAAGCCTTGCACAGCGTAGATTTCCTCCGGCATGTTGACAAGAAGGGTAGTTGAAAATGGCTCAGAAAAAGTTTCTCATGTTCCTAGGCTGTGCAATTCCCTACCGCGTATCTGCCTTCGAAATCTCCGCTCGAAAGATTCTCGGCAAACTAGGCGTAGAGCTGGTTGAGATGCCTGAATTCAACTGTTGCGGTCTTCCTTTGGACCCCGTCAGCCATGAGATGATGCTCATTTTGGCAGCGCGGAATCTGGCACTGGCAGAGGAAAAGGGCTTGAACATTATCACGTTGTGCCCTGGTTGCGCTGGAACACTGAAGAAAGTAAACAAGATGTTGAAAGAAGACAAGGCTCTGCGTGACGAGATAAACTGTCACTTGAAAGAGTCTGGCTTACAATTCAAGGGAACTGTGGACGCTAAGCATTTCATGCAAGTGCTGATTGAAGACGTTGGACTGGAGAAGGTAAAGAACTCTGTCACTAGACCACTCACAATGTTGAAAGTGGCCGAACACAACGGTTGCCACATCCTAAGACCTAAAGAATTCATCGGTTTTGATGATCCAGAAGATCCGAAAACCCTTAAGACTCTGATTGAAGCGACCGGTGCAACCTGTCTAGATTATATGGATGAGACGGAATGCTGCGGCGCGCCGAGCGTTGGCGTGAGCGACAAAGTCGCTCTGCAACTCGCCAGGGACAAACTCAACCACGTGAAAAATGTTGATGCACAGGCTCTGATAACCATATGTCCATTCTGCCACATCATGTACGACACTAACGAGCTTCGAATCGAGAAGATGTTCAATGAGGTCTACGGAATCCCAGTGTTGCACTATCCACAGTTACTCGGGTTGGCAATGGGCATGACTCCTGAAGAATTAGCGTTTAATGAACTTCGTGTTGATAGTTCAAAAATACTCAAGCAAGTTTGTGAGGTAAAAACGAATGCCTAAGGAAAAGATGAAGATAGCCTTCTACTGGGCCGCAAGCTGCGGCGGATGTGAAATCGCCGTCCTAGATATAAACGAGAAAATCCTTGACGTTGTAAACTTGGCGGACATCGTGTTCTGGCCCGTTGCTATGGACGTGAAGTACAAAGACGTAGAAGCCATGCCTGACAAATACATCGACGTGTGCTTCTTCAACGGCTCTGTTCGGAACAGCGAGCAAGAGCACATTGCGAAACTGTTGAGGAAAAAAGCCAAGACACTCGTGGCTTTCGGTTCTTGTGCACAAGAAGGATGCGTTCCAGGCTTGGCAAATCTGCACGATGCCGAAGAAATCTTCGACAAAGTGTACTTGAAGAGCAAAACAATCTCCAACCCAAACGGTATCACTCCCCAGACGTCATTCAAGGCCAAAGAAGGAGAGCTTAAGCTTCCACAATTCTACGATACCGTGAAAACACTGGACCAAACAGTTGACGTGGATTACTATCTGCCAGGCTGCCCACCACCCGTAAAACTGATACTCAATGCCGTGGACGCAATTGCCAACAACCAGTTGCCGCCCAAAGGCTCCGTTCTAGCTCCTCTTAAGTCCGTGTGTGACGAATGCCCAAGAAAGAAGGAGAACAAGCGCATTAGCAAAATCTATCGAGTTCACGAAAAGGTTCCCGAACCGGAACGCTGTCTTCTTGAGCAAGGAATCATATGCATGGGACCGGCCACACGAAGCGGTTGCGGTGCACAATGTTTGAACGTTGACATGCCTTGCACGGGCTGCGGAGGTCCATGTCCCAACTCGCCCGAACAGGGCGCAGCGATGCTCAGTGCCATGGCTTCGATAATGGGTTTGGAGGGCGAGCAAGATCATTACACTCAGGAAGACGTGGATAAACTGATGAATCAGATCGTAGACCCTGTTGGTACTTTCTACATGTACTCTTTACCGTCATCTATACTTAGAAGAAAGGTGATGAAGAAATGAAAGAAATAATTGTAGATCCAGTCACGAGGCTGGAAGGACACGGAAGCATCTCAATATTCCTGAACGACGCGGGCGAAGTGGAGAACGCTTACCTGAAGGTTCCCGAACTCAGAGGGTTTGAACAGTTCTGTGTGGGCAGAAGAGCAGAGCTCATGCCTATTCTCACGACAAGAATCTGCGGAGTCTGTCCCGTTGCTCACCACTTTGCATCAGTGAAAGCGTTGGACGCAGCGTTCAACGTGGAACCGCCATCAACTGCAAAGAAACTCAGAGAACTCATGTACGCAGGGTACATAATCTACGACCACACCCTGCACTTCTACTATTTGGGCGGTCCTGACTTCATAGTTGGGCCGGACGCTCCGCCAGAGAAGAGAAACATTTTGGGCGTGATCGAAAAGGCAGGAATGGACGTTGCAAAAGAAGTCATCAAACACAGAGCCTACGGTCAGAAGATAACTGAAATCCTCGGCGGAAAAGCAACGCACCCCGTGTGCGGATTACCAGGCGGAATATCAAAAGCTCTCAGCGAAGAAAACCGGCAAGAGATCGAAAAGATGTCCGCGTCATCGCTGAACTTCGCGAAACTCACGCTCAAGATTTTCCACGACATCGTGCTGGGCAACAGCAAGTACGTCGACATGATCAAGAGTGACGCGTACACGATGAAAACCTACTACATGGGATTGGTCGATGAGAACAACAAGGTCAACTTCTACGACGGCAAAATCCGAGTCGTGGACCCGACAGGGAAAGAATTCTTGAAGTTTGAACCTAAAGACTACACTGCACAATTGGGCGAACACGTGGAAGAATGGTCCTACGCCAAATTCCCATACCTGAAGAAGGTGGGATGGAAGGGTCTGACCTACGGTCCGGACAGTGGAGTGTACCGCGTCGGTCCGCTGGGAAGATTGAATGTCTCAAACGGAATGGCTACACCGTTGGCTCAAGCCGAGTATGAAGAGATGTACAAGACGTTGGGCGGCAAACCTGTCCACGGAACGCTCGCCTTCCATTGGGCGCGATTGATTGAACTGCTTTACGCCACTGAAAGAGCTCTAGAGTTGGTGAGAGACCCGGAGATAACAGGCACAAACATACGCGCAAAACCGGGTGAACCGGGTGAAGGAGTCGGCGTTGTTGAAGCTGCTAGGGGCACGCTTTACCATCACTACGTCTTGGACAAGGATGCCTTGGTGAAGGACGTGAACATGATCGTCGCTACAACCAATAACTATCCGGCCATCTGCATGTCGGTCCGCGACGCAGCCAAAGGCGTCATTCACGCTGGCAAGGTGGATCAAGGATTACTGAACAAAGTGGAAATGGCTTTCAGAGCCTACGATCCCTGCTTCGGATGCGCCACTCACTTTGCAGTCGGTCAGATGCCCTTGACTGTGGAAGTGTTTGATCAGAACAAGAAGCTGATCAAAACAATCAAAAGATAACCCCCTTTGTCTTCAATATCCTTCTCACGTTTCTGTGGCGGTTTATAGTGCCAGCTAAAGCAAGGAGAAACGGTGCTCAAGAAGATCTCACAAATTGGTTGAAGAAAGCAGAAAAGGTCGTGCTGGCTGGAATCGGCAATCCAATACGTTTGGATGATTTCGTCGGAGTCAAAATCCTCCAGGACCTGCGGATAAGAGATTCCGAGAAGGTTTTTCTGATCGAGTGCGAAACCGTTCCAGAAAGCTTCATACAGCAGATAGTTGACTTCGATCCAACGCACATCCTCCTGATTGATGCCGCGCTTCTGGGGCTTAGACCCGGCGAATGGAGACTCGTTCAGCCAAAGAGTCTTGTAGATTCCCCCGCGTATTCATCACACCTGCTGCCGCTGAAGATATTCTGCGAGTACCTTTCAAAGACTACGAGAGCAAAAATATCTTTGCTTCTCGTTCAACCCAAAAAAACCGACTTCGGAGAAGGCTTGTCCCCAGAAATCAGTGCTTCAGCGAAGAAAATCACAAAGATCTTGCAGGAGTCTCTTTCCAGAATCGACTGATCTTTTCAAGACTCTGCCTTCTTGACTAGTGAAGTATCTTCTGAAGTCTCAATTCATCTCTAACGGGCAACCCGCCAATGCCGCTGACAACTCTGCCGTGTTTCTCGGCGATGACGTTGGGTTTCACCTCGATGATCTGGAAACCGATCGACTGGTAGAATGCTAACGCTGGTAGATCATCATTCGACGTTGACACGAGCATTCTTTTCTTTCTCATTCGGACTGCTTCTTTTTCTACTTTCGTCACAAGTTGCTTCCCGATGCCTGAATTCTGGTGTTCGGGTAAGACTCCTAGCGCCACGATCAAAACTGCATCGTTCACTTCGGCGGTCGAAATGAAGCCCACCATAGTTTCTTCGAGTCTTGCAGCATAGCCGGGGAGTCCGGAGACTTTGAACGTGCGGTCAAAGGTCAGCTGCTCTTCCTCGCCCCAGAACCTTCTCACCAATCTTCGGATTTCCAGTTTCTCTTCCGGCGCGATTTTCTTGATTGCGATGTGAAGTTTGGTTTTCTCGATGCACTCTGGGCAAACTGTTCTGAACCGCGTGTGTTCCGTGCAGAGAAGATGCCCGCACACGCTGCACTTGTAAGTCGCATTTTGTTTACAGTGATGACATTTCATAGTTTTTTCTTTCATTGTTAATGTTCTGTCAAAAAGTATATAACAACAGAGGTTTGTATTGCTAGAAAAGTTGAGGTCTCTGGAAATGTGTGTACTTGGAAAAGACAAATTGAAGGAACTGATCGACGATTATAAAATCGTGTATCCTTATGATTACAACCTTCTTGACGGCGACGGGTACATTCTGACCGTCAGGGAAGAGACGACGCTTCACTATCTTGAACACAAGAATTTGATATCTCATGAAATCGTTTTCACGCCGCCAAACCTGGTGGCTCACTTAACGGCAAAGAGCAAGTATGGGCGAATGGGGTTGTCTTTCTTGAACGCTGCGAAAGTGCACAGTGGTTTCATAGGAAGGCTCGCACTGGAACTCGTGAACTTGAGCAACGACCATCATCCGATCACGATTAGACGCGGGGACCCTTTCATGCACATGGAGTTTGTCACGAGAGAAGGCGAACCCTCCCCTTACATGGGAGAATACCAGTTCCAATACATGCGAGAAGAAGAAATGGAAATGTACCTTCCGATTCTGAAAAAGGTCTTCCCAAACTACGATGAACTCGCTAAGACTTGGCTGAAGAACAAGAGATTGCCCCCGTAGAACCCGCGGAGCCACTCTTGAAAGAGCAGCTACCGCAAGACGTCAAGCGTAGAATATGGACTGTTGAACCAAACCGCAAGTCTGTTGGACGGTCACAGTGGGTTTTTTCGTCTTTAAATGTTTAAATAGCACTTTTCAAGTATGCCAAGGGGGAATAAAAATGCGTGCGAAGAATTACAGGGCCGTGAAAGGACAGAACTACACGCGAAGAGAGTTCATCAAAGGTTTTCCACAGCCCAAAATAACGAAGTTTACCATGGGTGACATGAAGACCCATTTCGAGTATGAAGGCAGACTCATCTCTCTCGAATCGGCTCAAATTCGTCACAACGCTTTGGAAGCTGCACGCATTGCTACGAACCGTCCGCTGATGGAGAAGCTGGTCGACAAGTACCAGTTGCAGGTCTATCCTTACCCGCACACCATACTTCGTGAAAACAAGATGATCTTCGGTGCACATGCAGACCGTCTTCAGGATGGCATGCGAAGATCGTTTGGAAAACCGATCGGAACAGCCGCGCGTGTTAAACCTAATCAGACGATTATCGGCGTGTTCGTGAACCATGACGCTGTTGAGCTTATGAAAGAGAGTTTGAAGCGTGGAAGCGCGAAGCTTCCGATGCCTTGTAAAATCGTTATTGAAAAAGTGAAGACTGAAGAGGCGAAAGCAGTTGAGTGAAATGAAAAAGGATTTAGTTTTGTGGTTTGAAAAACTCAGAAAAACCGATATTCCATCCGCGGGAGGAAAGAACGCTAACCTCGGAGAACTGACCAGCGCCGGCATACCAGTCCCACCTGGATTTGCCATCAGCGCATACGCGTACAAGAAATTTATCGAAGAAACCAGCATTGCCAAGAAGATTTACGAAATCATAGATGACACAGTGACGGACAAGAATGACCCAGCTCAGTATGAGGTGGCTTCAAAGAAGATTCGTGAACTCATCGAATCGACACGTATGCCCAAGGAAATTGAAAACGCGATAAAAGACGCTTATGAAGAGCTGAACAAAAAACTGAACACAAAAGACGTCTTCGTAGCCGTGAGGTCAAGTGCAACGGCTGAAGATCTGGCCGACGCGTCTTTTGCGGGGCAACAGGAAACGTTCTTGAACGTTCGAGGAGCCAAGGGGGTTGTTCAAAACACGGTGAAGTGCTGGTCAAGTCTATTCACTCCACGGTCCATCTTCTACCGCAACGAGAAAGGCTTTGCGCACGAGAAAGTCTTCATCAGCGTCGGAGTACAGAAGATGGTCAATTCCAAAGCAGCCGGTGTGATATTCACGTTGAACCCTGTGACGGGCGACACTAGCCAGATAGTCATCGAGGGAAACTACGGCTTGGGCGAAGCCGTCGTGTCAGGTTCGGTTACTCCGGATGATTTTGTGGTAGACAAAGCGTCGACGAAGATAATCGAGAGACGCCTCGCCAAGAAAACCGTTCAGTACGTCAGGGACCTGAAGACTGGACACACGGTTCACGAGGAAGTACCTGCTGAAATGCAGGAGTTGCCCTGCGTAACCGACGAAGAGGTGTTGAGGCTTGCAGAGTTGGCAAAACGAATCGAGAAACACTACGGTAAGCCTCAAGATATTGAGTGGGCAATCGACCGGGACCTTTCCTCTCCCAAAAACATGTTCATAGTACAGTCTCGACCCGAAACGGTTTGGAGCTTGAAGGCCGCAGAAGCTCCATCAAAAGAAATTGGAGAAATGAAACCCCCTGAATTGAAAGTGGTCATCAAGGGAATCGCCGCTGGCAAGCGCGGCTTCGGAATTGGCATTGCAAAAGTCGTGTCGAACCCGCAGGAAGCGGCCAAAGTCATGAAGAAAGGCGATATACTCGTGACGGACATGACGAACCCCGATTACGTGCCCTTCATGAAGCTTGCAGGCGCGATAGTCACCGATAAAGGCGGAGTGACCTGCCACGCAGCAATCGTGAGCCGCGAACTGGGCATTCCCTGCGTTGTGGGAACCGAGAAGGCGACGCAAGTCATGGTTACAGGAAAGGAGTACACCGTCGACTCGAAGAGCGGCGTGGTGTATGAAGGCGCGGTCGCAACACTGACTGCACAGCTGACCTCCGCGACGGGCGTTCCGTCTGCTCAAATGGCAGCTGGCGGTGGGGCATTCCAGACAGTGCCCACGACAGCGACCAAGATTTACATGAACCTAGGCGTGCCTGAGAAAATCGAGGATTACAAGGACTTGCCGTTTGAAGGCATTGGGCTTATGCGCATGGAATTCATCTTGGCCAGTTACATCGGCACGCACCCGCTTGAGTACGTGGAAACGGGAAAGAGCCAAACGTTCGTTGACAAACTCGCCGACGGAATATCAACAGTGGCGAGGGCTATTCAACCGCGCCCGGTTGTTGTTCGCTTCAGCGACTTCAAGACGAACGAGTACAGGGAGCTCAAGGGCGGGGACAAGTATGAAATTGTCGAAGCCAACCCGATGCTCGGATGGAGAGGCTGCAGCCGTTACATAAGTCAATGGTACGAAAAAGCCTACAGACTCGAATGCAAGGCAATAGTCAAATGTCGAAAAGAATGGGGTTTGAAGAACGTTTGGGTGATGCTTCCGGTTGTCCGCACGCTCTGGGAAGTCAAAGCCGTCCTGGAAATCATGCGACAGGAAGGTTTGGAAAGGTCGAAAGA
The DNA here is from genome assembly GCA_963775895.1 of Candidatus Bathyarchaeota archaeon. Taxonomy (GTDB): domain Archaea; phylum Thermoproteota; class Bathyarchaeia; order Bathyarchaeales; family Bathycorpusculaceae; genus DASPPK01. Next base: position 4,419 of record CAVZKL010000006.1, on the reverse strand, counting down.
TTTCAAGGTTTGGTTCATGGCCGAAACACCGTCGATCGCGATACTGGCTGATGAATTCTCAAAGCTTGCCGACGGTTTCTCAATAGGGTCAAACGACATGACTCAGGGCATACTCATGATCGACAGGGACTCGGAGCGGTTGGGACAGATGGGATACTTCGATGAAAGAGACCCGGCTGTTGAAAGAATCATCGCACACTTGATTAGAGTTGCCCACGAGAACGGGGCCACGGTTTCTATATGCGGCGAAGGTCCATCAAACCTGCCTGACTTTGCAGAGTTCCTCGTAAGAGTTGGGATCGACAGCATTTCAGTGAACAACGACGCAGTGGTTGCCACGAAAAAGCTTGTCTCAAGCATAGAGCAGAAGATAATTCTCGAAAGACTTGCAGAGTTGAGCGAGAAAGCTCAGGGCCGCACCGTTCGAAAACCGGTTCAGCCATGGGAATGGACGCCGTAGCTCAGCCATCTCCCCAATTTTCCAACCAAACGCTTCTTTTCTTAATCGTTTAGAGTGGGTGTGGATGAAAAACTTCGACTTTGAAGAGGAAAGAGTGAAACAGGCCATTCTCAAGCTTGGAGCGAAGCGGGTTCTTCTTCAACTTCCAGAAGGACTGAAACCTGAGGCTCCGATCATCGCAAAGACTCTTGAAAAACTCGGCGTGCAACTGGTCATTTCTGCTGATCCGTGCTACGGTGCGTGTGACCTGGCTATAGCTGAAGCGGAAAGCCTCGGAGTGGACCTGATAGTGCACTATGGGCACTCAAAACTCGTGAAGTATGAACGTGTGCCGACGCTTTACGTGGAAGCTCGTGCGACGATTCCTGTGGGCTCTGCCGTTGAAAAAGCCCTTCCTCTGTTAGGAAAATGGCGCAGAATCGGACTCGTAACCACCGTTCAACACGTTCAAACGTTGGACGAAGTCAGAGAAATCTTGACTCGTGCAGGGAAGACCGTAGTGGTGGGTGATACGCGACGATTGGCCTATCCTGGACAGGTTGTGGGCTGCGATTACAGCAACGCAGTCTCCATCGTCAAGGATGTTGACGCGTTTCTTTTCTTGGGAGGAGGGTTGTTCCACGCGTTGGGAGTCGCCCTCTCCACCTCTAAACCCACGGTGGTAGCCGATCCCTTCGAGGACAGAGCGTTCGCGGTAGACGATGAAGCCGAAAGAACGTTTAAACAACGTTGGGCTGTTATCGACCAAGCGAAGAAAGCGAAGAACTTCGCCGTGCTCGTTGGAACCAAACCGGCCAGAAAAGAATGGAAACAGCGTTGCAGATCAAGCAGGCCCTGGAAGAAAATGGAAGATCCTCGTGCGTGCTGGCTGCGAGAGAAATCACTCCTGAAGTTCTCATGGAGTTCCCGACGATTGACGCTTTTGTCAACACGGCTTGTCCGCGCGTATCATTAGACGACGCCGCCAGATTCAGAAAGCCAGTTTTGACTGTCAATGAGGCACTGGTCGTCGTGGGAAAGTTGTCCTGGGAGGAATTATGCAAAAGAGGCTTATTCGAAAGCGAGATCTCGAGCTGATGCTCTCGAAGGTTGACCCTCACCCTGCACCCACGGCTGAGCTCGAGCAGTACACAATTTCAGCTGACACTGCTGCAACGATGCTGTACATCGCAGCGTACTCACACGGAAACATCGTTGGCAAGCGAGTTGTCGATCTCGGTTGCGGCACAGGCAGACTAGCCTTGGGAGCCGCTTTCATGGGAGCAAGAGAGGTCGTGGGCGTGGACCTGGACAGAACCGCGGTGAGAAAAGCCCGCGAAAACTCGGCAAACTCGAACTTGAAGAAGAAGACTCAGTGGATAGTTGCAGACATCGATTCACTGCATGGACGTTTTGATACCGTACTACAAAATCCTCCTTTCGGAGTGCAGAAAAGAGGAGCCGACAGAAAGTTCATAATGAAGGCTTTGGAACTTGGCTCAGTGGTCTATTCGCTTCACAAGAGACCGCACAGTGATCCTTCACTTGTTGCGAGGTTGAAAGCAAGCAGCGACGGCGCCGTAAAGGTCTCGGCTTCTTCATTCATGGAGCAGTTCGTTGATGAAAACTGCGGAACGATAGATGCTGTTTACGCCTTGTTGATGACGATTCCGCACATGTTCAGTTTTCACACTGAAAAGAGACACGAGTTTGTGACTGATCTGTACGTTCTTCGGAGGAAATGACGCCTGGTCGGAACGGAATTTTCTCAGAAAGGTCACGGTCTTCGATGAAAAGGTTTATTGAGAAGCATGGAAAGTACAGTTATAATCATTCAGTAGACGCTCGCACTCAACAGTGTAAATGCGCTTGACGTGCGAGTCAATATCTTAGAAAGTGGTTTCAAGATGAGTTCAAAGTCAAATGAACAGAAGACTGGTCAACTGGTCGTGCCTGGAGAACGTCTCGGCGTGATCGAGGAATTCATACCGGACTCTGGGACCTTCGTGGAAGACGGAATAATCTATTCCAAGGTTATCGGCAGGGTCCTTATCGATCTTGTTCACAAACGCGTTTCAGTCCATCAACTGGCGCAGGGTGCAAAGGTTCCTGTGACTGGAAGCACGGTCATGGGGCAGGTTTCAAACGCTCAATCTGACACTGCTGGCGTACGAATTTTCGAGGTGAGCGACAAAGATGTCAACGGTGCTTTTGTCGGCATCTTGCATGTTTCGGACGTTGCCCTGCGGTACGTGGATTCGATGTACGACATTTGCAAGGCAGGCGATATCGTTAGAGCTAAAGTGATCAGCGAGAAAAACAGAACTTACCACTTAGCAACCAAAGAGAAAAACCTAGGAGTCGTCTACGCCTTTTGCACGAGCTGTGGCAGTCTGCTGGAGCCAAGAAGACAAGGCATGCACTGTCCCAAGTGCGGCCGCATCGAAAGGCGGAAAATAGCATCCGACTATGGCAAGGGGCTGATCGAACGCAGAAAAGGTGACGATGAAAATGAAAATTAGCGTCCTCAAAAAAACTCCGAATGAACTGAGGATCGAAGTTGAAGGAGTAGGTCACACCATCGGCAATCTGCTGCAGAAGAACCTGCTGGAAGAAGAAAACGTGGACTTCGCTGGATATGACATTCCGCATCCCTTGGCCTCAAACTCCATCATCTACGTCCGCACGAAGGGCAAAGCGAAACCTGAACAAGTCCTCAAGAATGCGATAGAGAAGACGCGTGAAATGAACAAAGAATTCGGCAAGGAGCTGAACAGAGCTCTCAAGGAAAAGTAATTCTCGCTTTGACCACGGTCAAAGTGTAGCCAAACCTTCCACAGGACCATTACGTTTCAGGGAAAAAATACAGTTATTCCAGACTTGTCCAAACTCAGCCCCACGATCAGTGTCTCGATTATCCTTATAACGTCTCTTTCTATGATATTTTTACTGTGCGAGGAATGAATTTTGTCCTTGGAGAAATTCCGTACGATCAAGCCCGAAATTCGCGTTTTAGGCGTCGACGATGGCGTGTTTATTCCTCATTCGAGGGGCTTTGCCCCGGTTGTCGGTGTCGTATTTCGCGGTGGATACTGGCTTGATGGTGTGATGAGCACGAAGGTGAAGATAGACGGGTTCGACGCTACTGACAAGGTAGCTTCTATGGTGACAAGTTCAGCTCATTATCGTCAGTTGAGAGTCATAATGTTGGACGGTGTGACGCTGGCAGGGTTCAATGTTGTCGACCTCAAACGACTCGACGCTGAGACTGAACTTCCCGTTATCGCGGTGACCCGTGATAGACCTGATCTTGAGGACATTAGAAAGGCGTTGAAAAACTTGCCCCAACCTCAGAAGAGGTGGAAGGCCCTTTTGAACGCCGGTCCGATTTTCGAAGTGAGTACAAGGAGCACTCGTGAAAGAGTGTACATTGAGATCTGCGGGTTATTGGAAGAAGATGCGCGGAAAATCGTGAAGTTGACGTCGACTCGTAGTAGTGTCCCTGAGGCTCTGCGGGTTGCTCACCTTGTCGCTTCAGGTCTGGCTAACGTGTAGTTTCACTATTGATCTCTGTGAGAAAAGATTTAAGAGGGACAATGCTAAGGCTAATGAAACGGCACTGGTGAATCGTTTTATGGATTTCTGCCCGAAGTGCGGTTCTAGGCTCGCCCAAAAAAAGGGAAAGGGAAGGGAGAGACGTTGATGCTTACTTGTCCCAAATGCGGCTACAAGAAGCACGCATCCAGCGGCAAAGCGGAACCCAAGGTTGCGAAAGTGATCCAGCACAAACCCGAGCAGCTCGTGGCAGTGATAGGTAAAGAAGAACAGAAACTCAGAACGTTGCCAACCGTAAGGATCGAATGCCCGAAATGCGGAAACAACTTGGCCTACGTCTGGCAGGTGCAGACCAGGGGGGCAGACGAATCCTCAACTCAGTTCTTGCGCTGCACCAAGTGCAACTACACGTTCAGAGAATACTC
>CAVZKL010000005.1:0-37045 GCA_963775895.1 Candidatus Bathyarchaeota archaeon | reverse complement strand
CGGTAAATCCTCTTTCTCGATAATCTTCAAGTTCACATTTTTGCCTTCGAGCAACCTGCATCACCATGTCCTGCTTTGTCTGCCACAGTTTTTATGAATTATGGGGGAATCCTTGATTGAATTCACTGAGTAATGCAGCTTTGTTCTGTCAACTAATCCGCAAAATCGGAAGTTAGTCGGTGGGGTAAGTCCATGTTTCGTGGGCTTCATGAATCGTTTTGTAAGCACAGATCGTACCTTTCTTGTGTGACCTGCTTCCCCCAAATCTCGTGCGTTTTCTCCGCGCTCTTACTGAATCCAAAGCGCGTGTAGAGATGGGCGGCTTCCGTTAGTTCGCTTGTGGTCCATAGAAATATGGTTTTGTACTCGCTCTCCTTGCAGAACCGAAGCGCTTCCTTCAGGAGTTCTTTGCCAATACCAAGCCCTCTGTAGTCAGGATGAACTAGGAACCAGCGAAGTTGGGCGCCCACTTTTGAATGCTCGACAATGGCTATGGAACCGACAATTCGCCCTTCTGTTTCCACTAGCCAAATCCGATCTCTATCAGGTCTGAATGATTGGACAAATTCTGAAAGTCCACTCGCAACGTATGCTTCGAATGTTTGGTTGTATCCACACTCTTTTGCGTATGCGATTCCATGAAGATAAACGAGATAGCCTATATCTCCCGGGTCAATACTGTGTCGGATTTTCCATTTGCCTTTCATGCGAGTGCCTCCCCGTATTCATCATTACAATAGGCTTACCACCGTTAAACATACTCTTCGACCATTTCGGGCTGGCGCTTACGCTTTCCCGTTCGACATCACGCTCTAGATCGATGCTCGGAAGCACGATAAGAAAAGCTGCACTTGACTTGTCACGGTTTCTCTTTTGGCCACTTATACGCGTACCAAACGATCAAGGCTCCAACCACAACCTTCGAACCCCAAATCAGTATCGCATAGGCAGAAGGCTTTGGTAGCACCTCGATTAAACCGCCGAGGTCGACAACTGTAACGACTATACCCACGATAATGTTTGCCCAGCGATTTATCGAATACTTCAAAGTCAGGGACAGAAAAGCCATTACCAGCAGAAGCAACAGTACGAATGCGTAAGCCAGCAGTATTTGAGGTCCCAATTTCATGCCTTCGTATTCCCCCAACGAAAGAATCGTCTCTATTACTCCTGGCTCCATAAGCTTCAATATCAAGTAACCTAACCAAGCAACTACCGCAAACAGCCACAGCACAGAAATCCTTGCCCTATACAAGGTCGAATCTTCCATAGAACAATCACCTCCTATTCTCCTTCATGTCAATTCCCTAATGTGATTCCAAGTTGTATTAGTACTTTAACCAAGACAATCCGAGACGCTTTCGATTTTCGTTTTCTTCAACACAAAAAAGACCTAACGATACGCTCAGATGCGAATGAGCTAAAAAGGCGCGCCTTGTGATCTCGAAACTTCCAGGGTGAACTGTTCGTAACGGTTTGGAAGGACCTCGGCAGAAATTTCAAGTCTGTAGCGTCCATCACAACTTTTAAAGCATCATCTTTGTTTCTTGCAGTTCCTCTTCACTCGTGTCGATGGCAATAACCTGTCTTCCGTTAAGTTTGCCGATGATTCCTTCTCCTCCTCCCCCGATGTCCAATATGAAACCGTACGCCTTCACCGGGTCCATCCGGATCGGCTGCGTTTCAGTCGTGTGTCTGTGCTTTCCGAAGATTTCTTTTGCCTTTGCCTCAACTTGCTTGATCAGTCTCTCATTCTCAGTTCTCTTAGCGATCCGTCGTGCTCGAGACATTTCTTCAGCTGCATCTTGAAGCTCGTCTTTTCCAGCGTCCTCCGCGGCCCTTTTCAAAAGTCTGTTGATTTCTTCCTCTTCGGAACTCAAATCGTCACTCTCTTAGGATCGATGATCTGAAATTGTGGATTATAACTTGTTCTCAAATCTAAACTGCGCGCGCTTGTCGTTAGGCTGTCTTCTTCGTAACATCCGACTTGAGGAGTCTGTAGGCTGCTATCACGGTCAAGACGATTGCGTAAACTGCTATTATCGAAGCCGCCTCGTAAAGAGCCGTGAGGTCAGCGCTGGGAAGCACGCCGCTTGGTGCGGTCATCAATTCGCTCAAAAGAAGTGACGGGAAGTTTCCAGCCGCCCACGTTGGAACACCTCTGACCACGTAAATGTATGAGGGTTCAGCGATCAGACTCAAGATCCCACCCATGATCGATGAAGCAAAAAGTGTCCCTAACGCAGCCTAACATGGCGAGGGTACTTCCTCTGAAAACTTCGCTTAACATGAACGAGAGGCAGAAGAATACCAGAGAAGAGTACACGATCGCCAAGAACATCAACGGGGAGAATTGAAGACTGCTCTGTGAACCAAAAAGCACGAGTGACAGGACAACGCCCACGAAGGTCGTCAAGGCTTCAATCATGGCCAACACAGAGAATCCGCCCAAGAATTTGCCAGACAAGTACTCGATTCGCGTAATAGGTTTGGAGAGCAGTATGTCAGCTGTTCCGTGCTCGTATTCTTCAGACATTGAACCGCCAGCAATTATGATGGCTATCAACGGAAGGAAGAAACTCTGGCCTTCCAGCACCCCGAAAATCCACATGAAGGATCCAGCGCCGTTCGTCATGAAGCTCACGCGCGAAAGCGCCACCATCACTAACGTTTGAAATGCTACGACAAGAATTACGAGAGCGAGAATTTTCTTTTTAGCCAGGGCTCGCCTCCATTCATATCCAGCGATCACTCCGACTCTGCCTAGGGCGCCCGTGTTATTGGCCTCCTTTCAGAGCTTGAAGATAAGCGTCTTCCAGCGTGATCTTTCTGAGGTTCAGGGCAAGCAGGACTCCTTTTTGCTTGAAGATTTCTGAGGAGATTTCGCCCCTGACGTCTTTCTTCTCCTTCAGCTGTATCATCAGCTTGTTTTCCTTCTACTGTCACAGCGCTCACGAAGTCAAGTTCTTTGAGACTTGACACTATGTCTTCCGTTACTTTTTCCAGTTCAGCTTCCACGACCCACTGTTGAGTAAAAGCTTCCAACATCTGATCGATCGCACCCGTGAACACGATTTTTCCCTTGTTTATCATTCCGACGTGAGTGCAAATTCGCTGAACCTCGTCCAAGAGATGAGACGAAATAAAAATGGTCTTGCCTTCCTTTGAGAGATTCGTGAAGAGGTCTCTGAAGTGCGCCGTGGCCTCTGGGTCCATACCTATGGTGGGCTCATCCATGATCAGAACCATGGGATCATTGACGAGGGCAACCGCGACTGACAGCCTCTGAACCATACCCTTACTGTATTTTCCAATTCTTCTCTTGCCCCATTCTGTCAAACCCACAAGGTCCAAGAGCTGCCTAATCTTTTCCTTCCTTGCCTGAACAGGCAGCCCGAACATTCTGCCCATGAAGTCAAGCAATTGCTCTGCCGTGAAAAAGGTCTGAAGCGTCGGAAGCTCCGAAGCATACCCAACGAGCTCAAGAGCGTGAACGGCGTCTTTCGACGGGTTTATTCCAGTTATCTGGACTTCTCCTTCATTCGGTTTGAGAAGACCCAGCATCAGTCTTATGGTAGTTGTTTTGCCCGCCCCGTTAGGCCCCAGATAGCCGTACACCCAACCCTTATCCACTCTGAAAGAAACCGAGTCCAAAGCCTTGAACTTACCATAATACTTAGTCAAGTTCGAAACGTTCAAGACCGACTGGGACGCCAAACAACACACCCAATTCAAGATTTCTTCTAATGAACCCCTAACTACGCACCACAAAGGTTCAAATGACGAATAGAAAATAACTCGATGAGTATTTATGCTTTCCCAGCAACATCAACCTCTCAACATATCCCTTCAAAATTCCGAACGAAACCTCTGACGAACTCACGCGCCACCCGTTGCCCCCCGCTAGATCGCGTTCAAAGACTTTCTGATCATCCCAACGTTCAAGTTTGAAGACAAAGTTCAATTCCATCTCCGTTTTCGAAAAAACCGCCGCATCCACTCAACCAAAACAGCCTGAGCACCTGCATATTTGGATCCTAATATTCATGATACATTGAAACCGAGGAGGGGAGGTGCACAATAAGCTTTTTTTCAGCGAATAAGCCCATAACGCGGCTGTGACCTAAACGATCACGCCTTCTAGGTGATAACCAAACAGCCGGTTCTTGACAAACGAAACCACGGCAATGAAACCGCCCATCATGACCACGAAGAGAACTAGCGTCAACATCCACCCAGCCGGCCCAAACATCGCGCTCAACCTAAACACGTAACTCAAAACCACCGCAAAATAGAGCAAAGCCCCAGACCACACGTACGGCAAAACCGCCGCCAACGCAAAAAGAGCCACCCCCAACCCCAAATAATAGAACGTCAACCGCGTCAACATCATCCTCGTCACCTTAAGAAGCTTCACGTCACCCACTCCCAGTCTGCTCCTGCCCTCGACCGCCCTCACAAGCGCTCTAGACTCAGAGTAAGCCTCAGACGATTCCTCCACAACGATCAGACCCAGAGCCAAAATCACCACCAGAAGCGTCAAGAACAAACCCGAACCAATCATAACGAACACAAGCAGCGACAGTCCCACACCACCCACCAGAGGAACAAAAGCCATAAGAGCCAAAAACCTGTGAAAAATCGTCCTCTTCCCACCGTAAGGATCAAAAACCGCAAACGTCCTATCAAAAACCGTCGCCACCGAACCCTCCGCAACAGCCTCCAACCTGTTCCGCCTCAACCGAAAAACAAACGACAACACCAAAGCCACAACGCCCATCACAACCAGAGCCGACGAAGCATACACCAAGTAACCGTCCACGCAACCCACCAGACACCACCAAATACCCAGAAAAGCACTATTAATGCTTGACGCCCCACAACCACCCAAACAAACTTGCCTCAGAACGAAATGAAAAGATTTTAAGAAACCCCAAAGTAAACTGCTAAAGCGAGCCGGGATGGCAGAGTGGATAATGCGCTGGCCTTGAGAGCCAGTCGGCCCTTCTGGGCCGCGCGGGTTCGAGTCCCACTCCCGGCGCCACCAATCATCAAACCAAGTACAGGCGTACAGACTCTCAATGAAAGTCCTGTTCGTATGTTCCGGCAACGCACATCGCAGTCCGTTAGCCGAAGCGTTGTTAAAGAAGCTCAGACCTGATTTGACCGTAGATTCTGCGGGAATACGCGTCGTCATCCCGATTGCAGAGGAAGTGCGAGCCTACTTGGCGAGAGAAAACGCCGAGCAATATCTCAAACCGCTTCCTGAACCTCTGGCTTCGAAACAGCTCGAAGACTACGACCTGATCATTGCAATGCAGCAACGACACAAAATCGCAGTCACCATCATGTGCCCATCGTGCGAGGACAAAACGGTCGTCTGGAACATCGAAGACCCTTACTCCATGACGCCCAGTGACGCAGAAGAGATCTACAGAGAAATCGAAGAGAAAGTCAAGAAACTGGCTGAGACTCTGTGAGCTTTTAGACGGCCTCGGAGAACTCTTGAAACTTCATCTCATAATCGCCCTGTTTCAGCTCATCTTCTTTCAGCAGCAGAGTCGCAGAAACCTTTTTCCCGAGTGCCGCTTCAGAATCGAAAATTGCCCTGTCGTTTGCGTGCGCTGCGAAACGAAATGCACGCGCTCATCAAGTTTATGAGATCCAAACCAACTCTCCAAATAGAAACCCAAATAACGAGTAACTTGCACAAAAACCTTGGAGATCAAGTCCTTGCACTTAGAAGAGATGAAGAAAGAGATTGAACGACTGGTTATTCAGAAAGGATTCTACAACGAAAAAGAGGATATTCCGAAGAAGCTGCTTTTCGCCTTCATTGAACTCGGAGAAGCAAGCGATGCTTGGAAGAAAGGCGCGAACGAAGAAAACATAGCCGAAGAACTAGTCGACGTGATCTTCTACGTCTTGGATACAAGCCGACTTGCATGTCCGTCCATCAACATGGACGAGGCTTTTGAGAAGAAGCTTCAAAAAAACAAGAACAGAGAATATCAATATGGCGAGGGACATCGGACGCTCAAAGCAAACTCTGCGGATATAGACTGAAATGAATAAATACGAACACTAATTCATGTAATTGTTAGACAGGTGCCTACGGATTGAAAGTCACAGTAGAATACTTGGGCCACATTCGAAACATCGTTGGCAGCAAGAGACAAGAGGAAATCGATATTGAAGAAAACGCCTCAGTCGCCGACCTACTCGTCAAGCTGTCCAGAAAATACGGAGACCCGTTCAAAAAAGCCGTCTACGAGTCAGGCGGAAAAGACGTCAAATCAAACTTCATGGCCACCGTCAACGGATACCTTCTAAACCAGTTGAAAGGCGTTGAAACAAAACTTAAAGGCGGAGATCACGTTACCCTGATGCCCGTCGTCAGCGGCGGCTGAACAGCAAAGCATTTTAGCGCAGACGACACAGTAAAACATTCTTCCACAGCGGTGAAACCATTGAAAAGGATACAGGCATTAAAAGAATTGGCTTTTGAAAAGAAGCACTTCGACGCCTTTTTGATTGTCAACGAATTCAACCTACACTACCTCACAGGAACACCTGGTGCAACGTGCCTGCTCATTCCCAAGAAAGGCGAAAACAAACTGTACTCGTATGGGGTCAACTACGAACAGACGAAGGCTGAAGCAAAAAACTTCAACGTCGAACTGATCAAACGCAACGAAAAAATAACAGAAAAGATCGGGCCACAGATCAAAGCCTTGAAGATCAAAAAACTAGCTGTAGACGCGCTCAGTTATGATGTTTATAGACTTCTGTCCAAAGCCTTGCGGGGAAAGGCAAGAATGAAAGTGCAGGGAGTCCTGGTGTCGCAGCTGCGCAAGGTGAAGGATGAAGAGGAACAGGAGCTGATGCGAAAAGCCGGTGAAATAACCGTTGCGGGCATGAAGGCAGCGTACGAAACCATCAGACCCGGTGTGACCGAAATTGACGTCGGAGCCGAAATCGAATATGCAATGCGCAAGAAAGGAGGCTACGGAACAGCGTTCGAAACGATAGTCGCCTCGGGCATTCGCTCGGCCTACCCGCACGGCGGCTGTGCACTCCGACAAATACACGAAGGAGACCTGGTCGTCGTGGACATAGGCGCCAAACGAGAACACTACTGTTCCGACATGACACGCACTTTCGTCGCAGGCAAACCCACAGAAAAACAGAACAAACTCTACAACGTCGTTAAGGTTGCGCAAGAAAAAGCCTACCACTCAATAAAGGCCAAGGCAAACGGAAGAGACGTTGACCACGTAGCGCGCAAAGTGATAGAAGATGCGGGCTACGGCGAAAACTTCAATCACGGTCTGGGCCACGGTGTGGGGCTGGAGATACATGAACCGCCCGTGCTGGGTCCCATCAGCAAAGACAGGTTAGCTGCTGGGAACGTCGTGTCAAACGAACCGGGCATATACTTCATAGGCTACGGAGGCTTTAGGATAGAAGACACCGTGCTAGTCAGAAAACGCGTGTCAGAAAAATTGACCGACGGATTCTACAGCCTTGAAACCGCGAAATAGAAGACCGTAAACTATATTTCCCCTTCCATTCTGAGTCTCAATCAGAGATGTGATCATGTCGGACCGAAAAGCCGTGTTGGTCATTGACATGCTGAACGACTTCGTGACTGGCGGCCTGAAGTGCGAAAGAGCTAACCGCATAATCCCCAACATCAAAAAACTCGTAGCTGCCGCGCGCAAATGTAAGGTGCCCGTCATCTACGTCAACGATGCTCATCTGCCAGTCGACGAAGAGGTCGTCGCAAAATGGGGAAAACACGCGATAAGAGGCACAAAGGGAGCAGAAGTAATCCCGGAACTGAAACCAACCAAGCAAGACTACATCGTCGAGAAAAGAACGTACAGTTCCTTCTACGAAACGGGCCTCGACATGCTCTTACGCGCACTCTACAAGGGCGAAGGAGTCAAAACCGTCATCCTCACCGGGCTTCACACGAACATCTGCATAAGACATACGTCGGCTGACGCTTTCTTCCGAGGCTACAAAATCATAATCGCAGAAGACGGCGTTGAAGCCTTCACGAAAGAGGATCAGGAGCAAGGCTTGAGATACCTGAAAGACGTTTACAACGCGAAAATAATGAATGTTGACAAAATAATGAAAGAACTTGGTTAAAAGTGCTGTGCGCGCGGAATTGAAGAAAAGCTGAAAACGACAGATCGAGCTGGGAAACGGGTTTCGGTGCCAAGGTTGAATTCGAGCAAGAAGTAGGGGGACTCTTGGGCTAAAAGCACATTTTTCCGCAGCTTTTTTAAGAAAAGAATCAGAAATTGGGCGAAAAATTTAAAAGCAAGATGTGATGGAATTATGCGAAGTGAATGAGGGAAATGGTAGGTTTAGTTTTTACTCCCTTCTCTCCTTTCTCCCCTCGAGAATGAAACTACCATTCTCCCTCATTGACGTTTGCAGCGCTTTGACCACTTATAGCTTGTGGAACAATGTTCTATTCGCTTCTAGAGAAAGGCGGGAGGAGTTTCTGGATTGAGTTTAGAGCGCGCGCTATAGCGCACGTTACCAGCCGTGTTTGATTGTTGTGGGTGGAGTGGTTCGCTTTTTCTGTTTTTCAATCTTCTTTTCCTTGAACCTGTGGATTCTGACAGCTCCATGTTCGAGTGCAACCCAATATTTGTTGTTCAGATGTTGATGGTAGATGAATTTGTTCACTTGTCTCTGTAGCTCTTGTGCTGGCAGCTCCGAATCTATCGACAGGTTGTGGCCATCGGAAGCGACCTCTAGGTTGAAGGTCTGCCGTAAGTAACTGGATAGCTGTTCCTTTTGATCATCCAATTCGCTCAAATCCACTTTCAACTTTTTTCGAGACGAGAACATGCTGCTCACCCTCTTATCATAACAAGAGTCATGTCGGCTAGAAAACCGTATGCTTTCCTTCAAAAAGTTTGGCCTGAGAGCACGGGGATTCTACCTTGTTCGCGCGTTGGAAAACCATAAAAACGTGCGACGTGTGATACTGAGGGTTGCGAATTAACGATCGAGTGTGACTGGAAATGGCAAGAGTCTTGGTTGTTTACGATTCTGGAACGGGTAACACGGAGAAGATGGCGCACGCGGTTGCACGCGCGCGGTTAAGTCGCTTATGAATCTGCAATATGAATTTCTGCTACGCCTCACTTACAGGAATGCCTGAAAATCCTCAGTACAGAATGTATCAGGTGAAACGAACAGCCGCAACAACATGAACGGATTCTTTTAATTTAAACTTTTGGGAGGTCCAACTCACTTGTTCCGTGAATTGTTTGATAAAATTAGATAGTATAACAGAGAAAAAAGCGTTATGCTGTATAAAGAAATGTTTCAGTTAGGCTTATTTAGCAGGCGATTGATTATTCTGTCTTGCACAGTTCGAGAAAGGAGAGGGATAGATAGGGGAAGGTAAGGTTTTATTGTTCTTTAGCACGTGTTTTCTCGTCTGCTCCAATTATACTTGAATCAACTTTTTCTCTCACGAGAGGATAAAGACTGGACAAAAACGTTTCAACCTGTGCATCGGTAAGATTCCAACTACTTAGGTCTAGCTCCCAATTATATCCAATTGCGAAAATTATGTTTGCCCAAGTCTGATTATTGATTCCGTCAATTATACTGGATATTCTGGCAAACGCTGACATCACATTTAGGATTGGTGGGTCATTAGGGCTTTGCTGAATGTAAAGAGCGACCCACATCTTATGTTCGTAAAGCTTTGACATCCAAAAATTTACCCAAGCAAGCCCTTCGTTTACAGACAACCAACTTGAAATGTCTAAGGCCATAAATCTGATCCCACCTTCTTCCAAAGTGTCTAATACTTTATTCGAAGTAACATCTGCATCTGTCGCTCTAATAGTGACTATGTTCAGACCGAAGGCAACAGTTTTCTTTCCGTTCAAAGAAATCTGTCCTCGACTGTCGAGGTTGACTGTCTCTGTGGAACCATCGCTCCAAGCGCCAATTTTTGTAAAAGTCGACTCAGCGCGCGTGCTACTACTGGTCGGCAAAAACAGCAGACTTGCTATGAGAAGGACAGATGCGATGACAACAAAAGCTCTTGGCATTATCAACCTCACCAACCCTGTCCCAGCGATATATGTTATATTATGACCTACTATAACATATGTAGTTCATTTGAAACCTGACGCGTACAGATAAGTGTTCTGGTAACTGTGTTCAACTATTGTACACATTGAAGAGAACAATGATTGCTGGCGCGGATCATATTCGTATCCATGCATGGCCAATTCAATCTGCATCACTGTGTCACTTCGTTCGCGGTACTTACGCAAATAGCCCATTATACGTATATAATGAGGAATGTCGAGCGCGCGCGGGTTTCCGCTGACTGAATGGAATATTTTTTATGCGAAGCCTACTAATGAGTCGTTCTAATGTCCGAGACCAAGCTCAAATCACAGCTCACGCTTTTCGATGTCACAAACTTGGTAGTGGGTGCCATAATAGGCGCGGACATTTACGTTGCCTCATCATTCGGAGCTGGTCTCCTCGGGCCATTTTCACTCGTGGTATGGGTCGTGGCAGGATTCATGGCAATAGTCCTCGCACTGTGTTTTGCTCAGTGTGCTTCGCTTCTTCCAAAAGTGGGTGGCCCATACGCGTACGCTCACGCAGCCTGGGGATCGTTTGCGGGTTTCATCGTTGGCTGGGCACTCTGGTTGGCTGAATGGATGTCGCTTGCAGTCTTCCCAGTGGCTTTCACTCAATATCTCATGGTCTTCATGGGCCTCAACTGGATTCTGCAGATCGTGGTCAAGGTGTTGTTCGTCGCTTTCCTCATAACAACTAACGTGATCGGAGTGAGAGCTGCAGGAAGAACGAATGACGTGCTCACCATCGTGAAGATGGCTCCCCTGATTTTCTTTGCGGTCATCGGTTTGAGCTATTTGTTCACAAACGCCACGGTTGCCGCAGGCAATTTTTCACCTTTTTCCCCGTTTGGTTTTAGCAATTTTGGTCTGGCGTTAGTGCTGATTTTCTGGGCCTACGCGGGTTTTGAACTCTCAACGATTCCTGCTGAAGAGATTAAAGATCCAGGCCGGACGATTCCGAAAGCAATAGTGCTCGGAATGTCAATCGTGACCTTCTTCTACCTGCTAACAAACTTCGTGCTTTTCGGAGTGCGAAATTACAAGCTACTGTTAAACGACACAACTCCTCTCGTCAAGGCCACAACCGGTGCTTTGAATTCAATTCCAACGCTTGCATTCGTAGGCGGACTGATTGTCGGAGTTGGAGCTTTGATCTCTGTGGCAGGCTCTGATGAATCAGGAATGATCGGGACCTCACGATTAGGATACGCCTTGGCGGCTGATGGTCTTTTTCCACGGATTTTCGCCAAGATACATCCAAAATACAAGACGCCCTACCTTGGAATACTGGTTCAAGCGATCACCGCATTGATAGCCTCAGTTGTCGGCAACCTGGACACGCTCATAGCTACTTCCGTGTTTTTCCTCGCAATCGCCTACGTGGCCACCTGTGCATCGACTTACGTCCTTAAGCGAAGGGGGCTGAAAGCCCAGTTCACTCTGAGAGGAGGAATGATCCTTCCGATCTTAGGGATAATCTTCTCTGTTTACCTGATTACTCAGTGCACTCTGCTGCAGATTGGCTTGGGACTCGTTTTACTTGTGGCAGGAATACCGATGTACATCAAGTATTCGCCAAAGAAAGAGATCACAGAACTCAAGTCAGTCTTACTTTCCTCTGAATCGGTCATGAAAAGAGCAGAGAGACAGGAGCAAAGATTCCTGGCAAACGTTCTGCGGCACGTGAAGCATCTTTACAGAAGAACAAGACGCAGGAAGCAACCACAGGCTAACACCGAAAATTCCGAGAAAGCGTCCTGAAATCGTTGGAACGTTCGACATGGGTTAAATTGCTCTGCGACGTGAACCTTCCAGTTTTACTGACCTCTCCAACGAGCATTTCTTGTAAGAAGCCAGAATCTCGCCAAAATACACCGTGTGAAAATCATCCTTCCTGTAGAATTTCTTCTTCACCTTGTCAGGCACCAGTTCTGGATTTACTTTAAGCTTGTGAACAACTCTGCACTCATAATGAATCTTGCACTCCTTGATTACAGGTGCCTTGACCTTCTTGCCTTTCATCAAGGTGAGCTTACATTCCTTGAATTTGTCATGCTCTCTGCCACTGACCTCGCCGCAGTGGGCAACCTTCTTATCCATTCTTCGCGTGGGCACGTTGACGGTGAACTCGTCGCCATCTTCGATGAACTCGTGAGTGAACCTCGAAGGACGCACCAGAACGATGAAGACCTTCAAACCCCACATGACCCCGATGAACCCCCATCCGAATGCCATCACGTTACTCTTGCCATTCTTCTTTGCGCCAACCAACAACAAACCTGGATCCTGTAACTTCTGCAATGTTTCTATTTCCGACTCGTCAAACACGGGGAACACCGCAGTAGCACTGTCTTTTTTCGTTTTAAAAGGCTTCTTACGTCTTGTCCGCGTTAAGATGTTCTATCCACTCCATCGTTTTCTGAACCAGTTCGTCCTCTTTCCTGGTGAAAGTGTGATCCGCCGACTCGATTATAATCAGGCTCTTGGGTTCGTTTGCTGATCCATAGACCGCCTCTGCCTCATCAACGCCCACGATCTCATCGCTCCGACCGTTCACGATGAGCAAGGGAATCCCCTTCAACCTTGAAGCAGCCTCGCACTCATTCAGCTTCATAAGCTTCTCCCGAACATGCTTCGGTCGCAACATTATGCCGTAAACCTCCATGTCGAACAACTTTCCGACTCTCAGTACGCTGTCAACTCTTGACAACGCAAGGAATAGCTGCAGACGAAACTTGCCCTCCTTGTTTCTTATGAACTTTCTAACGTTGTAGTCATGGTTCTTCGGAACAGACCACAGGACAAGCCCCTTAACCCTTTTCTCGCCCTGCAGGGCGTAAAGCGAAACGGCACCGCCCAGACTATGTCCCACGACAAAAACCTTGTTCCGCATAACGTCTGGGCGCCCTTCAAGATAGTTTAAGGTGCACTTCACATCTTCTTGCTCTCCAAAACCATAATCGTACTTCCCCATGCTTCTGCCGACCCCGCGAAAATCGAACAGAAGGGCGACATAACCGTTCTCGCACGCGGTTCTTGCGAGTTGATTGTAAATCTTGAGAAGGTGGAACCCCCTTGCATTCATACCGTGGCATATCAGAATTGCAGGCGCAGGGATGGTCTTCGGGACGTACACTTCACCGTAAAGTTTCACGTCTCCGCACTGGATCCATGTTTCTTCGATTTTCAAGCACTGACCATCCATGAAAGATCTTTGTTTCTTGTTTGCTACAGAGCGAGTGGGCGTCTTCCTCTACGTATCCATCACGCTTCTCTGTAAAAGGATTTTCCAGTGTCCGCACCATAAAAGATCAAGGATGTTGTTGCGGCTCATCAACATTCTGCAATGCTCAATCTAGCTGCTAGCAGACTACTCTTCTTCGTTGCTACTGGTCGAAATCTTCTGCTTCAGACGCTTATACTCAGCCAGCAAATATCTTCCCGTCTCATTCAGGGATGTGCGTCCTCCACCTGATTTGCCGCCTCGATGCCTCTCCGCAACGGGTTCGCCTATGACTTTCTCAACTCTGTCCAGATAGTTCCAAACGTAACGATAAGACATGCCCAGTTTCTCTGCGGCTTTCGAGATGGACTTCTCACTTTCGATTGTTTCCAGGATCTCGGCTCCGCCTTCGCCCAAAGCCGGCTTTCCTTCGTACTCTATCCAAAACTTGAAAGAAGGCTTCAGTTTCTTCTCGGGAGTCATTGAAAATCAATGTCAACGACATCACTTATAAGCACTACTTTAATCAATTTCAGTCACTCGTCTTACGAACGCGAGCCGAAAACGATTCATGCTCTTTGGAAAAATGTTATTACCTCTTCGATCGTCTATACTGAACAGAAGGGATGCTCGTGTCTGTCAGGAAAAGGAAGGTTAGAGCGCAGCCTGCTCCCGCCCCAGAGGAAACCTGGAAAGGAGCCGGCAAAAGAGGAACCAGCCAAAATACAGCCTGCACCTGCGCCGAAGGAAAAACCATGGTACAAGTTCTGGCCCGAAGGGGTTCCTAGACACATTGACTACCCCGAAGTTCCACTCTTTGAATTACTCAGAAGAACAGCCAAGGAGTATCCAGACCACGTTTCCATAGTCTATTTCGACAAGACGATGACGTACAAGAGAACTGGACCGTCTCTCGGACAAGTTTGCAACGGCACTTGTGGGACTTAGGCGTCAAACAAGGCGACAAGGTCGCGCTCTTCCTACCTAACATTCCTCAATTCGTGATCTCTTACTACGGCGCAATAAAAATGGGCGCGCATCGTGACCGCTATCAGCCCGCTCTACAAAGAACGTGAGAGTTGAACACCAACTAAACGACTCGCGAAGCCGAAACCATCGTCGTGATGGATGCGCTTTATCCAGTTCTGGAAAAGGTCTTGCCGAAAACCAAAGTGAAAAACATAATCGTAACCAGCTTGAAAGAATACATGCCCTCAACGATAGCTTTTCTAGGATCTCTCCTTGGCAGGATTCCTTCTCATAAAGTTGAACGCGCATCGAACATCCATTTCTATCAAGAACTGCTCAACAAGTACGAGGCCAATCCGCCCGAAGTCAGCATCAACCCACGAGAAGATCTGGTAGCACTTCAGTACACGGGCGGCACAACCGGACTGGCCAAAGGTGCGATGCTGACTCACATGAACTTGGTCTCAAACGCGGTCGCATGCGCGGAATGGCTGAAGGGAACAAAGGGCGTGGAAACCTTCCTGACGGTTCTGCCGCTCTTCCACATTTACGGCATGACCACGGGAATGAACGCGCCAATCTATCTGGCTGGAAAAATGATTACGCTCCCGGGGAGCAAGCGCGGGTTTGATGCAAAAAGCACTTTCGAGGCTATACAGAAACACCACGCGACCGTTTTCTGCGGAGCACCTACCATGTACTCGTACCTGCTGAACAGCCCAGATTGTGGAAAATACAACTTGAAATCAGTACGCTTCTGCATCTCAGGGTCGGCACCGTTGCCGCCGGAAATCCAAAAGAAATGGATGAAGGCAACGGGCGGCGTGCTCGTGGAGGGGTATGGACTCACAGAATCCTCACCGGTCACTCACTGCAACCCGCTGGACAAGTCTTTAAAAACCGTGAAAATCGGCTCCATAGGCCTGCCCTGGCCTGACACGGATGCCAAGATAATGGACATGGAAACAGGAAACACTGAACTGCCTCCAGGCGAAACCGGCGAACTCGTGGTCAAGGGGCCTCAGGTGATGAAGGGCTACTGGAAGATGCCTGAAGATTCAAGGGACGTGCTTCGCGGCGGTTGGCTCTACACTGGGGACATCGGAAAAATGGATGAAGACGGTTACTTCTACATAACGGACCGCAAGAAAGACTTGATCAAGTACAAAGGTTACAGCGTCTACCCGAGAGAAATCGAGGATGTCATTTATGAACACCCAGCCGTGAAACTCTGCGCAGTCGTGGGCAAACCCGACCCCGTGGCAAGCGAGATTCCCAAAGCCTTCGTTGTGCTCAAAGAGGGAAAAACCGCAACGGCAGAAGAAATCAAGCAATTCGTCAACAGCAAACTAGCGCCCTACAAAGCCATCAGAGAAATCGAATTCAGGACAGAACTGCCAATGACGCTGGTGGGCAAGGTGCTCAGAAGAGTCCTGCAAGAAGAAGAAAGGAAAAAAGCCCAGCAAGCCTAACCAAAGCACCCGTTCTTTTTCGTTCATATCAAACTCAACAATACCTTCCGTTTATCCACTAGATGTTGTTCGCCGGTTTTGACAGAAAATAGCGACGTTGATGAGATCTTTCTGTCAGAACGGTTCGTTGATTTTCTTTCCAGTCTTCTTCGTCCACTCTGGAATTGACACGGCGAATTGCTTCTCAACTTCGGGCCTGTGGATGCTATTGTAGGTGCAGAAGCATCGGACCTTTCCGTCAGGTGTGACGTAGTGGATCGCGCACTTCTGAACCCTGTCAAGGTCAATGTTCCAGACGTCCTGAAAGTGCATTATGCCGACCATGACGATTCGACGCATCAGTTCCCCGAGCGCTTTGTAGCTTCCTTTTGTAACGACGCCAGTGATCAAGCTTCGCACGAAGTCGTTGTTCGCCATGGGCAGGAGCTTCACCATCTTTATCTTGGCCATTGTCTTCTTGCCCTTGGCACCCGTATAGTATACGTCCCAGAACACGTTCGCAAACTTGTCAACGTCCACGTAGTTCATGATCGGCTTGTAAGAACCATCCTTGTCGACGACCAGAAAAGTCGCTGCACCGCACATGGGATGCATGGTAAACTCTGGATAAACCCTGCCCTTAACCTGGCCCATGCCCTTTGAAATCGGAACGGGCCAATTGACGGGGCGCCAGTCGAAACGTCCGACCGCACCGTTCGTCTGTTTCTCAATCTCGTTGATCGTGTCAGGAATCGTTATTCTCATCTTGCGCATTTCCTCTTTCCGCGCCTTTCCCGCCATAGAGACCGGCTGAATGTTAACGCAGCGCACGACATCATGATTCTTCACGGCAAAATCGATGATCTCCCCGATGTCCTTGTCGTTCACTCCTTTAGCGTAGGTGACCACGAGAACGATGGAATGCAACCCGAGTTTTCTTGCGTTTTCCAGAACCTTCATCTTGATCGGAATCATGTCTCCGCGCGCGCGGGTTTTCTTGTAAATCTCTTCTCTCAAACCGTCGAACTGAAGGTAAAGCGTGCTTAGACCGGCGTCAAGCAGTTTCTTGAAATAGTCGAGGTCTTCAGAGACGCGGATACCGTTGGTGTTGACTTCCACATGAGTTATCCCCGCCTTCGTCGCTTCCTTTATCAGATCAGGCAGATCGTTCCTTAAGGTGGGTTCTCCCCCGCTGAACTGCAGGGCGTTGCACGCCCACGGACTGTTGGACCGTAATACTCTGATCATTTCAACGATCTGGTCGTACGTGGGTTCGTAAACGTAGTTGGTTGCTCCCACGTAGGCAAAACAGACTGGGCAAGCCATGTTGCACCTGTTCGTGACATCGATGATCCCCAGAATCGTGGGGGTCTTGTGCTGTGGACACACGCCACAATCGAAGGGGCAACCCTTGACGGTCTTGGAATGCGGTTTCTCCAGGCCGTTGCCCCAGTACTTGGCATTGTACCAGTTGTCGTAGAACCATCTGAAAAGTTCGGCGTCTCCCCAGTATATGTCCTCAAACTTTCCATGCTCCGGACAAGTCTTCTCCAAGTAGATAACGCCGTCTTCCTCGTAAATCCTCATAGGAATTCTCTGCAAGCATTCGGGGCAGAGACTGGTCGAGTGAGTCTCAAACTTTTCTTGAACCTGAGTCTTCAACATAGCCTTCCACCTCAGATTTCCACGTTTACTACGTAGACAATGAAGCCGTTTATAAAGCATGAAGTGAGCCGTCGCACACCTAGTACCCGTCGAGGAACTGGTCAGCTAAGAGACATCTAGGCTTTGAGCCATCGTTTTTTCAGGCTCTTTCAACATCACATAGAACGGAAATGCCGCTGCAAATATCAACGCTGCGATTCCGCACGGAATCACGGCGTCGGGTTTCGTGGCGTTCCAAACGTAGCTTCCAACGTTCGGTCCGACGGTCAACCCGATCCCGCTGAGAGCTTGAGTTATCCCAGAAACGCTTGCCCGCCTCTGTTCGGGGAGAAGGTCCATAAGCCACGCTGAAATAGCTGGCGAACTGATGTTTCCGACGGCGCTGATTCCACCCATTATCAATGAAAATTCTAGGAGCGAGCCGCTGAAACCCAATAGAAAAGCTAGAGGTACCCCTAGAAAACTGAAAAGAACCAACGGCTTCCTGCCGAACTTGTCGGCGAGCTTTCCGCCTGGTATCTGAACGAGCCCAGTGACCAGACTCGATGACAGGGACAGCACAAGCCCGTATTCTGCTGGAGCGGCGGCCAACTTGAACAGCAGCATCCCGTTCAACACAGGGTTTATGAAACCGTTGAGCAAGCCGTTCAGTATGTTAGTGACGCTGAAGATGAGTATGATGCGTCTGAGATTCGAATACGTTGGTGATCCGTTTTTCTCAACTTCTCCCCCGTTCTGCAAGGTTTTCGTTTCTTCATCAGTGCTCTTTTCTTTTAGCAGATAGGCCACGAACAAGCCTGCCACACTCACTAATAACGCGAGTATGAAGGGCATGTACAGGTTGACGTACTGAGCGATGACCCCGGCCAGTAACGGACCTGCGACACCGGCCGTTATCCATGAGAGGTTGAAGACACCAAAGGCCATCCCCCTGGAACACTGCTCGCTGCAGCCCGCAACCAAGACTGAGATTGCTGGACTGGAAAAACCTGCGGCGAAGAACTCGATGAAATTGGCCAGGTAGAGCCAGTAGAGGTTCGGCGCGGCAACGAATAATCCGCAGCCTAGAGCTAGGACAGCGAATGAGAGGATCACCACTCTTTTTCTGCCCATGTGGTCAGCGGCGAAGCCTCCAACAAAGTAGCCTATCGTGGCGGCCGCGGATCCCAGAGAAAGCGTTATGCCCAAGGCTTCCATGGTCGCCGTTTCGGAACCTCCGACGAAAGCTTTCGTCAGGTAAGCCCTCGACGTGAGGAATCAGATTGGTGGAAAAAGTGAAAAGAAAGTTCACAGCCCACAGAACGAGGAAGACCTTGGATCGGTAGTTGAAACCGTTGCTCAAACCTCCATCCGACTCCCTTTCATGCTTTTCATTT
This sequence comes from Candidatus Bathyarchaeota archaeon, assembly GCA_963775895.1. GTDB lineage: Archaea > Thermoproteota > Bathyarchaeia > Bathyarchaeales > Bathycorpusculaceae > DASPPK01. The sequence goes on along the minus strand of CAVZKL010000005.1, from coordinate 18,216 downwards.
TTCACTGCAGTAAGTCAGCCGAGCTTAAAAAGGAAAACTCACGTCGGATAATCACAACATGTTACTTCGTCTTCTCTGGAGAGGGAAGAAAACGTGCACGTCATGAAAGTTTCTCTCTAGCAGTCAGGTGTCAACTGATCTGCGTTCTAGTGCCAAGCCAGCAGTTTTCAGACGTCTGTGAGGTTGAAGTTGTATTTTCTCGACAAGTTCTCTAGATCGTGAAGCACGTACATGAAGACGTAACCTCTCCATCGTCCCCATCTTTCCTCTGCCGCCTTCTTGAGTTTCGGAATCATATCACGCGGCGATTCAGGTTTCTTTCCAAACATGAGCATACTGAATATTTTGGCGCTCCACACGTCCAGAGCGAACCCGAAATGCGGAGAGACTATGTCCGCAGAGTAGTCGCCTATCCCCCTCAATTCCATTAACCTCGCCTTCGCATCGTCAGTCGACATCATTTCAAGCTCTTGGAGCGACGAAAATCCCCTAGCAACAGTTTGTGCGATGCTCCTGAGAGCCTTCGCCCTGTAGCCGAGTTTGCACTTCTTCTTAAGTTCCATGACCTGAGCCTTCGCGATCTTTTCAGCAGAAGGCCAATATGCAACTTCTCTTCCGTCAAACCTCAAGGTCTCGCCGTATTCCTCGATCAACAAATTCATCATCTGATCACTTCTGGTTATCGGAGCCATCTGCAGGGTTACAGCCAAGATAAGTCTTGAGAAGATGTCACACGTCTTCGTGTTCCTCATTCCGTAAAGATCTTCTACCAAAACCTTCACGAGAGGATCGCGACGACCGAGTGCGTAAAACTGTCTGACGTTCTCGTTGAGGTTCAGCAAGAACGCAACGGTTTCAGACAACCTCGCCTTCTCCCCTTTTCCCAGTTGTCGCTCCGAAAACAACTGACAGCTTATTTCAGGGTCTTCAACGGTTCCAACGGACTTCAACTTCAATCCGAACAATCCCCTCTGAGGAACTCGCACAGCAGTCCATAGCACGCCACTCTCAAAGGTTTCAAGCGGTGTCAGCAACGACCATCCAGCTGGCTTGTGAACCGTGAGTTCAAAGTCGTAGGGTGGAATCGCCTTGAACTTCATTGCAGTTGAGAACTTCAGATTCCGCACGGATTTCATCGTACCGAAACCATTTCCCTTGCTCGGCCGACTCTTCAGATAAGGTTTTCCCAGATTCCGCACTGTAAGAGTCAAATTGTCATGCCGAGTCTGAACGCGCGCCCTGCCAGAGCCTAACTCGTGAAGGAGAGTCCAAAGCCTGTTTTTTCGGTCAAAATGTATATGAAAGTGTTCCTTCGCACTAGACTCAAGAGATGGCTGCAGTGCGGCTAAAAGTCAAGGTTACCGGCATAGTTCAAGGGGTGGGCTTCCGTCCCTTCATCTACCGCACCGCAGTCCAGCACCGACTGAACGGATACGTCAAGAACCGAGGCGATGCCGGAGTAGAAATTCTTCTTGAAGGAAAAGAACAGGACATTCAAGACTTCATGAAAGATCTTCGAGGAAAGAAGCCGCCTCTTGCCCAAATCTACGACGTAATCACTTCGAAGCTCGAAGGAAAAAACCAATATCGAAGTTTCACCGTAGAAAAGAGTTCAAGCGAAACCGAACTCTCAGGCTCGGTCATACCGCCAGACGTGGCGATATGCGACGAGTGTCTGAGAGAACTTCGAAACCCCGAAGACCCAAGATTCGACTACTTCTTCATCACCTGCACAAACTGTGGCCCACGATTCACGATAATCGAAAAACTGCCCTACGATCGTGAAAACACGACCATGCGCGAATTTCCCATGTGCGGCTACTGTTTGAAAGAGTACAGAGACCCACTCAACAGAAGATTTCACGCCCAAACAGTAGCCTGTCCCAAGTGCGGGCCAAAAGTGTACCTCACAACAGCCAACGGAGAAGCGGTACGGCACAAAGACCCCGTCCGCGAAGCAGGCCGACTCCTGTCGGAAGGCAGCACGCTGGCAATAAAAGGCTACGGCGGTTTCCACGTTGCAACATCAACGACCAAGGACAAGCCGCTAGCCAAACTCCGAGAAGTCAAACACCGAAGTCAAAAACCCTTCGCGATAATGGCCCGAAGCTTGGAGGCAACCAGAACATTCGCCGAAGTGAGCGAAGAAGAGGAAAAACTACTAACCTCCTTCACCCGCCCAATTGTCTTGCTGAACAAGAAGAGTGATTACTACCTGTCGGCTCTCGTGGCACCGCTACTGCACAACATCGGCGTCATGCTGCCCTACACAGGCCTGCATTACATGCTCTTCGACAAGGTCACCGACGCCTCGTTCGTGATGACGAGCGCCAACCCACCGAACCAGCCAATAATAAACGACAACGATGAAGCTCTCAAAACCCTCGGCAGCACCGTTGATTACTTCCTGTTCCATGACCGTCGAATAGCCCACAGATGCGACGACTCGGTACTCCGCACTCACGGCGAACACACCGTTTTCATCAGACGATCAAGAGGCTACGCGCCAGCTCCTGTACTGCTCAAACATCACGCAAAACACTGCATTCTCGCCCTAGGCGGAGAACTGAACAACACTGCGTGCATACTGAACGGCGACAAAGCCTTCATCTCACAGCACATAGGAGACGTAGAAAACATAGAAACAAGAGATTTCCTCGAAACAGCCTCAAAACATTTAGTCGGCCTGACGAACAGCCGAATAGACACGGTCGCGTGTGACCTGCATCCGAAATTCACCACGACGGCGCTGGCGCACCAACTGGCCGAGGAAAACAACTGGCAACTTCAGCAAATCCAGCATCACCACGCCCACGTCACCGCCTTGATGGAAGAACACAGCGTCAACGAAATCATCGGCGTATGCTGCGACGGCTACGGATACGGATTGGACGGTGAAGCCTGGGGAGGAGAAATCCTCCTCTGCAACAAAGAACAACCGCGGCTTCAAACGTTTAGCCCACCTTGAAGAACAGCCACTAGTGGGCGGAGACTTGGCAACTCGTTATCCATTAAGAGTAGCTGCAGGAATACTCTACGGCAAAGTGGACGTTGAAGAGTTTCTCCAGGAAAACAAGCGGCACTTCCCCCACGGAGAAAAAGAAATCGAGATAATCCTTCAACAACTCAGGAACCGCGGCAACGTCACGAAGACCACGAGCTGCGGAAGAGTCCTCGACGCTGTGTCAGCTATTCTCGGCGTGTGCCACGAACGCACCTACGAAGGCGAGCCTTCAATGAAACTTGAGTCAGCGGCAACAGGAGGAAAAAATGTTCCGAAACTGGAACCGATAATCAATGGTAACACCCTTGAAACGACTCCCCTGCTGCAGGAGATTTTCGAGAAAAGAACCAAGTGCAGAAAACGAGACTTGGCTTATTCGGCACACATCTACCTCGCCAAAGGGTTGGCGAAGCTTGCGTTGCAAAGTGCAGAGGAAAACAGGGTTGAGGCGATCGGTTTTACGGGTGGAGTGGCATGCAACGAACTTCTGACCGGCGAGATGCGGAGAATCGTTGAGGATGCCAACATCCGGTTCTTGGTGCATGAGACTGTTCCCCCGGGTGACGGTGGCTTATCCTTCGGTCAGGCAGTGGCATCGGGCTTTTTCAAACTCTGAACCATAACCGATTTATCAACCCGTCTGATCGCATACATAGTGGTACAAGTATGTGCCTTGCCATACCTGCTAAAGTCATCACGCGCAAACAAGACCTTGCCCAAGTGGACTTCGGCGAAGGAGTCTTGAGAGAAATAAACGTGACACTGGTCGACGCCAAAGTGGGCGACTACGTCTTGGTCCACGCTGGTTATGCGATCCAGGTTCTGGACGAGAAAGAAGCTCAAGAAACCCTGAACCTGTGGAACGAGATTCTGAAGGCTGAACCCAAAGCAAAGACCACGTAGCAAAGTCGGATGCGGAATGACTGAGAGTCTGAGGTTCAGAGATCCAAATCTGATGAAACGCCTAGCAGCAAAGATGCTGGAAGCCGCACCGAAAAAAGGCACGGTCAAGATTTGTCACGTCTGCGGCACACACGAATGGACCATAAATCACTATGGCCTGCGAAGCCTGTTGCCGCAAAACGTGGAGGTGATAGCCGGTCCAGGCTGCCCGGTGTGCATCGTGCCAGCTTCGGAGATAGACGAAGCCGTCCAACTGGGTCTCAAAGGAATCGTCATAACTTGCTTCGGAGACCTCTTCCGTGTTCCAGGCTCAAAGATGTCTTTGCTGGAAGCCAAAGCCGAAGGCGCTGACGTTCGCGTGGTCTACGGCATAGGTGACGCGGTGAGCATGGCGAAGGCTGAGCCTCACAAAGAATTCGTGTTTTTCGCCGTGGGCTTCGAAACCACGTCCCCGTCGACGGCGGTGGAAATCGCTGGAAAACCGCCATCGAACATCAGCTTTCTGGTTTCTCATCGAACGATCCCGCCGGCGATGAGGCTGCTGGTGGAGATGAAGGATCTGAGCCTGAACGGTTTCATAGCGCCAGGACACGTGAGCACCATCATAGGGCTCAAGCCTTACGAAATCTTTCCCGAGCGTTACGGGATGCCCGTTGTGGTCGCTGGGTTTGAACCGTTAGACCTGATGTTCGGAATCTACATGATCCTCAGACAGCTACAGGAAGGAAAACCAAGACTGGAAAACGAGTACGTACGAGCCGTTGACTACGATGGAAACACGAAGGCACAAGAACTCATGAGCCAAGTGTTTTCCACGGTCGACGGTGCGTGGCGCGGCTTAGGCATCATACCCGCGTCAAAGTTTTTGCTTGAAAAACAGTACTCGGCGTACGACGCTCACTTGAAGCACGGAGTAAGAATCGAAAGAGGCGTCGACGTGCAACACGGCTGCATGTGCCACCTAGTCGTGGTGGGCAAAATAAGACCGACAGGATGCCCCCTGTTCATGAAAACCTGCACTCCAGAAAGACCGGTCGGCGCCTGCATGGTGAGCGTCGAAGGAACCTGCAGGATTTGGGCAAGAACGCAAGGCTGAGCAGCCGAAAGGGCGCGGATAGGAAAGTTTTTTATCCGAGAAGCCCAAAAATCGTTCTGCGAGGAAATGGAAAATGACATTTGAATCGAGCAAGAACATGGGCGGAATCGGAGCCATACTGTTGGTCGTAGGTACTCTGGTACCTTTTTTTGCAGGTATCTACGGTTGGATAATTGACCTCATAGGCGTAATACTCCTCTTCATTGGGTTGAAAGGATTTTCGGATTATTACAAAGACTCACGCATATTCAACAATGCGCTCTACTCGCTCGTGATCACCATCATCGGCGGAGTGATTACAGCCGTGCTAGTTGTCGTAGCAGCGTTGAATCTGCTCAAAGCTTTGGGTATCGATTTGAGCAATCTGAGCAATGCCCAGCAAATCATGACGAACGTAACTTGGGATACGGTAGCGCCGTACGTGGCACAGATTCTTCTGAGCTTCGTGTTGTTCGTCGTGTTCATCGTGGTCTCAGCCTTTTTCCTAAGAAGATCCTTGAACGGACTCTCTCAGAAAACGACTGTCCACTTGTTCGCGACGGCGGGCTTACTGTTCCTGATAGGCGCCTTTCTGACGATAATCATTATCGGTTTAGCACTGATATGGATTGCTATGTTGCTACTGGCGATCGCCTTCTTCCAGATACCTTCACAACCTCCGCAGCAAACGCCCGCGCCGCCCCCGACTCAACAGTGAAAGCGAAACTCTACATCCTTCCTTTTTTTATGCTCTCATTGAACGCCAGTTCATTTCTGATGCAGTGCACACCAACTCTTTTCACGCCTGTTGGTCGGTTGACAATTCTTTTATCTTTGCCAGAACAGTCTTGTTTCCAGGCGACTTCAACCATGTTTGACGAACAAAAACTGCGAGAGATACGAGATCAGAAGCAGAAGTGGGAAGCCGGCACCGTTGCAAGAAGCTTCGACAAGCTGCCCGAGAAGGGAGAGTTTTCCACCAGCTCGTACATCCCTGTAGAGAGACTTTACACTCCTGTTGAAGTCTCGGGTTTTGACTACCTGAATCATCTCGGTTTCCCGGGCGAATACCCGTTCACACGAGGCGTCTACCCCACCATGTACCGCGCGCGTCCTTGGACGATGCGTCAGTACGCCGGCTTCGGAACCGCTGAACAAACCAACAAACGTTTCAAGTATCTGCTCGAACACGGGCAGACCGGTTTGAGCGTGGCCTTCGATTTTCCCACTCAGGTCGGATACGACTGCGACCATCCCTTGGCTCTCGGCGAAGTTGGAAAGGTCGGGGTCAGCGCAAGCACTCTCAAGGACATGGAAGTCCTGTTCGACGGGATTCCGCTTGAAAAAGTCACGACTTCCATGACGATTAACGCTCCCGCAAACGTCCTACTGAGCATGTACGTTGCTGTGGGACAGAAGCAAGGCGTCGATCAGTCTCGTTTGGGCGGAACTGTTCAGAACGATGTTCTGAAGGAATACGTGGCCCGAGGCATGTACATTTTTCCGCCGAAACCCTCTATGCGCATGATAACAGACGTCTTCACCTACTGCAGCAAGAACATGCCGCAGTGGAACACGATAAGCATAAGTGGCTACCACATACGCGAAGCCGGTTCAACAGCGGTGCAAGAAGTGGCCTTCACTCTGGCAAACGCGATTGCCTACGTGCAAGCAGCGATTGACAGTGGCCTCGACGTTGATAGGTTCGCGGGCAGACTGTCCTTCTTCTTCGCAGCTCACAACAACTTCTTCGAAGAGATCGGCAAGTTCAGGGCTGCTCGCAGACTCTGGGCCAAAATCATGCGTGACAGGTTCAAAGCCAAGAACCCCAACTCGCAGATGCTGCGATTCCACACCCAAACATCGGGAGTCTCGCTCACGGCTCAGCAACCGTACAACAACATTGTCCGCGTGGCATTGCAGGCCCTATCGGCTGTTCTCGGCGGAACTCAATCTCTGCACACGAACTCTTTCGATGAAGCCTACGCCCTGCCAACGGAACAAGCCGTAACAGTGGCCCTGAGAACTCAGCAAATCATAGCCTACGAAAGCGGTACCATCGACAGCGTGGACCCAATGGCCGGATCATACTACGTTGAATACTTAACAAACGAAATTGAGGAGAAAGCCCTCAAGTACATTGAACAAATCGACGAAAGGGGCGGAGCAGTTGCCGCCATAGAGAAAGGCTTCATGCAGCGCGAGATAATCGAAAGCTCCTACCGTTTCCAGAGAGAGGTCGAAGCAAAGAAACACGTCATCGTAGGCGTAAACGATTACGTCAGCGAAGAAAAGACTCCGATCAAAACCTTGAAGGTGGACCCAATAGTGGAGAAGACTCTTGTCGATCAGTTAAACATGATAAAGAAGAAGAGAGACCAAGCCAAGACCAAAGAAGCCCTCGAAAAATTGCACGACGCAGCAGCAAAAGAAAACGAAAGTCTGATGCCCTTCATACTTCAAGCCGTGAAAGAATACGCAACGTTGGGTGAAATATGCGACACGCTCAGAGCAGTCTTCGGCGAGTACAAGCCGCTGACACTTTTCTAGCCGATCGTGACAAGAGGCTCGCCTTCGCTCACTGACGAACCTTCTGCTACGCATACTTCCTTGACCGTGCCCGTTTTAGGTGCAACGATTTCGTTTTCCATCTTCATCGCCTCAACGACGCACAGGACTTGACCCGTCTTCACCTGCTCTCCCTCTTTCACTTTCACCCGCACCACCTTGCCGGTCATGGGAGCTGTAACACTTCCTTCCATGACTTGCCTGTTCCTAGTCGCTCTTCTTGACGTTGCAGTTGTTGCGGGCTCAAAGGTCGTGAACGTGCTCTTTCTGGTAGGAGTTCTTATCTCAGCTTTGAAGACGGCTTCATCCACCTTCACTGAAAATTCTCTTGTCCTGTCTGCTCTGGGCAGTTCGATGTGGTAGGATTTGTTGTCTATTCTCACAGTGAAAGGGTTTTCAACATTCAAAGAATCAGTGTCAATGCCGAGCGCGTGCTCTTTGCCGTCGATCTTGGCAGTGAAGGAGTTTTCTGCGTTTCTGGTAAGTTCCACTTTTCTGTTCTTTCCGTCGACGAAGACCTCGTACTCTGGCATGTTCAGGCACCACGTTCAACTTGGTTTTGACGAGCCGCTAAGACCCAGTAAGACGATTCTGTCTTTCCTCTTCGACAGGGTGAGCGCCTTGACGGATGACTGATTCTGCAAGTAGTTCACTACTGCCATCGAAAGGGCTGCGGCTTCTTCAAGTTCCGCAAGTCTTTCAGGCGAAATACCAGCGTTGATATCTTGGCGGTTGATCTTTCTCTTCTTGAAGAATTCCAGTGCCGTCTGTGGAAACAGCACGTAAGTGAGTCGATCTTCATCGGATTCAATGTAAGGCTTCACATCGTCTGGAATCTTGTCAAGCATCGGCTCAAGCAAGTCAGCGGGGCGACACGTGATCGGTTCCTCGTCGCCTATGATCTTCTTCCTAATCTTCTCATCGATGGGTGCGGGTGGTCTTCCGTACAACCCTTTCACGTAGTCCTTGATCTCCTTGGGCACGATGCTGTACCTTTTTCCTGAGATGACGTTCAGAACCGCTTGAATACCCACAAGCTGGCTGGTCGGTGTGACGAGAGGCGGATAACCCAGTTCTTTTCTCACTTTGGGCACTTCTTCAAGCACTTCACCGAGCTTGTCCGACGCTTTCTGCTCCCTCAGCTGTTCCAACAGGTTTGAAAACATACCGCCTGGAATCTGATGCACGATTATTGACGGATCAACTCGCTCGGACTTCGGGTCCACCAACCTCAAGGGGTCGTAATACTTCTCACGCAGTTCACGGAAGTACTGCGCGATTTCGTTGAGCAATTCACTGTCCAAGCATGTGTCGTAGGGCGTTCCCTTCAAAGCCGCAACGACCGACTCGACAGGAGGCTGCGACGTACCCCACGCCAACGGTGAGAACGCAGTGTCCAAAATGTCCACACCGGCTTCGCAGGCGTGAAAGTAAGTCATCATGGCCATCCCGCTCGTGCTGTGGCTGTGCAGATGGACGGGCAGGCCAACTTTCTTTTTTAGAGCGGATATAAGCTCGAACGCGGGCTGTGGCGCCAGCATGCCAGCCATGTCTTTTACGCATATTGAATCGCAGTCGAGCTCGGCCAGCTTCATGGCGAATTTCACGAAATACTCGACAGTGTGAAAGGGGCTGATGGTGTAGCTGATCGTGCCTTGAGCATGTCTGCCGTTTTTCTTCACGGTCTTTATGGCGACTTCCATGTTTCTTACGTCGTTCAAAGCGTCGAAGACTCGGAAGATGTCTATTCCGTTCTCAGCGGCTTTCTCTATGAACTTCTCAACCACATCGTCAGGGTAATTGCGGTAACCGACGACGTTCTGACCGCGCAGGAGCATCTGGAGCGGTGTGTTCTTGACGTGTTTTTTCAGTTGGCGAATCCGTTCCCATGGATCTTCTGCGAGGTAGCGTATCGCTACGTCGAATGTGGCGCCTCCCCATGCTTCTAGCGAAAAAAAGCCAACTTGATCCATCTTCTCTGCAATGGGAAGCATCGTGTCAGTTCGCATTCTCGTGGCGATCAGACTCTGATGTGCATCCCTGAAGGTGGTGTCTGTTATCTTGACGTGTTTCAAAGCCAACCTGACCTGCTCTTAGCAATGCTCCGAGTCTGGGAACTTGAAAATTGAGGTGAAGGTCTATTAATCTATTATCATCTTGAGTGGTCCTTTGAGTACGTGCCGCTTCGTCTTCCACTCGCTTGTTCCGCTACAACGGGAGGTTCGAATGTTTTCTCGAAGGTCTGATTTCACGTTTTGTGGCCAAACTTTCTAAGGCGCTTATGAGTTTGGGACGGGTTTCAGCTGGCTCGATGACTTCATCGATGTAACCCTTCTGTGCCGCTATGTAAGGGCTCGCAAACTTTTGGCGGTATTCAGTGACCAATTCGCTGTGTTTCTGTTTCGGATCCTTTGCTTCGGCTATTTCTTTTCTGAAGATGATGTTTATCGCTCCGTGGGGTCCCATCACTGCAATTTCAGCCGTGGGCCACGCGTAGTTTATGTCAGCTCCGCTGTGCTTAGAGCCCATAACGTCGTACGCTCCGCCGTAGTCTTTTCTCAAAATCACGGTGATTTTGGGCACGGTTGCTTCGCAGTAAGCGTACAGAAGTTTTGAGCCGTGTTTGATTATGCCGCCGTGCTCTTGCTCAATGCCTGGGAGGAAACCTGGTACGTCGACAAAAGTGACTATCGGAATGTTGAAGGCGTCACAGAAACGCACGAACCTTGCCGCTTTCATGGAGCTGTTGATGTCCAAGGCTCCTGAGTAATATGCAGGCTGGTTGGCAACGATTCCGACAGTTTTGCCGTTCAAACGGGCGAAACCTACTACTATGTTTTGTGCCCAGAGAGGTTGAACCTCGAAGAAATCATCTTTGTCAACGATGCGGTGGATGACCTCCTTCACGTCGTAGGGCTTGTCAGGATCGTCGGGCAAGATCTTTACCAGAGTCTGGTCAGTACGGTTTGGGTCGTCACCGGTCTCGACAACAGGTGGATCTTCTAGGTAGTTGCTGGGCAGGAAACTCAGCAGTTTCTTGATTATCTGCATGCAGTTCTGTTCGTCCTTGGCTATGAAATGAATTACACCGCTCGTCGTGCCATGAACCATCGCACCGCCCAATTCCTCGAAATCAACTTCCTGTCCCAGAACGGTCTTGACGACGTCTGGGCCCGTGATGAACATGTGACTCGTCTTGTCCACCATAATTATGAAATCAGTAAGAGCCGGCGAATACACGGCTCCACCCGCGCACGGTCCCAAGACCGCTGAGATTTGAGGCACCACACCCGAGCTTGTGACGTTCCTGAAGAAGATGTCTCCATAACCTGCCAGGCTCGCTACGCCTTCCTGTATTCGCGCACCGCCGCTGTCGTTCAAGCCTATTACTGGCGCACCTGCCTTCACGGCAAGGTCCATGATCTTGCAAACTTTCTTCGCGAACATTTCGCCTAGAGAGCCGCCGAAAACCGTGAAGTCCTGGGAAAACACGTAGACCAAGCGACCGTCAATCGTGCCGTAACCCGTGACGACGCCATCGCCGAGTGTCTTCTTGTCCGCCATGCCGAAGTCCGTGCACTGGTGAACCACGAACCGGTCCAGTTCGTTGAAGCTGCCTTGATCAAGCAAGAGTTCGATGCGTTCTCGAGCCGTCAATTTGCCTTTTTTATGCTGTTCATCGATCCGTTTCTTTCCTCCGCCGAGCTTAGCCTCTTCGTTTAACTCTTTCAAGCGCTTGATTTTGTCATCTACCGTCGACTCTTTTGAGCCCATATTTCTTCACTCACGATTTGTCTATAACTATTGCAGATATTTAGAACATGTGGACAACGCGTCGACTGGGCTTATGGTCTTTCGACAAGTTCCAGAAGGACGCCGCGAGTGCTCTTCGGATGAACAAAAGCTACTCTTGAACCTCCAGCGCCTGGTTTCGGTTCTTCGTCAATCAGGGCGAGACCCTTCCGTTTGTACTCTCCAAGCACGGCTTTGACGTCCTTGACCTTCACGGCGATGTGGTGGATACCTTCGCCTCGAGTTTCAAGAAACTTTGCAACCGTGCTGTCGTCGCTCAGGGGTTGTACAAGCTCAACGTGGGTTTCGTTGCCGCCTCTGAAGGATGCCAGTTTGATCTTGCGCTCATTCAGCGTGTAAACTCCTTCAAGCCTGAAACCCAAGACGTCTCGGTAGAGAGCGATTGCTTCATCCAAGTTTTTCACTGCAATTCCGACGTGATCTATCGTTTCAATCAACGTTTGTCCGTCCTTTTCAAGATATTGAACGGCTTGTCAGTCACGTTATAAAAGAGTTTCTCGACTCTGTGCCCTCTAGAGTGCTGAGATTAAAGGATTTATACTCGAAACAAGAGCACATTCAAGTTGGTCAGGTATGACTATCAAGAAGATAATTAAGAGAAACGGTAGAGTAGTTGATTTCGATTCTAACCGAATCAGAGACGCAATCTACAAGGCTTTCATAGCTGTCGAACTTCAGGACGGCGAGAAAGCGGGAAAGGTAACCCAGGAAGTGGTGCGACTTCTCGAAGAGAAGTTCAAGGAAAAGGCACCGTCGGTTGAGGATGCTCAGGATCTTGTCGTAGCGGTTTTGAGAAAAGAAGGCTACGAAAAGGTTGCTCAGGAATACCAAGCGTACCGACAGAAGAAGCTTGAGATAAGAAAGCTCAGGGAGAAACTGGACATCGGAGAACCGAAACTGACAGTCAACGCCTCAGAGGTTTTGAGACAGAGATACCTTCTCAGAGACGAGAACGAAAATATCATAGAAACGCCCACGGCACTCTTCAAGAGAGTCGCGAGAGCTGTGGCACAGCCCGACAGAAAATTCGGTGGCAACCCGGAAAAGAGCGAGAGAACCTTCGATGACATGATTACCAAGCTCGAGTTCGTTCCCAACACGCCAACTCTGTTCAACGCTGGAACGCCGCTCGGACAGCTTTCCGCGTGTTTCGTCTTGCCCGTCGAAGACTCGTTGGAAGGTATTTTCGACGCTGCAAAGGACATGGCAATAATAGAGAAGAGCGGTGGCGGGGTGGGCTTTGATTTTTCCAGACTTCGGCCAAAGGGCGACATCGTGCAATCAACCAAGGGGGTGGCATCGGGTCCTCTGAGTTTCATGAGAATTTTCGACACGAGCACTGAGGTGATAAAAGCCGGGGGCAAGAGACGCGGAGCCATGATGGCAATTCTCCGAGTGGATCATCCTGATGTTCTTGAATTCATAACTTCGAAACAGACTCCGGGCTTCCTGTCCAACTTCAACATTTCCGTCGCGGCTACTGACGAGTTCATGAAAGCCGTCGAAGATGATGGAGAATACTCGCTAGTCAATCCCAGGAACAAAGAAAAAACAGGAAAGCTCAAGGCCAAAGACGTTTGGAACCTGATGGCTCGATCCGCGTGGGCCAGCGGAGACCCCGGCGTCGTTTTCATCGATGAAATAAACAGATACAACCCTACGCCCCAAGTTGGAAGAATGGAGTCAACGAACCCCTGCGGTGAGCAGCCTTTGCTTCCGTATGAGTCATGCAACCTGGGCTCGATCAACCTTTCACGAATGGTTGAGGACGGAAAAGTCAACTGGGAAAAACTCAAGAGCACGGTGCGAAACGCCGTTCACTTCCTTGACAACGTGGTCGAAGCGAACAAGTATCCTCTGAAAGAGACCGATGAGATAACGAGGGCTAACAGGAAGATCGGTTTGGGAGTTATGGGTTTCGCTGACATGCTGATAAGACTGGGAGTCCCATACGACTCTGAGCAAGCTTTGCAGGTCGGCGAGAAGATAATGAAGTTCATCGAAGAGGAAGGACACAGACGATCTGTTGAACTAGGCGAAGAACGAGGATCATTCAAGAACTTTGAAGGAAGCATCTGGCAAAACAAGTATCCCGCGATGAGAAACGCGACGGTCACAACCGTGGCTCCAACAGGAACCATCAGCATAATAGCAGGGTGCTCTTCGGGTATCGAACCCATCTTCGCAATCTCGTTCATTAGGAACGTGCTTAGTGGAACGAGACTGTTTGAGACCAACCCGCTTTTCGAGATGATAGCTAAAGAGAAGGGTTTCTACAGTGCACAGTTGCTTGAAGAAATAGCCAAGACGGGCAGTGTTCAGAAGATTCAGGGCGTCCCAGATGATGTGAAGAGGCTGTTTGTGACTGCGCTCGACATAGATCCTGAGTGGCACGTAAGAATGCAGGCTGCCTTCCAGAAGTACACTGACAACGCGGTTTCTAAGACTGTCAACCTGCCGAGAGAAGCAACTGTTGATGATGTAAGGAAGATCTATGACATGGCTTGGAAGCTGAAGTGCAAAGGAGTCACCGTTTTCAGGTATGGAAGCAAACCCGAACAAGTGCTGTACATAGGTGAGATAAAGACCGAGAAAGGAAAATTCGTCGCTCTTGACCCAGAATATGCTGGGGGCTGTCCGACACAGAACTGTCCTTTCCCGAGCTAGTACGCAAACTGGTGAAGAAGACACGAGGCTTGTGAGCAAAAGGGGAACAGAGGGAAGCTATTCTTTTCCGGTGCGCACGTTGTAGCTTATCTTGACGCCCGCTTTTTCGAAGAGTTTGCCCACGGGACAGTCTTTCACGGTCAGTTCGTGTGCTCTCTGAATTCTGTCTTTAGGCATGTCCGCTTCTACGAGAACGTTTACAGTGGCCTCTGTTAGCGTGCCAACTTGTTCGGACTTTGTTGCATCCACTTTGACTTCCAAGTTCTTCACCTTAAACCGCATCTTCTGGGCGGTTAGGACAAAGATAGTCGCATAGCAGCCGGCGAAGCTCATCAAACACAGATCCAGAGCTGACGGGCCCATGTCGGTTCCGTCTGGCGGCGACAAATCAAGAGCCACCGCATGTGTTCTCTGATCGTCGACATCTATCCTGAAGTTTTCAACCAGTTTGGCTTTCGAGTGAAGTTTTGTCAAGGTTCTTGTTCTCCTTTGACGAAAAGGCTTTTATGCTTCGGGTCCTTGATATACTTTTCGTCTAAAATCATCCGCAAATCGCACTGATTTGCACGAAAATCGGAAATGAAAGAATGTCAACACTTGATGAAACCGACGTGAAAATACTGGAGATGCTTGAAGAAGATGGAAGAAGGTCATTCACTGAGATAGCTGAGAAACTGAAGGTGAGTGAATCAGCGATTCGAAAACGTGTTTCGACTCTTCTGTCAACGGGTGTCATAAAGAAGTTCACGATCAGAGTCGATAACGTGAAAATGGGTCTGAACACTGTTGCAATAGTTGGAATCGACGTGGAATCTGACAAGATGCTTGAAATTGCACAGCTCCTTTGCAACCATAGGGAAGTAAAATGTGTAGCGACATCAAGCGGCGATCATATGATAATGCTTGAAGTATGGGCCAGAAGCGGAAAAGAACTCAGCAAATTAATATCCGAGAAAATCGCTAAAATAGATGGAGTAAAAAAGATCTGCCCTGCTTTGATTTTAGAAAAACTCAAAGACTAGCATGGAACGGTGAAAAGAAATGAGTTTGATACCTGATGAACATAAAGAACACATAAAGGGTCAGCTTGCCGAGAGTCTGGTCAACCCCGTGAGGCTGATCATGTTTACTCAAGAATTGGAATGTGGGTATTGTGCTCAGACTAAGCAGCTGGTGTACGAGCTTGCCGCATTGAACGACAAGATCCAAGCCGAAGTTCGCGATTTTGTTGCTGATGCAGAACTTGCCAAACAGTACGGTGTAGACAAGGTTCCCGCGATAGTTCTTCTCGGGGCAAAGGACTACGGAATCAGATTCTACGGGCTTCCGTATGGTTACGAATTTCAGACTTTGCTGTCAGCATTGTCCACAGTTTCGAAAGGGAGGACCGAGCTGTCGGAGGAAACGAAGGCAAAACTCAGAGCCATAACCACTCCAGTCCACATTCAGGTTTTCGTCACGCTGACGTGTCCACACTGTCCAACCGCTGCAAGCATGGCTCACATGTTTGCGCTCGAAAACGACTTGATAAGGACCGACGTGATCGACGCCGGTGAGTTCCCACAACTGGCCGTGAAGTACGGAGTGATGGGCGTGCCGAAAATAGTGGTCAACGAAAAGGTCGAGTTCGTGGGAGCTGTTCCAGAGAACATGTTCTTGGAGCAGGTTCTGCTAGGCACTAGATAACGGATTTCTGAGGATAGACCAAGAAGAGAATGGTCGTGAAAGAAAAAGAGATAGTTCTTCAGATTCTGGGCATGCACTGCGCTGCTTGCGCAACGGGCATCGAGTCAGGTCTGAAAAGACTTGACGGCATAGTGGATGCCAGAGTGAACTTCGCCAGCAAAGAAGCCTTGGTGAAGTTTGACGAGGACAAGGTCACTCTAGACAAGATAAAAGCAACGATAAAGAGAGGTGGGTACGAGGCTGTAGAGAGAGTTGAAGACGTAAGCGAGAAGCGAAAGAAGGAAGTCAAGGAAAGAATCCTGCTCTTCTCAATCGGTTTGGCACTGACTATCCCGATCGTTTTCATCACCTTTTTCACGATGTTTCCCGACAAAAACTACGTGCTTCTAGCATTGGCAACGCCCGTGCAGTTTATCGTAGGCTGGCACTTTTACCGAGGCGCTTACAGCTCCATCAGAAACCGTTTCGCGGACATGAACGTGCTGGTCGCGCTCAGTTCTTCAGTTGCTTACGTTTATTCGGCCTACGTGACTTTTTTTGTCCCTGGAAGCATGGGCTATTTCGAAGCAGCCGCCATCGTCATAACCACCATAACGTTGGGCATGCTTCTTGAGGATATGGCCGTGGAGCGCACGGGGGACGCCATCAAGAAACTCATGGCGCTTCAACCCAAAACAGCCATCGTGATTCAAGAGGGACAGGAGAAAGAAATCTCAGCTGACGAGGTTCAGGTCGGCGACACGATCGTCGTGAGACCGGGAGCCCGAATTCCTGTTGACGGCACAGTCACCGAAGGACACACGTTCATCGACGAATCCATGATCACAGGCGAATCGGTTCCAGTAGAAAAGACGGTCGGAGACACGCTTTTCAGTGGGACCATCAACAAGACTGGAACGGTGAAGTTTCAAGCTGAGAAAATCGGCTTAGAAACGACTCTGTCTCAGATAGTGCGCCTCGCTCGCGACGTTCAGGCTAGCAAGGCACCGATACAGAGACTTGCTGACAAAGTCGTCAACGTTTTTGTGCCCGTGGTTGTAGCGATTTCTATACTGACATTCGCGACATGGTTTTTTGTTTTCAAAGATCAAGCGCTCGCCCTGACGACAACTGTCGCCGTGTTAGCAATCTCGTGTCCTTGTGCGTTGGGAATCGCGACGCCCGCTGCGATAATGATCGGTGTGGGAAAAGGAGCGGAAAACGGAATCCTGATAAAGAACAGTGCCTCGCTCGAGGTGATCAAGAATCTTGACACGGTTGTTTTTGACAAGACGGGAACGCTAACCAAGGGCAAACTTGAAGTCACGGATGTCATTGCCAAAAACAGAAAGCAGCTTCTTGAGACAGCCGCCGTAGCAGAAAAATGGTCTGAGCACCCGATCGGTCAAGCCATCGTTAAACAAGCTGAGAACGAGGGAGTTCCATGTTGAGGATCCTGAATCTTTCGAGGCTCTGCCTGGTTTCGGAGTGACCGCAGTCGTCAAAGCCAAGAAAGTTTTGATCGGAAATCGCGCTTTGATGAGTAACAACAGAATCTCCATCGGCCCCTTAGAAAACGAAATCGAGACGCTTGAAAACCAGGCGAAAACCGTTTTAATTCTCGCCGTCGAAGGCAAAGCCATGGGGGCCATCGCGGTGTCAGATACCGCGAAGGAACACTCAAAGAAGCCGTCAGCAGCCTGCAAGAGATGGGTTTGAAAGTCATCATGCTCACCGGCGACACGAAGAGAACCGCTGAAGCGATAGCCAAACAATTGGGCATAAACGACGTGCTCTCCGAGGTTGTCCCAGCCCAGAAAGTTGAAGAAATAAAGAAGCTGCAGAGCGAGGGAAGGTTTGTCGCCATGGTCGGCGACGGCATAAATGATGCCCCTGCCATCACACAAGCAAACGTGGGCATTGCTATCGGAGGCGGCACTGATATCGCAGTCGATTCAGGGGACATCGTGCTGCTCAAGGACGATCCGCGCAGTGTGGCGACGAGCATAAAGCTCAGCAGAAGCACTCTGGGCAAAATCAGACAGAACCTGTTCTGGGCGTTCTTCTACAACATCATAATGATTCCGCTAGCCGCAGGCGTGGCGTATCGCTTTCTTGGCGTTCTGATTCCACCTGAAGCCGCCGCGGCTTCGATGATACTCAGTGACATCACCGTTGTCGGCAACTCCTTCTTGTTGCGAAGATTCAAAGCGTGAAGCCTGAAGGGCACGGCTCAAGAAAAGAACGAGCCCTATTGCGATGTTTCGGCGTTGCCGTTGAGCGTCGTCTCTATTTTTCGTCAAGATACCTCGTCGGGTTCTTGTCAAACGTCACCTTGCACGATTGTGCGCAGAAATAGTAGGTCTTGCCCCTGAACTGTGACTTGAATTTCGCGGTATTCTCGTCAACCATCATTCCGCAGACAGGATCCTTAGCCAAAGTAGTCCCACCTCCCTCATTTCGTCTGGTAAAGTCTGCCTTTTATTGTATGTTGCCTCTTATTCTTATTTGCGGAATAGGA
>CAVZKL010000004.1:0-10592 GCA_963775895.1 Candidatus Bathyarchaeota archaeon | reverse complement strand
ATCTTAATAAGTGTTGATTAATAGTTTTGGGACTGCATAGAAACAAAAGGAAGATTTGTGACGCCAATGGAAGGAATAACGCTCGAATCTGTGAAGAAATCTTTTGGCGATAAGGTGGCAGTAAGAGACCTGACATTGTCCGTGGCACCAGGGGAAATACATGGTCTTCTCGGTCCAAACGGATCAGGGAAGAGCACAACCATGAAGATGGTGATGGGCATAGTCAGGCCCGACTACGGTAAAATAAGCCTCTGCGGCATAGACGTGCTGCGGCAACCCGTCGAGGCCAAGAAGCTCGTGGGCTATGTTCCAGAATTTCCCTATCTCTACGAATACCTGACGGCTTCGGAATACCTTGACTTCGTGGGCACGGCATATCACATCGACCTGAAGAGCAGGCGGGAGAGGGTTGATGAGCTTCTTCAGGCTTTGCAGATGAATGAACAAATCAATGAAGTCATGGCTGGTTTCTCTCAAGGCATGCGGCAGAAGATAGCGTTCACAGCGGCTCTGCTTCATCGACCCAAAGCCTTGATCTTGGACGAACCATTGAACGGTCTGGACCCCCGATCGGCTAGGATCGTCAAGGATATCCTTCAGCGCCTTGCCGGGGAAGGCGTCACAATCATCTTTAGTACCCATGTCTTGGAAATCGCTGAGGCCGTGTGCAGCAAGATTACGATATTGAATGAAGGGAGCATCATAGCTGAGGGGACAATGCAAGAACTGAGGGCAAAAGCAGGCATGCCTGGCTCGACGTTGGAGGATATATTCCTGAAGCTCACCGGTAGCGAAGACGCTGAAAAGATCGTAGAGGCCTTACGTCTTTGAATCGATCAACGATCCTTAGCCTTGCAAGTGTTCTCTACAAATCATATTTCAGAGCGAGCAGCCGTCGGGGCAGGAGCTTCCTTTCTAGACCCATCGCACTGGTCATTTTAGATGCAATCGTTTTCTTGACTCCATTAGGGTTGCTTTCTTATATGCTCCCCTTGATTCCAAGTGAATATGCGAGCGCCGTTCGAACGCTTGAAATGCAGGCGCTCATTGTTTTGCCTGTTATCCTTACTTCGGCTGTGCTTTTGGCGGGTATACTCTTTGAGCTTGGGCAGACCACAAGCCTCTCTACGAGCGAAGCAGTGAACTGGCTTCCAGTATCTCCGAACGAATACATTGTAGCCTCCAGCTGTTCATTGGAGTTCGCTTACTCGCCAGTTCTGTGTTTTAGTCTCGGGGTCGCTATACCTCTCGCCATGAGCCTTGGTATGCTGTGGGTTGTTCCCTTTTTCGTCGCGATAACGCTCCTTGCCTTCATCTGGGGAGCTGTGCTCGTTGAGGCTTTGAGGGCGGTGATGAACCGTATATCCTCTGGTCTTTACAAGAAGAGCGGAAGGCTCGGTGTTATCCTTCGCATTGTCCTCGTTGTCGTGTTACTCGTCGCGGTGCAAATAGCCTTTAACCCTTACATTCTTTACACCGCACTCTCAAGCATTGTCTACGGCGTCAATGTGGCTTGGGTTGTGCCTGTGATCTGGCCTTCAGTTGCCGTCGCATCTTCCCTTGTTCCCGACGCGGTGAGGACCACCGCGTTTACGTTGCTTTCTCTTTTGTTCACGTTGGTGATTTTTGAGGGTGCAGCCAGACTCAGAGCCAAGTACTGGTCGCCAGTGCCCGTCACCATTACGGTGTCCACTTCAACCGTCTACACGCCCAAAGCTGAGTCTTTTTGGTGGCTGGATCCAACAGCGTTTGCATTAGCCTTGAAGGAGTTGAGGTCTCTTGCTAGACGGAGGGATATGGCGAGGTTTCTTGCCATTCCAGTTATGCTCGTAGTGGCTTCCTTTATCCCCGCGTTGACAAGTGGAGAGAGAGCAAGTAAGGCATTGTCAGGTGTAGGTTTGGTTCTAATGGCTGAAGCATCTTTTATCATGCCGATGATGCTCTCCTCCATTTCCATAGGGCAAGAGGGAAGATCGATCGCTAACATCTACATGCTTCCTATATCAGTTGACGAGTTTGTGAAGGGGAAGCTCTTTCTTTCATGGGTCATTTCAGGCGTAGGAGTCTTGGTGATTGCTTTGCTGCTGCAGTTTCTGGCTCCTCTTTCGGCGCTGCTGTTCTTCGCTACCTTGATTGCGGTGATCTTCAATGTATTCGTACAAGGATATGTGGGTCTTGGGGCAGGTTCGCGTTATCCCAATTTCACCGTCGGGCCTAGAGCAAGATACCTCACTTTTACAGGATTCATTATGGCCTTCACTATAGGAGGACTGGCGACTTTGGCGACTATTGCGCCGTTGACAGTGTACCTAGTGACTGGATTCTCCTCGCCATTGGGCGGAGGCTCTATGGGATCAATCTTGTTGTCCACTATTTTGACGGTGGTCGTTGGCACAGTCATTCTCATTCTCACGCGTTCTTACTGCATGCGAGGCGTAAAGAAACTCCTTTCTAACATGGAAGCTTGAGTTTTCAGTTCGTTCCGAGCAATTTCGCCGCAACTCGAATCCGAAAGTTCTTAGCCTATCCTAACTGCTAAGAATATGCATGTCAAAACAAAATGAAGAACGACGAACACGATAAACAGCCAGAATAACCCAACAGCGCGCGCTCGTCAAACATCCTGCACCGGGCATATTTGGATCCTAATATTCACGATACATTGAAACGAGGAGGGGGAGGTACACAATAAGCTTTTTTTCAGCGAATAAGCAGCCTCCAACACGAGCCGCCCGACTATTTGACGGCCACTACTTTCCAGTAATTGGTCTTGTCCTCCAGAACGGTAACGTCCCTTCTGGAAAAAGCGTTCAGCAACCTGAATGCCTCAGCCTTCGTGAGAAAGTGATGGACTTCCCCGAAGCGTTTCTCCTCGTAACCTTCCAGAATCCAAAAAGTGTTCTTCTCCAACATTCTGCCCGTTCCGTACCGCGGATCGTTCACCGAAGCCAAGTTCGCCACGAACCACCCATTCCCGCCGAGAATCCTGTAAACCTCCTTCACGCTCGTCACCACATCCTTCTTCAACGCGTGATGCATAACGCTGACGCTGACGACAGCATCCACACAACGATCAATCAACGGAATGTTAGTCATCGCCGCAACCACAAACGTCGACGCTCTCCAGTCTCTCCCTCCGAACCCACCGTCCCGCCATCCTCAACGCGTTCCTCGAAACGTCCATGCCGATAACCTCAAAACCGTTGCCCCCAAGCAAAACAGAGTGTCTACCCGCACCACAGCCCAAATCCAAAACCTTCTTGACCCCATGCTTCTTGAAAACAGACACCGCGTCCACAACGAACTGAGCAGTAACCCTCAACCTTCTCGGCACTCGCTTCAACGTTGAATAATACCTATCCCAGTTCGAATCCATCTCAACCAAGACTAACCCCTCCCTGCAAGCACACTCGCGCGCTCCGGCGAACTGTAAACCTCTAACAGACCTTCAACACCGTTCTTGCCAAGAACCACTATTTCAAGACTCATGCGCCAGTTTATGCGGGCAAACCAACTTAAACCTTCAGACCGCCAGCGTTGCAAGCAAAACAAGACGCACCCTGCTAAGTCGATAACGCACTTCTGTTTTGCCCAGGCTAATAAGAAGGCTTTTCTATCATGACCGGGTGAACCAGCTGCCGACAATGAGGACAATGCACCAGCGCTTTGTCCCCGGTCGATCTCCACTCCTTGTTACAGAAAGGACACCGAAACCACACAGTCTTCCCAGGCAAATAGAACCATTGCACGCTCAAAGCATAGACCACGACCCCTAAAACCAACATCGCATCACCCAAGATGACAAGAAATATCAGGCTAAACTCAACGCCAGGAAAAACTCACCAGCTTCTCCGTCCACAGAAGCCCCAAAAAAGTTGAAAAAGGATCCTTGACCGACGAAACCTGAGGCCAAGTCTTCCACAGCGTAACCAAAAGCGCAGCCACGCCTAACAAACACAACATCAAGCTGAGCGCAAACGCAGACCTTTGCCTACGAAGAATCTTCATCGCCAATTCTCTCCTCCAAATCTGCTGGCCGTCTTTTATTAGATTTATGAAGCCTGCCTACCGAAAAACAGTCTGCGCGCTTTCCACGTGAATAATACGCTAAAGCTTAATCGTCAAGGAATAATAAACTCTAGACAGGCAAGGGATGACAAGTGAGCCAGTTCTCCCGTTCCAAAAGACGATTGCTCCAATTGCTTTCCACACACGACATCGAAGACCTTCACAACAATTCGTTAACAATCCTGGAAAAAGTAGGTGTCAACGTAAAAAACGATGAAGCCATACTTTCGCTCAAGAAAGCTGGTTGCGAGGTTGATCCTGACAGAAAAATCGTACACATACCTCAAAACCTAGTTAAGGAGTGTCTCGACAAAACACCGTCGACTTTGAGACTGTATGACCGAAACGGAAAGCACGAACAGATAATCGGCAAAGACAACGTTATTTTCAACCCCGGATCCAGCGCAACATACTTCATTGACCACATAACGGGCGAGACGAGGCAACCGGTTTCGAAAGACCTAGTGGACTTGGTGAAACTGGTCGATGCACTCAAGCACATTCACGCCCAAAGCACAGCCATGGTGCCCTCCGAAGTTCCCAACGAAGTGAGCGACCTGTACCGTCTCTATCTCGTGCTGAAAAACTCGACAAAGGGCATCATAACGGGCGCGTTCACGAAGAAAGGATTGACCGACATGAAACAGTTGCTGGAGACCGTTGCTGGCGGAGAGAACAAGTTGGTGAATAGACCGATGGCCATTTTTGACGTGTGCCCGTCTTCTCCGCTCGTGTGGAGCGACATTGCCTGCCAGAACCTCATCGATTGCGCAAGGTACGAAATCCCCGCTGAAATCATACCAGCACCACAGATGGGTGCAACAAGTCCAATAACGCTGGCAGGAACTCTTGTGCAGTCCAATGCGGAGTTTCTGAGCGGCGTGGTCATTTCTCAGCTCACAAGACCTGGAGCACCCGTCATCTACGGAGGTTCCCCGACGACGTTCGACATGAAACGTCTTTCATCATGTCTCGGATCGATCGAAAACATGATCGTGGCATGTGCTGCTGCTCAAGTTGCCAAATGGTACGACGTGCCATCTCACGCGTATCTCGGGCTGAGCGACTCTAAGGCCGTTGACGCGCAAAGCGGAATCGAAACCAGCGCAGGAATATTACTTGCCGTCCTAGCGGGCATAAACGTGGTTTCTGGACCAGGAATGCTCATATTTGAGAACTGCCAATCGCTCGAAAAACTGGTCATCGACAATGAAATCTGCGGAATGGCCCTGAGGCTTGCTGACGGAGTAACCGTCAACAGCGAAACGTTTGCGTATGACGTGATAAGCAAGGTTGGTCCTGGCGGTCATTATCTCGGAGAGAAACACACGCGGGAGTGGTTGGAGAAGGAACGTTTCATGCCCTCTGACGTGATTGACAGGTTGACTCTGGAGGCTGAGAGAAAGCAAGGATCGAAGGACATCGTAACCAGAGCCAGAGAAACCGTCGACCGTGTGCTGAAAGAGCACGTTCCCGAACCTTTGCCGACTGACGTTGAAAATGACTTAAGAAACGTGCTCAAGGAAACCATGAACCGCTACAGGATAGATTCTCTTCCGATTCTCTAGAGAAAACACGGTACAACGTAGGACGAGTTCTGATGGTTTAAATAGTTAACTCGATATACTGCGCTCTGGGTCTCTGACTTTGACGCAGGGTTCTGGAAAATCTCGTTCGGTGTTGTGGAAGGGCAAACCGTGGATAGTTCCAGGCGTCGTGGTCAGAACTGTAGTGGTTTTCGTGGTTGCCGTGGTTGTTTCCTGGTTCGAATTGGCTTACGATTTAGCAGACATGTTTAGCAGACGCTTTTCAAGTCTGAAGTTCTCAAGTATGCAATTGGTGTCGTGGACGGCTTTGGTGTTCCTGTTGATCTGGGTGTTCAGTTTGTTGCACTTGGCGTTGGTGAGGGCTTCGAGCACCTATGTTCTAAGGGACGATAGTTTGGAGTTGAGGTTCGGGATCTTGACCTCCAAATCGGAAATGATCTCGCCTTCCGGTTTTTCGGACTTGGAAGTGGTAAGATCCGTTTCGGACAGGATACTGAATTCTGGAAACATAGTCATTCGCACGCAGAGTGAAGAGGAGAAGGGCTTGGTGATGACGAGGGTTCACTACCCGCTGAACGTTGCTGCGCGGATAAGGGAGGTTATGTCGAGACCGATCGTTAGAGTAGAGGGGCAAGAGCCGCTCGGACAGAAAAAGTGAACTTGACACGTTGCTTTTCTGGAGATCCGATGTGTGAAGTGTTGAGATGTTGATGTCTTGAGATGGGTTCAAGACTTTAGCGGCGTTCCGCAGAACGGGCAGTAAGCGAAGTCGCCTTCTGGCAGTGGCTTCCCGCACTTTGGGCACGGTGACGCGGTTTTGGAGACCATTGACGCCAACTGCCCCACGAATCTGAGGTAGACGCGGGCGTAGTAGAGGTAAACGACGAATCCTACCGCGGCAACGGCGACCCCGATGACGCCAAGGTTGATCGAGTTGCCCGCCAGCGAAGAAGTCGAGAATCCGGCGACTGCGACGATGACGCCGATGATGCATACCACTAGGCCGCTTCTTTCATTTCGTTTTGCTTCCCTCATGACTTCTTGCAGTAGTGCGATCTTCGCGACTTCAGACAACTTCAGTTCCTCTTCTGTGGATATGGTCGGTTCGAAATTAAATGTTTTTGCACCGCGCGAGACTGACTGGTGGCTGTCGGCTTGTTCGATCAATGAAATTGTATTGCGTCTTTCATTGACGCGCTCCTTTTATTCACGATCTTGTCTCTGTCATCGGTGTGAACGTGTTTGCTGAAAGAAGCTTGGACGCTTGCGATTGAAACTCTGAGCTGGATGGAAATGCGCAGGTTGAGTGAGCCTCTCGCCTTCGCGAGAACAGTTAAGCAGCTGGGCATAGAAGACTATGATTCTCTGAGGTTTGCTCACAGGCTTGTTTCTGAGACGGTTCGCCGGCAGAACTTCATAGACAGATTCGTAAATGAAGTCATGAAACCCGGAACGATTGACGAATACAGTTTGGGCGTGCAGGCGTTCCTTCGGCTTTACGTCTATCAAACTCGAATCGCCAGGAACTGGTCTGAGCCAAATCTCAGGGAAGCTGAGAGTGCGGCCAAGATGGCACGCAGCATTCTAGGATGGAAAACGCTGACCGATATTGAACCGTTCCTGGGCGTGCTGCTGACTCGGCGGCGCGAAACGGTGTTCGCGGGGCTGGGTGACGAGGAGCGGGTTGGGCTTGAGACTTTTCATCCGGCGTGGTTTGTGAGCTACTGCTTCAAGTTGTTCGGTAGAAACGAGACGATCGCCATGCTGGAAGCGGATGTGCGGCCACCGCCAACTTATCTCAGACTGAACGCGCTCAAGGCTGGGGAAGGAAAGATTCTTGAAAGACTCGTTGAAGAGGGTGTCAGGCTTGAGAAGGTTGAGCAGTTGAGTTGCACCTACAGGGTAGTGGCTTCAAGGCAACCCGTGACGAGAACGTCGTGTTTCAAGGAGGGCCTGATCTATGTTCAAGACAAGGGAAGCTGCTTCATGGTGGAGGCTGCAAACCCGCAGCCTGGAATGACTGTTCTGGATGTCTGTGCGGCCCCTGGTGCAAAGACCACCTTTCTGGCTCAGTTGATGCAGAACCGCGGCAGCATCCTCTCCGTGGATTACTCGAGGCGCAGGATCACCGTTTGGAAGAGTCAGATCGCTCGCCTGGGTGTTGAGATCGCCGAACCGATCGTTGCGGATGCGCGGGCGCCGTTGCCTTTCACAGGAGAGGCAGACGTCGTGGTTTTGGATCCACCGTGCACGGGTACGGGCACGTTTGGAAAGGTGCCTTCGGCCAAGTGGCGGATTAGTCCCAGATCTGTGGAGCGAATGGCTGGGGTTCAGTGGCAAATGCTGAACAACTGCGCGGACAGAGTGAAGACGGGAGGCTCGTTGATCTATTCTACGTGCAGTGTGACGGTGGAGGAGAACGAGATGGTTATTGAAAGGTTCTTGAAATGGCATCTGGAGTTTTCGCTTGGCGAAATACCGCAGAGAATGGGTTCGGCTGGACTGAGGGGTTTGGAGAAGTGTCGTAGGCTCTATCCTCATCTTGACGAGTGTAACGGGTTCTTTGTCGCGAGACTGTTGAAGAACGACATCTGAGTAGAAATCAATGTTTGTGTGTCCGTGGTCTTTGAGGTTCATGAGAGGGTGAAGTAGACTCTTCTGTTAGTTTTGCCTTTGTTTTCGGTCTTGAGGAGTTTTATCTGTCCGACTTCTTTCAGGTTTCTGACGTGTGTTCCTCCGTCGGCCTGCTTGTCGACGCCGACTATTTCTACGACTCTGAGGCGGGGTAGGTTGGGGGGGAAGGCTTCGGCCATCTTTATGAGACCGGGGATTTTTAGTGCTTCGTCTCTGGGGAGTTCGTACCATTTTACGGGGATGTCTTTTTTGAACAGTTCGTTTGCTTTGTTGATGTATTGTTCGAGGGTTTGGCGGTCGAATTTTTCTAGGCTGAAGTCGAAGCGAACTTTGTCTTCTTCGAGTTGGTTGCCGGTTACGAGTACGCCGACTCCGGTGCAGAGGAGGGAGGCGAAGACGTGGGCTGCGGTGTGGCTTCGCATCAGCTTGTATCTTCGGTTCCAGTCGAGTTGGCAGTGGACTTTGTCTCCTTGTTTGAGGCCGGGGTGGTCGACTTCGTGTGAGATTTCGCCTTGGAATTTGCCGACGTAGACTACGTTGTAGGTTTCGTTTTGTTTGGTGATTTTTCCGGTGTCGTGGGGTTGGCCGCCGCCTTTTGGGTAGAAAATGGTTTGGTCTAGGACGACGTATTTTTCGTCTTTGACTGAGAGGACGGTGCTGTCGCATTCTTTTTGGTAGCTGTCTTCTAGGTAGAGGGTTTTTGTCATTCGTTATCAGGATGAGAGTCAAGGGGTTTGTTGTATTTAACGGTGCACGTGTCATGGGCTGTCGAGAACGTGCGGTCTATTCGCTGAAAAAAGGCTTATTGTGTACCCTCCCCTCCTCGGTTTCGATGTATCATGAATATTAGGATCCAAATATGCCCGGTGCAGGATGTTCACGGAGCGCATGCTGAATAGCGCCTGAAAGTGCGCTTGTGAGTTACTGTGATCAACAGGATGCCAAGTAGTGTCCATTTACCCTATTTGAGCGATCACAAGCGTTATTAGTGCACACGGTCTGGTTTCGCTTATTGTCTGAAGCATGTTCTTCAGCCGACGGAAAGAAGGAAGAGTTCAGAAGATGAAGAGAGGGAGAACTGCCATTTGCGTCACAGTCTTGCTGTTACTGGCCTCGACTCTTCTCATCAGTTCTTCTCAGGCACGAGTCAATCCTCGCAGTAGCACCGGGTTTTCTCAGACACAGCTCAACCAAGACTGGTGGCCGATGTTTCACCATGACCTAGCACATGCTGGTTATTCAACTTCAACGACGCCAAACACGAACCGAACTGCATGGACGTACACAACCGGCGACGAGGTGTGGTCTTCCCCTGCCATGGCCGGAGGCATACTTTACGTCGGTTCAAATGACCATAAGGTGTACGCTTTCAACGCGTCCACCGGCGTTCTTGTATGGAACTATACGACAGCGTATGATGTTTGGCCCTCTCCAGCGATAGCTGAAGGCATACTCTACATAAGCTCACGGGACACCAGAGTCTACGCCTTGAACGCGTCGACCGGTGCTCCAATATGGAACTACACTACAGGCGACGAGATGCACTCTTCTCCAGCCATCGCCGAAGGTTTGGTATTCTTAGGCTCAAACGACTACAAAGTGTACGCCTTGAACGCCTCCACGGGAACATCCGTATGGAACTACACGACCGCCAATCAGGTGCACTCTTCTCCAGCCGTTGCCTACGGCACAGTTTTCATTGGCTCAAACGACCATAAAGTCTACGCCCTGAACGCTTCCACTGGGGCAATCAAGTGGATTTACACGACCGGCTATTACGTGTGGTCTTCTCCAACAGTTGTCGACGGCAGGGTATACGTGGGCTCAAACGACGACAACTTATACGCTCTGAACGCTTCCACTGGGTCTCTCGTTTGGAGGTATGCGACTGGAGGTTCTGTGTGGTCTACCCCTGGGGTGGCTGACGGTAGAGTCTTCATTGGCTCATTTGACAATTGTGTCTACGCTTTCGATGCTTCAACGGGTGCACTGATATGGAACTCCACAACAGGAGGTCACGTGGAATCTTCTCCGGCCGTCGCTGACGGTAAGGTCTTCATCGGCTCCTACGACCACAGCGTCTATGCTTTCGATGCTATTACTGGCGCCTTGGTGTGGAGCTACAAAACTGGCAACGAAATAGAGTCCTCCCCCGCCGTCGCCGATGGCTTGGTGTTCGTGGGCTCAAACGACCACAAGATCTATGCTTTTGGTGTCCAGAGTGCTGTATCAGAATTTCCGCTATTTTTGGTCCCTGCGCTGTTCATGGTGGTAACACTTCTAGCGGTCATAGCCTACAGAAAAGTCCTACGCGTTAAATGGAGTTATTCTTAAACTGGCTCG
>CAVZKL010000003.1:0-17631 GCA_963775895.1 Candidatus Bathyarchaeota archaeon | reverse complement strand
CGGGGGAGGATGGTCCTGTGAAACTTGTCAAGATGAACCGATTTCCAGCAAGGGAACTCGATGCGTTGCTGTACACATAGGTGATGAGTGAACCGCTGTCAACCCAAACATTCAGTGGCAGGTTGGCTATTCCGTTGGGATTGCCGTTAACTGTAAGAACGTTGCCGGTGGCTGATGGATCCAAACCGGTTTGCGTGAACGTGATCAGATACTGAACGATGAAGTTGCCATTTACGTTTGTGGGCCCACTGGTTGAAATCGGAGAAACTGGACCGCTTACTGTCCCGAGTCTGAAACGTTTGCCCGAAGTGGAGCTTGAAACTGTTGAACCGTAAGAGTAGGTAATCGAGCTTCCAGTGTCAACCCATAAGCTGTATGGTAAATCTCCGTAGAGTTTCGTGGTGCCATTGACCGTTGCAACCGTGCCTGTCGCGGTAGCATCCAAGCCAGTCTGAGCAAACGTGACTAGATATTGGGTTACATAGTTGCCAGCGATCGTTGTCGCGCTGGACACTGTGATCGGGGAGGAAGGCCCAGATACGGTGTCAAGTCTGAATCGTTTTCCTGAAACTGAGCTTGAAACTGTCAAGCTGTAGGAGTAAGTGATGGAACTTCCGCTGTCGACCCATAATGCGCACGGAATTTGTGTCAGGGTCTGTGGAACGCCATTAATCGTTACAATTGTGCCCGTCGCGTCTGAAGATAGACCTGCTTGGCTGAAAGTCGTCGAGTATTGCGTCACGTAGTGAGCTGTTGCAGTTCGGTTGGCATTCACAAGCACGTTTATCGGGTTCACGCCGCTAGCCTGTGAGACTCCACCAATGTCCCAATAGTCGAATCTGTACCTGCTACCAGTTGAGACGTTGACGTACGTTGGGGCTGTTAGCGTGACAGTTGTGTTTGCGGTGTAGAATCCTTGACCGGGGATGGTTGTGACGCCCTGAGGACTGGTGTTTACGGTCAAATAGTATATCGGCGTTGGAGGAGGGCAATAGATGCCCAGTAAGATGGGATGACTTTGAGTTGGACTTACACCCGCTCCCGCTATGTCTCCTGCCCTTATCACGTAAGCCGACGCAGTCGGGTCCCAATATGCTTGATGGCCTGGATGATAATCGTGGGCCTGTACCGTACCGCCGTGATTCGGACTGTAAGTGTAGACTCGAGTAGTTTCGTTGGGCCAGTACGCGACCCATGAACCCCATTCGACCTTGAAGAAGACTTCCCGGGATGTTATTGAATGAATGTCAAAACCTATGTTGCTTGCGTTGCGGCATAGAATTGAAGCTGTGTAACCTGGGTTTCTGTTTTTCTGGGCATTGGTGTTTGCCAGGTAGGGTTGTGTCATGTTGTCGTATTTTATTTCGATTCCTTTATTGCTGGCTGGAGCAACGACCCATGCGCTCCCATTATAGTAATAAGCTGTCACCTTCAAGTTTCCCACCGGGATCGTCGTACCAAGAATCACAACTCTGAAGAAAACGACACATCTGACTGGCACGATTGCCACGGCATCAGCAGTGTATCCGACATTGTCGGTGACTGTGAGCTGAACCGTGTAATCACCATCAACGAAGTATGTGTGCATTATCGAGGGGTCGCTCACCGTTGAAACGTTACCGTCTCCAAAGTCCCAAGTATATTGCACAATATACCCATTAGGAGAATAGCTGCTCGACGCGTTGAAGACAATTAGATCCTGCGGACCAGGAATGTCTGGTGAATAAGTGAAGGATGCGACGGGAGGTTGATACGAGCTTTCGGCATGGATCAGTCCTGCCAGTGCCGAGAAAACTGCTATCAAAGCTATGACTAGGATGATCGTTCGTAGCTTTGGCATTCTCCCTCCTCCTCGCGCAATAGTTTTATCTCTAGGTGACTTTTTAAGGGTTATGGAACAGACTTCTATACGAAAAAAGTCCAATATGGAAAAAGAGCGGATTCTTGATTAGTGATGCATTCGATCGTGTTTTTGATTTTGCACCCTATGTTTATTTGCAACAAAGTCTATTTGAATGTTGAAAAGAGAGATAGGCCATGGCTAAGTCAAAGACCCTCCGGCGTGCAAGCACTCTACTCGTTCTGTTTTTTATTATGATTGCATCAGTTGCGTGGCTACATTGGTCAAAAAGTGTCGTGTTCGGCTCAGGCGGAATCATCGTCGTGCAGCCTGGCCAATCAATAGCTCAGGCAGTGAACACGGCATCGGCCGGGGACACGATACTCGTCAAGAACGGTCTTTACGCTCAATCTATGATAGTTGTCAATACGACCGTTTCTATCGTTGGACAGAGTGCTGACGGCACGGTTGTGGATGGAGGCGGAGAGGCTCAAGTTCTGTTTCAAGTCGTTGCGGACAACGTTCTGATAGAGAACTTGACCTTGCAGAATACCAGCATGGACCCGTTTGTTCAAGCTCCTGCCGTCCGATTCTACGGTGTTACGGGTGCAAGAGTGCTGAATGTTACTGCTAAAACCGCTGGATGCGGAGTTGAGATTCGCTCTTCAAACTTCACAGAAATAGGCCGATGCAGAGTTTCTGGATGCAGTTCAATGGGAATCAATTTGCGGGAAGGAAGCAGTGACAACGTCGTCGTTGGAAACACTATACTGAACAGTAGCCGCGGAATAGTGTTTGCAGATACGGCTTCTCAGTTCAACAGGATGTACCACAACAACTTTGAGAACAACACTATTCAGGCCTATTCTCCTGGTGGGATCAACTATTTTGACGATGGTTATCCTTCAGGAGGAAATTATTGGAGTGATTATCTCGGTAGCGACTTCAAGAGTGGAAGTGGTCAGGACCAAAGTGGAAGCGACGGCATCTTTGACCAAGGCTTTTCTTTTGACAATTATCCTCTCGCAAACCCCATCACGAACATGGACGTTCAGGTTCCTGAAGGGGAATTCAATGTTCAAGCATCAACAAACTCGACCGTGACCAGAGTGGCGTTTGACGCTTCAGAGAGGAGTCTGGATCTCTTTGTAACACCTATCCAAGGACCCACGAGTGTGTCAAGAGTACAGATTCCGAAGGATTTGTTGTCGTGCGAAAAAACCATTGATTGGATTGTTCAATTTCAGCAAAATGGTTCGACATCACTTCAATATCTATGCATGGTAGACGCGGAAAACACCTACCTATATTTCAGTTACAGTGGGATGGAAGAAGGTGAGATTCAGATAACGGGGACGACTGTGTTCCCAGAGTTGAGCCCTTTGGCCTTGGCAGCAATCTTTCTTGTGGTCACTCTTTTCCTGAGCATTCTGATTAGTGGTCATCCGCGTGTTGCATTTTCATCGGAGCGGCAAGAAAAAGCTCGTTTGTCAAGGTACTGGTGTTGTCCTGCTGATTGACAAAGACCGTGAACCCAGCGGTTTCGACCTCGTCACAGTCAATGGTGACGTTGACTTCAGACATTCCTTGAAGGGGCCATCTTTGAGCAAAGCGCGCGCTCTGGAAGAAACGATTGTGCCGGTGAGTTTCTCCTATGGATTCAGAATTTCGCCTTCCGCCGTGATGTACACGTCCTTAGGATCAACCAGAACAGATATTACAGTACTTCGGGCCTCGTTACAGCCGACGGTGACATCAACTTCAAGCATGCCCTGCGTGTTTTTCTTGAGTTGAAGTCCCCTATAGTTGTAGTCTCCTCCAGTGAGGGTTATTGGCAGGTCCCATGTTTTTCCTTTGGCCAATTCTTCGAGTTCGGCGTCCACTGGATCCGCTTGGGATTTGCAATGAACATAGAGGCCAGTCGCATCACCACCGACTGCTGTGACGTTCAGACCGAGGACTGTAAATATCATTGTCGTATTGGACGGGTTTGAATAGTAAGCTGTGCTTGCAGTGTGTTCTACTGTGAGGTACTCGCTGGCCAAGGGTTTCTCACCTTTTGCCGTAAAAAAGACTGTAAATGCGGCAACGATAACGACAACTAAGAGAAGTATGGCGATGAGCAGGTACTTGTTCCTGTTGCTTCTGTGTCTGCGCATTATTCGATTTCTCCCCAGTCTATAACATATGCAACATCATTCATAAAAACCAAGCGGTTGATCACACAATTGACAGTACGATGGCTCCTAGGAACAAAAGAAACACGACTCCAGTTATCACGAGAAGATGCCTCCTTTCAAGACTGCCTCCGAGTTTCTTTATGCTTATGTAAAGCGCCAACACGAATGACAAAGCTACCAAACCACAAAATGCCAGGACCAAGCCTATCAGCTGCAGAATAATGTAGGCCATGTTGTTAAAATTAATATGAATGAAAGTATTTGTACTTTTTGCCCTTGCTTTTTCGTTTCTGCAAAGATAAAAAAAAAGAATGGTGAGTTCTTTCTGTTTCTATAGTTTCTTTCTAGTCTTGCCTTTCACGATGGCTACTGTTACTGAAGACACTATGAGCATTACGATTAGCACGTTCGACAGTTCTGGTATGATATTGTCTCCTTGAGTTCCGAATGTGACTTGGCTGGCGAACGCAAACTGCGGAATGTATACGTCCGTGTACGTGGCGTTTGCAGTTATCTGGGGTTGTATGACGACACCGTTCACTGTGGCGTCCAGTGATGCACTGGCATTGTAGACGAGCACTCCGTTCAGCGTCAGCTTCCAGTCGTTCATATTCGTGACATTTATCACGTCCATTGGCAGTTGTATGAAGAGATATGAAGTATTGCCTGGGTTGCCCGTTACATTGAACGATATCACTTTGTTCGTCGTGTCGATTCCTGCAGAGTTCGGAGCAATCGTCGCGTTAGAGGATGTCACTACAAGATTGTTCGTGCCTGTTATGGTGTGAGTCACTACAGTTCCCTGCGTGTCATAAGTGTAGTTGAACGTCGCTGTCACTGGAGTGAAAGGAATGTCTGTGAGACCAAGTGTGAAAAGAAACGTGTCCGTTGATAGTCCTTCGAACCCGATCGTTGAGGACGTAGGGACAGTGTCTGACGCATTTACACTCAGCGTGATCTGAGCAAGCACCCCGTTTCCGTTGAAACCTGGCTGCGAGGGGCCGGCACCCGCACCGTATATGACCAGTCCTGCATACCGACAGGTCTGGACCTGCTATTACGGGCTATTGGCCGGCGAAGACATTGTCTGCTGGGAGTGAAATGCTGCTGTAGTTCAGTACGTTTTTGTCATATTGCACTCCGACTTGCCATGAACCTAGGTTGGTTACGTTGACGACGCTTATGTTGAATGTGATTGTGGCAGGTAGCGTTGTGTAGTTCGCGTAGAAGGTGATGTCCGATGGCTTTGCCGGTTGGATTATCATTTTTGCTGTTTGTGCAGGAGCTGATCGAACTGTGCTGGCGAAAGATGCGAGGAACATTGTAGTAAGTGCGGCTGACAAGATTAGCAGTAAGACTAGTTGTTTTTCAACTTTCATATTGTACACCTAACTCTTTTTCCTTGACAACATATATTTGAGCCTTGCGGTCGAAAGAAGACGCAAAGTCTAGTGGTCGCCGACTAGATTTCTAATACTTCTTCTTTCTTTCTGTTTCGTCTTCTAATGACGAGTGCCACTGCGATTAGCACCACGACAAGCGCTGCAAGGATCTGATTCGTGTAGTTGACCTTCTGTCCTTGACCCGCCCTGCTGGCCACGGGGACGGTTTGGTTGTACGAGGTATGCAGTCCATCGCTGTCGTAGACCTTTAAGGTGACTATGTAATTGTCTTCGGAGACATAAGGATGAATCATGATGGCACTACCATTTTCAGGCCCAGCGACTTCACCGAAATCCCAAATGTATGCTGTGATTGATACTCCAGTATCAGGAGTCGCTTGTGCGGTGAAGGTCACGTTGTCTTCAACAAAAGGAAATTGCGGTGTCCAGGTAAACAATGGCGATGGTGGTTTTCCTATTTGCAGCTCGATGACTGTCGAGTTGAATAGGCCGTCGTTATCCGTAACAGTCAGGCTCACGTTATAGACGCCCCTCTTCGAATACCTATGAGTTACGACCGTGTCGTTTGCGGCGACTGTCGAATTATCGCCAAAATCCCACAGGTAAGAGATTATCGTCGAATTCTGAGCCGCACTTTCCGACGCGTTGAAAGTCACTTGGTCGTTGGGCAGTATTATGCCTGACGGAGAGTATGCGAAGGCCACGGTTGGTGTTGAGCCAATCTGCAACTGCATGATCGTTGAACCTGTGAGGTTGTCAGTGTTCGCAACTGTCAGGTTAACCAGGTAGAGCCCATTCACTGAGTATGTGTGGTTCAGTCGTGGCTGAGTGCCATTTTTTGTTGTCGTGGTGTTGTCGCCGAAATCCCACTTGTAGGTTTGAATTGACTCGCCACCGGGATCGTAGCTTGAAGACGCGTCGAAGGTAACGACTTGGTTCGCTTTGGGGTTTTGTGGCGAAACAGTGAAAGCAGCAACTGGTTTCGAGGCCGCTCCAAAAACGCTCACTGAGAAAGGTGCAGTTGTGTAAGACTGGCCCCCTTGAGATATAGGTGTGTTCGTGGGGTCCAGTATAAATGTGGCTGAGTAGTCTTTGACTCCGATAAGGGACAAGGTGAAGTTCCCTGTTTTCCGAGCTGTGAAATTCATTATACAGAGAATTGCACTGTTGGTCACGTTCGCTGGCTGGTCAATAAAGACCAGTCCACCGGCAGCCACAACGGATGGTTGACCTCCGTACACGGCGTCCTGAGTCTCATTACGCATGTCAACAGTCGAGACTTCCTGCTTTCCGAAAAAGATGTAGGAAGGGTTTGTTTCAGGGATTAGAACGTTTGTGCATCTCATTGAGTTGTTGTCAAAGGTGACTGTCACCTGCCAGAACGCGACGCCGGTTGTTGCTCCGTCGAGCAATACTCTTACTGCGAACGGATAGCCTCCCTGTTGTATTGGCTGAGTCTCATTTCCGAGGTTTACATGGTCTGATCCGGTGGCATCGTCAACAATTCTCAGCGTCCTCTGAGCCTGTGCCTCGGCGCCACGCGCCGTTAAGACAGAGACAGTGAAGAGTTGAACTATGATCAACGCCACGGCGATTCTTTTGATGGATCGCAACTTCATTTTGAGACTTCCGCAAACTTGGGGTTGTGTGGACTAATTTTACAATTTAGAAGTATATATGCTTGCCGCGGTGCGCTGAGGCAAGGTCAAGAGTGTTTTTGATCCAAAAAAAAGTGGTGGGTTACGGAGCGCTCTTTCCGAAGTTCATGACGCAAATCGCTATGTCACGCATGTCTATGACGCCGTTCCTGTCCAAGTCGAACAGGGGATTCCAGTTCGGTTTGCCTGGAAAAGTGTGGAACACTTGTACGAGTTGAGCTATGTCTTTTATGTCCACTTTTCCGTCGCCGTTCACGTCTCCCAAGACGCGTATGTTTACGGTTCCATCCGTGAAATTGATGTCTGACAGGTCTGTTTGGAACGGTGCTGGATCGGCTAGGCCTGAGATGGTGTAGTTGTGGCTTATGGAGGGTTGCACCGTCGACGTGTTCCATATCATGGGTATGACTCTTTCTTCGCCCGGAACGAGGTTGTTGACGATCATGGTTCCGCCGAGGTTGCTGTCGAAGTAGAAGTGAACGTCGAATGTTTCAGTCATGTTTCCCTTGTTCTTCACCGTCACGTTGACCATTACGTTCCAGCCTTGATAGGCGATCTGAAGGTCTGTTATGACGTCTGTAACCGCAACGTGGCGGATGATGCCTATGAAGATTCCGTGTTGTACGTCGTGCGTTATCGGGTTATTGTTTACGTCATATAGTTGCGTGTCGGTGAGGTTCAGCGGGCTAACGCCCATCGCAAGAACTTCGAACTGCACGGTCATCAGTGTCACCGGTGTGAATGTTGATATTCCGTTATGGAAGGTTACGTTGACCCAAATGTAGCCGGCGACATCGTCGACTTGAAGCTTCTTGATTGGTGTTTGTCCGAGGACTGATGGGACGTTGATGGCGATCTCTTGTATCACTGAAGGGACGTAGGTTAAGTTGAACACTGTCGATTTGAAGTCTTCAACGCCCTCCAGAGTTACGTTGATTGTGAAAGTTGTTCCTGGCACGTATTGTGAACCCGTGACTTCAGGCGGGTCAACGCTCAGTTTTGCCATGAGGATGTTGTTGAAGTAGCCGTCTGCGGTGTTGAATGGGAGAGTCAAGCTTGATGGGTCCAGCAGGGAGGCGTTGACTATTTTGATTGCGGTTTGACCCAAGCCGATAACTTGGAAGGTGATCGTTGATAGGTTTCCGTTTCCGTTTGCCCCACCTGACGACAGTGTGCAACTCAATTGGATCAAGCCGTTCGTGGCGTTATAGTTTTGCTGAATCGTGAAGCTGAAGGTTGTCGAGTTCAAGGATTTCAGAAAATCACCTTCCTCCACGCCAGTCGCGTTTAGTATAGTGTTATCGTACAGAATGTCTGCGCTCCACTGGTTGAGGTCAGTTGCGTTTCCTATGCTCAAGCTTGTGTTGAATTGAGCGCCTGGTGTGAGCGTTGGGTCCACGATTTTCGCGGGATTAATGTACAGAATCGCTGGTGGCGGAGGCGGTGCCGTGTAGGTGTAGTGTGCATTGACTGTTGTGAAATCCAGTGAAGCAAGTCCGCTCAGCAGAAAAGTGTCTGTTCCCAGATTCTCGAAGGCTATGTTACACTGAACCTGTCTGGGGCCGCTCGATGAGACTCCTTGGATTATTTTCAGTGTCAGAACTGCGAGCCTTCCCGAACCAGTGAAATTGTGTGTGGCACTCGGGCCGAGTGATGCACCACCGACGAAATATCCTGGAGCAACGGAATAGGTTGATATTGGTCCACCGTACGCGAGCACGTTGTCCGGGGGCAGCACGAAACTGGTGAAGTTAAGAAGTGTCGGATCATAGCTGACCCCAACCTGCCAAGAGGACAGGTCTGCAACATTTGCGATGGTTATGTTTATGTCGAAGGTGTCTCCCACGCTTTTCTGGGCGCTTGTGAAGTTGAACGCGTTTGTTCCGTCAATCGGGTTGACCAGTTCCATGGTAGTCGAAGCAGCGTGTGCAGGAGCCACAGCTAAAATCATCATTTCCACGCAGAGCAACGCAATGAATTGCAAAGCATAGAGGTTTACAAAACTTTTTCAAATTCTCCTCTTCCCTTTCTCCTTTCGTTAATAGAAGAAGCTGTTTGTTTAACCATTTAAGTGTTCTGGAACAAAATTCACATCAAAATTCGTTTCGTTAGGGGATCGCACTGAACGTGAAGAACGAAACGAGCATTCCAATATCGCGCATGTTAACTACTCCGTCCTTGTTCACATCCGCCGCCGCGTTCCAGTTTGGGGAGCTCGGCGTGGTTTGAAAGAGTGAGACGCAGAATGCGATGTCTTTCATGTTTATGACGTGGTCGTTGTTGATGTCTCCTAGCAATATCACCATAAACTGTTTGGTGTCGGTTCTGGTTTGCAGCACCTCGAAGTTTGTGGCTGCATGAACGGTGTAGTTTCCAAGTTTCACGTTTCTCTTCGGCAAATTAAAGGTCATGTTAACGTAGTCTGGTTGTGGGGGCATTGCGGGCGTCGATGTTCCGATTGAAAAGTTTGCAGCCTGTTCTGGACAGTATGCGTATCCGCCGTTCACTGGGAAATCTGTGAAAAGACTCATGAAGACCTCTGCCTGACCTGTGGGAGCGTCGGGTGGTGTAGGCAGTGACGCAAGATGCTGAATCGTGGACCCGGCACTGACGTTTTCAGCGTCAGGATAGTAGGCGTATAAGGGTGTGTTATCTGAAGCCTGGGCGTACATTCCAACCAGGACTGTGTGCGTGATGGTGTCGATGTTCTGCATAGTAAAGTTGACCCAGACTGATTCGCCAGCGTTGAAGACGGTCTTCGGGTTTCCGTACTGATTACAAGTGTACATGTCCAGGAATTTGACTCGAAAATACATTTTTGAGACGTTTCCAGTCTTGACTGTTCTTATCAAGAAAGAGTTTAGGCTCGGGGAGTCTATCTCGATTGCTGCCAGATTTGCTGAGGCGTTTCCATCCAACGTTACGTTTGCGGAGATTATGATTCCTTCATTTGCAGTGTACACTTGTTTTCCGAGGAAACTAAAGGCGCTGTTAGTGTGATCCAATGTTATCTTGAGGTCCAACACGGGAGCTGCAACCGCAAGGCTGGTGGAAAGAAGCACGATGAGTAATGAAATCAAGCAAGAAGTCCAAACCGATGACCTTGTCGACTGCATTTGAGTGTACCTCTTAGGAATGACTGCTCTCCTATTGATTTAAGGATTCTGGAATATTCTTTCATGCAGGGTTAAAATAAAAAATGGGGGAGTTGTTTTGGTGTCAGTCCGCTTTCTATGGCTTCGTTATGTAGAAGTCTTGCGTGTTCGTGACTTCTGGGCAGTATGGTACGCCTCCGTACCATGGCCAGTTGCTGAATGCGTCGCCGAACACTTTGCCCTTACCGACTACAGCGTTGGTTGTCAGTGGAATCGAGAAGTCCCATGTGAACGTCGCTGGTGTCGGGTTTCCTGGCATCATGTCCGGTGGGTAGTTTGCTGCAGGATCTGAAACGGTTGCCGACGTGAAGGCTGATCCGACGAAGAAGCCCAGTTCATCGTAGACTGTTCCTGTGAGCAGTACGTTCTGTGGCTGCATGCTGTATGTCAGATAGACCATTTCGAAACTCATTGAGCCTTCGTGTTGTTGGTACTTGGTTTGGTTGATGCTGGTGAATTTCGGTTCGACACTTACGACTTGAACGGGCCACCATACCCAGAATCTTAGGTTGTCAACAACGGTCTGTCCAGCAACATCGACTGTTGCGTTGACGTACCACCAGCCGAATATCTGTCCGACTGGGTCTGCGCATGGCCACGGAAGCCTGAAGTCAACCTCTGCGATGCCGTCAGCGTCCGTTGTGCCCTCTCTCGCGAAGTCGTAGATCGTTCCGTCTGCGGTTGCTACGTGGTGTATCTGGTAGCCCACAAGCTTCTGTTGTACTGGGAACTCGTTGTAAGTGACCAGTGCGAACAGTTGAACCAACTGCTGTGGACCGAAGCTGTCGCTCGTCTGGTTTCCGCCTTGTCCGCCGTATGGGTATGGATACTGCGTGTACAGGTCTATTGACACGCCCAGCACTTTCTGCGGCGCCTGATAAGCAGCGCCTGTGAGAGTTCGTGAATCCTATGTTGGTGTTGTAGTGGTTCAGTGCGAGGACGTCTTCAGCGATGAAGTCTATTGAAGAAGTGATTATGGTCGGTGAAAGCGTGTCCAGTAGGGCAGTGAAGTAGAATGTGCCGAGTAGTCCTCCACCGCTTGGAATACGGTGCGTGATATGTACCGTTGTACGGTGGTGCGAAGTCTGGCAGCAGAAGTTCACCGACTATTGAGTAGTTGTAGTCGGCTGGAATGGGGCTCAGTGGTGGTACACGAATGTGAGTGTTGAGGTCTTCTGCGTAGATGACGCCGCCTGGTGGTGCTGCATACCGGAATGTTTCAAGGAAAGTTCCGTTTGCAAAGATATGGATCGCCGCTGGTCAATCAGTGTGGTGTTCCACATGATGCTGAACTGGAACGCAGTTATTTCCCAGCCTGCGTAGACATTGTCCGTGTAGATGGAGACTGAGAACGTGTCACCTATTCTTGGCTGGCTTTATCAGCGATGGAACCATGTACAGTTTTGGAACGTTGGGCGGTTGCACCCAATAGTACTGGAAAGCTCCGCTGACAGGCGTGAACGGAATGGCCGCCAAGCCCGCTCAACAGGAATGTGTCTGACCCGATGCTTTGGAATGCAAGTGGGCATGCAACGCTGGTCGGTGGGATTTACCCGACCGCTTGGATTATCTTCAGAGTCAGGACACCGAGTGTTCCTGAGCCAGTGAAGTTGTGCGTAGCACTTGCACCGAGGTTTGCACCTCCCACGATATACCCTGGCACGACTAGAATCAGGCGGGTATGGGTCCGCCGTATGCGAACACGTTGTCTGCTGGAAGATTAAAGGCAAACGAAGTCTAGAAGCGATGGATCCCAGCTGATACCTGCTTGCCAACCGGACAGCTCTGCAACGTCGGTGATTGTTATGTTTATGTCGAAAGTGTCTCCTACATTCTTCTGTGATGTTGTGAAGAAGAAGTTGTTCGTACCATCAAGTGGGTTGACGACGGACATCATTGTTGGCTGCTGCTTTGACTCCTGGTGCTGCGACGAAGAATACGCCTAGTAGTAGCATAGCGATAAGCACATAGCTAGAGACTTTGCTAAATTTGTTCATCTTTCTTTCTCCCTTCTCCTTATTTGCAATATGAAACACTGCTGTCTGCTGATTTAAGGATTACGGAATAATCTTCTATGCCCTCTCGTCCATCCAGAAGCAAGCATGGAGAAATTCGATCACTGGTTCACTGCGAAGCATGCAACGTAATGTTCATTGCCAACATCGATGAGCGGGGGTTCCTCACGTTCACAAGTGTTCGTCGCGAGCGAGCAACGCGGGTGAAATCTGCAGCCTGCAGGCGGATTCACGGGGCTCGGAGGTTCTCCAGAAAGCGGTGCACGCTCCCTGCGCCTCGTAGGATCAGGAACTGGAATGGAGTTGAACAAGGCCTGAGCGTAAGGATGCAGCGGGTTCTTGTAGAGTTCGCTAGTCTTCGCTTGTTCAACGATCTTTCCTAGGTACATCACGGCGACTCTGTCGCTTATGCATTCGACAACGCTCAAGTCGTGGCTGATGAACATGTAGGTTAACCCCAAGTTTTTCTGCAGATCCTGAAACATGTTCAATAACTGTGCTCTCACGGACACGTCAACGGAGGAGGTTGGTTCATCAAGAACGATGAACTCTGGGCTGGTGATTATCGCACGGGCTACGGCGATTCTCTGGCGTTGTCCACCGCTGAACTCGTGAGGATAACGGTAAAGGTGCTTATCATTCAGACCGACCATTTCCAGTGTCTCCAGCACGCGTCCGATGGTGCTGCCTCCTTTCTGAAGACCTTGAGCGACGAGCGGTTCGCCGACAATGTCTTTAACGAGCATTCTGGGGTCGAGAGACGTTGTAGGGTCCTGATAGACTATTTGCATGTGTCGCCTGAGCTTCCTCAGACGTGAGCCTGAAGCGTACGCGTGATCGTACTGCCTGAGCAAATTCTTCAGGGTTTTTGATTTCGGGTTGTCTTTCTCGAGAGACCTGATCGATTCGGCCACGTCCTCTGGAATGTTGTAGAAGATGTGGCCAGCGTTCGGGTTGAGCAGTCTTATCAAGGTTTTTGCGAGGGTGGTCTTCCCGCATCCTGATTCTCCGACAACCCCGAAGGTTTCGCCTTTGTATATGTTGAATGTCACGTCATCGACGGCTTTTACGTCAGCGACCTTTTTCCTCAGAACCCCACCCATGACTGGGAAGTATTTCTTCAGGGCTTCGACCGTCATCAAGTTTTCCATTCTAGTTCTCTCCATAGTAAAGGTGACATGACACGAAATGGCCCTTTTCGATTTCGATTAGTTCTGGTTCTACGTGTATGCATCTGTCGTGAGCGTAGTCGCATCTATCATAGAATCGACAGCCTGTGGGTGGGCTGACGAGGCTAGGAACGGTGCCCCGTATTGAAACGAACTTCTGCCCAGGCCTTGGAATGGACTTCAACAGTGCTTGAGTGTAAGGATGTAACGGCTTCTTAAACAGGTCCATCACGCCTGCTATCTCTGCAACGTTTCCAGCATACAGAACTGCCACTCGGTCGCAAGTCTCCGCCACGACGCCAAGGTCGTGAGTCACGTAGAGAATCGACGTGTGTAGTCTCCTTTGAAGATCTTTGATCAACAGGAGTATCTGAGCTTGAACGGTCACATCCAAACTTGTCGTCGGTTCGTCCGCGATTAACATCACGGGATTGCAGGACAAAGACATAGCTATGACCGCTCGCTGAGCCATGCCGCCGCTCAATTCATGCGGATACATGTCAATGACTCTCCCTGGGTCAGGGATGTTGAGGGATTTGAGCATCTCTACTATGAATTTTCTAGCCGCTCCTTTCATCCTATTCCTGAAGCGATTTACAAGCGGGATCTTCAGAGCCACCCATAGAGTACGGGATTTCGGGTGATCTCGCATCTTTTCATAGAGTGAGAGTTCGCGTTTGTATATCGCACTTTTCAGACCTGACGCGATCTCCAGGTCCATTTTGAGCTGCGCGATAGCGCTTTCAATCAGTTCGGCTTTTCGATGGTGGTAGAACACTTCTGCTATCTGATCACCTATGGTGTAGACAGGGTTCAGCGCGGCTCTGGGTTCTTGGAATATCATTGAAATGTATCTTCCTCTGACTCGCGTCATCGTCGCATCGTTCATGCTCAGAAGGTCGTAGATTTTGCCTTTGAGGCTGATTTCAACTTGTCCCTTCTCTATTCTCCCAGGTGGAATGACTATTGACAAGAGCGATAGAGACGTGACACTCTTCCCGGATCCCGTCTCGCCCACGAGTCCCAAGATTTCACCCTTTTTGATGTCGAGAGTTATTCCATCTAGGGCCTTCACAACGCCATCGTAGGTATAGAAGTTGAGATACAAGTCCTTTATCTGCGCCACATTTTGCTGATTTTCCGTAGGTCATTTCCTCCTTGAAAGCGGGTCGAGAACATCTCTTAACGCGTCGCCAAGCAGGTTCCATCCCATAGTGAAGATTACTATGAAGATTCCTGGGTAAATGAAGGTCCACCAGTATTGAAGCCCGTTGCCTGCGTATGGAACTCCATCGAATATTAACCGTCCCCAGTCCGCATAGCCTGGTGGTGATCCTAAGCCAAGAAAACTGAGAGCGGCGGCTGTCAACACAATTGATCCAAAGTCCAGCGATGCAACGATTATGACCGAGTAGATGGAGTTTGGCAGAATATGTCTCCCAATAATTCTCAAATCTGAGGCACCCGAAGCCCTCGCGGCTTCTACGTAGTCTTCACCTCTCACTCTCAGGACTTCTCCGCGGATCAATCGTGTGTAGCCAGGCCACCCTATTAGTATTATTGAAAGAATGGCAGCATTGATTGTACTCCAACCTGATTTGCTGAGTACCGACACGAAGACCATTGCAAGAATCAAGCCTGGAAAAGCCAGAATTATGTCTGTGAAACGCATTATCACTTCGTCGATGAACCCTCCGTAATATCCTGCC
Source organism: Candidatus Bathyarchaeota archaeon (assembly GCA_963775895.1). Classification (GTDB taxonomy): domain Archaea; phylum Thermoproteota; class Bathyarchaeia; order Bathyarchaeales; family Bathycorpusculaceae; genus DASPPK01. Next base: position 2,502 of record CAVZKL010000003.1, on the reverse strand, counting down.
AGAAGTCCTAGAATCAGACCAATCAAAAGGGTGCTAACTATGACTTCGAGTCCAATTTGAAAAGCAAACCTCGTTCCCCATACGCATCCGTAATACAAATCCACCTGCGCGCTCGTAGTCCCGAGCAAATGGCTAGGGGTAGGCATGACGGGCTCCATCCAGAATCCAGCCTTCGGATCCCTGGGAATCATGTATGGGTCAAGCGAGGGGACACCGGTCGTGTTCGGAGCGATTATCGGAGCAAACACGGCAAGGACCACATTGTAAATAATGAGTATAATTCCTGCGATTGAGAGTGGACTCTTCAAAATGCGCGTCAGTATGAATTTGAATTCCTTGATTGAAGGCTGAATTCTATTTCTGAAATTCTCCTTGCTTTCTGTTGAAGTCATTTGCAGGATCATCCCAAGCGGATTCTAGGATCTATGTAAGCGTATAGTACGTCCACAATCAGATTGGCGAGCACGAAAATGGCTGCGGAAAAAAGAGCGTAGATGATTACTACCGACACGTCGAAGTTCTGTGCCGCCGTTGCAGCCCATTGCCCTATGCCTGGAAATAGAAACACGGTTTCGGTAATCACGAGCCCTGTCATCATTCCTCCCACAAGAAGACCTGAAATCGTCACTACAGGAATCAACGCGTTTCTCCTTGCGTGTTTGTATATTACCTCGTTCCTTGAAAGCCCCTTTGCTCTTGCCGCTGTAATGTATGTTTTGCTCAGAGCTTCAAGCATACTTGAACGTGTCACTCTTACTAGTACGGCGGTTTGAATAAACACCAGGACCGTGACTGGAAGGATCAAATGTTCTAGTGCATCGACAAAATAGTCAAGTCTGCCGTTCAGAAGCGAATCCACCGTTAGTAGACCCGTGTAGACGTGCCACGTATTCGCATTCTTCATGAGGGACCATGCTGTCCCCATAATCGGCGTGAGCCTCCCAGAGGTGACCCATCTCAACTGTGCTATGAAAATCGCTGAAAGCACAATTCCAAAGAAAAATGATGGCAAAGACGTACCGAGTATTGATAAGATCCTCGTCAGTTGATCAAACGGTTTGTCCTTCTGCACTGCAGACTTGACGCCGAGCCAAATTCCAACCAATATTACTATCGGAGCAGAAAACAGCACGATCTCGAGGGTGGCTGGGACTCTTGACAGTAAACCAGGCAACACCATCTCCCTATAGTATGCAGAATATCCGAAATTTCCTTGCAGCATCGAAACAATCCAATCGTAGAATTGTACATATACTGGAGCATCCAGTCCATAGGCATGAATGAATTTCGCGATCACAAGTGGGTCGTTTTCTCTTGGGTTTCTGAGGTAGAGCGTCACTCTCTGATATGGGTCAACAAACTGGACCACGGCAAAAATCAGCACAACAACACCTAACATAATGGGGATTAGTAGGAGCAACCGTCGAATTATGTACTCTCTAAGTCCCATCTAGCTGCCTCGCCTTAGCGTATAGGAAGGCATTTAGGAATTTATAACCTTGCCGCTCCGTCCTTGCATATCAAGCCAAGCGACGTTTTTGAGAATTGAACCTGAAAAGTGTAAGTCCTTTCGACACTTGATAGAATGAAAAAAGGGGATGTTAGGTTTGTAGGTTCTCTGGTTGTCTGCTTATGGATGGCCTGAGCCACCGTGTGCGTTGAAGTTTTGGATGGCACCTGCGATGTCTTTCATGTTGGAGACGCGGTCTCCATACGGATCAACTCCGCCGTTTGCACCGTAGTTTCCTTGCCACTTCGGATCTGTCGGCAGGCCTGGAACTGGTGCTTTAGCGTTGAACTTGGCGATCAGGTAGGCGATGTCCTTCATGTTGACAACGCTGTCTGAGATCCCTGCTGTGCTACCGCTGATGTCGTACCATGGGTTATCCTGCTTCCAATGGACGTAGTAGAATCTGCCTGGGTACACTGCATCGTAGTAGTATCCTTTAACCCAGTACCATTCCCATATTCTGCCTCTTGGGTTATTGATTGGAACGCTTGGGCAGTCGTTGTAGTAGATCAGTTGGAGCTGTTGGTATATTGCCTGTCTTGCCGGCCCGTCCGGGGTTAACACTGCTTGATCGATGAGAACGTCTTTCAGTGAGCCCCAACCGTTTGCGGCCGTGTATCTCTGTCCGAACGCGTAGTTTCCTGCGCTGTACATGTAGGGGCGAACGAAATCGTCCGCGTCTGCAAAGTCAGCTAGCCATCCTACGTCGTACATTGGCAGTTTATGTGCCCTCTGCTCTGCTAAGAATAGGTCCCAAAGTTCCTCTTTCACTTGGACTATGAAGCCGTGTCCCGTTCTGCCATTGTAGGTCTGCAGTTGCGTGAAGAATGCAGCCATCATGGTGCAGGCTATTTTTCTAATGTCGTTTCCGCTGTTGTATGCCAATTCCATGGTGAAGCCTGAGTCCCATAGGCTCGTGCCGTTGTAGATTGCCAGTTTCAACTCGGCCTCGGCATTGTCGAGACTCTGCTTGAAACCTGGGACGCTGTCGT
>CAVZKL010000002.1:0-17573 GCA_963775895.1 Candidatus Bathyarchaeota archaeon | reverse complement strand
TGTTGAAGTAGGCAATGCCTATGGCGATGTCTCTCATGTTGACGATGCCATCGTTGTTCACGTCCGCATTAGGGTTCCAGTTGGGTGAGCTTGGCTTGGCGTTGAATAACGCAATCATGTAGGCGACATCTTTCATATTGGTTATTCCGTCGTACGTTCCAACAGTTGTGCTGGACACGTCGCCTGGAACACCCACGTGAACTGGAATAGGGCAAGTGAAATTGTTGTTTGCCGTGTTCGTTTCGCCTGGAACTGCTGTTGCACGGACACTCACTGTGTAATTGCCAAAGACGAGACCAGTGGTATTCGAGACGAGGGTGATGTTTGTTGAAACTCCGTTTGTGAGAGTTATGTTTTTTGTCTGTATGGCAGTGTCGTTAGCGAAGACGGTTACGTTGAAGTCTTCCGCGTAGCTTCCCAGGTCTGCTATTGTGACGCTTACGTTCAGGCAGTAGGCTTGACCGACGATAGTTTTGGAAGGAATAGCATTCGTCACGGCTACGTCATGCAATGCCGAAGGCAGATATATGGTGAAGTTCACTGTTGCACCTATCCTGTCGTCGTAATTGTAAGCAGTATAGTTCGGACTGGCTGCTACTGACCCTGAAATCAGTCCTTCAGTGGTTATGCTAATCGTTCCAGTTACCGAAGAGTTGGCAACCAACGTCCAGCTCAAACTGGAACTGTTTCCTTCTTGTAGGAAACCCGCACCCACTGTTTTCTTTTGGCTTTCGCCCTGAGCAAGACTTAGGTTAGCAGGAAAGGTTATCGATGCGTTGCATGAAGAGGCGGGATAGGTGAAAAAGGCGTTCGGTAGTGTTTGGGGATACGTGATCGTCGACTCTACTTGAAATGGCGTTCCGGGAGGAACGTAGGCTGGTGTGGAGAGGTTTATCATCCATGGAGAAACGTAGAGAGCCCAATAGTTGAAGTATGACCAAAGGTCCGTGAACTGGCTGTTGTTGAAGGCTATGTTGGGACCACCGTATGTTCCGCCCCATAGAGGTTTATTCCACGGGTCATGCAGAAAAATGTGGGTGTCATTGTAGCCGGTTACTACACGATAATGAGTTGAAACGTGATAACTACTGTACCACATCAGCAATACAAGTGGCTTGCCTTGGTCCAGAAGGTTCTTAAGTTTTGTCAGGTCCATGCCTTGCGCTTCAGACGCCGCGTAGCCCAGTTTTCGTAGAGTGTATCCCGAAATGTTGGCTGGAAGCTCATCGCCCATTGAAGTGCTGATATTGCTGAAGTGTCCTGCCCTCCTCAGCTCGTCAGTGTAGGTCACGTACAGGGGGTCGCCGATGCTTCTTGCAACGCACGCTATCTCAGATTGTGATATGTTTTCGCCATAGAAATTGAACACCATTTCGAGAGCAACTGGACCGCAGTAGTAGTCCTTTTCTTGATAGTAGAATGGAACAGGAAGGTGGACTTCGTTGGCGATGGGCAGACGTGATCGATTCAAATTTGGCTCTGCTCTGCCAAGCTGAATCTGAAATGGCAAAGTAAACAGATAAGCCAACAACAACGCCAGAATTATTCTGGAAACAGCCCTTCTATGCACGCTCTTCCCCCATTATGGCTTGGTGAAACCAGAAAATAACCTTTTGGGAGCATTTTCTGTGGCGCGCGAGGTTATAAAACTTGCACGCCCGGTAGTCAACTACTTGTTCCATACATCTGATCTGGTGCAAGAACCTCAGGGAACATCTTTCTCAGCTTCAAGCGAGTCGAATAGCACAGGTGGCATTCGTCAACGTAGCCTTCTTCATGTTGAACATGGTAAGTTCTGACGAGTTCAGCCGGGCCTCCTTTCAGGATCGGTCCGCATATGGGATGTTTTTGCGGGTCGAACTCTTTGAACAGGACGTGAAGCGGCGTCCTTTTCATGTTGCCCATCGTTACTCCTTGGCACAGATGAACGTATCCGAAAGGATCAACGTGCACTCGTTTCTGATTGGAGAAATCCTCGTCCAAGCATTTGTCGAACGTTTTCCAAGGTTTCCTCGGCAATCCTTCAACGAGCTTCACGGCGGGCCTTCCCTTGAAGAGCACTGCGCCCTCCGTGACGGGTTTTCCCTTCCATTCCTTTTCTTTCATGTACTGCTTTGGATCCTCGATGTGGATGTTGCTTACGGGTATCCCAAGCTCCTTGCCCGCCTGAAAGGCGTAGCTCGCGAGGTTTTCTTCGTCTTTTCCGTAGTGGAAGAGGTCATCGCTTATTATCGCGTCTTGTATGCCTATCTCTGCGATGGGTTTGAGCCATTTCTTCGCGTCTTCGACTGACGTTGCCCAGTAGGCGTTCGTGATGAACCCTGTTTTGAACCCACGTTTCCTCGCTTCTCTTAGACCGTGCAAGAGGATTGGATAGTAGAGGACTGGTTCACCGCCTTCTATGTAGATCCATTCGATGCTTCCCACTTTTTCTGCTTGATTCAGGATCTCCTCTATGTCGGACAGTTTCATGACTCCTCTTGCGTCAGGACTTCCGAAAACAAAACAGTGATCACATTCCAGGTTGCACTTGTAGGTCAGGAGCAGGTCTATTTCATTTATGGGCACATCGGTCCCCAATAACATAATCTTGCGTTCGACTGTTTTAAAGCGAACGCTTATAGAAGAATAAGAGCGACAGTGGCACTGTGTGATTTCCGCAAAACTGCATAGAGGACAAGATTCGGCAACTGGCGCGTGCCTGCTTGTTTTTCGGTTGTGAGAGTGCTATGATGCTGTGTTTCCGAAGGCTTGTACGGCTAGGGCTATGTCTCGCATGTCTATTTTGAGGTTTCCGTTGAGGTCGGCGTTTGGGTTCCATTGTGGTGAGGCTGGTGTGGTGCCGAAGAGTTTTACGAAGATGGCTATGTCTTTGATGTTGACTGTGCCGTCGTTGTTGAGGTCGCCGGGCAGGGAGTCTAGGGTTTTGATGAGGATGTTGAAGGTGTAGGTGGATATGTTGGTTGTTTCCCAGGAGACGGTGAGGGTGCAGGTCACGTTCTTGACTTGGCCGGCTTGGATTTTTTGGCCTTGGATGTCGAAGGCGAATTGGATGTAGTTCTGGGCTTCTGTGGGGTTCCAGTTGTTGTCGCTTGCGATGAGGTACGCTGGGGTTGAGGCTTCGTTTCTGATGTAGAGTTTTGTGTTCTTTGTTTGTCCTAGGCTCATGTTTCCCCAGTCTATGGAGGTGACTTGTGTGGTGCAGTTGGGGTCCCAGTAGACTTTGAGGGTTCCGGCTGTTTGGATGGCTGAGACGCTGGAGGTGTGGGTTGCGGTTTGTAGGGACCAGAGGATGCTGATTGACAGGAGCATGGCTAGAAGGACGGTTAACGTTTGCCATCTGCTCTGCAAGTAGCCTTCCCCTCTCTCTGTATACTCATGAATGTTCTCATTAATCTGCGTGTCGGAAAAGGGGGGTTTATTCGCTGAAAAAAGGCTTATTGTGTACCCTCCCCTCCTCGGTTTCAATGTATCATGAATATTAGGATCCAAATATGTTCGCGGGGTGGGCGGGGCTTTGGTTGGGGCTGGTGATCAGTGTGGTTGGATGTGTGTTTGGCTTGTGCTGGGCCTTCTGGTCTCATGCGGGTTGAGTTTTCCGCGTACGATTGGACTTGGGAAGGCTGGGTTGCTGTGTGAAAAGTAGGAACTGGGGTTGATGTTTTTCGGGCTAGGTGGGTTGGATGATGCGTAGGACGACTGTGGCCATGAATGCTATTCCTAGGGCTAGTGCTGCGAGTCTGAGGCGTTGTTTTTGTATTGCGACGTTTCCGAGTCGGCCTGTTGAGCTGGTGAGGATTTCTGAGGTTATGAGGAGGATTATGGCGGTTACGGCGAGCCAGAGTCCGATGTCGGATACTGAGAGTGGGAAGTGTAGGTTCATTGGGTTATCCTTCTTTGAGTTCGATGGTTGCTTGAATTGTTTCCGCGTCCGGTGTGATTTGTAGGGTTTGGATTGTGGCTTGTTTGCCCGTGGTTTTGGCTATTGTGCAGGTTATGGCGCTTGTGAGTGGGTCGCCGAGGAGTGTGACGCTTTTGAGGTTTGGGTCGAGGTACAGGTTTTTGTAGATTGAGCCGGTTATTTTTAGGATGATTTGGTTGTTTTCTGGTTTTATTTCTATTTCTTTGGCGAGTTGGAAGTTTTCGATTATCATTTGGGGTAGGGTGGTGGAGAGGTCTTCGAGGCTCATTTTTGTGATGTCGGTTCTGAGGAGTGTTTCAAACTGGTCTAGGAAGCTTGAGCCTGGTGGGAAGAGGATTACTCCTCTGGGGTTTTTGGTTATGAATTTGCTCGTGGCCATCTCTTCAATCGACGGCGCGGTCTGGCCGGTGTCCAGGGGTATGAAGGTGACTGTTTCCTTGAGGCCCTTCAGGTGTTGAGGAAGGTAGGCTCCTTTGGGGTAGGGTGGAAAATAGATTGGTTTGCCTTTGCAGTTGAGGTCTCTGATTATTCTGTCGATGGTTTGGTAGAGTGTTGTGGCCGTCGTGCTGAGGAGGCTGCCTCTGACGTAGGCTATGGGTCTTACCAGGTAGAGGAGGGCGCCCCACAGACAAGAAAACATGGAAGAGCCAACGCAACCGCGCTCCCAACCCCACCCCATTCAAGTTCTGCTTACGACATATTTAAACGATTCAGTGTGAAACATCTGTCCAAATCTTCTAGAACAATACTCCAGCCCTTCTATAACATATAAAGCTACTTACCAAAACCGATATACACGCTACCACTCAACAGACATTTCTGTCCAAAAATCAGAAAGTCCACCCTCGACTAAAGCGTTTAACACGCGCGAAAGAGAAAACCCAAATAATCCTAACAGCTTTAAACCCAAGCCGCCAATAGTACGCTTACCACCACGAGGGGTTTGGCGAGAAAGGATGTCCACACCGCAACGCGTGCGAGGAGTAAGAGTGCTCAAAGCCGTCTCCTCACCCCTGAGACTGCAAATACTAAACCTGCTCTTCGACAGAGGCCCCCTCTCCTACACAGAACTCATGAGCCAACTAAAAATGAACCCAAGCCGAGACGCAGGAAGATTCGCCTATCACCTAAAATTCCTGCTAAAAGCAGACCTAGCCGAAACAGACGTCGAAACAAGAAAATACCTCCTCACCGAACTCGGCAAAATGGTCATCGACGTCGCAGACCGCATAGACAAAAAAGCCCTTAAAACCAAAACCACCCTCGTCCGCACCAGCCGTCTCGCACTCGAAGAATTCGACACGAACAAAATCGCCAACTCACTCATAAAAGAAGCCAAGATGCCCGCAGAACTCGCACAAAAAATCGCCAAAGAAGCAGAAAAACAACTCACCCGCTCAAAAACCAAATACCTCACCGCCCCCCTCGTACGAGAAGTCGTAAACACCATCCTGATAGAAAACGGCCTCGAAGACTACCGACACAAACTCACAAGACTCGGCGTCCCCGTCCACGACGTAACCACTCTAATCGAAACAAAGAACAAAAACCTCCAAGCAACACCCTCAGTACAAGAACTCGCCGGACAAACCGTGTTCAAAGAATACACGCTGCTGAACATCCTCCCAAGAGACATCTCAGACGCACACCTGTCAGGAGCACTACACATCGACAACCTAAACTCCTGGATCCTAAAACCAAGCGAGATAATGCACGACCTCAGATTCTTCATAGAAAAAGGCCTAAACCTCGAAGAAATCAACCCCAACCTTCAATCGTACCCACCACCGCAAGACCTCGAACACGCCATCGACCTCACCCTCAACGCACTGCTCTACACCGCCAGAGAAGTCGACAGCACACAAACAGTCGACTACTTCAACGTCTTCCTGTCCCCCTTCGCCAAAAACGTCGAACCCACCAAAATCAAACAGCTACTACGCCTCTTCACATCCAACCTGACCCGACACACAAACGTCTCACTCGGCCTGGAACTGGCTCCACCCAGCTTCCTAGAAAAGAAACCCGCAATCGGCGCCCTCGGAAAACGCGTCGGAACGTACAAAGACTTCAAAGAACAAGCCCAACTGCTAGCAAGCCTATTGCTCGAAGCTCTCGATGAAGAAAGAACACACAAACCGCTGACCGGCCAAACCTCACCGTGAAGATTCGTCCCGAAACATTCACAGACGAAAGAGCAAGAGCCCTGCTACTGAAAGCACACAAACTCGCCTCAGACACGGGCATCGTCTCGTTTGCCAACCTGCTCAAGAAAGAACAAACCCACGACACCTTTTCCCCAACAGGCTTTCGGCTGAGCCCAGACCCAGACGGCGACTGGGAAACAGACACTCTGCGCACGGGGTTACTGGGCACGGTAACAGTCAACGTGCCACGCGTTGCCTACGAAGCAGGAAAAGACAAGACAAAGTTCCTCGAGACCCTGAAAGAAAAAACAGAAATGGCAAACCGAGCCCTAGAAATCAAGTACACGTTCGTGAGACACCGAGGCCGAAACCTGCTCCCCTTCATAATGCAAGGCGAGAACGGCGACCAATACTTCAGATTGGACAAGTGCTCCCGAATAGTAAACCTCGCGGGACTCAGAGAAGCCGCGGAAGCATTCTGTGAAGGAAACCTAAACCCAGAGAAAACCCTCGCATTCACCTCAGAAGTGGGACAGAACGTCTCAAACTACATTCACAAGATCGGAAAGAGACGAGGAAAACGCGTCTCTCCCGCATTGCTATTCAATGATGACGCTGGAGAAAGACTCGCACAGGCTGACGTCGAGAAGTACGGTATCGCAAAAGTGAGATTTTCAGGCCCAAGGGAAAAACCCTTCTACTCAACAACCAACAGATCAACCCTCAGCGCTGGAAAGCTCACCGAGCCTATGGCTTTCAACGCAAAAACCACCGAACTGAGCGAAAGCGGAAGCCTCACCGTGATCGGACTCGGTGATGCCAAGATTGAAACAGACGAACTTGTAACGATAACAAAACAGCTCGCTGAAAATCAAGTCGCCTTCTTCACCTACGAACGCAGACTCACATACTGCGTGCATTGCAGGAAAAGCTGGTACGGTCTGCTGCGCAAATGTCCCTTGTGCGAAGCGACAGGAACCCTTGTCTTTTTTGACCGTTTCGAAGGAGCCTGAAAGCCGACAAAGCGCCTTACTTCACTGCACCAAGTATCAACGCGAGCAACGCCATCCGGACGATGACTCCATTTCGGACTTCCTGGAAATAACGCGCATAGGCGGTGTTGTCAACTTCGGGCGCAATCTCATCAACTCTAGGGAGCGGATGCATAATGGTCAAATCCTTCTTTGCCTCACTGAGCGTCTGAAGGTCTATCCTGTAAGCACCTTTGACCTTGGCATACTCCGCAGGATCTGGAAAACGTTCCTTCTGTATCCTAGTGACATAAAGCACGTCGACAATCGGGATCACTTTCTCAACGCTTGTTTTCTCCGTGACTGGAATTCGGTCTTTAATCGTTTGAAGGACTTCCCGCCTCATCCTCAGAGTCTCGGGAGAGACCAGATAAAGTTCGATCTTGTAAAGTGAAAGAGCGTAAGCCAAGGAATGAACAGTCCTCCCATAGCGCAGGTCGCCCACAAGGGCAATTTTCAACCCGTCGATCTTTCCCTTCTCCTTGATCACCGTGTACAAATCGAGAAGAGCCTGAGTGGGATGCTCCTCAGCACCGCTACCTCCGTTGAGAATCGGAACTTCTGAAAACTCAGCCGCAAGTCGGGCAGCCCCTTCCATAGGATGCCTCATCGCGATTACGTCTGCATAATTCTCAACCGTGCGTATCGTGTCCGCAAGGTTTTCACCCTTCTTAATCGAAGACCCTTCAGCCTCCGCAAAACCCAAGGTTGAGCCACCGAGCCTTTGCATGGCGGACTCAAAACTCAATCGTGTGCGTGTGCTCGGTTCAAAGAAGAGCGTGGCAAGAATCTTTCCCTTGAGCATTTGGGAGTTTTTTTGAGCCAAGGGTTCCATTGCCTTGGCAACTTTGAAGACATGATTGATTTCGTCTTTCGAAAAATCTTTAATCGAGATTACATCCCTGCCTTCAAACCCCAAATTGGCACCCAGAACAAGTCTACGCAACTACTAGATAAGAATTTGTCACCATGCAAGCCTGCTATTGAAGAAGCCGACAGCCGAAATAGGCCTGGCGTGGCATTACTTTTCGGTCAAATTTTAGCCAATGACTTTTCGAAGTCTACTACAACGTATTTCTTGCCCTTCCGAGCGATCTTGTGTCCTTCCTTCTCCAGAATCCTTTTCTGACCATCGACTCCTCCTGGATATTTCGCGTTTATTTCTCCGCAAGCCTTAAGCGTTCGCCAATAGGGCGTAATGTCCGTCCCCTTCGCCCTTTGTTCTTCTGCTGCGCCCGCTGCAATTCGTGCAAAAATCCCGGTCGTGATCGGACAGCCAATGGTAGCGTTGTGTTTTCTCGCCAGAGCGGCACGAATTTCGTTTATTGTCGTCACTTTCCCCTCCGGCACTTTTCTCATGATCTCGTCGACTTCTCTCGGAGCTGGAACGACTATTGTGCCCGCTCCCCAGCGCGTGCTCATTTTGGCGTTGATTTTCTCAACTCGTGGCAGGTCCTTGCTGTCTGCCAATTTTTCTGACCAGCTCTTCTTTCGCACCACCATATTGCCTCAACGGAAAATCTTCAACTACCCCTAATAAGCGTTAGCGGTAACCTTTGGAGAACGCACTTTGAAGTTGTTGTGGACAGAGTGAAGTTTTTTATCTGTGTGCACCGCATAAGGCATGTCCTGAGAGGGGAACTTCCAGATGATGGAAACTGAGTTGCGTGTTTCTAAAATCAAGAATGGCACTGTCATTGACCATATTACGAGTGGACACGCGCTAGATGTGGTGAAAATCCTAGGAATAACCGGTAAAGAAGAGAGCCCCATCACAATAGCCATGAACGTACCGAGCAAACGTTTCAAGAGGAAGGATATCGTCAAAATTGAAGGTCGAGAACTCAAACCCCAAGAAGTGCACAAGATTGCTTTGATCGCACCGCACGCAAGCATAAACATAATTCGTGACTACAAAGTGGTGAAAAAGGAGGAAGTGAAGTTACCCAAGGTCATCGAGGGCATTATCAAGTGCACGAACCCGGCTTGCATAAGCAATAGCAATGAACCCGTTAAGGCCAAGTTCTACGTTGATTCTGAAGAACCCTTGTCGTTGAAGTGCCATTATTGTGGTTACATTGTCGAGAAGAAGGACGTTCTTCAACAGTTCTAGTTTCTGAAGTTTTGATTATCGATGGTCCAAAACGTTTATATCGTAAGATGGCATATTCTATAATAATATATGTCTCGTTTCGGACATATTGTATCCGTGCAGAACACAAATACATATGGTGAAAAACATGATGGAAATATTCATTTCCAACCTGTGGATAATAGCGCCGACCACGTGGGCATGTTTCATAGTCTACGTCGTGTGGTTCTCCACGAGAGCAAAACGTTTCGCTCCGCTGACACGCGTAGAAGCCAAACAGCTCTGGGTGATCCACCGACAGAATGTAAAATGCGGTAGCAAAAAATGGAAACAGATCACACGACACGGCCGAACAATCGGGTTCGAATGCGGCTGTGGACACAGGCACCTGCAAGAACGCCCAATGGTGGGCAGTTCGCCAACCGCAGTTTCTGTAAGGACGACTACGCTTAGCACGATTAAGACGTCTCATAAGTCTTCATGAGGGCAGCATCTGGATCCCGCAGGCCAAGGTCTCGAAGTCTAAAAGCATGGAAACGGAGATGAACTCGGCACCCTCAGATGTCAGCTCAGTTGATCTTTGGCGTGTCCCAAGAGTTGCATGAAATGTTTTCGCGTCATTCGCTTTCCTTTGCCTATTCCTGGGCACTCGTACGTGAATGAGAAGATATGTTCATGTTTTTCTTCAGGTCTCAACTCGAAAGGGTAGAACCGACAGACGAGCGGCCTGGAAAGGTATATTTTGCACGTATCTTTGTTCAGAAAAACACACTTGCCAATTTCATTCTTTCGCATCTCATAGACATAGGGGCTACGGCCTTCGATCCTGAGGGCGAAACGCACAACAGGTTCAAGGACCTTCTCGGAAATTCTCTCTGCTTCATCGTCAAGCATGACGATGTGCCTGGCTTTTTTGCTGGCATCTCCACAACACAAGGTGCACCTTGTGCACCGAAAACGGATATTCTTGGGAAAATCAATGTTGTTCGGCTTCGTTGACATTATCAGGTATGCATTAAAAAGTGAAGTAAAAAACGTTTGTGCTCACTGAACCGAGTCTGAGGCTGGGCCCGTTGCATTTAACATCTTCCGGAATCCGTAATTCAATATTCTCTGAAATCCAAGGACAAAGTCACCCATACAAGTGTGCAGGCTTTCTTTTTTCATCTTCTCGTCTCGGACCATCTAGCGTGTCTCGTGAGTGCTCTATGCGTGCTGAAATGGGTTTATGTTTTTTTATATTATGAACAGCAGCAGAACTGAGGCAATCAGACAGAATAGTCCAACGAGGAACATGAGTGCTGTTATAGTCCAGAGTTTCTTGCGTGTGGGATATATGCTGTAGAAGAAGACTGAAAATGCCGATAAGAGAAATGCGGTTGCTCCGATTAGTAACGTGAATTTCAAGATCAGAGGCAATTGTTTGCCTGTGACTTGCAGAACGGCGAGACTCAGTGCGGCCAAGGTTCCGGGGTAGGAGGCGTTTATGATCGGTTTTATGAATTTCTCCTCAAAGTCGTCCATGGATCAGTTTTCTCCTAACCTACTTTGAAAGCTGATATAGACTTGTTAGGACATTAAACCTTTGTGAAGAACTGGCAACAATGCATTACTTGTATTTGTGTAAACAACTAGTGGCGTGCGCAGTCTTCCTAAGCGGAGCTGCAATTCTAAACAAACAACGCGAACGCCTAGATTCGGCCAGACCTCTCCCGATACGCTTCTGATTCCATTTCTGCCCGCGTTGGTTCAAACTCTCGTTCGGCTTTTTGCGCTTCTAGAAACTCTTCTGCGGCCCTTGCGCGCGCGGATTTAGACCTCAATCCTTGCTTCGAGTCAGGTTGTTCTTCGTGCGTACGGAAAAAGTTGGGGGAGCAAGACTTGAATAGTTCTGAGAATTATTATGAAATCGGTGGAATGGGTTTGGGTGAACTGAAAACGTTGATGGCAAGGATTGAATCTGACGTGTTGCACGTTCCGGAGGAGTTGAGGGAGATTTTGGGTCCTGACACAAAAATGATCGTTGGGACGGCCGCGGTCATTTGTTTCTCGGCGGCCACGTCTTATTCGGATGTTTTGAGGAGCATTGAGATGATACAGGAAGACGTGCAGGTTCGATTGGCTAGGGAAAGGGCGGCAGCGTCAAAACAAGGGAAGAAATAGACTGTCTGCATTTTCGCGTTGGAGGACAGGAATCTTTTACTTGACTGATCCTTCACGGTTTCGATAATCGTGTTGGTTGCAAGGGTTACTCTTCGAAAACTTATATTTGGACCTGGACACAACAGGGCTGTGAGATGGATCTGTATGAGCGAATATCTTAGTTTCAGGCGATTCATAACAACGACGTTCATAATGATAATCTACGTCCTGGGTGCCATCATAGTGACGATTGGGTCTTTTCTGTTGATGCTGTTCGGACCTGTCGGTATCATCGCGGGTTTGATCATGCTGTTGCTTGGAAACCTTGTGTGGCGAATACTTTGCGAGTACTGGGTTGTGCAGTTCAGGATTTACGAGGAAATCGCTTCTCTCAACAGACGACTCATGGGACCCATGCCGCAGGCTGCTGCACCTGCACCATCGCCTACTCCGGCCACACCGACCTGTCCGACCTGCGGCGGTCCAATCAGGTACATACAGCAATATCAGAGATGGTACTGCGACAAGGAACAGAAGTACGTTTAATCAAGTCTCTCCTTCCCAATTTTTCCTCTTTGTAACCGTTCTGTAACGTTTCGAAGGTTTTATTCGCTGAAAAAAAGCTTATTGTGCACCTCCCCTCCTCGGTTTCAATGTATCATGAATATTAGGATCCAAATATGCCCGTTGGCGCGCACTATTCTTATATCTCGTGCTGCCTTGTCTTCTCGTCGGGGGAATTCACCGTGGGTTTCGGTCTCACTCGGAGATCCAAATTGAAAGAGTTGCAGAAGCAGAGAGACGAGTTGCAGGCGTACATGAATGTCTTGACCGGCGAGGTAGGGACGCTTCGAAAGGAGGTCGCAGAGTTGAAAAAAGAGATGAGGGCGTCCAAACAAAGGATCTGGCGGCTTCAAGAAGAGACGAACAGCCTGCGTATTGAGAGACAGGGGCTCACAAATTCTGTTGAGATTCTCACTAAAGAAAGGGAGATCTTTCAGAAGACCATTCAGGACCTTTGTCAGGTGATAGGCAAGCGAAAGCAAGTCAGACCTGCTTGAAAGCGCACGCTGATCCTCGGCGCTCGGCTGAGACTTTTCAAGCGCGCGATAATCCTTATATGGTTTCAAGGCACAGAATAACTCTGGGTTGAAAGAATGGGCAGGAAGACCAGGGCGGTCTTCATCACACTAATTCTCGCCGTGTTGATCGCAAGCGGGTCCTCATTCAGTTACATTTGGTCTGGTATTCCGCAAGTGGTAACGGCTCCCAACCCCAATTTGGCTGTCACCGCTCAGGCAGCAACCGCTGCGAGCACCTTACGAAACGATTGCCGCACTTACTCTTCATTGCTGCAGCTCAACAGGTACGGTATAGGTCCCCCTCCACCGGTTTCCACACCAGAGTCAAATGGTTCAGGCATGTCAATGATCTACTACTTAGCGGCTGCAATTGCCCTCATCATCATAGCGGTTGTTGCAGTCATTCTGCTTTTGAAAAGACGGCACAGTGCGTGAAAGAAAGACCATGACTCTGAGCGCGCGCCCTCGTCGCTCAGTGTGTTCTGTGGGAGGAACAATCGTGTTCCTCAAGCAGAGCTATGAGCAATCCCACGTAAACGAGTTAACCGGTGAAGACTAATGAACTTGCGTTTGAAGCTCATTCTGGGAGGAGTTCTGGCACTTCTCCTCGGCTTGGCCTTTTCCATCCCGCTCCTGATTTCAAACCTGAGACCGGCGACGAGCATAGAACTGATCACCGATGTGAAGTACGCATACTTCAGCGATCAAGCGTTCAGCCAGAACATATCCGGCCTGTGGAGAAACGCCAGCAACCCTCAGGAGCACGAACAACACCTGATCTCGTACATCATCGTGCTCAACATTACGAACCACTCTGACAAACTAGCATACGTGGAAGAGCTTGAAGCGGCCGCGGGTCCGATGATCATCATCAAAAACGGCGCCCCCCAAATGCAAAACCCAGTCGTATACGATGTCCGAACAATCAAATGGTACCCCGGCTGGGATCAATACTGGAGCCCCCATGAGTCTAAGCTGGTCGCCCTGACCGGAATGGTCGACGTTTATGAAACAGTCTATCTGTCACTGACGAGTGGAAGCCTGTATCTGTACGGACGCGTTGAAGCCCAGCCTTCTGGAGAAGGAACATATTCCGCGGGATTCGGACTCAAACAGGTGCATCTGCAGGCGTACGGCAGAGAGTTCTTATACAATGCTCTAATATCAGGAAATCAGTTGCTGCAGATCGAGAATGGCTTCGACGTATACGTCCAGTCGAGGAGTTGACAAGCTGAACGCTGACGAAGAGCTTGAGGGCACGACCCTAAAGGTGTACGTCTACCTGATAGGAAAAGGAAAACCGCAAGGCCCACGAGACGTCATGAGAGACCTGGACCTTAGTAGCCCCAGCATGGCTTACAGGCACCTTCAGAAACTCGAGAACCTCGGCCTGATTCAGAAAGACAACTATGGACAATACGCCGTCGCAGAAAAGATCAACATCAAAGGACATCTCTGGGTCGGAAGAAACCTCGTCCCCAGATTGATATTCTACTCCTTCTTCTTCACCGGCATCTTGACCGCAGAAATCATCATAATAGCTGTAGAGCTTTCAGCAGCTGAAACCCCACGGTTCGACTTCATATTCCTCACCATCACAACGGCAGTAGCCATGGTGATATTTCTTCTCGAAGGAATGAAACTATTTCTGAAAGTGAAAAGGGAATGACAACTCCGCCAAAATTCCCGAGTACAGCGCGCGCTGATTTGGTGCGTGAAGTTAAGCTGGACTGCGGAACATTAACTCTGGTGCACCGAGTTCTGCTGCATTTCTAAACCGATCAGTATCTCAACAGCTTTCTTCACGAAATGAGAGCATTTTTCCTCGCGCACATTTGATTTTCGCATTCTTTCCAGATCTGCAGCATTGGTCAAATCATAACCGATGAGTTCTCTGCAGAAGGGGCTACCACATGTTTTTGCGAACTTGTCATAGAATTCCAGAGCTATCTTGTATGCCTTTTCTTTTTCTATCAAGACTGTCTTACTGGTTCCATGTTTCAACCCGATCGCCATTATGGCCCCTGTCAATGCTCCG
The DNA here is from genome assembly GCA_963775895.1 of Candidatus Bathyarchaeota archaeon. Classification (GTDB taxonomy): domain Archaea; phylum Thermoproteota; class Bathyarchaeia; order Bathyarchaeales; family Bathycorpusculaceae; genus DASPPK01. Next base: position 3,119 of record CAVZKL010000002.1, on the reverse strand, counting down.
CACAGTGAACCGCGTCGTCCTATTCCCCCTCCAAATGCCGTTGCGATTTTTGGGATCAATCTGTCCCTGCGAACGCCATAGTATTCCTGCATGGTTATCAACACGCTTTGAGCACAGTTGTAATCTTGTTTGAAGTAGTTTGCCGCTTTTTCTGCGAATTGGCTCGGTTGTCGTTTCATTTTTGATGTTTCCTCTTGTCGTGTACTTTGACTGTTATATCATATATCCCTTTGCAACATCTTAGCGCGCGCCTTAAAATAGGAAAGTCTCATAAAACATTGCGGAGTCCGCACGCGTTGGATTCAGATGCAAAGATAGCAGAGATAAGCATTGAACCCGAGACTGGTAACGTCAAACACATAGCGCTGTTTGGCAATAATCTTCGGTTCAAATGCCAACGCTGCGCCACCTTTTGTTGCAAGCTGGGTGGACCCAGACTCTCCTCAAAGGATGTTGAACAATTGAAAAAGGCGGGCTTAGCCAGAGCCGAGTTTCTAGATGCAACCAATGGGTGCCTAAAAAACATGGTTTCAGGTTCGTGTGTGTTCCTCAAATTTGACTCACAAAAACAATTCTATGAATGCACGGTTTACCCTTACCGACCCGCACGGTGCAGACTTTACCCTTTCCACATTGAAAAAACCAGTTCAGACAGATTTGTGCTGAAACTTTTGCCCTGCAAGGGAATAAATCGTCGCCTCGGAGCAATCATTGATGAACGTTTTCTAATTGACAATGTGCTTGGCTTACTGCTCGACTTGCGCGCAAAGCGCGCCCGCTCCTAGTTTCTGGCTTCAGCGAGTCCTGTCAGAATTCGCTTGGTGGTCTTGCAGTACAAGTCTTATTTGACTCAAGCTGCAAATGTTGAGTTATGATCCTGACGAGAGACTTCTATGAGCGAGACACGTTGACGGTGGCTAAAGAGCTTCTTGGAAAAGTCATCGTCCATGAAACTTCGGAAGGCCTAACGATGGGCAAGATTGTTGAGACGGAAGCTTACATAGGTCCAGAGGACAAGGCTTCGCACGCTTACCGCAACCTCCGCACTCCGCGGACAGAAGTCCAGTTCGGACCGAAGGGGCATGCGTATATCTACTTGGTCTATGGAATGTACTATTGTCTGAATGCTACGAGTGGAAGACTCACTGGAAAGCCTGAGGCAATCTTGGTGAGGGCTCTGGAACCGTTGGGCGGTATTGAAATCATGTTGAGGCGTCGAGATGTTTCAAATGGAAATGTTGCCAATCTGACGAACGGACCTGGCAGGCTTTGTATGGCTATGGGTTTGACCAAGAAGCAGAATGCAGCGGACTTGTGCGTTTCACCATTGCACATCGACGTAGGAGAGGTTGTGGATGAAGAAGACATTGCTCAATCCACCAGGGTTAACGTGGACTATGCAGATGAGTGGAGAGATAGACCTTGGAGATTCTACATTAGAAACAACAAATTCGTATCCAAACGATGAAAGACAATGTTTACTTTGGCACCAAGAAAGCGCGCGCTTCACACTGTCTACTTTTTCTTTTGAGAACACTCCATGCAAATTGCGATTAATTTCACATTTTGAAGGGACTGTGGCAGGGAGGTAAAGCCTTTTGCAAGTACAGTCACGTAACCCAGTGGTTTTCCACATCTTTGGCATTTGACTGGTTGAGCAGCGCCCACTTTTTTCACCATAGAACAATTCTTCAACAGCCCTTATAATTCAGTTGTGCTCAACCCAGATTGAAGAGGCCTGACCTTTAGAAAACGAAAGTGGGTGCGCTGAACCAACATTTTGGTGATTGCGACATGTGAGTTGACTATAGCGCGTGCGATAGGTCCAAGCGCTAGGGCTTGCGATGGGAGGCCCAAAAGAACGAGGTTTAATGGCAAAGCCGTTGTGGTTTCTTTGATTGAATCTGCTTCTCAAGTAGTACCAAATGAGTTATGCCTCGTTCTTCAGATCCAAAATCCATTGAGCTGAGAGTTTTTTCAAATTTGGTTTCAAATGTGCAGGTGATCGATTTGAAACCGCGTTCTAGGGCTATTGTCATGTTGTTGGAGAGTTGCGCTACGAAGCCTTGTGTATCGTTAGCATAGACTGTGTAACTCCACCATGCTTGGTTCGGTTCTGATTTGCCGGGGGCAAACGAGACCGAATCGGCCTTTCCATCTTTCAGAGCGATGTAGAAATGGTGGTTTTTTCCAATCACTTCAAGGTTTTGAAGCTTATTGTTCAAAGCCTTCCAGTCATAGATCAGAATCCTGTGAGAAATTATGTCTGGGTTGGTTTTCAACAATCTAAAAGTTCTTGCCGGGCTTGTTTCTTCTATCGTGGGGTAGCCTCTGATCTGAGGCAATGTTGTTGGGTTGGTGATCCAGAGGACAGTCATCTTGAGGAACCTTGAAAACCCCGCCATTTTTGCAAGCTTTAGGGAGGCAATGTTTTCATCAGCAGTCGTGTACCTAAGGCAAGGGACACCTAGGCGTTCAGCTTCCGTGACTAGGTGTTGAGTGATCTCGTTTGCAAACCCCTTTCCTCTGAACTCAGGATGCACTCTAAGTCCCTCCATCCAACCGATCTGTCCATCCTCTATGAGTCTGAGGTTGCCTACGGCCACGATGTGACCAGCGACTTCAACACCAAAGAAATGGCACTTCGGATCCTTCAGCCATTCCTCAGCAACAGTTGGCAAATAGTCGTTTCCGTCCCACACGTGTCGAGATATCTCGTTTATGTCTTCACGATCAGTCTCGATCAGTTTTCTGATCTTGGCGGGCATACCTTGACCAGCGTCTTTCTTCCTTATTTCATTTCTTGCAACGGTTGTGAACTAAGGGTTTAAAGGTGTTAGGGAACACTTATTTTCTGGTCCGAAAATGACACTGTCGACAATTGGGGCTGTCGGCTAGTTTGGTCTAGGCTTGAAGCCTCGGGCGCTTTAGACCCCGGTTCAAATCCGGGCAGCCCCATCTCAGGTTTTGAACCCTTTTGGGTATGGGGATGATAGAAACTTGAACCATTGTGAGCATAGGTGTGGAACGGTCCACGAATGAGGACCTCGTTTGGGTGCTAATCCTCACCACCCTGAGCTAGTTGGAGTGCGTGGGTTTTATCTTTTAGGCATTAGTTC
>CAVZKL010000001.1:0-10790 GCA_963775895.1 Candidatus Bathyarchaeota archaeon | reverse complement strand
GAACATTGTCAACCTTCCAGAGATTGAAGGTGTAATTTTCCACTGTTTCAGCTGTCAAGGCAACGCTCGTGGCAGAGTCATACCACCAACTGTTTGCCGAAGCATTTTCACCGATCGGTGCCCTTGAAGGTTGGGGACTCAAAAAGCTAGGGCTTGTGGATACTGTTAGAAGGTACAGTGTTTTCCAGTTCCATGTGATGCTCGAAGGTTGATTCAGAGTGAATACTGTGCTTGAACCCCCTCCAGAGGAAGGAACACTTCCTGTTCCAGACCAGCCAGTGCAGACATAGCGTGTGCCTTGGGGACCAGACAAAGGTGAAGTGACTGATGCTGTGATGCTTGTTCCGTTGTCGAACCAAGCGCTTGTTGGATTTGGCGAGTCAGAAGTTGATGCCACAGTCAGATAGTACTGAGTCTTGTAGTTTCCGGTTATGTTGACCGAGGTAGTCACAGTAATCGGAGAGTTTGGACCTATCACTTCATTTAATGCAAACTGTTTACCAGCAATCGAACTTGTAACGTTGCTGTAGAAATAGGTCACTGTTGATCCTTTTTGAATCCAAGTGGAGTATGGCATTTGGTTGGCGCTAACAGGAAACCATTGACTGTTACGACTGTGGCGGTGGCAGATGAATCCAGACCCGTCGCGTCAAAGCGCGCCTGCACGCCTTCTAGAATGTTAACCGAAAAACCCTCGGTGCCAAACGGAATGTCTACACCATTACTGTCCCACAAAAACGTCTCACTCGCGGGATTGTAGGGCCAGAACGAAATTGTGGTCTCATTTCCTTGCCCACCTTGAACGACGTGAAGTTCATTGTACATAGCAAAGAGTTGTTCGTTGACACCGCTTGGGTCACGTCCAACAAAGCGCCTCCAGCGACAATCTCAGGTTTTCCTCCCGTGTATGTCCCATTTTGAGCTGTGTCACTGAAATCAACCGCTTTTATTTCTTGTAGACCGTGAAAAACGTAGGTTGGATCGGACTCGGGTATTGAAATGTCAGTACATCTTAACGAGTTATTGTCAAACGTGATCGCCACCTGCCAAGTTCCTAAGTTAGTTGTTTCGCCGCTCAATGAAATGTTCAAACTGAAGGGGATGCCACTTAGAGGCAGCGGACCAGTCGAGTTTCCGAGAGTTGTAGAGTTCAAGCCTGTCACGGAACTCATAACCCTAATCAACCTAGGCGATACACCGTTCACCGAATTAATGCTCAACAGTGACAGGGACATTGAAAAACACATAACTCCGATTAGAATCAGAATTAGCAGGCTTTTCATTTTGTCTACACCTTCTTCAGTCGAATGCGTAAATTGAGTTGACTACAATACTGTTGCAAGCATGAGTACAAGTTGCTTATGAAACTTTCAGTTTTCACCACCGCGCGCTGATACAGCAAGGATTAAGTAGAAACGTTTCACAGAATGGTTTCAGGATTTGCGATGGTAGATTCTGCAGAGCTTTTCGAGGCGATCGCGCATCCTGTACGGATCAAGATTCTTAAGATCCTTGAGAAGCAGCCTTCCAGTTTCGCTTCCCTGAAAGACAGCTTGGCTATGCGAGCAGCGGAAACGTCGACTATCATCTTAAGAACTGGGAGAACTTGTGGCGGTCAGGGGAGATGGGCTGTACGATTTAACACCCGCAGGGAAAGAGGCTCTCCTGTCCATCTACGCAGTAGAAATGTGGACGGAAATGGAAAGGCGCAAGATCAGAATGCTCAAGGAGATGCCGAAGGAAGCGCTTTCCCTCGCGCGCGCTCTCTCAGCCCAAACTTTTTGAAGGAAGGCATACTGTTTTCTAGCGCGCGCGCCTCCCTTTTTCTGAGACATCAAGCAATTCCACCGAGTCTAGGATTCCATTCTTGCCTTTCATTTCTCAGATACTGAGCCAACAGTAAAGCTTCTTCATTGATCAATGTTTCAATTTCCTGTTGTTCACCCATTCTAACTCTTGGCATTTTGATTTTGCTCTGGAAATACTGATTCAGAGCCTTGACAAAATCATGTGTCTGAGAATCGTTAAGATATTCCCTTTTGCCCTTTCGCTTTGTTGAGAAATCTTCTGATTTCACAGTGAAGTCTTTTCTGTTCAGTTTTCTGCAATACTGAATAACGAAATCGTCAATCAGATAACGATACAGTTCTTGAAAATCACAGATCAAACTAGGCTTTAATGAGGTCTATATCTGCATGTGTTTTGATTCGAAATGTTTTGTCGGGCTTCGCCAAGGATGAAGCAACCAGCTTAGTTTTGCTCGGAAATGAGGGATATCTGACAAATATCACTGAGCACTGGTCGTTCTCGCAGAAGTACTTGCCCTTTCCTCCTTTAACGAGGGGTTCTCCGCATTTTGGGCAATCAACCATTGGCTTATCCTCTGATCTGAAGAAGAGGTGGTTGCATGTTTATAGAGGGTTATTTCGAAATCTGACATATTACGATATGAGAAAACACTTTAAGAAAGAAGGATTAGAAAAAGAGAATTTGTAGTTAGGGTTAGCTCGCGCCACGTTCCATCTGGTAAAGGTCAAGGTCTATTCCTAGAGACTTCTCGTGCCCTGCGTAGGGTTCCAAGTTGAAAAGTTGCGGTGCAATCGATCCGAAGCGGCTTTCTCTTTGAGGCGAATCTAAACCCGTCATCACCAGCGTAACCTTCAGCTTTCCTTCCTGTTGAGGATCCACCTTTGCGCTCCACACAACTCGAACGTTGCCTTCCATTATTTCTGACGCGATCTCGCCTACACGGTTTGCCTCTTGAATTGTCATACGGTTGTCACCCGTCACGTGTATCAGAGCTCCCGTTGCTCCTGCGTAACTCAGATCGTACAGAGGAGTCCTGAAGGCGTTTCGTACGGCCTCTTCAGCCCTGTTCGGTGCGTCAGATTCGCCCACGCCGACAACTGCCATTCCGCCGTGGCTGATGATGGTTTTGAAGTCCGCGAAATCAAGATTGATCAAACTTGGCGTTGAGATGGTTTCGACGATTCCTTTTATCATGTTTGCTAGCACTTGGTCAGAAACTTTGAAGGCCTCGTCCATCGGCAGGTGCGGTGCGAGCTGCGCCAGCTTGTCGTTGTCTATCACGACAACTGTGTCACAATGTCTTCGCATCTCAGCCAACGCTTCTGCAGCACTCTTGTCTCTGCCTTTTTCAACGCGGAAAGGCATTGTGACGACGCCGACCGTTGCTGCGCCTTTGCTTCTCATGATTTCAGCGACAATCGGAGCGGCACCAGCACCGGTTCCACCACCTAGTCCAGCGGTTATGAAAGCAATTTCAACCTTTGAGAGCAAAGCGTCCACGCTCTTCCTAGATTCTTCTGCGGCGGCTCTGCCGAGTTTTGGATTTCTGTGAACACCGCGTCCCTTCGTGAGTTTTTGGCCGATGAGAATTTTCTCGTCCGCCCTCGAATATTTCAATTTGGCACAATCAGTGTCTATGATGACGCATTTTGCTGAAGTTGATCCTGATTCCTTCAGTCTGCTTACTGTGTTGCTGCCGCCGGTTCCAACGCCGACCACCGCAATCCTGCATTCGCCGCTATTACCCACTCCTTGAGCTTCGGCACGATGCTGTGAGTACATGAGCAAGTTTTCCGCAGGGCGAACCTTAGCCAACGTTTTCCCTCCGCCAGAGTTCATCGTTTACCAAATCACGGATCGCAACTCTGATGGCTTCGGCTCTATTCGGGTAGAACCGTTCGCCCACGAGTTGGTCTAAAGCTTTTAAGTAAGTTTCGGGCACGTAGATTGTGATTAACTTCACTTAACATCTCCCTCTTCGTGCCCCTTAGATTCGTGTTTGACCTTATACTTCTACATAACATACTACAAATATGCTTCAAACATGTTGGAAGCAGGCTTTTTAAAGCTTCCCACCAGACCGTTTCAGATTTCTGTAAATTCCAGCCCGTGCCAACCTTCACGTTTTTATTTCTTATTGAAGTATTTAGAATACAGCGATGGGGATTCATGCGAATATTCTTGAAAAGCTTCGGTTGCTCTGCAAACCAAGCGGACGGCTATTCTTTGGCGGGCTGTCTATCCAAGGCGGGGTATGAGCTAGTAGGTTCGCTCGAGCATGCCGACCTTGTTATTTACAACACGTGTGCGGTAAAGGGACCGACTGAGAATCGGATGATCGACGCGTGCAGACGAGTCCAAAGAGAAAAGAAGCTGATCGTCGCGGGATGTTTGCCCCTGATAAATTTTGAACGATTGCAGAAGACTGTGCACTTTGACGCGGCAATTGGTCCAGCCGCTGCAGAACAGATAGTGGAAATCGTAAAAAGCGTTTCAAATGGGGACACCGTCCTTGCGCTCGAAGGCGCTCTGGAGCGGAGCCCCCCACTTGATTTGCCAAGGGCACAGACAAAACCTGTCGTGAGCGTGATTCCGGTGTGCTACGGTTGCCTGGGATCGTGCTCGTACTGTTGCGTGACATTCGCAAGAGGACGCTTGCGTAGTTATTCTGTAGAGGAAATCGTTGAGAGGGTGCGCGAAGATGTGAAGGCAGGTCTTCGCGAGTTTTGGTTGACCGCGCAGGATACCGGATGTTACGGAAGAGACATCGAATCGAACCTTGCTGAGCTTCTTGAAGCGGTCTGCAGCGTCAAGGGAGACTTCAAAGTCAGGGTCGGGATGATGACTCCAAACTGGATCATTGACACACTTGAGGAGCTCATTCGAGCCTTCGAGGACGAGAAGATCTTCAAGTTCTTGCATCTGCCCGTTCAAAGCGGCAACGACGACGTCCTAAAACAGATGCGCAGGTTCTATTCGTCGGATGATTTCCGAACCATCGTTCAAAGGTTTAGGGATGCTTTCCCAACTCTCTCTCTTTCCACTGACGTCATTTGCGGTTTCCCAGGCGAGGACGAGCAAGCGTTCAGAGATACTTTGAACCTGATTGAGGAAGTCAAGCCTGACATAGTGAATGTATCGAAGTTCTTTGCACGACCCAAAACGTTCGCTGCCGAAATGAAAGACGTTGTTCCTCTCTCTGAGATTAAGATGCGAAGCGCTGCTGCTGCAACGCTTGCCAAGAAGATTGCGTTCGAAAGGAACAAGCTGTGGATCGGGTGGAAGGGCCTGATTCTCGTAGATGAAATCGGCAAGGTTCCTGGTTCTCTGGTCGGACGCAACTTTGCTTACAAGCCAATTGCAGTTAGAGGACCTGCAGATCTTCTTGGCAAGACTATCAACGTGAGAGTTGCAAAAACGTTTCCAACCTATCTCGCCGGCGAGATCGCTGAATAAGTTATTTATGTGGACGATGCAATATTCTTTCTTGGGGACTATTCGCTTGAGTGAAGAGAACGTCGTTGAGATTGGAAAAATAACTCACTTCTTTTCAAAGATCTGCGTCGCTGTCATCGAGCTCAAAAAACCTTTGAAGGTCGGTGATACGATAGTGGTCAAGGGTCCGACGACAGATTTTGAGCAAAAGGTTGATTCGATGCAAATTGAGCACAAAAACGTTCAGAACGCCGAAGCAGGACAGAGCATTGGCTTGAAAGTGGCCGAGCGCGTAAGAGAAACAGACGTTGTGTACAAGAAACTATAAACACTTCCCCTTTTTTCACTCATCGTTCCAAGCGAGTGCCTTCCGCAAAAGCTGGTTTTCACTTAACGAATTTCAGCATATAGTCGTTGACTGTTTCAAGAAAAGACTCTTCCAGCTCGATTCTGTATTGCTCCGCTAAAACGAAAATCATGTAAAGAAGGTCGGAAAGCTCTGTAGCGATCGCTTTCTTCATTTCGGGTTTCTCTGAGGTCTTGTAGCCTTCCAAGTTTTTTACAGTTGATCCCAATCTGTTGGTCTCTTCAAGAAGATCCGAAATCATAACAAGAGGTGTCCACAATTTGCCACGGTTCAGGATCGAGTTTGTCATTTATCATTCTAAAGTTCTTCCAGCACAGATGCTGAGCGTCACGAAGCGTGACCGACAACTACTTCACCTTGTCAATCTATTGAAGGCGCTTTCCTAATAATGATTTTTGGAAAAGATCTAAGGGATTATTTCGCACCCATTGTACCTGACGAACTCAAAATCCCTAAACTTTACTTTGGTGGCTTGAATGAGTTTCTGAATCTCTGGCACTTGTCGAGAAACTGCTTCGATCAAGTTGCGCACTGTGCTGCACACTATGTCGTATGCCTGCGGGTCCCAACGTTTCATCACGTTTGCGTAAAAGCATCGCCCGCCGCACAGATCCAGCGAATTGCAGAGCGTACACGGTTCAGAGACAAAAACCTTGTTGAGCTTCAACGGATCAGCTTCGCTTATGTGACCCAAGTATTGTTTCTTCATGCCCCACATGGTTGGACACGGGATTATGTTTCCATCCGTCTGAACTGCGTAGTTTATCCATCCGCCGCCACAACGCAGAAGACTTCTCTCCCCAGATAGCATTGATTCTGCGATGCCGAGTAAGGGATAGAGCCGTAGAACGACGCGTCTTTTTTTCATTTGGTTCACCCAGAAGTCGGCTAGTTTTTGGATGCCCGGGTTGTAGCTATCTTCGCTCCATGCCCTGAAGTCTCTCCGCGCAAAATCGGTTTTCCAGAACCCTGCGTTGAGTTGCCAGTGAATGGAGGAAAAGGGTAACTCTTCGTTTTCCAGAAGCCAACGGACTTGCTTGTAGATGTCAGTGTTTTCCATGACCGTCATTCGGGCAATCAGTTCGCCTTTGAAGCCATTTCTTCTTATCAGCTTCAGGTTGTCAACAACTTTCCTGTAGGTTCCCTTTCCTCTGTAGAGATCGGTTAGCGCTTCGTCGCCGTCGATTGAAACGAGAATCGTGTGGAAGCGATTCACGTAACTTGATTCGAGAGAGTTCAACCTCAGACCGTTCGTTTGGATCATGAAGAGCGGCGGGTGCACTTCGTCCATGACCTGTCTGATTTCGTCTAAGCAAAGAAGTGGTTCTCCGCCATAGAACGTTAGTACGCAGTAGGGGTCCTTGGAGCAGAATTTTTTCAGTTCTGATATGGGGTAGCTAATCTTTCTTGGCAGTGAGTAATCAACTTCAAGATCGGGGAGGTCATCATCCATGTCGAGCAGTGACTCACCGTAACAGTAGCTGCACTGGGAGTTGCATTCAGTGGTCAGTATCACGTGGAAGAACATGCCGTTTCCGTTTAGAAAGCAGAATGCCCTCTCTTAAGCGTATTTCTCCTTAGCTTTCTTCGCTCTTTCAACGTAATCTCTCAGTTCCCTTTCCAGTATTTTCTTCTCGGGCAGAGTTTCAGGTGCGTACACCAGCGGAAGAACGGCAATGAAGAGGAAAAAGCTTGCAAGAGAGAAAGCCGTCGTCGTCTCTATTCCTTGTGTGAACGGCTTCACCAAAACAGGAATGAAGCTTGCAAGCAAATACGGGAGTCCTCCCAAGACGTAGAACTTTTCTTTCTGACTGGCCTGGGCTAGGTCTCCCCAAACAGTCATGAAGAAGACCGAAGCGAACATTCCCCAGGCGATTCCATCGAAGACCGTGTACACGTACCAAGACGCTGGGATTTCTGAAAAAAGGCTCAAGACGGCATATTCGATGCCAAAAATCACGAAGCCCGTGATCACTACTCGCTTTCTTCCAACCTGATCCGCGATCAAGCCGCCGACTGCGGCAAATATCCCTGAAATCGCAAATTCAATGAAGCCGATGTAGTCTATGAGCCACGGCGTTCTGCAAACGATATTTTGAGCCCTTTCATTACTATGGGGACTTCTGCGAAATTGATTATGGAAAACATGATCCAAGGTAGAAGGTACAGAGCCACGTCTCTTCTTCTCAAAATGGCACCGTAACCCGGTCTGGAAGGCGATTGCTCCGTAATTCCTCTGAGTTTTGAGAGTATGAAGAAAATCGGAAGTCCCGCTGCTCTCCAAACAGCCAGGGCCAAAAGCGTTTGGAGAGTACTCAGACCTAGGCTGCTCATACCCAATGCGAATCCAAGGACGCTGAAACCAACCGCGCTCCACGCTATGCCGCCGTAGGTGCCTCTGTTTTCAACAGCCGTTGAATCTGCAAAATAGGCTAAGCATGAAGGCAAGCCGAGGCCGACTGAGGCGCCAGCAAGGCCCAGGATAAGAGCGTTTACGTAGATTTGTTCGGAGATAATTATGGCTGGTAACGCTGTCATTAATGAACCGAAAAGCATCCACGCGAAAAGGTAGTTTTCTCTTTTGCGTATTGAGACTAGGGCTCCTGGTACGGCTGCAACTGCAATCCCGGCGTAGTAGACCCCATGCAAGAACATGTTTTCAGTCGATGTTAACACCATGCTGTCTACTAGATTGCTCAGCATCTGATTGAGCAAAGTGAACCACACGAGGCTGTCAAGTATCAGTACCGCGGCGGGAGCGAATTGTCTTAATGGAATACGGTTCTTCAGGATGTTCATCGGCGACATTGATCGTGGCGACCGTTCAAGCATCATTCATTCATTCCATGATAAAACATTTGTTGAGTCAGCAACTGTATTCATGTTCAACAAAAGACTTAAGTAATGGCTGTTGAACACATATACAGTAGAGGGATTAAGATGGCGAAGGTTAAGAAACGGAACGTTCCAGTGAGAACTTTTCCTCTGTAGATTAGGTTTACAGGTCTTCGAGAGTCGATCTAGCTAGTTCTCTAAATACCGTCTTGTATTTCTGGGTTTCGAGTCTATCAGCTAACACTTCCGCCCTAATGCAAAGCTTTTCCATCTTGCTCTTTAACGCACTGATTGACTCGGAATGGAAAACCAGGTCGACTAGAGCGTCAACGTCAGTCTTTGTTAGCTCCCTTTTCTTTAACTTTTTAAGGATTCTTTCCTTCAGGTCAGCATCTTTCAGGGCAAACGCAATCGGGATGGGTAATGCCTCTTTGCGCAAGCGTCGATTTAATTCTGCAACCTCGAAGACGTCCACAAACTCTTCTCTCAGAGTTGCCAACGTGCCTAAGATTCTGCCGTATTCTCGCAAGGCCTCGCTGACGTCCGATCTGTCGGACGCGATCAGACCTGCGATGTGCATATCTGCTTCAACGCTTGCTGCTTTCATCTCAATGATTTCAAAGTATTTTTGCTGGGAAACTAGCGGTGACTCCTTTGAGGGGGAGTTCAAGTGCGTGAGCGTTTCCCACCTCAAACAAGCACTTCTTGGCTGTTTCGATTACCTTCCTGAACCTTTCGGCTGGCAAATCTGAAATCGAGAGTCCCAGGAGCGTTAGGCCATTTATCATGAACGCGTTTCCGAGCAGCAGAGACAGATTCTGCCCATACTTTCCGAAGACCGTTTGATGGTTTTGCTTCTCTTGCGATCCGTCAATAATGTCATCGTGTATGTCAAAGCCTGCGGCTATCATAGCTATTGCTGCTTGAGGCTTCAAAGCCTTGTCGAGTCTTCCTCCGGCAGCCTCGAATGAGAATGAGAACAAGCCTGGATGTGTGAAATCGTTCCAGTATGAGAAATAATGCTCCAACGCTTTTCGAAGTTCTGGGTCTTCGATTCTTTCGGATCTGAAGGTTGATCTCACAAACCCTTGGCATTCTTTGCTGCGTTGCTGCAATTCTTCTATTATGATCTGAGACGTTTTTCGTCTTTGCTTCTCCATGCTGTTTACGTTGTGTGCAGGTCGTATTTAAGAACTAGCGGCACAATCCTATTTGGGTTTCAACTCGACGTCTTTTCGGTCCAGTTGTTCCCTCAACACGTGCTCGTAGGCTTCCAGGTACTGTTCGCCCTTGGGGGTCAGTTTGTACACCTTCCTTGTTCTTCCGCCCTTGGATTGCTTCTCGCTCGTGAGGAAGCTTTCTTTCTCCATGGTGTTGAGGAGGGGGTATAATGCGCCGTGTCGGAGTGTGACGTTGAATTTTGCTTCTGCCTCCTTTTTTATCATGTATCCCCACATCGGCTGGGTGCTTACGAGCCTCAAAACTTGGACATCGAGCAGATTTCTGGTTATGCGTTGTACAAGTTGTTTTTCGTAGTGGTCAGACAAGTTTTCACGGGATCTGCTTATGTCTCGTTTGGTACATGTCGATGTTTTGGCTTATTAGACTTATGATCGATGACCCCGTTTCAACGTATGTTTGATTATGTTTTGTTATGCTCACGAGTAAGCATGAACGTTTATATTATGGTTTAGTGTCTATAAAGACTCAAGATATGTCTGGGGAAAGACATATTGTATATCCGTTCAACAGGCAGACTGTTGAACAAAACCACAAAAACCGAAAGTGTTCGAATGAATAACACGAAAGAAGTCCAAACAAAACTCATGAAAGGCCTCCTCGACCTAATAATACTACAGTTCCTGAACGGACAACCAATGCACGGTTACCAGATCATAACGAAAATACGCAGAAGCTTCGGCGTCTACTTCGGCCCAAGCACAATCTACCCGCTACTCGGAACACTGGAAAAGAAAGGGTTTGTAAAAAGCGACTGGGAAATGACAAGCGAAAGACCCAGAAAAGTGTACAAACTAACAAACGAAGGACAAAACATGCTGAACTTCACCGAGGACTCGCTCAACTTCATATGCAGAAAAATAGGCTCACCGAGCATGTTCAAGAACACAGGCGAAGACGGCATCACCCATTCACCGCTACGTCCATTGCTGAGAAAGATCGAAGAACCCAGAGCGCTCATGTGAGCGCACACTCTCCCATATATTTGCACCCACGTCAGGAGGAGGGCCAAAAGCACCAGAAGGTGCTAGACGAATCAGACACGTTCTTCCATATTTCTTGAACCCACTTCACCTGACGCCAGCAACCCAGCACAAACCCCGTG